>JAXLTM010000014.1:0-67953 GCA_046330055.1 Bacteroidia bacterium | reverse complement strand
ACTGTTATCCGGAACAGATCTCAGCTTTTCAGTTTCACTTCTGAAAAACTCCGTGTCTACTGTATTGATGGCAATGAACGATCTGCGTTCGGGAGACCCGATACTGACAAGGTATTTTTTTGCCAGACTACCATAAGCCAGTGTGGCATCAGTAAACTTCATCAGTATTTTCCTTTGAAGCCTGCGCAAGAGGGAAGCACCGGCTGATTCCGGCGTCAATGATCCGCTCCAGATAATTTGCTTACAACGGTGTACTACTTTCCACATGGCCACCGACATTGTTGCAGGTGAAAAGCCGGGAGTAATAACGACGTCGGGTTTGATTTTATTTAACTCAACTTGTAATCCGCGATAAGAGAAAACGGTTTTCTCGCTGTCGCCAAGCTGAATTGCTGATGAATTAAGAAAGCGATAATCGAATTTCATTTCTGATTTATCGAGAACAAATTTTCGTCGTGCATAACTTTCGGCAGCGAAAATTACAGTCATAGATAATCCTTCCGCTGTCATCTGCCTGTTCAACTCATTAAAGAGCGGCACACGATAGGGATTGGGAATATTGGTAACTATGACCACTTTTTTCATGTCAGTCGAGCCAGCGTTTGAACCAGGCGATTAGAAAATACAATGTCCAGAGTTTATTCACCGAAGTCTCCCTGCCTGATTTTAATTCACGAAGCAATCCATTCAACTCATCGTATTTGAACATCGGGTGAATGTCACAAAACGTTTTCAGATTTTTTTCGATGTAATCGATCATGATTTCGCCGGCCCACTCGCGGATCGGCACACAGAATCCCATCTTCTTACGATAGAGAATTTCTTTTGAAAGTACAGGTTCGAGTGCCTTCTTGAGAATGTGCTTTGGTTCGTTATTGACAAGTTTGAAATCCGGATTTACAGACAAAGCTATATTCACGAATTCATAATCGAGAAACGGTGAACGTATTTCGATGCTATTTGCCATTCCCAGATGATCCATCCGATACAGGTAATAATTCGGTACGATGAATTTAAATCCGAGATAACACATCCAGTCGGTGTAATTGAAACTACGGCCTCCACCTCTTCTGGCATCTTCATACATTTTCCTGTATCCATCAATCACTGCATGCGAAGCAGGAATTCCGGCTCTCGACAAAAAGTCGCGGGTTAGAAAACGATCTTTTGTTGCCTCTTTGAAACTTCGTGCGCCCAGCCAGAAAAAGTCGTGACCATTCGCTGCACGCGAAAGCATTTCCACGGCATTCGAATCAGGTCGAAGCATTTTTCCGCCTGACAAAATCATATTGCGGACGAAACGTGGCAACTTCGAATATTTCTCATACCACGGAAACAACCGAATATATTTTCGCCAGTTGCGATAGCCGGCGAAAAGTTCATCGCTGCCATCGCCTGTGAGTACGACTATGCTTCCCGACTCTCTGGCTTTCTGAGAAAGAAAGTAAATCGGTATGCATGTTTCATCAGCCATTGGCTCGTCAAAAATGCTGACAACCCGAGGAAGAAACGATTCAATATCATCTGAGGTAACTACAATTTCCCGGTGATTGGTTTTGTATTCTTTGGCAACCTTTGATGCCCAAAATCTTTCCTCGTACGATTGTTGTCCTTCGAAACCAATACTGAACGTATTCACCGGCCTTGAAGTCATGCCTGCCATTCCTGCTACGATAGCGCTCGAGTCTACACCTCCACTGAGAAATGCACCGACAGGCACGTCACTTACCATGCGGTAACGTAAGGCCTTGTCAAATGATGTCCGGATAATTTCAGCGGCTTCGCTTTCACTCTTGCCGGCAATAGCATTATTGTAATTCACTTCCCAGAACGGACGTAACTCAAAGTCCCCGTTCTTTTTTACATGCATTGAATATCCCGGCTCCAGCTTACTGATGCCGCGAAACATAGTTTGCGGCGGTGTCAGCATATTGAACGTCAGAAAATGATACAAAGCATTTTCATCCAGCTCACGTTTCATCCATGGCAAGGTGAGCAATGCCTTCAACTCTGAAGAGAAAGCAAATTTTCCTTCGTTGAAGCTATAATAAAACGGTTTCTTTCCTGATCGGTCACGCGCAATAAATAATTCTTCTTTTTGCGGATCCCATATAGTAAAGGCAACACATGCCATTGAGATGATCAAGGCAATGCTCACCAAATTTTTCATAGAGTAAGAGAATATCTCCGTGTCTGAATTACTCTTTAGAGGTACATCTTTGAAAAAACGATCACGCAGTTCAATGTAATTATAAATCTCTCCATTGAAAACGATTGATGTACCACGATCTGAAATCATGGGCTGATGTCCTGCAGGGGAAAGATCAATGATGCTCAGCCGGAGGTGACCAAAGTGAAGTGTGCCGCGCTCATTACTCCAGTAGCCCTGATCATCGGGACCGCGATGACGGATAGAAACATTCATCGCCGAGACGAGGCTTTTTCCCTCGCTCAGCTCATGATCAAATCCGAATATACCGTTGATGCCGCACATGATTAAATTTTCACCTTGCCTTCCATTACTGTTTCAACAACTTCTTTCCATCGACGAAGAAAATACGTCTTATCAAATTTATGAACATACGCATATCCCCGTTTCACATATTCCTCTCTTGAGGCAAGAACCTGCTCCACTGCAGAAGCAAGATTCTCCTGAGCATCTACGATGGGCTGTCCTGCGCCGGAAAGTAACTCATGCATGCCGCCGGAACCGCTGCCAATAACCGGTGTGCCGCTCAGCAAAGCTTCGTGTGCAATTCTGTTCCACCCTTCTACCATCAATGAAAATGAAATGACCACCGAAGAAAATTTTAACAAAGAAAGATAATCTTCTCTCGACAAATTCAAATGCTGCACCGGAAGTCCGGGTGCTTTATTTTCCTTACCGGTCATGACCAGATGATATGGCGAAGATTTCAAAGCTTCGTAGACTTCGTACACTCCTTTTTCTTTGAGAGCATTTCCAATGTACACAATTTTTTTGTCGGTCGGAATTCCCAGACGCTGACGAAAAGAAGTTTCAGACTCCTTCACCGCACCATACTTTTCCGGATCGAATGAATTATAGATCACCTCTACATGTGTTGAACCCTGCTGTACGAAATAATTTTTCCAGTACTCGGAAACGGTGACGATCATATCACAATATCTGGCTCTGCGAAGCAGACGGTTGAAATACCATCGGTGATAGATGCCATCATTCATGATCACAGGATCGATGTGATGAATCATGGCAATGGATTTCTGAGCATCGCTTCGATTTCCATAAACGATAGGAAACGGCTCCATGATCAATAATTCTGCAGGAGCCTTATAGCGCGACATTCTCCACCAATATTTCAGAACAGACTCCCCCTTTCGTCGGATGGTGAAATTATCCACGCCAATATCAAAATTCTGTGAAAGCACTCTGACTGCTTCCACATCATAGGCATTCCCTCCGTTGATAAAAGCTGAATCCGACCCCTGCGAATATGCAAGAGCCACATTAGGACTTTTACTTTGCCAGAGAATTTTCATTTTCTATTGCAGTCTGAGGCTGGAAGCCAATGGAGTAAAATATGGAATGAACTTCTTGTTGTACTCTGTGATTTCTTTGGTTAATTCAAATCTGCGCAACACCATTTCAGGAGGAGAGGAATTAACAGGCAGATGCAAAGTAAATTTATGAGAACGATTCAGGAAGTTGAAATAACGACGTTTAAACATTCCCGCAGGAAAAGAAGGGAAAGGAAAACCACTGCTTACTATTTTCAGATCGGCTGAAGCCTGCCATTTAACATTGGCAGAAAAACTTCCGGAAGTCAATCCGGGAGTAAACATCGGTGACGATTTCAACAACACTCTCAGCTTTTTCTCGAGTGAAAAATAAATCCGTTCAAACAACGGCACAAAACCATCCTGCACTCCCGGATTTAAAAACCATTTTGAACGTAATGCAATAACCTCATCAACCAGCGAATGCAATTCTCCGTCTTTTACTCCAAGAAACTCCAGGTCATAGTGAAGTGCACGCGCTTCAAGCAGGAAGGTTCGCACTTTGATGATACGGTATTTCATCTGCATTGACATCACGAAATACAATTTCACCATGAACTCCGTTGCCGTTTGCCGGCGTATCAGATCGTCTGTTTTACTGTCGATCGTTTCCTTCGGATAAACATCATCACCTCCGATCAAACGATAGTTATGGAAATGAGTAAGCTTTGCGATTTCAGTAAAATGCCTTTCACACACACCAAAGAGCGGATGAACAAAAAGATACTTCCCGCGCTCGTCCACTTTTGCCAGCGGATCATAAGCAGTGGATGTTTCGTCTTTGAACACAACAATCAAATCAAGGTCTGAAATACCCGGTGTGGTCACACTGCCGATACGATACACGCTTCTGATCTTGCCATGATTCATAATAGCAGAACAGACAGCATTGACATTTACCTCATACCATTCGGGTGAAACGTAAACAGGAATATCGATCAGAGTATATTTTCCTGACTTCATGACGGCAACAGTTGAATTTTATGCCGAGCCAGGGCGGTGAAATTGTTCATACGGGTAAACAGACCATTGCTGATCAATGACTGAATGAAGACAGGAACTTCGAGTGAAATCGTTTGTCTTCTTTTCCAACTGATGAAATCGAGCCGTTCCAGAAATGCCCTCTCACCTGCAGACAGATCCACTACCCAGTTGTTTCGAATGGAAGAAACTTCATCCATTACGGCATACTCTTCATCGCCAAAGTCACGCTTCATTTCCTGAAAGCTGTATTTTTTGAAGATGCCTTTACGATCTCTCGCCTGAACATAAGAAGCAGGAAGCATCATAAACTCACTGAAGATCGCTTTAAGCTGATACAAATTCCAGTTACGATGACGATCAGAAAGTTTTCGTTGGAGGCTTTCACAAAAGCGGAAGAATGATTTTCTGAAATCCACGTCAGGCTTTTCCTGGACGCGAAGCAATAAAGACATTTCACCAAGAAGTGAACGCGAATGTTTGAGAACTGCTACGGGAAGAAACCATTCCGGATAATTTTCCAGATCACTTTCAGCCAGAACAAACCATCCGTGATGTTGAAACGGATCGATTCGGTGCATGTATCTTCTCAATGTGTGCAATGTGAAAGCCACTTCCGACAATTGCTTTTCATCAGCCAGCGTAGACTGAGAAAGAATGATTAGTCCGTCGAAGTCGCTGTAGGAAATCTCTTCGCCTGTTGCAAAGCTACCATGAACGAAAGCACCTGCCAGGTGACGACGAATCGACTGTAATTCATTTTTGAGTAAGATGATATGCTCATTTTTTCCCGTGTAAGCCGGGAAATCAATGCTCATCTGCTCCTGTGGCGACTGAATAAGTTTCCGTGAATACATTCTTGACATCACGCGGGAATTCTTCCTGAATAATTTCATCGGAAAGAATACCGAAAGCATTCCGCCGGATGGAGTGAAATATCCACCGTTGATATATCGATTTAAAAAATAAGTCCGGTTTTGTGCCGACCACATACGCAAGCTCTCCTTCTTTCAAGAACGACGGAAGTTTGAGACGGAAATTCTATCTCCCGGTGAAATTAGCATTTCACTTCACCCCTTTTCGTTTTGAAGGAATAAATTTTATATGAAAAAACGGCTTAAATGTTACAAAACGGGCAACTATCCGACTGTTACCTGTTAATATTTTCAATTTACTGAAACCTATCGAAAAACACGCTGTTCAACGAGGATAAGCTAAGTCCGGCATTATGAAAAACAAAGACATCAACATTGCACCTAGTGTGGTCAACTCCAATCAGGCGAATAACCGGAAGGAGATGATCGACCTTTTCAAAAACAATCCGCTGCCGGACGAAGAAATGATGCGAAACCTGGGTTTGTTCCTGAACCCGGCCGACTTGCGCAAATTTCTCTTTGTAAACGATCTGTACAGAAAAAACATCGGTATCCATGGAGTGATCATGGAATTCGGTGTGAGATGGGGACAAAACCTCAACCTGTTTCAAAGCCTGCGGTCGATTTACGAACCCTTCAATTACAGTCGCCGCATTGTCGGTTTTGATACGTGGGAAGGCTTTCCTTCCGTTCATGAAAAGGATGGTGCGGAACGTTATGCCATTCAAGGCGGATACAATGTAACGGCCAATTATAAAGAATACTTAGAGAGTGTGCTCAGAAATCTTGAAAAAGAGAGTCCGCTTGAGCACATGCAGAAATTTGAACTCGTTAAAGGCGATGCAGGAGTGGAACTTGAAAAATATCTTAAGACACATCCTGAAACCATCATTTCTCTCGCCTATTTTGATTTTGATATTTATGAGCCAACGAAAAAGTGTCTGGAGCTTATTAAACCACACATCACGAAAGGAACCGTGATCGGTTTCGATGAACTCAATCAACCTAAATTCCCGGGTGAGACGATTGCTCTTCGTGAAGTGCTGGGTCTTGATAAATTCAGTATACGGAGGAGTGAGTTTAGTCACTATCAGTCGTATGTTGTGGTAGAGTGAGGCTGCGCTCAAAGCCAAAAGCCAAAAGCCAGAAGCTAGAAAGCAAATTCTGAATTCTGAATTCTGAATTCTGAAATTTTCAATATTCAATTTTCAATATTCAATCTTTTATCGTTTCCCGCAGATCGGCGCAGACAAGAAAATTGACTTGCGCAGAGAAGGAGAGAATATTCAATATTCAATTGTCCGTGCCTGAAATAGGTTGACCAAAAATCGACCTATGAAAACCAAAGAACGAAAAATTACTCTACGCCAACAGCGAATTTTCAGTCTGGAAATTCGTCGTCAAACGGTCCGTGACATTGAATCCGGGAAGTGTTCTGTAGGCCAAGCTGCAGATGAACTGCAGGTATCTCAACAAGCAATTTATGGATGGATTCATAATTTAGTCGATATTTAAAGAAAAATCGACGTATGGTTGTTGAGGATAATAGCAGAAAACCTATAAAAGCCGGGAGCTTGAAAAGAAGATCAAAGAGCCTGGAAGCCATCATTGGCAGAAAGCAAATGGAAATTGATCTGCTCAATAGGATTATTGACTTCGGGAATACTGAGTACAAGACTGACTTAAAAAAATTTATCAAAGAATCGCTCGAATGGTTCCGACTCTTCAAAGGGATAAATCATACTTACAAGATGAAGGATCTCTATTTGATTGGGTTAAATCTTCAAGCAATCCTTGTTAAAGTATCGCCGGAGGAAACAATACATGAGAATGGTGAGAGAGCAGGTCATTGATGCATGTCAGGTAATCCGAAAAGACCACAAACGGATGAGTTGCCGTAAGATGTACGTTATGGCTCAAGATTCGATCCCGCTTGGGCGAGATATTTTGAGCAGATAGGATTTGATAGTGGTTTTAAAGTAAAGATAAAACGAAACACTATCAAGACGACCTGGTCACAAAGGGTTGAAGTGTATCCGAATTTACTGGAGGGGTCAATCATTAATGGAATAAATCAAGCATGGCAATCGGATATTTTTTACCTGCCTGTAGAGGGTAAAAATTACTACGGTGTCAGTATTATCGATATTTATTCCGCTATTTACTATCGCTGTACACTTCCTGTTCGCTTGAAGCAATACAGACCGGAAGGGCGTTGTTAGAAGCAGTTGCAGAGCGAAAAAAATCAATCTGTGAAAGGATGTATCTTTCATACTGACAGGGGTACTCAGTACATTAGTGACTTAGTAAAAGATAGTTGGAGAGCATAAGCTAAGACCAAGTATGTGTAAGTTGCCACAGGAAAATGCCTATGTTGAGCGAGTACAGGCACCCTCAAGTATGAATACCTTTTCGAGAAGGAACTAACAGAAGTAAATTTAAAAAGTCAAATAAAATCCATTAGATATCTTTATAATCACCAAAGACCCCATAGAGAATTGGGTATGCTAACGCCTGCTCAATACGAACAAAGTATCAACAATTTACCAGTGAAAGAACGCCCCAAATTAAGGATATTTAAATGGAAACATCCGATACTAACAGAATCGCCTGTTATTAACAAAAAAGAAAAAAGTAGCAAAAAAGAAAAAACTATAGTAATATCAACCATTGAAAAAGTCAACCTATTTCAGGCTAGGTCAAATATTCAATATTCAATATTCAATATTCAATATTCAATTTCCCTCGCCGAGCTTACTTGCAAACTCCATCAACTCTCTTGTTTTGCTTTTGAAGCTGAGTGGTTGGATGTCTTTTAGTGCTTGTTGGGCTAATTGGGTGCGAAGATCCGCGTTTTGGAGGAGATGTTTCAGACCATTTGCTAAAGCTTCGGGGGAATCCGGCTGTACGAAGAAGACGTTGTTTGAATTTAGAACGTCTTGTGTAGCGGGGAAGTCTGGGGTGATGATGACGTTACCGGTCGACATGTATTCATTTACCTTTTGAGGATAATTGAATTCAATCATGTGATCTTTGGCTGTGTAATAGCTTACAAGGATGTCAGCAGCAAGCTGGTAATTTCTGACAGCAGAAGATTCGTTGAAGAAGCCGGTGAAATGACAATTTATTGCACCAAGTTCAGCACAGTATTTCTTTACCGCTTCAACAGCGCTTGCTCTGCCGCCGGTGAATATAAATTCTGCCTCAGGAACAAGAGCAGCAGCCTGAAGAATATATTTCAATTCATTTACATCCAAACCCAATTTCCCGGTGTATACAATCAATGGCTTTTCTGAAGTATAGTTGATTTTCTTTCTCGCTTCTTCCCTGCTGCAATCATTTTTATATTCGGGAACGGGAGCCAATGAAAGCATGAACTTTTCATCGGGAATATTTACCACTTTCCGAATTGCTTCGCGAGTGGTTGTTACACCGGCGAAAACTCCGTCAGAATTTGAAATGGCATAGCGGAACATTTTACGCTTCGTGACTTCTGCAGCGGCGAAGATGATCGTCAGCCGAAGTGATTTGCCGAATATTTTCTTCAACAAAAGTACAGGATACAAAGATTTTGAGTCGCGTGTCCAGACAACGGCAGGTTGACGGCTAAATAACTGAACAAGCACAATCCGAAGTGCAGTGATCGTTGAGGCCATCATCATGATGATAAATGCCAAAATTGCCGGTGTGTTTTCCCACAACGGTGTAAATTGCATCGTTGCCCGGAAAGAATTTTCTACTGCGTAGGAAGAAGGTATTTCCGACCGGCGAATATTGTCTTTCATCCACACATACGGATAAATGATTTCGACTTCAGCACCGTTTCCGGCGAGAGCGTCGCACATACGCATGTCAAAAATACGGTTGGTTGTCGGCCGGAGAAGACAAAAAGGCGAGAGAATATAAAAGCGTTTCGGCTGCTGATCGTTCATTCAAAATCATTATTTCCGGTTACCCGGGAATTCTGCTGCAAGAACGGCCATAAATAGCTGGTCTGAAAATTTGCCTTGCTTATATACATCTTCTCTCAATGTTCCCTCAATTTTGAACCCGCAATTTTCATAAATGCGAATCGCAGCAATATTTTCTTTTCTGACTTTAAGATATACGCGATTCAGCCCTAGATTTTCAAAGGCAAACTGAACAGTTTTATAGCATGCTTCCTTGCCATAGCCTTTCCCCTTCTGCGCTGCATCGATGAGAATGGCGAATTCGGCATGACGATGAATGAGATTGATGTTCTTCAAAAATGTCATCCCTACTAATTGATTTCCGGCAAGCGTTTCCACACCGAAAGAAGTATTCGGAAAATTTACTTTGCAATTCTTTTCATACCAGTCGAGCTCTTCTTCATAGCTGACAGGAAAAGGGTGACCGGAAAAATCATTTCTGACTTCGTCCTGATTTCTCCACTTCCAGGTATGACGGGCATCTTCCAGCGTTAATGCACGCAGTCGGATTGTTTCACTTGTACTCATTGCATGTCCTCCTTTGTGAGCCTGTAACGCTGAAGAATTGGTTTGTATTGCACTGCTTTGTCGGGATATTGTTCTTCCCACTGTTTAATCAGAGCTTCGTACACTCTGCTGTTGTGAATTCTCTTTCCGATACAGTACCTGACAGTCTTTTCGGAAAAATTCTGTTTAAATACCAGCAGCGGATCGTCGGCCGCGCCGGTTACTCCTCCCCCGAGGTGCATTTGTTCCAGACCCTGCTTCTTTGCCCATTGAATGCCGTGATGAAGCATGAGATTACTCACGGCGTTCTTTTTTCCTTCTTCATCGGCTGATGAAAGGAAATAATGTGCAATTGTTTCTCCCCGAAGAAACACGGTTGCACCAATAATTTTTCCATCGAGCATAGCTGTACAGAATGTTCCGTTTTGCTGCACGAGTTGCTTCAATGATTTAAAAAACGAATCAGAGAAAAAGTACATTTTAGCCGCATTGAGGCGACGCATATTTTCAAGGTAAATTGACACGAAAGAATCGAAGTCAGTTGCTTCCCTATCAAAACGAATCTGAACACCGGTTTTTTCGGCTTTGCGGATTTTATTTCTGTTCTGCGGACTGAAACCGAGGAATAATTCCTCAGCACTGCTGGTGAGTTCAACGGTCACATAGTCGCGGAGTGGAATCACATCCATCGTTTCGCTGCTGTGAAAGACTGTTTCATTTGACAGCAAAGGATTGAAGCGAATAAACTCGGTGACAATATTTTCTTCCTTGCAATGACGACGAAATTCTTCATCCGCTTCACGCAGGAAATTATCATCTGTAGTTGTACTGAGCGGTCCGGTATAACCGTAGGCTGATTCAATGTCGTTGTACGGAGAAGCATTTCCTCCGACAAAAATTCTTCGCTGCAGATACGGATAGAAGAATTTTTCTTTGTCTCGCTCATAATAGAAGAGACGAATTTCTCCGTCACCGTTACTCTGATACATCATGTGATAATCGTAACTGTAATTGATATCACGAAGAGCGGCCGGCAAAGAATTGAAACAGGCATCCCACGCGGCTTTGTCGGCTGCGGTCAGAATTACCGGTTTTTCTTTGACGATACTCATTGATGCTTATTTTGTACGAAGGAAGTCTTTTATTTTTCGCGTCACCGTGAGAATCTGACTGCGCGTCAGCTCAGGGAAACTCGGCAGAATGAGGCACTGATGATTCAGCTGATCAGCCACTGTATTATCGCTCTTGACTGATTTCAGGTGAGCATGCTGATTGATGCTGTAAAACATCGGCCGCGTTTCAATATTATTTTCGAAAAGGAAAAGCTCGAGCATTCGTTTACGATTCAGATCAAATCCATCGAAGCGAACGGCGAACATCCATTGCGCATGTTCAGTGCCGGCTTCAATTTCCTGAAACGGATTTCTTCAGCGCTCTCTAATTCCTTTTTGTATAAAGCGAATACTTCTGCCTTTCTGGAACGGATTTCATCGAGCATTTCGAGCTGACCGTAGAGAAGTGCAGCCTGAATGTTTGTCATCCGGTAATTGTAACCAAGCTTATCGTGCACATAACGCACACTGGATTGACCTTGTCCGCGAACCGAATTCAGGTATTCAAACAGATCTTCGTCCTGCGTCAGTATTGCTCCGCCTTCACCACTGGTAATGGTTTTATTTCCGAAGAAAGAAAGCGATGCCATTAACGATGCCGTGCCTGAATATTTCCCGTCATACTTTCCGAACAAACCTTCACAATTATCTTCCACAATGAGAAGATCCGGATATTTTTTCTTCAGCGCAGGAACGTTGATGATGTTTCCAAGATTATGGACAACCAGCAAAGCCGTGTCTTTACCTGTTCCCTGAATTTTTGAATGATCAATATTCCATGTATCCAATCGGGCATCGATCACTTCAAATTCAAAACCACCGCTGAAAAGAAAACTATTCCATGCAGCAACATAAACGTTATTGGGAACGATAATTTTTTTGAGATTCGGATAACGAAACTTCAAACCCAATGCAAGCATGTGCGTAGCGCACGTACCGTTATTGACTAATACAATATACCGGCTGCCGAGAATTTCTTTCAGCTTGTCCTTTGCTTTATCAATATAAACGCCTTGCGAAGAGATCCAGGTTGAATCCAATGCATCGTGTGCATACTTCAGACAAGAGGCCGGAAGCCACGGCTGGTAAATGGGTAGCATGGGGTATTTTACTCAATTTTGGGATGATGGGTTACGAGGGGACTACCAAACTTGTCTTATAAACAGGGGGAAATTCTGAATTCTGAATTCTGAATTCTGAATTTTTAATAAAAAAGGCCCGGCCATGCAATTAGACCATCAGGCAACTACTCTCCAACTTTAATTTCTGCCCCTCCTTTAGACCAATGGGATCAATTCAGAATTCAGAATTCAGAATTCAGAATTCAGAATTCAGAATTTTAAAAATGCCCGATCATAACCTTATACCACCAAGCCACTACTCTCCCACTTTAACTGCTGCTCCGCCTTTGGTAAGGAACTGGAAGCCGGACATTTTGTGGGCGGTGGTGAATTCGGCGAAGGATGTGTTTTTGTGGACGTCGTCGGAGATGATGAGTCCTGACTTTTTGAGTTTGGGATAAACGCAATTGAACTCGAACATCATGTGTTCATAGCTGTGATCGCTGTCGTGGAAGAAAACGTCGATGTTATTGAGCTTGCCGACGAGTGCAGGCAGTAATTCTTTTGCTGAGCCTAATTGCAGCTCCCAGTATTTTCTCAGAGTATCGGGAACAACCCAACCGCTTTGCTGAGAAATATTCTGCGGATTGTAACTTTTCAAATCGAGATTCGGAAGATCGATAGAGTACAACTTTCCTCCTCCGTTTTTATGAATGGCATTTAATATCGTCCATGAAGAAACTCCGTGGGCAACACCGGTTTCAATCATGACCTGCGGCTTGAAGCAGCGAATGATGAAGTAGAGAAATTTTCCGAAGAGATGATCAGGACGATTTCCCGGAAGAGTGACGCCTTCGATTCGATTCATCGGCACAAAATCGCCGGAGTGAATTTCATTGATATATCTCTGTGCTTCGCTACGATTGTACTTTTCGCCCATTAAAATTTCAGCAGCACGTAACATCATTACATCGTGCAGCATTTCCTTCTTCCCCATCATAAAATTCATCATGGCAAACGGATGTCCGATGAACGAAGTTTTTTTGAACTGTACAATCATACTTTCATTTTGCTAACGGGTCTTCTTCATGTGCGATTCTATCGGCTGAACGCAGACGATTATCGGCAACATAAATGAAGATGACCATATTGAGAATATTCGTAATCAGCAGTGCGAGCGACATTCCGGCGTTCTGCATCGTTGGAACCAGCCACCAGGCCAGCAGCGATCCGAGTAGTATTGTCAGCACGTATACTTTTATCCTGACTCTCACAATGCCCAGACTCTGCACCAATGGCAACGTCCAGAAGGTAGCGGAACTAAGTACCGCTCCAATTAGGAAATAGTAAAATGCAGCCGATGCCGGCTCGTACTCCGGCCCGTATACGGTTACAATGATCCAATGGTTAAGGAAAAAAGTGATCAACAGAAAGACTAATCCGGGAATCATGGCCAGCGTGGTGATTTTTACCAGCATCTGCCTGACTTCTCCGTACTTCCGCTCTGCTACCAACCTGGAAAGCTGCGGATAGATTGACTGTACCAACGGATCAGTTAGCGTGAGAATGGAATAAGCGAGCTTCTTTGCCACTGAATAAAAGCCGACCTGCGAGGCATTGGAAAGAATCCCGAGTAACAATACATCGCCTTGACTGATGACCGTCTTCAGAGAATTTCCCAGTGAATTTCCGAATACAAATCCGAAAATGCTTTTTTTCTCAGGCTCCAGAATTTTCACGGGAGTATTTATATACGGATTTAACTCATGCCGTAATTCATAATACGACATCAGATTGCAGATAAACCCGTTGAGGAATCGTGTGATGATAATGGCAACGAAAAAAACATTTAAATCTTTCGGATAAAAGAACACTGCAATAGCAATGGCTCCTGTTTCTATGACATCCATGATCATTTGAATGATCGAGCTGATGCGGAATTTGTAGTATAGCCTCAGCAATCCTTTACTGATGGAATTTACATAGGTAATACTTGCCGCAAAAGCATATGCAATAATGAACCACTCCAGATCCGGTTGATCGATGAATGATGAATATGAAAAGAAACTCAGCAGTGCAATTACTATTACAGATATCAACGCCATTATCAAACTGACGTAGACACTACCTTTGGTTAGAGCAAGTAATTTATCGTTCCGATTTTCGCTGTGGTAAGCTGCACCAAATTTAATCACAGCTGTTCCGACATTCAGATTTAAAAACTCCTGAACCAGGCCAACGAATGAAACAACTATTGCATAAGTACCGAAGATCCCCGGACCAAGACCACGGGCAATAATTACTGAGCGAAGAAAAGCCAGACCTGTGCTGAAAAAATTGGAAAAGAATACCCACCCGCTGTTTTTTATCAGCAGTTTACTTTGTGAGTCGAGTCTTTTCTTTAATCCGAACATCAGTCTTTCAGATGATATATTTTCACAAGACGAATATGAGCCTTTTCCTGCCCATCGTATCTCCAGTAATCCGGAAAGAACGAAGGCGCCGGAACGCGATTACCGACAAAATAATTTGCAGGAAATGAATCCACCACTTCTCCCTTTGTTTGAAGGGTAACAAACATTGAATCGGTCCACCCTCTTCCTCTGTCCAGTAATGCACGACCTACAAATGCATCGTCAACGATGACATATTTCACTCCGAGAACCTTCACGGCATCGTCGAACGATTGTTCAATTCTTCCCGCATATGGATTGAACCAGCTATTTGAGTAATAAGTATTGTCCTTAAAAGGATTGTAGTATAATGCCAAACCAAGTATCGGAGAGTTACGATCTACTTTTTCCTGCACTCGCGATGTCAGGCGGCTGTATTCTTTTGCATTTCTCCCATCTTCCGCAAAGCCGGGAATATTGGAGAAGAAAAGCAGGAGAAGAACAGCTACAGGAATCCATGTCTTTTGTTGCGAAGGCACATTCCAATTTGAAAGTCGCTCCGCAATAAAAATCGTCACGAATGGAAGAATGATGACGTTATAATTTCCAAAACTTCCGGAGAGCAAATAAAGAACAGCGAGTGAAACCAGAATACTTACCCCGCCGATCGTGAGCATTTCACCGGTAAAGAAATTGTTCTTTTTCTTCAGTCCAAGAAGAATCAGAACAAATGCGAAAGCATAAAAAACAAAAGACACCGGACGCGAAAGAATATTCGCCGGCAGAAAGCGATTGTAAAATGCATAAGGCAAAGAGATCAGATACTTCCAGCCTTTCATCAATATCGGCGGACCCTGATATTGAAAATAATTTCCTCCGCCGGCTGCAATGGCGTATTCTTTCATTGCATTCATGATGTAAAGAAAGAAAATGGCGCCGCCTGCAAGTCCAATCCCGAGTATGATGGTTTGAAATGAAAACAAATTCTTGCGCTCATAGACCAAATACAATACACCAATTACGCCGGGGATTAGAATGGCAGAAGGATGAATCAACAACGATGGCATCCAGGAAAAAAGTCCGGCGATGAAATACCAGAGTAATTTTTCACTTTTCTTCTCCGAATCTCGTCCCTTTAGAAAAAGCAACAAGCCCGCCAGCAGGCAGGCTCCGATAAGAATTTCGGAACGCTCTCGATGAATCTGTGCAAAGAAGTCGGGAACAAAGAGCATCAGCGCAACGGCCAGCATAGAAGGCCACTTTTCAACCTTCAGTTTTCTTGCCAGAAGATACGTCAGGAAGAGAAAAAGCAAGCTCCAGAAAAACATTCCGTAACGCATGGCAGACAATTCATCAACCGGCAAAACCGTCATCATCGCTGCAAAGGTTCCTGTTTTCACAGTGAGAATGCACCAGCTCTTCCAACCCATATTTCCGATGGAAGAATAGAATGGTGCTACCGACTCCGGCAGAAGCGGCTCTCCCGGACGATGATGCGTTTTGAGATAATAACCACGCGATGTCTCCCACAACTCATCGGCATTGACTACAGGATAGTGTGGCAGAAACAAGCCGTATCCCAGGAAGAGAACGAACAATGTTACCATGAGGGCTTTCACCGGCGATTGTATCATTGCGCGCTTCCGTTGAAATATTTTTTAATCACTTTTACTACCTGCATGATATCACGTTCACTCAAATCATAGTACATCGGCAATCGAATCAGGCAGTCAGAGAAATGATCGGCATTCGGCAATTCTTCGCCTCTGTGCTTTTCCTGATAGTAAACGCTTTTATGCAATGAGAGATAATGAAAGACTGCATAAATTTCCTCTTTTTTCAAAGCTGAAATTATTCCTTCTCTGTCCTTCGGGTTCTTGCAAACAATGTAATAGATATGTGCATTATTGGTAGCATATGGCGGAATGAAAGGCATTTCAAAATACCCTTTTGCAGCCAGCGGCTTTAATTGCTCATGGTACGTTTCCCAGGCAAACATTCTCTTTGCCTGAATTTTACTCAGATTTTCCAATTGAGCATAAAGGAAGGCGGCAATAACTTCTGACGGAAGAAATGAAGATCCAATATCAACCCAACCGTATTTATCAATTTCTCCTCTGAAAAATGCGGAACGATTGGTTCCTTTTTCACGGATAATTTCTGCACGATTGATAAATGAAGGATCATTGATCACTAACATTCCACCTTCGCCGGAAATAATATTTTTCGTTTCGTGAAAAGAGAAAGCCGAAAGATGTCCGATGGAACCAAGGGGGCGACCTTTGTAGTAGGCATCAATACACTGCGCTGCATCTTCAACTACATAGAGATTGTGGCGCTTTGCAATGTCCATGATTGCATCCATGTCGCAGGCAATACCGGCGTAATGAACTGGCACAATTGCTTTCGTACGAGGAGTTATCAGACTTTCGATTTTTGTGACATCGATGTTCGGACTATCCTTGCTGCTATCTGCGAAAATGATATTGGCTCCGCGTAAAACAAATGCATTCACCGTTGAAACGAATGTATAGCTGGGTGCTATCACTTCATCTCCGGGCTGAATATTGAGCAGAAGAGCTGCCATCTCCAAAGCATCGGTACAGGAAGTGGTGAGTAATGCTTTTCTGAATCCGTATTTCGATTCGAAAAAGGCATGGCACTTCTTAGTGAAAATTCCGTCGCCCGAAATTTTTCCTGATTCAACTGCCTGCTTAATGTAGGCCGTCTCCTTACCGGTTAGAAATGGTTTATTAAACGGAATCATAATTACATTTTTTCAATATCCTTTAACTTAGAATGAAACACTCCATCCTTCCACTCTGCTTCACCGGCTACATTCCACGGTTTAGCCATTTGATTTTTTAGAAAATCCTTTTGCCATCCTGTGTAATCGTCAATCTTTTTGACCATCACCCAGAAATGCAAATCACGTAATGGCAAATGATGTTCATATGCCCAGAAAGCGGAGTAACTCTTTATTCCTTCAGAAATTTTAGTTGTATCTGCAATGGCATTATTAACACGGAAAGTCCAGTTGACGAAAGTCGGCCCAAGCAAATATTCTCCCGGCTGACCGTTGACGTCAATGATCGGTAAAAATTTCTTACCATCCGGACCGTCATAAACTACGCTAACGATATGGTTATACCCTTTGAAGTGATAATCCATAAACACCGGATGATTGGTAATTCCCAGATAAGGTTTTGCGACACTTTTGACTTTTGAAGAATACCATGTGAGTCCTTTGTCGACGAAAGTCTCCTTCAATGGCCCATATCGTCGCACTCTTCTCAGAAGTGAACCATTCAGCGAAACTGAAATCTGAAGAATAGTAAGTATAGCAATCATCCACGCGAGTCCGCTTACTTTCAGATCACGCAGAGAAAACGTGTGTAACAATTTCATCTCCGATTCCGGACCCGGAATTACAGGTGGTGTATAGCCACAGGTTTCTTCCGTACATCTTTCAGTGACGCGATTACGGGCAATAAACCCGTACACAATTTTGCCGAGATGAGTGACACCCGGAATGTACAGCAACCATGAAATTGGTTTTGCCCAAATCATCGCTGAGAGAGCGGCACGGTAGGCGTAAAATCCCTTGTGGATCTTCCCATTTCTGTCGACACCGTGAATATCGTTTAAGAGATCGTCGTAAGATATGCTTTTGATCCGATCATCATTTCCAAACGCAGACTGTACTCTTACAAAATCTATTCTTTTGAAAAGATCAAAATGTCCGACTACAATTTTAGTTCTCACACAAAGCGGACATTCCGCATCGTAATAAAAGCGGAATACAGGAGGCGATGTGACATTGAATTTTCCCCAGAATTTTACCGGAACCAGGAGCAGATAAAGGCCCACAACTCCAATTGCAAAAAACGGAATCGGGAATTCAATTAAGATTCCAAGGTGCAGTCCTACTCCAACTATCAATAGCGGAACTCTCCATTTTCTGCGGAAGAAGAAAAACAGGAAAACGAATTCGAAGACGAGTGTGAGATAACCGATGAATTTCATCAGATACTCGCTGTTAAGCACAAAAGATGTATCCGATATCGTTACAAAAGGCAACGACGACGGAAGCCACATTCCTAATCCATGTAGCCAATACCATGAAACAAATTTGTAAAAAATGGAATCGAAATACACGAATGCAATGCCGACCATTACAGGTACCAGATAAGCAAGAGCAGTAACTTTGGTTGTCGGCTCGTACTGGAAACGCGTATTGGAATATTTCAACTTCCCGAAAAGACGATCAATCGAAAGCACACGACTGACAGGCAAAAATAAAATGAGAAGATTCATTCCGCAAAAAACGTAATACATGTGGTAAGCATAGTAATCCGCTTTTGCCAGGATGATGACACCGAAAATATAGTTGAGCACGGCTGAGAACCGTGTGAACATTCCGATAGTTAAGAATCCAATAACTATCATCCATGCGATGAGGATGAAGGATACAGCGAGCGAATTGTGCTCCATTCCGGCAATGTTTTCAAACAACAGATGGCGGAAGCGAAACAATCGTGACACTTCGCAGAATAAGTCGATGAAATAAGCAATTCTGAAAAGCGCCAAACCGGTTGCGTCAATTTTCTTGTCGTACAACCGGCCGATGAGCGAATGATAGGATTTGAAAATATTCATCTTTTCAGACTTTCGTGTTGAAACTATCCTTGTTGTACAATCCGGTTCCCGGTGCTGAATACACTCCGTCGTTTTCACAATCTTTCTTTATCACTGCGCCACCGCCTATGATAACACGCTCTCCAATCTTAAGATTATCACGCACCGTCGCATTGATTCCGATAAAAGTATTTGCACCGATGGTGGTACGCCCGCTAATGCATGCACCGGGTGCCAAAAAACAATGATCAGCTACTGAAGAATGATGCGCTACAATGGCGCCTGACCATAAAACACTGTTATTGCCGACAGTGGCAAATGGCTCCACTACACTCCGTGGGAAAATGCATGAATTTTCTCCGATGGCATTGGCATCCCACACTGAAGCTTCCGGGCTGATGTATTTGGCGAATGAATATCCTTTTGATTTTGCCAACTCATAGATTCGCTGACGAACTGAATTCACTTTATTTGGCCCGATGGCAATGAAAAGCGTTGTGTCATCAGGCGGAGCTTTGAATTCCAATTCTTCAAAATACAAATTCGGCAAACCTTCCACTTTCCGCTTTGCGTGAAACGGACGTTCTTCCGCAAAACCAATCACACGATACTTCCCTTCTTTCAGAAAGAACTGATACGCTACCAGGGCATAATCGCCCGTTCCAACAATGATTAAATTACGCATTCGGTAAACTGTATATGGCCATCGTCATTTCGTACAATGGATACGAATGATCGATCACAAATCGTCTTGATAATTCTTTCACGGCTAATTCTGACAATTCCTGTACCGTAGGATAGTACAATCTGTCGTAACGATAATCCACAAAAGATGTCATGCAGTTGAACACCACTCCGGTTAAAGCCAATGAAAACATTTTGCGGATGTTGTCATGAAAATAGTTTTGCCATACCTCTTCCGTAGTATTCAGCTTTGCATTGAATGTTCCGGAAGCGATAACGAAGTCAAACTTCCGGTTGGTTTGCCAGGAAAGGAATTCGCAACACTCTGCTGTGCCCATTCCAAAGCGGTCGTTCACCATAGCTGCCATTTCAGGAACGGCATCAACACCATAGTAATTCAAATCCAGATTTCGGGAACGGCAATAGTTGAGAAACTCCCCATTGCCACAGCCAACATCGAGAACAGACGGCTTCCGGGAAAAATCAATGTAACGGGATAAAATGTCGAAACGCAAATACTGCGTATCTGCATTTTTCCAATCCATTCCTTCGGCACTACTGCCGAATTTTTTGATTTTTTCCTGATAATAAGAAATAGACTCCTGGATGTGCTTTTGATCCATTAGCGGGATTCGTACTTCTTTCTAACGATCACCGTAGGGCGGTGTTTCGTTTCCATATAGATTTTGGACATGTAAATGCCCAATAATCCAATACAAAGAATGATTAATCCGCTCAAAAACCAGATCGAAACAATCAGCGACGGCCATCCGGTCATGAGTTTGGTAAAGAAAAAATGCCGGATTAAAAGACCTATGATGAATGCAAAAGAAACAAAACTAATCAGCGCACCGAAGTAGAAGACATAAATCAGCGGTTTGTTTGATGTGGAAGTGATGGCATTAACCATCAGAGCAACCTTCCGGCTCAGATTGTAGGTTGTAGAACCTTTGTCCTTTTTGTTAACAACAACCGACTCCTGACGAAAGCCGACTTCCATAAATGTTGCCCCGAGAAAGAATTCCTTTTCATCGTACTGCACCAACTGATCGACATAATTTTTCGTCATCAGTCTGGCCATGATGATGTTTTCCGGAATCGGGCGATCAGCGAAATGATTGAAGACTTTATAAAAAATTTGTCCGGTAATGCGCTCGCGCCATTTGCCCTTCCTCTCCTGCTGAATTCCAAATACCACATCGGTATTGTTCTTCTGCATCTGTGCGTAAAAATCCGTGACGAGTTCCGGCTCTTCTTCCAGATCACAATCGATCAGGAAAACGTAATCGCCTTTCGCCTCCCGTAAGCCGGCCATGATCGCTTTGTGATGCCCGAAGTTGCGTGACAATTCCACAACGCTCACTTTCGGATTTTCCTCCCTGATATTCAGAGCAACATCGAGTGAATTATCAGGAGAACCGTCGTTGACGAAAATAAATTCGTAGTCGGCACCGAGTTTTTCTATGGCGGCGCGGGTACGACGATAAAATTCGGGCAGGTAAGCTGCCGAATAATACATCGTGGTGACTACACTTATTTTCTTCATGACTGTTTAAAATACCTTAGAGCTTCAGGGCCGGTATTAAAGATCAGATCAATGACACTGACAGCATGTTCAAAAGGCGGGAACAATTGAGGGTATTCGGGATAACCTGCATATGACATCCAGCCTACTTCAATGCCTGCATCATTGAAAACCTTTTCATCGATATATGATTTTGCAGATGGACCACTGAGATAATAATTTCCTCCGGCCTTTTTTACAAGATCGACGAGACGTTCATTCTTCCCTTCGATCAAACCATAATCCGATGAATTGGACAATTTTGTATTTATACCCAGAATTGAATTAATTAGTTCGATTGCCGAACGGTTAATTTCACTAAGATTAAGTGTAGTGACTCCCAGGTAGAACTTCTCAAAAATTCCGGAATACTCATTGTAAAAAGGCGCTTTGCGATAATTAAGCGAAAGCGTCTTCCAGTGCTTTTCTGCCCAATTGGTCTGCGTAACGAGTGTTTCGGAAATTTTCTGTGACAGATTATTTTGACGCACGGCAATCGTCAGCCATTGCGGACCCTGCGGTGTTTTAATCCGATTACGATTACGCCAGTCGTTTTTTGTGTATTGAACTTCGTCGTAGAATATAAATTCATCTACGCGGCGTATAATGTCGAAATAGCCTTTCCAGGGGATGTAATTGGACTGCAGTATCGCTACTTTTTTCACGACGACTATTTATCCTTCTTCTTTTTAATTTTCTTCAGCCACGACTTCGACTTCTTCTCATCGAGAATATCTTCGTAATATCCCTGCGTCGCTTTTCCGTAACCGTAGCCATATCCGTAACCATAACCGTAGCCGTAACCATAACCATAAGGCATCGTTTTCTTCTGAACGGCGTTCAGGATAATACCGATGTTACGAATTCGACCTTCACGGGAAATCTTATTTAGAATTTCCATGTGCAGACGACGTGTGAAATTCTGACGAACGATATAAATAACGGCCTGAGAATATTTGGCAAGAATCAATGGATCGGATATCAACCCCAGTGGCGGCGAGTCGAGAATAATGTACTCGTAGTTTTGTTTCAGATAAGCAAAAAGCTCGTCTACTCTTTCTCCCAAAAGCAACTCGGATGGATTCGGAGGCTTTGGTCCGGTTAGAATGATATCCAGATTGGCAATACCTGATGCCTGAATGATTTGCTTCTCATTGCTGGATCCGATCAGGTAATTTGTAACACCCAATTCTCCTTTGAGATTCAGATGCGACATTGATTTTGGTTTACGTAAGTCGAATCCGACAAGCACTGTTTTCTTGCCGCCGAGAGCAAATATGGCCGCGAGATTGAGTGAACAGAAACTTTTTCCTTCGCCTGAAATCGAACTCGTGACCAGGAAGGTCTTCGCTTCATTCTGATTCCGGATAAAGTATTGCAGATTGGTACGAATTGAACGAAATGCTTCAGCGATGAATGATTTCGTATTCTCCTGAATTACGAATTCATTTTCAGATTCACTCATACCAATGATACCGATGACAGGAATTTTTGTCAGCTTTTCAATCTCATTACGATCCAGAATTCGATCATTCAACATCGACTTCAGGTAAATGAATGCCACCGGAAGAATGAGCCCAATGAAGAAAGCGATGGTATAAATCTGACTTTTAACAGGACGAATCGGATTAAAAGTAGCGTGTGCTTTATCGATCTGACGATTATCTGAAGTTGTACTTGCCAGAATGATGGCTGTCTCGGCACGTTTCTGCATCAGATAGGTGTAGAGATTAGCCTTCACTTCCATCTGACGTTTGATATTTACAATCACACGCTCAGTACCCGGCAACATAGTAATGCGACCTTCGATACGGTTAAGTTGTGATGCTGCTTCAGTTTTTGAAGCCGTTAATCCGGCTTTTATACTTTTGATATTTTCAATCAGGTCATTCTTCGTGTTGAGTATGGCCAGATTTAACTCCTGAATTTTCGGATTCTCTTCCGTCGCACCGGCTTTGAGAATTTCTCTCTGACTTTCCAGATCATTTAACTGACTGATGAGTTTCAGCAAGAGTGCATCATCAATACCGATACTTGCCGGTGACATACCGCTGATGCTTTTATCTTCCTTCACATAATTTTCCAGATACTGGAGGAAGCTAAGTTTAAGGTCAATTTCAGAGAGACGAATATCATATTCCCGCGCGCTGGCAACATAGCCTTGTGCTTCCGTACTTACATCTGTGATTCCTTTTTCAGAACGGAAACGTTCGAATTCCTGCTCTACACTATTCAGATCCTCTGAAATGAGGAGAATTTGTTCATCGATAAATTTCAATGAATTGCTGGCAAGCTCATTTTTCTGCTCAATGCTGCTTTGCATCCATATTTCGATGAGCTTATTAATGAAATCGACGGCCTTTGTAGGCACTTTATCTTCTATATAAATAGAGAGAATTGACGATTGCTTACTAAGAACGGTAATATTTAACTGATCGATGTAACGGTCAACGAGCGATTCAACGTTGGCAAAGCGGACTTCGAAATTTCTTTTTTCGTATTTCGGATTGTTGAAAGCTTTGGAATTAAAAAAGCCCCTCTTTTCTACTCTGAAGGTACCAAGGTCATTCGTAATCAATTCTCCGAAAGCATAGATTTGAGAAAACTCAGCATTGGTTTTCGGATTATTGTAGGTCAAACGGAACTTCTTATCGTTGATGATATGAATCTGAACCGGATAAGGGAGCGATTTGAACTTGAGTGAGTCGTCGATTACTTTAAAAGGGCAGTCCTGATAGATTTCTCGAATCTTCATATTTCCAACCTGAAAATACGAGATATCAAATTCAAGACTCTTCAATGTTTTACTGATGAGTGAACGGCTCTTGAGTACTTCAATTTCATTCTGAATATTTCTGTCGTCGGTAAAGCTGCTTAAGTCATCCAGAACTCCGCCGGGTCCGGTGCCGCCTTTGGTAAGTTTAATCAATACCGTAGCTCTGGCACCATAAATAGGTGTGGCATACCAGGCATAATAATAACCGATCATCAAACAGATGATCAGGCTCATTACATAGAGATACCAATATTTAACGAAGTAATCGAAAAAGATTTGCTTGAAATCAATCTTCTCTGACTCGTTGTTAAAATCGTTACCGTTGTATGTTTCTTCGGCAGACATTAATTTCCTGATGGTTTAAAGATTTGTACCAGTGAAATCACCAATGTCACCGTACTGAGAATAAGAGGATATACACGATAGTAGTTTTCTCCCTGGAAGCGCTTCTTCTTGGAAGGGGCTATATAAACGATATCGTTTGGATGAAGGGCATAGAATTTCGAAGTGAAGACACCGCGATTCGTAAGATCTACGTGATTGTAGGTTTTATAGCCGGCGCTGTCGCGGATAACCATGACATCATTACGCACACTATATATACTGAAATCACCGGCCAAAGCAATAGCTTCAGGCAATGTCAGTTTTTCATTTTGAACCGTAAAGATTCCGGGGTGTATGACTTCACCCATCACTGTTACTTTAAAGTTTCTGATGCTGAGTTTAACGGAAGGATTGACCAGATATTTCGCCATTCGGCTGTGAACCGTATCGCGTGCTGCGGCAGAGGTTAGTCCTGTTTCTTCTTCGGAAACCCCAGAGAAATCGCACCATTTCACCCGTAGACATCGACAGGTAGCTCGTTAGCCACCAGACATGTGTGTATCTGACTCTCGCCGCGTTGATCTTTACTGCTTCAGGCTGTCTTCTTCATGAAAAATGTCGGAGATGTCATTCTGGGGCAATGATAGGCATGTAGGTTGTGTCGACTGCCTGAAATAACGTGTCATACTTACCGGCCTGAAAAACTGTAATCCGTTTATAAGGCGTGCAGGACGACATTAAACCGACAATGACCACTACTAAAAAACCTACAAACTTGATTTTTTTCATTTTTCGATACATCCAACCCGTAGTACGGGGTAATAAATATCTACTTGAATAGGTTGAAAAGGTTTCGGAAAAATGGGGAATATTGTGCAGTTGCACGGAAGGTAATTCTGAATTCTGAATTCTGAATTCTGAAAACCACTAGCCAATTTGGTACTGATTACAGGAAATTTATTTCACGCAGATTTCGCAGATTACTCACGCAGATGTGCGCAGATTTTTTTTGAATTATTGTTTGGCGGCCTGGGGAGATCAATTCTGAATTCTGAATTCTGAATTCTGAATTCTAAATTTCCAAAAATCCCATAATTACTAATTACTAATTACTAATTACTAATTACTAATTATAATTACTACTTACCAATTACTACTTACAAAAAAAAGGATCCCGCGAAATCTGCGAGACCCTTTCCCCGTAAGAAATATTTTTACTGATTATTGAATAACAATTTGCTTATTGATGGTTTCAAGACCAAGTGACTCAACACGGAGGAAGTACATTCCGGCTGCGATACCATCGAGGTCAAATTCCTGAACGGTGAGGCCTTCGGTTGCATTCACATCGATTTGACGAAGCACCCGGCCGGCCTGATCGAGGAGTGAAAGTGAATATTTTCTTTCCACTTTGCTGTCGATGCTTACCTTGAATTGACCATGGTTCGGATTCGGATAAGCTTCTACTGCTGCTACTTCTTCTTTCGTGTTAAGATTCGACATACGGCAAGTGATTGAACAAGCCAGCACGCGTGTTCCGGAAACACCACAACCATTCACGGCTTTGATACTTACGTTACCACCTGTTGCACCCCACTGAATCAGTGTGAACGTGCTTGTAGTTACGTTACCGCTGAGGATCGTTGCGCCTACAGGAGCGAATACCTGGTATTGAGTTGCGCCCGGCACCGGAGCCCATGTATAGAGTTCCACGCTTCCGTTACAAACACTTTGGTTACCGCTGATAGCACCAGGAGTGGATGGATTACCGTATACAGAAATCGTACGATCATATCCTGCTCCGCAATCGTTGTTACCATGTACGGCAAGCGTACCTGAAACGAAATTGCTTGGGAATTGCAGCGTGATACTGTTGCTGTTTGACGGACCAACTACCGTTACACCGGCAGGAATTGTCCATGTATAACCGAGTGTTGCATTTGCCAGTGAAGGAATTGAGTATTGATACAAGGCACCGCAAACACCGGTTGTAGGATCACCTGTAATGTTACCCGGAGTCGGGAGCTTACCTGTTGAAACTGATTTACAACGCTGAGCACTGTTTGTACCACAAGAACTTCCTGCTGTTACACATACGCTTCCTGATACAAAGTTTGCAGGGAATGTAACACTGATGCTTGTTCCGCTGCCTGTGAAGGTACAGCCTGCAGGAACAGTCCATGTGTAAGTTGAAGCTCCCGGCACAGCAACGATGCTGTAGTTCTGAGTTGAACCAGGACAAACTACTTGTGGTCCTGACATCGCACCCGGTAATGCCGGAGCACTTGTTACCGTAATTGAACGTGCCGGACTTGGATTACCACATGGCAGTGATGCTGTCACAGATACAGTACCGGTTGTGAAACCGTTCGGGAAGGTAATGGTAACCGTTGGGTTACCGTTACCGGAGATGGTTGCACCACCGGTTGCAGTCCATGTATAGGCAGAAGCACCTGATTGAGTTTGTACAGAGAAGGTTACCGGTGTATTTAGACACACTACAGCAGGAGCTGTGAAGAATGTCGGAGTACTGAGCTGACCACGTACCCATGAACATTTACTGAGTGTTGAACCGCAAGGATTTGATGCATAAACACACAGGTTATATCCTGAAACGCCAATTGGCAATGTACCGAAGCTTACAGTTACGAAAGTATCTGTTACCGCTACAGTACCCGACTGACCATTAATCAGCGTTCCTGAAGGAGCTGTCCATACATAAGCTGTTGTGTTCGGAACACTATTTACTGAGAATACTGCTGTAGTTCCGTTACATGCATTCGCAATACCACCAACGATATTCACATTACCGCCAGGCAAACCTGTTGTAAGTGTAATCGTCACTGAAGCACAGGCAGTAGTAAAGTAGGCATCTTCTGCACGAACATAATAAGTTGTCGTAACCGATGGAGTTACTGTGAGTGATGGCCCTGTTCCAATCGGACTGCCACCGCATGCATTTGCATACCATACCCATTGTGCACCTCCGCCTAATGTTCCTCCTATCGGAGTAAGAATAGTCGTTGTTCCACTGCAGATATTCAATCCTGCCGTGCTGTTTATTGATGATGCAGCAGTTGAAGGATTAACTACCGTTACATCAAATGTGCAAGTAGCTTGATTTCCCGCAGCATCAGTTGCAGTATAGGTTACAGTCGTTGTTCCCAGCGGGAATGTCGAACCCGGATTGTAGTTCGAAGATAAGGTAGCTGAGCAATTGTCCGTAGCAACCGGAGCTGTCCAGCTTACCACCGGAATGTTAGAGGTAATATTTCCCGGACATCCTGAAATAACAGGGTATTCATTATCTGTTACCGTTACATCGAATGAACAAGTAGCAGTGTTACCGCTGGCATCCGTTGCAGTTGAAGTTACCGTCGTTGTACCAAGAGCGAAGAATGATCCGCTGGCAGGAGTTGAAACGACCGTAGCCGAACAGTTGTCAGTTGCAGTTACCGAGAAGTTGACCACTGCGCCGCACTGACCTGCATCCGCCGATACCGACATGTTAGCAGGACAGGAGATCACAGGGTTTTCACCGTCAGTTACTGTTACATCGAATGAACAAGTTGAAGTATTACCGGCAGCATCAGTAGCTGTTGAAGTTACTGTTGTTGTACCTACAGTGAAGAATGAACCACTTGCTGGTGAAGAAACTACGCTTGCTGAACAGTTGTCAGTAGCAGTTACCGAGAAGTTCACCACTGCACCGCACTGACCTGCATCCGCCGATACCGACATGTTAGCAGGACAAGAGATCACAGGATTTTCACCGTCAGTTACTGTTACATTGAATGAACAATTAGAAGTATTACCGGCAGCATCCGTAGCTGTTGAAGTTACTGTTGTTGTACCTACAGTGAAGTACGATCCACTCGCAGGTGAAGAAACTACGTTTGCTGAACAGTTGTCAGTTGCAGTTACCGAGAAGTTAACCACTGCGCCACACTGACCTGCATCCGCCGATACCGACATGTTTGCAGGACAAGAGATCACAGGATTTTCACCGTCAGTTACTGTTACATTGAATGAACAAGTAGAAGTATTACCGGCAGCATCTGTAGCTGTAGAAGTTACGGTTGTTGTTCCTACAGTGAAGAATGAACCGCTTGCAGGAGATGAAACTACGTTTGCTGAACAGTTGTCAGTTGCAGTTACCGAGAAGTTAACCACTGCGCCACATTGACCTGCATCCGATGATACCGACATGTTAGCAGGACAAGAGATCACCGGATTCTCACCATCAGTTACTGTTACATCAAATGAACAGCTTACTGAGTTACCCGCCGCATCTGTCGCAGTCGAAGTTACAGTGGTTGTACCTACAGCGAAGAATGAACCGCTTGCTGGTGAAGAAACCACGTTTGCTGAACAATTATCAGTAGCAGTTACTGAGAAGTTAACTACAGCGCCACATTGACCTGCATCCGCCGATACCGACATGTTAGCAGGGCAAGAGATCACAGGGTTTTCACCGTCAGCTACTGTTACATCGAATGAGCAAGTAGATGTATTTCCGGCAGCGTCAGTAGCTGTAGAAGTTACTGTTGTTGTACCTACAGCGAAGAATGAACCACTTGCAGGAACTGAAACTACGTTTGCTGAACAGTTGTCAGTTGCAGTTACCGAGAAGTTAACCACTGCGCCACACTGACCTGCATCCGACGATACCGACATATTTGCAGGGCAAGAGATCACAGGATTTTCACCATCAGTTACTGTTACATCGAATGAACAAGAAGAAGTATTACCGGCAGCATCAGTAGCTGTTGAAGTTACTGTTGTTGTACCTACAGTGAAGAATGATCCACTTGCAGGAGATGAAACTACGCTTGCTGAACAGTTGTCAGTAGCAGTTACCGAGAAGTTAACCACTGCTCCGCACTGACCTGCATCCGCCGATACCGACATGTTAGCAGGGCAAGAGATTACAGGGTTTTCACCGTCAGTTACTGTTACATCGAATGAACAGCTTACTGAGTTACCCGCCGCATCTGTCGCAGTCGAAGTTACAGTGGTTGTACCTACAGCGAAGAATGAACCGCTTGCTGGTGAAGAAACCACGTTTGCTGAACAATTATCAGTTGCAGTTACTGAGAAGTTCACCACTGCACCGCACTGACCTGCATCCGCCGATACCGACATGTTTGCAGGACAGGATCCGCAGGGATTTTCACCGTCAGTTACTGTTACGCATCAAATGTACATGTAGAAGTATTACCGGCAGCATCCGTAGCTGTTGAAGTTACTGTTGTTGTACCTACAGTGAAGAATGAACCACTCGCAGGTGAAGAAACCACGTTTGCCGAACAATTATCAGTAGCAGTTACTGATTAAACCACTTGCGCCGCACTGACCTGCATCCGCCGATACCGACATGTTAGCAGGACAAGAGATCAGCAGGGTTTTCACCGTCTGTTACTGTTACATCGAATGAACAAGTAGAAGTATTTCCGGCAGCATCCGTAGCTGTTGAAGTTACAGTTGTTGTACCTACAGTGAAGAATGATCCACTTTGCAGGAGTTGAAACCACGTTTGCTGAACAATTATCAGTAGCAGTTACTGAGAGTTAACCACTGCGCGCCACACTGACCTGCATCCGCCGATACCGACATGTTAGCAGGACAAGAGATCACAGGATTTTCACCGTCTGTTACTGTTACATCAAATGAACAAGTAGAAGTATTACCGGCAGCATCCGTAGCTGTTGAAGTTACGGTTGTTGTTCCCACAGCGAAGAATGATCCGCTGGCAGGAGTTGAAACTACGTTTGCTGAACAGTTGTCAGTTGCAGTTACCGAGAAGTTAACCACTGCGCCACACTGACCTGCATCCGCCGATACCGACATGTTTGCAGGACAAGAGATCACAGGATTTTCACTGTCAGTTACTGTTACATTGAATGAACAAGTAGAAGTGCTTACCGGCAGCATCTGTAGCTGTAGAAGTTACGGTTGTTGTTCCTACAGTGAAGAATGAACCGCTTGCAGGAGATGAAACTACGTTTGCTGAACAGTTGTCAGTTGCAGTTCACGAGAAGTTAACCACTGCGCCACATTGACCTGCATCCGATGATACCGACATGTTAGCAGGACAAGAGATCACCGGTTTCACCATCAGTTACTGTTACATCAAATGAACAGCTTACTGAGAGTTACCCGCCGCATCTGTCGCAGTCGAAGTTACAGTGGTTGTACTCTCTACAGCAGAAGAATGAACCGCTTGCTGGTGAAGAAACCACGTTTGCTGAACAATTATCAGTAGCAGTTACTGAGAAGTTAACTACAGCGCCACATTGACCTCGCATCCGCCGATACCGACATGTTAGCAGGGCAAGAGATCACGCGAGGGTTTTCACCGTCAGCTACTGTTACATCGAATGAGCAAGTAGATGTATTTCCGGCAGCGATCAGTAGCTGTAGAAGTTACTGTTGTTGTACCTACAGCGAAGAATGAACCACTTGCAGGAACTGAAACTACGTTTGCTGAACAGTTGTCAGTTGCAGTTACCGAGAAGTTAACGCCACTGCGCCACACTGACCTGCATCCGACGATACCGACATATTTGCAGGGCAAGAGATCACAGGATTTTCTACCATCAGATTGCACTGTTACATCAGAATGAACAAGAAGAAGTATTACCGGCAGCATCAGTAGCTGTTGAAGTTATTGTTGTTGTCACCTACAGTGAAGAATGATCCACTTGCAGGAGATGAAACTACGCTTGCTGAACAGTTGTCAGTAGCAGTTACCGAGAAGTTAACCACTGCTCCGCACTGACCTGCATCCGCCGATACCGACATGTTAGCAGGGCAAGAGATTACAGGGTTTTCACCGTCAGTTACTGTTACATCGAATGAACAGCTTACTGAGTTACCCGCCGCATCTGTCGCAGTCGAAGTTACAGTGGTTGTACCTACAGCGAAGAATGAACCGCTTGCCTGGTGAAGAACCACGTTTGCTGAACAATTATCAGTTGCAGTTACTGAAGTATCACTGGCTGCACTGACCCGCATCCGCCGATACCGACATGTTTGCAGGACAAGAGATCACAGGATTTTCACCGTCAGTTACTGTTACATCAAATGTACATGTAGAAGTATTACCGGCAGCATCCGTAGCTGTTGAAGTTACTGTTGTTGTACCTACAGTGAAGAATGAACCACTCGCAGGTGAAGAAACCACGTTTGCCGAACAATTATCGATAGTAGCAGTTGCTGATTAACCACTGCGCCGCACTGACCTGCATCCGCCGATACCGATATGTTTGCAGGACAAGTGATCACAGGATTTTCGTTATCAGAAGACCGTTACGTCGAATGAACAAGTCGCCGTGTTACCACTTGCGTCCGTTGCAGTCGAAGTTACCGTTGTTGTACCCAGAGCAGAAGAAGCTTCCGCTTGCAGGTGTTGAAACGACTGTTGCTGAACAGTTGTCTGTCGCACTTACTGCGAAGTTCACCACTGCACCACACTGACCTGCATCTGCCGATACCGACATGTTTGCAGGACAAGTGATCACAGGGTTTTCGTTATCTGAAACTGTTACATCGAATGAACAAGTTGCCGTGTTGCCACTTGCATCTGTTGCAGTCGAGGTTACTGTTGTTGTACCAAGAGCGAAGAATGATCCGCTTGCAGGTGTTGAAACGACCGTTGCTGAACAATTGTCTGTTGCACTTACTGCGAAGTTCACCACTGCACCACACTGACCTGCATCTGCCGATACCGACATGTTTGCAGGGCAAGTGATCACAGGATTTTCGTTATCTGAAACTGTTACGTCGAATGAACAAGTAGCAGTATTACCACTTGCATCCGTTGCAGTCGAAGTTACCGTTGTTGTACCAAGAGCGAAGAATGATCCGCTGGCAGGAGTTGAAACGACTGTTGCTGAACAGTTGTCTGTTGCTGATACTGCGAAGTTCACCACTGCACCACACTGACCTGCATCTGCCGATACCGATATGTTTGCAGGACAAGTGATCACAGGATTTTCATTATCAGTTATTACTACATCAAATGAGCAGGTAGTTACATTACCGGATGCATCAGTTGCTGTATAAGTAACTGTTGTTGTACCTATATTAAAGAAGTCACCGGAATTATAATTTGAAGTCAGGGTTGGTGTTCCACAATTATCAGATGCTGTCGGAGCAATCCATGTTGCAGTAGAACCGCAACCAACAGATGGCGCCAGAGTGATGACAGGAGAACAACCGGAGATTACAGGGAATTCATTATCAGTTACTGTTACATCGAATGAACAAGTAGAAGTGTTACCACTTGCATCCGTTGCAGTCGAAGTTACCGTGGTTGTACCAAGAGCGAAGAATGATCCGCTGGCAGGTGTTGAAACGACTGTTGCTGAACAGTTGTCTGTTGCACTTACTGCGAAGTTCACCACTGCACCGCACTGACCTGCATCTGCCGATACCGACATATTTGCAGGGCAAGTGATCACAGGATTTTCGTTATCTGAAACTGTTACATCGAATGAACAAGTAGCAGTGTACCGCTTGCATCCGTTGCAGTTGAAGTCACTGTTGTTGTACCAAGAGCGAAGAATGATCCGCTGGCAGGTTGAAACGACTGTAGCTGAACAGTTGTCTGTTGCAGATACTGCGAAGTTCACCACTGCACCGCATGACCTGCATCTGCCGATACTGACATGTTTGCAGGACAAGTGATCCGGATTTTCGTTATCACTTACAGTTACGTCGAATGAACAAGTTGCCGTGTTACCACTTGCATCCGTTGCAGTCGAAGTTACCGTTGTTGTACCAAACGAAGAATGATCCGCTGGCAGGAGTTGAAACGATGTTGCTGAACAGTTGTCTGTTGCTGATACTGCGAAGTTCACCACTGCACCACACTGACCTGCATCTGCCGATACCGATATGTTTGCAGGACAAGTGATCGATTTTCATTATCAGTTATTACTACATCAAATGAGCAGGTAGTTACATTACCGGATGCATCAGTTGCTGTATAAGAACTGTTGTTGTACCTATATTAAAGAAGTCACCGGAATTATAATTTGAAGTCAGGTTGGTGTTCCACAATTATCAGATGCTGTCGGAGCAACCATGTTGCAGTAGAACCGCAACCAACAGATGGCAGATATACAGGAGAACAACCGGAGATTACAGAATTCATTATCAGTTACTGTTACATCGAATGAACAAGTAGAAGTGTTACCACTTGCATCCGTTGCAGTCGAAGTTACCGTGGTTGTACCAAGAGCGAAGAATGATCCGCTGGCAGGTGTTGAAACGACTGTTGCTGAACAGTTGTCTGTTGCACTTACTGCGAAGTTCACCACCACCGCACTGACCTGCATCTGCCGATACCGACATGTTTGCGGGCAAGTGATCACAGGGTTTTCGTTATCTGAAACTGTTACATCGAATGAACAAGTTGTGTTGCCACTTGCATCTGTTGCAGTCGAGGTTACTGTTGTTGTACCAAGAGCGAAGAATGATCCGCTGGCAGGAGTTGAAACGACCGTAGCTGAACAGTTGTCTGTTGCACTTACTGCGAAGTTCACTACTGCACCGCACTGACCTGCATCTGCCGATACCGACATGTTTGCAGGACAAGTGATCACAGGATTTTCATTATCAGCAACAGTTACCGTAAAGCTGCATGTTGACACATTGTTTGAGGCGTCAGTTGCAGTATATGTTACAGTGGTTGTTCCGATCGGGAATGCATCTCCTGAATTGTAGTTGGAAGTCAGTGTGACGCCTGCACAATTATCTGAAGCTGTTGGAGCAGTCCAGGTTGCAATTGCATTACAAGCACCTGAAGTGTTTAATGAGATGTTTGAAGGGCAAGAGTTGATTGTCGGGAATACATTATCGACAACATTGATCGTAGAAGAACAAGAGGCCTGACAACCTAAATCATCGGTAACTGTATAACTATATGTACCTGCAGTGAGGCCGCTAAACAAACCATCATTCGAATAAGGAGAAGTTCCGCCACTAGCGGTTACTGTAATTGAACCATCACCTGCACCGGCACAACTTTCAGAAGTCGTTACAACACAAGAGGCATTCAGGAGCGGGTCCTTTGTAACTGCAACTGAAGCCTGAGTAGAACAACCATTAGTCGGGTTAGCAACCGTAACCAGATAATTGGTAGAAACACTTGGTGAAACTACACCGGGATTTTGAAGAGATGAGTTAAATCCGGCCGGCGAAGATGTCCACGTATAAGTTACGCCATCCGATAAATCCATTGACAACGACCAATTCAAAAATGTACCGCTGCTGCTACTGTTTGCATCATCTAGTACTTTGATGGTCCATGTTCCGTTAGGATTACCGGTTAATGTGCTAAATAAATTTTCCGGTTTGTAAGTATTTGTAAAAGGAGCGGAACCGGTCGCAACGGCAGTGCCGCTTGCTGCGTCTGAGAATACAGTATTTGTGAAGTTATTTCCGGATCCTCCGGCATCAGCAACTAAACAAATTGACCCCCCTGCACTAATTGTATTGAAGTACGAACCATTTGAACTGGTTGAAATAGTTCCGCCCGGTCGAATGAGGTAAACTTCTATATCCTGATCATCTCCGTGAGTGATATTTACTTTCACAGAAATGTTCGTCACTGATGCCATTGAAACAGGCGCACCTGAAATGGTTATTGTAGAAGTAATTCCGGCAGAACTAACATTTGGAATACCGGTGTTTACAGTAACACTTTGTGTCTGCAATGACGTTGAATTTGAAGAGCCGCTTGATGAGAGACTGGTTGTTCCGGAACCGCAGATGAGTGTATTTGTTGCAGAGGCATTTGCCGTAGGAACAGGTTTTATGGTAACAACTGCACTACCGTTCATTGAATTTGTACAACCGGTTGAGGGGTTGGTTGCAATTACCGTATATGTTCCTGCTGACGTTTGGTTGCCAAATGAAAGGGAAGACCCCGTACCGGAAACAGGTGATCCTGTATCTACTCCGTCAAGCTGTAATTGATAACTGAATCCCGAAGTTGAGTTACTCAATGAGACCGTTACACCGGAACCGCCGCTACAGTACGAACCACCTCCGCTTACGTTATAAGCAGTAGGCAATGGATTTGTACTTACACTAACACTACCGATCATTGTCGCACTACATGATGTGGATGCATTTGTAGCAACAACTGTATATGTAGCAACGGTAGTCTGATTGCCAAAACTAATCGAAGAACTCGTTCCGGCAACCGGCGAACCAGCGTTTGAAGCTCCGGCTTTCAATTGGTAGTTAACTCCATTTTCCGACCCTGATAACCCTACCACTACTCCACTGCCTCCGGAACAAAAAGCACCTCCGCCTGTCACTGAAAATTGATTTGGAAGGCTATTTACTGTTATCGTTGCACTGCCATTCATTGTATTTGTACAACCTCCGGCAGTATTGGTTGCTACTACAGTATAGCTTCCCGCAGATGTCTGCGTTCCAAATGTAATTGACGAACCTGTTCCGGAAACCGGAGATCCGCTGTTTACACCGTTCAATAATAACTGATAGGTATTTCCGGTTTGGGAGTTACTGAGCCCAACAGCAAAACCTGATCCACCGGTACAGTACGAACCGCCACCTGTAACATTGTATGCTGTAGGCAAAGCGGCGTTTACTGTTACTGTTCCGCTTGTGGCCTGACAGTTTCCTGCCGGTGCGGTTACTGTTACTGAATAGGATGTAGTAGTAGATGGCGTAACAGTCGGCGAAACAGAGGTTGATCCGTTTGACCAGAGGTAAGTTAACCCGTTACCATCAATAAAGGCAATTTCCCAGGTGGAAATAGTTCCTGTCGTACTATTTGTACCATCGGCAACTTTTAGTGTCCAGGTACCATTCGGATTTTTAGAGTTGAATACTGACATAGCCTGCTCCGGAGCATAGCTGCCATTAAATGGCGCAGAACCGGCGGTTACATTCGTAGCAGCTCCGGTTCTGAAAAAAGTGTTTTGATAATTGGCGTTATTACCACCATTGTTACTTGAGAGATTACAAGTGGTTGCATCCGGTGCTATCAGTGTAATTGACAACTGACCTACTCGCGAGTGTGTAATATTCACCTTTACGTAAGCAATTTTAACAGTTGTCCCATTGATTGAGGTAGACAATCCGGAAACAGTTAAAGGTAAAGAGACACCGGTTGAATTATTATCTGGAATGGAAACCGCCGATGACGGCGTGTTAACAAATTTTCTTGCCGGACTGATACTTAATGTAGAAGATCCACCGGGACAGACAGATGTCTGTGAAGCTGTTGGTGCAGTCACTGATGCTGTGCCATCGTCGAAAATAACTGTTGGCAGCGAAGTTGCAGTCACTGCTGTTCTTGGACTGCTTGAACATCCTGTTGAGGCATCGAATGTCTCAGCATAAAAAGTAGAACTTGATGTTGAAGTAAAAGCAGACGTTGTATATGATGAACTGGTCGAGAGTAAGTTTCCTGCTGTCAAAGCATCGTACCAATTTACAGCCGTTCCTCCTGCTCCCGCTGTTCCGGACAAAGTTACCGTCGATAACCCACAAGCCGTACCGTCACTAACAGTTGGAGCCGATGGTAAAGTTGTACAAGGATTCCACTTGTATGTTTGTCCGCTTGATGGTACCAATGTGTTTTTCAAATCACAAGTCGAACTATTTGCAGTTCCATCATAACTTGTACTCCACGTATTCGTACCACTGGTGATTAAACGATTGTTGTAATCGGCGTTGGTCGTTCCTCTAATTCCAATTTCTGCAGTCTTTACAGTCGAACCAGAAATTGTATAAGATCCATAAACAACCTCAACGATATTCGTTGTTTCATTCAGGCGAATCTGGAAATTGATATTTTCACCGCTTGTATTGTATCTCCTGAATCCTGCCCATTGAACTACCAGTGTTCTGTTAGGAGAACTACCGATTGTGGCATAACGCAGAGTTGACCCTGATTGGCCTTGAAGGTCCATGCCGAATCCGGAAATTGTGCTTACCAATCCTGTCGTTTGAGAACTGCTGATCGGTGTTGTAAAACCGCTAGAATTTCCGGCTATCGAAAAAGTACCATTTCCCAATACGATAAATCCATTTGTACTGACAGCAAAATTGCTGTAATTCGTTCCGTTGTAATTGAACGTGAACCCGATTGAAAAACCCGTACCTGAGACGGATGTTCCTGATGGTGTTGTCCCGGAAGTACTGCTGATGAAGACCTGTTCATCACTGCTTGTGCTCCCCAAAGTTGTTCCTGTGGAAACCGTACTGTATGTTCCACTGCTTTGCGAAAAACCATAGTTACTAACGGCAGCCTCAGTACTGCCTGATAAAAGCAGTAGCGCTGACAAAAGTAAAAATGAATTGAAAGCACTGCTCCCTTTGCTGCGTGTGTGTGACAGCGACGGGCCGGAAAAAAATTCCTTAAGTGTTGTAAGTGTGTACATGTTAATAAATTGAGTCAGTTTAAAGCAAAAGTACCCTGACAACGGGTGAAGACCCATATTTTTAGGTTAAAGCTTAGTTTAATTTTGGTGAACACTCAAATACGCATGGTAAATTTTTAAAAACCACACAAGCCCAAAAGCCTCATCAATAGCGGCTTTTGCCTATATTACTTCATTTTGTGTATTTTATTATAAAAACCAATGCCTCTGAAACCCGCATCTGACGGGCCAATTGGAGACTTTTAAAAAGAGGCAATCAATTATTCGAATAATCTTACAGTTTTTAAAAAAAGAATCTCCCTCTTAAAATACCATGCAAACTAAAAATATCATCAATAAAAATTAAGGCACCAGTTAGAAGAAATGAAAATACGGTATGGATAAATGCAAATTCCATTAGCAATTAGTGATTAGTGATTAGTGATTAGTAATTAGTAATTAGTAATTAGTAATTAGTGAATAGTAATTACCATTAATCACCTGTGCTTTTTCCTAAACCATCTCTTCAAAAAAAATTCTTTCCGGTCCTGATCCCAGCGGCCCGGTTGATGACGACTTTTGCGCATCATCTTTCTCGTATTTTTTGTCTGCAACTTTTCATGTTGCTTTTTTGCCTTTTTAACTGCCTTATCAAAATCCTTCTGCTGTTTCGCTTTTTTCTTTTCTGCATCTGCCTGCTTACCGGTTGAAGCTTTATGCTGCGGTGATCGTGCATCCAGATCCTGCGCCATGCAATGGCCTCCTGCAATGGTCAGGAAAATGATTAGGAGGAAATTTTGCAGGAAACGCATTGGGAGGAATTGGTGATTAGTGAATAGTGATTAGTAATTAGAAATTAGAAATTTTGTACTTTGTATGGCTTTTTTTACTGATCGCTGATCGCTGATCGCTGATCGCTGATCGCTGATCGCTGATCGCTGATCGCTGATCGCTGATCGCTGATCGCTGATCGCTGATCGCTGATCGCTGATCGCTGATCGCTGATCATCAGCTTTTCGCCTGCAGGTCCATGCCGCACTTGGGACAAGTTCCCGGCTTATCACTTACTACTTCAGGATGCATCGGACACGTGTACTCGGTTTTAGGCGCATTTTGAGAACTTTCCGTACTCAGAGAATCCTTTGAAGAAGAATCCGAATTGTTTTGACTATTTTTACACGCAAATACGGTCAGACTGCCTATTGCTATCAGAAATAGTATTCGTTTCATTTGATTGTATTTTCAAACAAAGATAAGCTCCTCTCCATGAGAACGACATTCATCAAAATCTTATTTTCAACATTGGCTATCTTTTTAATTTCTTCCTGCAAGAAAAATGAAGTGAACAAAGGCTTTCCATATGTAGCCGTCAGTAAAACGATCTACCTTACCGTTTACCCCTACACCACTCTGAATAGTATCGGAAATAATGTCCTTATCGACGGTGTTGGATATAAAGGAATCGTCATCTACCGACGTTCGCTTGACGAATTCGTTGCCTACGACCGCGCCTGCCCGTACGACCCTTATACTGGCGATGCTATACTGGATGTCGACTCCTCATCAGTTGCCATGATCGACTACCATTGCCAAAGCAAATTCAATCTGTACGACGGCTCCATTCTTCATGGTCCGGCGACTGCTCCCATGAAATCATATAGAGTGGATTATTCTCAGGTGTCGCAGACGTTGTATATCACTAACTAAGTCAGAAGCCAAAAGTCAGAAGTCAAAAGCCGGAAGCCGGAAATAAGATAAAATAAGTCGAAAAGTTATGAAGATGCAGAAAGAGCATTGATTGGAAAATTCTTAAGACTACTCGATTATCATAAAAATGCATTGACTGAATAATGAACCGGAATGTCTTGAAATGGGATTTATCTTTATTTTTCTTTAACTCTTCTTGTTTAAAGATTTGCAAAGATCCTTTTGGCTTTTGACTTTTGGATTCTGACTTTAAAAAATCTTCCATGTCCCTCTCTTCCTCCTTCCTGGGCAATCCAATCGAAAGCTACATCTGGTTTTTCGGGATTCTTTGTGTGGGGTTTTTATTGAAGAGGGTGATTTCTTCATTGATTACAAGGCTCATTTATGCCTTGTTCAAACGGTATGGAAAGTCAGTAGGCGTAGAGAAATTTCTCAAATTAATGAACAGACCATTCCAGCTTTTTGTAATGGTTGTGATCGTTTATTTTGCTTTCGACCGACTTGAATTTCCGAAAGAATGGAATCTGGTTCCCACTAATGAATTTGGTGTGCGCTTAGTCATTTTCAGATTTTTTGAAGCGCTCATTCTGTTTTCCATTATCTGGATCTTAGTGCGATTAATTGATTTCGCCGGACTGGTTTTGCTTGAAAAAGCAAAACGAACCGAATCTAAAATGGACGATCAACTTGTTCCTTTTTTAAAAGAGGCGGTAAAAGTTCTGGTGGCAAGCTTTGGATTTTTGCTTCTTATCGGCGTTGTCTTCAACCTGAATATTGTAAGTCTGGTTACCGGACTTGGAATCGGCGGACTTGCCTTTGCCTTAGCGGCTAAAGAAACGCTGGAAAATCTTCTCGGCTCCTTCACATTATTCCTGGACAAACCTTTTATTGTCGGTGACTCCGTGAAAGTCGGCTCAATAGAAGGCCAGGTAGAAAGTATCGGCTTTCGCTCTACACGGATTCGCTCATTGGACAGAATGTTGGTCATTGTTCCAAATAAAAAAATGACTGACGCGGAGTTGATCAACGATACAATGAGAATTTCACGCCGCTCATCGTTCGTACTCAATCTTTCTTATGCTACTACCGAAACTCAGATGAAAGCAATACTGAACGATCTGAGAACATACCTCTCTCAACAAAGTTTGCTTGAAGAGAATCCAACCGTGCGCTTTCGACGGTTTGCAGAAAGTTCGATGGATATTTCAGTCATCTTCTTTGTGAAAACTTCCGACATGAATGTTTTCCTTATCATTACGGAGGAGATTAATTTCAGGATTATGGAAATAGTCCAAAAACACGGTGCTGAATTTGCCTTTCCGAGCACAACAGTCTACCTTAAAAAAGATTAATTCCACCTCCTTAAAAGAGTATCGGAATTTATGCGGAGAAATGAATATTTTACCTGTTCTGATCTATTACTTAACGAGCTTTGCCAAGGTCATTTCAAGGCAGTCTGAGAGATATTCAATCGGGATGAATTCTGTTCACGAACAGCTTTCATTGCCGGAACTAACACAGGAAGACACATCAGAAAAAATAGCCTGATCTGTAATCGGAGTCTGATCATTCATCAGACAATGAAATACACGGCCATACCGCAATTGGCAATAAAATCAGGAATCACGCTCACGGCACTATCAGCCAACTCTGAGGTAGGCCCGAAGAAAATCTCCGGATCATCAAAAGGTACGTTTGCTCCGCAGGCGATAACTTCGAGGTCATGGTTGATCATTTCTTTCAGATGATCGGCTTTAACGATACGGGATGCAGCAGCAGGAATAAAGATTTCAGCACCGACTTCCCAGATTTTGCGATTGATTTCATCAAATGGAATCAGATCCTTCGACTGTAACTGATTTCCATTACGGTCAAGATATAATCCACGAATTTCTTCGAAAGAAAATCCTTCGGGCTTTAAAACACCGCCAAAACGATCAATGATACCGACAATTTTAACACCCATCTGAGACAGGTAATAACCTGCAGCAGCACCTACATTTCCCCATCCCTGAATGATTGCTCTCTTGCCCTTGATATCGCCGGAATAAAGATCATAATAATGACCCACTGATTCAGCCACGCCATAACCGGTGATCATATCCGCAACAGTAATATTGAGATCTACATTCGGAGAAAATGCCGGATTGTCGAGGCGTTTTTTAACTCCGGTCTGGAGTTGCTTAATAATACGTTCCTTTTGTTCATCCGAAACATTCAGTGAGCCACTACTGTTCCTTCCTGCGGGTGTTTCAGGCCCAGTTTCTCAGTGATCGGAATAACATCGTGAATCTCGTCGACCAGACTAATGCTGCGCCGTAATAGTTCTTTAATAAAGCGCGATCGCCTTGAACCAGCGCTCCAATACCTCCCTTCTTCCGGGGATCCCGAGGGTCAAAATCGATCCCGACTTGGCGCCACCGATTGAGTGACCACTGATGGAGAACTTCACCTCCATGGTCTTGGCCAGCGATTCCACCTCTCGTTTATCAAGCCCTTACGGCATACGGGCATCGCCGCCGGCTGAGCCTCCGCGGAGTGAATCATCAACGATCCGCCTTCGCCCTTGGTCTCGCTATCTTTCCATTCAAATACGATTTCAGGACGTTTTCCTTCGAATTTACCGGATCAGATCACGTAAACGGGTGGTCTCTGTAGTGATGGGTCGTTGCTTTCATTCTCATAAAACAGGCCGCAAAAGTACGTAATTCAGAGCACATGTCAACTCCTGAAGACCATGATTCTTCGCACCTTCCGAGGACCGACCGTGACGCTCCCAGGCGACGATCATCCACATTGTCTTTTGTCAGCTTTTCCCCTCATAAAAATACTCATCTTTTATTTGGAAGTGTAAAGAATCATATTGTAATTTTGAAAGCAACTCTTTTAATAATGTACCACAGTCACAAACCAGACGTCACGCCATGGCAACTAAAAAAGCTACTAAAAAACCATCAGCTAAAAAACTGCCAAAAAAGTCCCGCTAAAAAAGCCGGTATATTAAAAAAAGGTTTGCAGCGAAAAACTTGCAGCGAAAAAAGCAAAAAGAAACCTAAAAGCAAAAAAACTAGCAAAAAAGCAGTGGCAAAAAAGTAGCAACAAAAACCCGCAGCAAAGAAACCGGGTTCCTAAAAACCGGCCAAAAAAGCTGCAAGTCCTAAAAAAGCCGCCCCTAAACCGGCTGCAAAACAATCTGCTCCTAAACCACAGCAAAACCTGTTCAGACTTCTCTGATGATGGACGAACCGGATGTCATGATCCGTGAAACCGAAAATCATCGAAATCACTCCAATGGATAATGATTCAATGGACAACAACGATGACATGCCCATGGACGACATGAAAGGTTTTGATGACGGAGCACCAATGAATGACTTCGACGAAGATGACGAAGATGATTTCTAAGATCATTCCGATATTAATAAAAGCCGCATTAGCGGCTTTTTTTGTGATTAGTAATTAGTGATTAGTAATTAGAATGTATCGCTCTAGTCACTAATTACTAATTACTAATTACTAATTACTAATTTACTAATTACTAATTACTATTCACTAATAAAATGCGTATCCCCCCCCACACAATCCCTCTCCGCTCCCGTAACCGACGATAAGCAATTCACTTCGTTCCTCATTCGCAAAACACCGAGGAATGCAAAGATGATCGCTTCTTTGAAATTGATAATGCTTTTTGAAGGAACGATAATGTTCGCCTGACATTCTTTTTGTAAACACTCAATCAGAAAATTGTTTAATGCTCCGCCACCACTGACGAGAAGTGTGCCTTTTGATTTTCGTTTCAAGACTGAAGAGACCTGCTGAGCTATGTGAACACAAAACGTATGTAAAATATCATTGGCAGAAAATTTTTCAGTATTCATAATCGGTAAACATCTCTTTTCCACATCTTCTCTTCCAGTGATTTCGGAAAACTTTTTTGGTAGTAGTCAAGTGTGTTTAATGCAGATAACATTTCCGGAATTAAATTTCCTGAAGCAGCCATCTGTCCTCCTTCGTCGTATTTCTTTCCGGTTTTAGCAGCCAGAAAATTCAAAATCATATTCGCCGGACAAATGTCAAAAGCAATTCTCTTTGCGTTGTCATCAAAAGAAATATTTGCAATCCCTCCGAGGTTGAGGCAATAATCGGCTTCCGGAAAAAGTAATTTGTCACCAAGCGGAACCAATGGCGCACCTTGTCCTCCGAGTGCCACATCCAGCATTCTGAAATTCGACACCACATTTACTCCGGCAGAGGCAGCAAGTGAATTGCCGTCTCCTATCTGAAGCGTAAAACCACGGTGCGGCTGATGAAAGACGGTGTGCCCGTGAGAAGAAATCAATTCAGGAACAAACTTATTCTTCCGGCAAAATTCTGATGACAATTTTCCCAGATAGCTACCGTAAGAGGTATGAAGATATATCAATTCCTCACCGGTGAGAAGATGCGCCGATGACAATCGACTGTACCAGTCCTGCGAATAAGATATCGTTTCTCCGCCGACCAGGCTGAACGACCATTTGCCATCAAAACTAAATTCACAAAAGGCCAGATCCACTCCGTCCAGTGAAGTACCCGACATGATTCCTAAAACCCGATAGATTTGTTTCATCTGATTTACAAAGCTCTTTTACGAATGCAGGGAAGATGAAAAGTTGACTTTACAACCGACTTCCTGCGACACTATTCTACTGATTCCCAAGCACAAAGGCATTCACTTTTCGCTTGGGAATGACGATTTATTCGTGTAGCTTCGTCGTCCTAAATTAATCCGAATATCAACACCGGATCAAGGGTTCATCCCTGATCTTTCAACATTACCCTATTATGAATTTCGAGCTGAGTGAAGAGCACATTATGATCCGCGATGCGGCACGTGATTTTGCACAAAATGAATTAAAACCGGGAGTCATCGAACGTGATGAACACCAAAAATTCCCGGCAGAGCAAATCAAAAAAATGGGCGAGCTCGGTTTTCTCGGAATGATGGTGAGTCCTCAATACGGCGGCGGCGGAATGGACACGATTTCCTACGTACTCGCCATGGAAGAAATTTCCAAAGTGGACGCTTCTGCTTCAGTTGTGATGTCAGTAAACAACTCACTTGTTTGCTGGGGCCTTGAAGCTTTCGGCACTGAAGAGCAAAAACAAAAATATCTCGTTCCTCTTGCGAAAGGGGAAATCATCGGAGCGTTCTGCCTCTCTGAACCGGAAGCAGGATCCGATGCAACTTCACAGCATACCACTGCCGTTGATGCAGGTGATCACTATATTCTGAACGGAACAAAAAATTGGATTACCAATGGTTCAAATGCTTCCGTTTATTTAGTTATGGCGCAAACCGATGTAGCAAAAGGCCACAAAGGAATCAATGCGTTGATCGTCGAAAAGGGAGCTCCGGGATTTACTATCGGCCCTAAAGAAAACAAACTCGGTATTCGCGGCAGTGATACACACTCTCTGATGTTTACCGATGTGAAAGTGCCGAAGAAAAATCGTATAGGTGAAGATGGCTTCGGGTTCAAATTCGCAATGAAGACATTGACCGGCGGAAGAATCGGTATCGCTTCACAAGCTCTCGGTATTGCATCAGGTGCGTATGAATTAGCACTCGCCTATTCGAAAGAAAGAAAAGCTTTCGGCGTTCCGATCAGCCAGCATCAGGCTATTCAATTTAAGTTAGCTGATATGGCCACTGAAATTGAAGCAGCCCGTTTGCTCTGTCTGAAAGCGGCATGGATGAAAGATCAGCACCTCGACTACGGACTTTCAGCATCGATGGCGAAACTCTTCGCTTCCCGCGTTGCCATGGAAACTACGGTTGAAGCCGTTCAGATTCACGGCGGCTACGGCTATGTAAAAGAATTCCACGTTGAACGATTGATGCGTGACGCGAAGATCACTCAGATTTATGAAGGAACGAGCGAAGTACAGAAAATCGTTATCTCCCGCACTATCCTGGGAAAATAATTCTCTTTTAAAAATTGCACCTCAACTGAACAAATGAAAATTCAATTGTTCCGATATTTCATTCTTCTTTCCATCGTATTTGCTTTTTCGTGTACATCACAGAAAAACGTCATTTACTTCCAGGGAGAAATTCCGGCATTGAAAGCCGATAGTAATTCCGTTGTCAGAATTTATCCGGGCGACATTCTCTCCGTTTCCATCTTCACGATCAACAGCGAGGCCTTTCCATATCTGGCCGGCGGAATGGAAAAGCCGGTGAGCGACAATCGTTCGCCTTATGAAAAAGGCTATGTGCTGAATGATAAAGGCGAATTAAAATTACCTCTGATCGGAGCCGTCAATCTGACCGGACTTACAATTCCCGCGGCCACATCACTCATCGAAGAAAAATTTAAGCTTTACATCAACGATCCGATCGTGACAGTTAAAAAACTTAACTTCAAAGTTACCGTACTCGGTGAAGTAAACAACCTGGAACTTACCCGATCATGAATGAAAGGGTAACGCTGCTCGAAGCACTCCGGACTGGCCGGTGATCTGTCTCAATTCGGCGATCGCAAGACAGTGAGAATAATTCGCACAGAAAATAATTCTACAAAAGAATTCAGCGTTGACCTAACGAATGCAAAATCACTTACGCCTGATGTTTATTTTCTTCATCCTGATGATGTGATTTACATCTCACCGGTCACTCGAAGAAATTTTCAGAATATCTCTCCTTCCGTTACCATTTTCACATCCATTCTCACAACGGCCGTTGTTGTGATGACTTTCATTATCACCAACAATAAAAACTAATGAGAACGAACGCTGAAACGCAAAGAAAGCACGATGATGAAATCGATCTGCGTTTGCTCTTTTACAACATCCGTAAAAAGTGGCATTATTTTCTTGTGTCCTTTTTTCTGTTCTTCATCGGAGCGTTTCTGTATATCAAATTAACGCTTCCGGTTTATGAGGCGTCAAGCAGCGTATTGATCAAAGACTCAAAGAATACTTCAAAGAACATCGAAGACATTCTCACCGGCGACCTCTTTGGTAACACAAAAAATGTGGCTACGGAAATCGGCATCCTCCGCTCCCGTACGATACTGGAAGAAACGATAAACGAACTGAATCTGGGAGTCAGTTACTTTGGCAAATCGACCTTCTTCAATTATCCCGTTTATAAGAATTCACCATTCTCCGTTACTCCGAATTTTGTTTCCGAAGGAATTTATGATGAGAAATTCGAACTGAAGAAAACCGATAAAGATCATTTCACTCTTGAAACAGACATCAGCAATCATCAACTGAATTACTCTTACAAAGGAACGCATCGCTTCGGTGAAGAAATTAAGACGCCGTATTTTAGTATAGTCATCACTCAGAATGACTCTGCAGGAACCGATGCCAACGACGAATTCATTTTCACTATCAATTCCATGACCACACTTCTCAACTATTACAATGAGAAGCTGAAAGTGGAACCAATGAACAAGGATGCAACGATCGTCAATGTAAGTGTTCAGGACAAAGTAAAACAAAGAGCTATTGACTTTCTGAATACACTTGGTAAAGTCTACATCAACCGTGATGTTAAAGACAAATCTTCCGTTGCTGCACTTACCTTGAAATTTGTAGATGAACAACTCGAAGAAATTTCAAAAACACTGAACACGACTGAACTTGAATTGCAGAAGTTCAAGGAGCAAAAAGGAACGGTTGACCTGAGCGAGGAATCGAAAGCCTACCTGGAACGCGTTACCGCTGTTGACGAAAACCGCGTGAAGGCTGAGATTGATTTGAAATCACTCGACTACCTTTACAATTACGTAACAAACAACAAGGATTTAGAGGCTCTGGCGCCATCCAGCCTCGGCGCTCCCGATCCTCTGCTGATTGATCTCATCACTGAATTAAAAACACTTCAGTCGAAAAGAAAGAGTTTGTCGTACGGATCTGCTCCAAGTCAATCACCGGCAGTGAAAGTCATAGATGAACAAATTGAGCAGACGAAAAAAGCGTTGATTGAGAACATCAACAACATCCGGAATCTCACCAAGACTAATCTCGCAGGAATCAACAATCAGTTGAACTCTTATGAAAATTCTATTCGTAAAATCCCGAATATCGAACGCGAGCTCCTGGGCATACAGCGAAACTTTACTGTTAACGAAAACATTTATCTCTACCTGCTGCAGAAGAAAGCAGAGACAGGTATTGCCAAAGCAACTGCAGTGTCCGACAACAAAGTGCTCGACAATGCTGCCGCTAATGATATTCCGGTAATACCTAATAAGAAAGCTGTTTTCATCATCACACTTATGCTGGCCTTGATTGTGCCTGTAGTTGTAGTTCTACTTCAAGGCTATATTAAGAATACCATCAGCAATCGCGACGACATTGAGAAGTTGACGAAGATTCCGATTATCGGAGTAGTTGGACATTTGCATGGCGACGAACGTCTGGTTGTTTCAACGAAACCGAAATCATCTATTGCAGAAGCCTTCCGTTCGATACGGGCTAATCTGATGTTCTTCGGTCTGGCTGATCAGCATAAAATTGTTCTCATCACTTCCAGTGTTGGTGGTGAAGGAAAATCTTTCTCTACACTTAATCTTGCAACTGTACTTTCTCTTCAAGGCCATCGTGTAATTATCGTTGGGATGGATCTTCGCAAGCCACAGCTTGTTCAGGATCTTGGCGTAAGTAATGAAATTGGTGTGAGTACTTATCTGATTGGGAAGAGTACGTTGGAAAGTGTAATTCATTCCACAAAGATTCACGGACTCGATATAATTCCTTCCGGACCGATTCCTCCGAATCCGGCTGAGTTGCTTGCCAAGAAGGAAACAAAAATTTTACTCGAAGGACTACGCGATAAATACGACTACATTTTCATTGACACTCCGCCGGTAGGAATTGTCAGTGATGCCATGATGTTAATGAAACTTGCCGATGTAAATGTTTTCATTCTGCGCGAAAATTATTCAAAGAAAGATTACATCAAAACCATTAACGATTATTATTCACAGGGGATGGTAAACAATCTCTGCATCCTTTTAAATGACGCCGGCACCAACCAACGCTATGGTTACGGTTACGGATACAGTTATGGCTATTACGGCTATGGATATTACGATGAGGAGAAGGGTAAGAAGAGGGTTTTTGGGAGAAGGAAGTAGGTGGTTGGTTGATTGGTTGATTAGTTGATTAGTTGATTAGTTAATTAGTTAATTAGTTAATTAGTTGATTAGTTGATTAGTTGATTAGTTGATTAGTTGATTGGTTGATTAGTTGATTGGTGGATTGGTTGGTGGATAGGCGATTTGCTTCTTTGCGAAACTTAGCTTTTTTAGAAACACTTTTTGTTGCCTATGGATTTTATTTTTTGATAATGATTTATGATGACAATTGTAATTGACCGGATTTTTTGAATGCCTACCCTTACTATTACCACTAATGAGGCGCCGGAAATTCAAATGCGTTTGACATACTAATTAGAATGCCGGAACCAATTGGATAATTCGATCCTGTACCATTATTGACAACGATTCTGATATTATACCGGGATTTATCTGATTTCGGATTTACCGGATAATTTTGAGAGGGAGGAATTCAAAACATATTCGGAAAATGATTTCAGAATGGTATAACAGGTCGCCCCTACGGGGCTTTGTTCTTGCCGATATTATTTTGCTACTGACAGGGAGCCCCGATGGGGCTGCGGCGGAAGTAGGCAATCGTCAGGTTCATTTAACAGGGTGAATTTCGATTTGAAAATTTCAATCACAAATCGTTGATAAAAGAAAACACATCGCAATCTTATTTGCCGTCAGCAATTCGTTCCAACCAACGGCCCTGCCCCGGAGGGGCGACCTGTACGTAGAAAAAACAGCACCAATGATAATTAAGCCCCGGAGGGGCGACCTGTTTGTTCACATAATATGGAAATTGATTTTGAAATATTTTCCGAATCGACGAAACGATTTCATAATAATTCATCACAACCAACGGCCCTGCCCCGGAGGGGCGACCTATTTGTTCACATGATATGGAAATTGATTTTGAAAATGTTTCCGAATTGATGAAACGGTTTAATTGAAGAGGCAGGTCTTCTAGCACAGATTGCAACTGAGACAATGAATAAACACTTCAATCAAACATCAACCATATTTACAACCATGCAACCAACTAAACAACAGCATCCACCAGCAACTCCATCTTACTGCTACGCGAGCCTTTGATGAGAAGCAATGAGTCAACAGGATGAAATTCTTTCAGCCAGTGCGACGCCTGCGCAGAATCAGCGAAATGTTTACACGTAATTTCAGAAGCAAATTCACCGAAATTTTTTCCGACTAAAATTAACAAATCAAAATTCATTCCTTTCAACTGTGCTATAATTTTCTCATGTTCCGGCTTGCTCTCTTCGCCAAGTTCGGCCATGTCGCCAATGCAGATGATTCGTTTGGTTGCCGGCATCTTTGAGAAATTCTTCAGAGCTGCTTCCATGCTGGTTGGATTGGCATTATAAGCATCCAGGACAATGGTATTACTTCCCTTCTTTACAATCTGCGAACGACTGTTATCCGGAACATATGATGCAACGGCTTCTGAAATATCTTCAGGTTTTACTCTGAAATAATTTCCGATGCAAACTGCACTTAAAATATTTTCAAAATTGTAGGCGCCGATTATCTGCGACTGAATTTCACCGAAAGCACTCTCACATTTCCAATTCATACATACAGTTGGCTCTGAAGTAACCAGTTCACCTCTGCAATACACACCGTCCGATGTTCCATAAGTCAGAACAGAGGAAGGTTTGTGTACTGTCATCATACTCATCAGGTGCGCATTGTCTGCATTCACAAAAGCAAGTTTCCCTTTTTGAGAAAGATGAGCATACATCTCGCCCTTTCCTTTTTTCACACCTTCGAAACCACCAAACCCTTCGAGATGTGCCTTGCCCACGTTGGTGATCAAACCAAAATCCGGGTCAGCAATGGAACACAACAATTCAATTTCCTTCTGATGATTCGCGCCCATTTCAATTACGGCAAAATCAATGTCGGGTGTGATGGATAAAATTGTCAATGGCACTCCGATGTGATTATTCAAATTGCCTTTCGTGGCAAGCGTCTTGTATTTTTTTGAAATCACTGAACGAATTAATTCTTTCGTTGTCGTTTTTCCGTTAGAGCCGGTAACAGCAAGAACAGGAATTTGAAGATGACGACGATGATGGCGGGCAAGATCCTGAAGGGCATTCAACACATCAGGGACAAGCACAAATCGATCGTCTTTTTTATACGCCTCTTCATCAATCACTGCCAAGGAAGCCCCGGCCTCCAGTGCCTTTTCCGCAAAAGCATTTCCGTTAAAAGATGGGCCTTTCAGTGCAAAAAAGACCGATCCGGGTAGAATCGTGCGTGTATCGGTTGAAACTGCATGGTTTTGCAGATAAGCAGCATAGATTTTCTCCAATTCCGTCATGGGGTAAAAGTATCAATTTCCTGAACTCAATAAGCATCGGAAAACCGAGAAATTTCACCAAATTCAAAGAATTCTGAGGTGTAAAAAGACGATAATTAATCAGCCATATTTTTACCAACAGCCTGCCTGATTTCAAGGAAAAAACCCTACTTTCGCGCTCTGAAATTTAAAATCCTAAAAAATACATAGAACAGATGGCGAATATTGGAAAAATCACCCAAATCATCGGTCCGGTTGTCGACGTAAGTTTTGAAGACGAAGGATCGGCATTGCCAAATATCCTGGACGCACTTGAAATTGATCGTCCGAACAGCACTCCACTGGTTCTGGAGTGTCAACAACATATCGGAGAAGACACCGTACGTGCCATTGCGATGGAATCAACTGACGGTCTGATGCGCGGAATGCCGGTGCGTGCTACCGGATCACCGATTCAGATGCCGGCCAGCGATGAAATCAAAGGTCGTCTGTTCAATGTAGTAGGTGATGCTATCGACGGTATCGGCGTAGTATCAAAAGTAAAAGGTGTACCTATTCACCGTCAGGCTCCGAAATTCGAAGACCTCTCTACTGAGTCAGAAGTACTTTTTACAGGTATCAAAGTTATCGACCTTATCGAACCTTATGCAAAGGGTGGTAAGATCGGTCTGTTTGGTGGTGCCGGTGTAGGTAAAACGGTTCTTATCATGGAGCTCATTAACAACATCGCGAAGAGTTATGCAGGTCTTTCTGTATTCGCAGGTGTAGGTGAGCGTACCCGTGAAGGAAACGACCTTCTTCGTGAAATGATCGAATCAGGCGTTATCCGTTACGGTGAAGAGTTCAAACATTCTATGGAAAAAGGCGGATGGGATCTTGCTAAAGTTGACATGGCAGAATTGGCTAAGTCACAGGCAACTCTCGTATTCGGACAGATGAACGAACCACCGGGAGCGCGTGCACGTGTAGCCCTTTCAGGTCTGACCGTTGCTGAATATTTCCGCGATGGTGATGAAAAATCAGGCGGTCGTGATATCCTCTTCTTCATCGACAATATCTTCCGTTTCACTCAGGCAGGTTCTGAGGTATCGGCCCTCCTTGGTCGTATGCCGTCAGCCGTAGGTTATCAGCCTACTCTTGCTACTGAAATGGGTCTGATGCAGGAACGAATCACTTCCACAAAACGCGGATCAATTACCTCCGTACAGGCGGTATATGTACCTGCCGATGACTTAACTGATCCGGCTCCTGCGACAACGTTTGCTCACCTTGATGCAACCACGGTATTGAGTCGTAAGATTGCTGAGTTAGGTATCTACCCTGCTGTTGACCCGCTGGATTCTACCAGCCGTATCCTTTCTCCGCTTGTTGTTGGTGAAGAACATTACAACACTGCACAGCGTGTGAAAAATATCCTCCAGCGTTACAAAGAACTTCAGGATATCATTGCCATCCTCGGTATGGATGAATTGAGCGAAGAAGATAAACTGACAGTTGCCCGTGCACGTCGTGTTCAGCGTTTCCTCTCTCAGCCATTCAACGTAGCTGAGCAGTTCACCGGTCTGAAAGGTGTAATCGTTCCGATCGAAGAAACCATCAAAGGCTTCAACATGATCATGCACGGTGAAGTTGACGAGTATCCTGAAGCAGCGTTCAACCTCGTTGGTACAATCGACGATGCGATTGCAAAAGGTAAGAAACTCCTTGCCGAAGCTAAATAAGGATTGAACCACTCAAACAAACTTTCTCATGAAACTTGAAATCATCACTCCTGATAAAAAAGTTTACGCCGGCGATGTTACTTCTGTTTCCGTTCCCGGAAGCAAAGGCCGCTTTGAAATGCTCAACAATCACGCGCCGATCATCAGCACGCTGCTGAACGGCAAAGTGAAAGTAAAAGACAAAGAAGGCGTAAAAACGTTCGACGTAAAAGGAGGAGTGGTAGAAAACCTCAATAATAAAATCATCATCCTCGCCGAGTCGGTGTAGTATGCAACAGACTAATTTAAGAAAGAGCCTCCGGAGACGGGGGCTTTTTTTTAAGTCAAAAGCCAGAAGTCAGAAGCCGGAAGTTAATTCTGAATTCTGAATTCTGAATTCTGAAAGAGATGCATGGGGATTGATCTTGCTTGCGATCATTGGCTAATTAGCTAATTAGCTGATGTGCTAATTTGCTAATCTGCTAATTTGCACATTAGCTAATTCGAAATCTGGCTGCGATTTACCACTGCTACACCGCTGAACATAATCAGCGCGGCGGCGAAGAGGTAATAGTTGATTGAATCGATCGTGATCAATTGAATGCCGCAGACACCTTGAATCATGAGGAGAATTTCATTGATGATGATTCCGGAAATAAAAATGACAAGACCGATTTTTAAAGATTTATTGTCAGCTAATAGCCTTTCAGAATAAATATAAGCCAAAAGGAAAATGCTGATGACACCGAGTAATACCAAATGGAGGTAACCAATTACGATCGGACGAAATCCGAATGCGAGTTGGCTCAATGACGGATGAGTTGATCCTGCCTGAAGAAGGAGTTTAATCGTGAATGCAAGTGCAGATAAAACGAGCAACCAAAATCCGGTGCGATTTTCCGTATTTACTTTTCTAGACCACTCTCTTAATTGAGGCCAAAGAATTATCCAGGCAATTAACTGAATGAAAGCACTAAGCACAACAACGGAATAAATGATGACGGGAAGTTTTAGCCATAACACAGAGAGAAAGTAGGCAGGGAAACAACTGTAGAAGAAAGAGCGGAAAGCGACCCACTGCTTCCCGCTCCTGTGTTTCAGATCTGAAAGTAAATCAAATAATAGACCCATACTCGCAAAGAAAAACCACCCGTTGTACTGAAAATGCAGGAAAAAGTAAATCGCCATCAGGTACAAACGTTCGTGATGATTATGTGTGGCCATCATATAAGCCAGACTAAATGCACCGATTGAACTAATAGCATTAAATGCTACTGATGCTTTTATTGAAGCCATAGATGCTGTCCCCTTCTTCAACTTATGCGCATCATAAAAAACCAAGATAGCAAAAGCATAACTCACGAAAATGCTGAGTGTCGAGAAGATGATGGAAAACAAACCGTATCCTTCAAACGGAAAAGTAACCAGCATACCATATGCTGTGACACCATTTGCAATCAGCACCCATTTGTAACGCAACAAGGCCTGTTCAATTCCGTGTTTATTCAGATAACGCACTACCAGAGTCATCAGTAATTGCGTCAGCCATCCTGCAAATGCAAAGTGAGAATGACTCTGCAATAAATTTTTCTGATCCACCCACGGAAGAGAGAAAGCAATCTTATATCGCAATACCACTCCAATCCCGGCCACAATAAGCAAGTTAAAAACTGCAAACCGCACCCAGGGTTTGTATTCACTGAACATGGCGCAAAGTAGTTGAAATTTTGGTGGGCAGGGGTATGATTGAGATCATAAGGGAATTAGCTAATTAGCTGATTAGCTAATTATCACGAACTATTTGGATGGCACATGACTTTCGCGTCTACAATTTTCATTACTTAAAACTTCTTCATCCACTTCCACATCCACTAATAATGTGCTAATATGCTAATATGCTAATATGCTAATATGCTAATGTCCTAATGTGCTAATGTGCTAATTAAGGGACCAAGCAACTAAGCAACCAAGCAACCAAGCAACCAAGCAACCAAGCAACCAAGCAACCAAGCATCTAAAGAAAAATCTTGCCATGCTCAATCACCAACTCTCCTCTTTCATTCATCTGGCGAATGGTGCGGATGACGGTTTCGACACGGAGGCCGGTCATGTTGGCGATTTGCTGGCGGGTGAGGTCGACTAAGAAAGGCTCGTCACCATGCATTTGCTTTTCCTGCTTGAGGTAATTTAAAAGAACGGTGATCCGTTTTTCAGGATTTTCGAAAGCATTTGTTTTAAGAATAATGAATTTGTAACGGAGTCGACGGGCAAGTAATCTTCCGAATGCAAAACTGAGATCGGGATTGTCCATCATTACTTGTATAAATGTTTTCTTCGGCAAGCGTATCACCACACATGCTTCAATTGCGATGGCTGTGGCAACATACAGACCGTCATCGAAAAGCGGAATTTCTCCGAAACTTTCTCCGGGCTCAACTATATTTTGAATGTATTCTTTTCCTTCGTCATTTACATTCACCCATTTTACTTTTCCGGACACAAGCTGATGATAGAAGTAGCAATTTGATCCTTCTTCAAAAATCAATTCACCGCCCTCAAATTTTTTGTAGGATCCGCCCCAGGCGAGTAATAAATCTACGCTAATCATTTCGGCCTGCAAGATTTCTTAATAAATCAAAACTGCCAACAGAATTTTACATGACTTTTCGCAGTAAAAACTGTGACACGTATCAAAATCGTCTAAGCAAAGTTATGCATTTCTGCTTAAATGAAAAATTTTCAGGCATTTTCTTTTTGTAAGCATTTTTATCTCACTATGAATATTCGGAGAAAAACATGTTTCTCGTCATTATGATCCTGCGCATAAAATCGCGATGAAGGCCCCCTCTAATATTGCATGGAAATAAACAAACTAATCGTCCATGAAAACAAAATTCCTCTACCTGCTTTTCTCGACAGGTATCATTCTCGCTTCCGCTTGCGGCGGAAATTCAGGTAATGAAAACGCAGCTTCTCAACCTTCTTCTGAAAGCACAACTGCCAATGGAAATCCTTCCTATGATCCGAATCGCGGTGAAGGAAAATTCACCACTGTTGATATCGGTGCCGGACTCGACGCCGCAAAAGCTGATGCAGGCGAGAAGGTATTTGGTGTGAAATGCTCTGCATGTCATAAACTGACAGATGAAAAATTAGTAGGTCCGGGATGGAAAGGTGTTACAGGTCGTCATGAGCCGGTTTGGATCATGAACTTCGTTACCAATACAGATGAAATGCTCAACAAAGACCCGAAAGCTCAGGCCCAGCTGGAAATCTGTCTGGTGAGAATGCCTAATCAGAATCTCTCAGACGATGATGCGCGAAACATTCTTGAATTCATGCGCAAAAACGACGGCGTTAAATAATTTCTACAAATACCTATAACCGCAATACCATGAAAAATTTTAAGACCAGTATGCTTGCTATGGCTGCACTTTCCATAGCATTGTCTTTTACTTCGTGTAAACCCAAAAATGCAGGCTCGGCAATCAGCGGAGATGCTGCAGCAAAAGCTTATGTAGCCCCGGGTAAATACGATGAGTTCTACAATTTCGTCAGCGGTGGATTCAGCGGACAGCTTTCTGTCTATGGTCTCCCTTCCGGACGTTTACTTCGTGTCATTCCTGTTTTCAGTGTGGATCCTGAAAAAGGATGGGGATATTCTGAAGAAACCAAAGCAATGTTGAATACATCGCATGGCTTTGTTCCGTGGGACGATTATCATCACCCTGAACTATCTCAGACCAATGGTGAAATCGACGGTCGCTGGTGTTTTGGAAATGCCAACAACACTCCACGTGTAGCTCGCGTTGATCTGACAACATTCCGTACCGCAGAAATTATCGAGTTGCCAAATTCAGCAGGTAATCACTCTTCTCCTTTCATCACTGAAAACACAGAGTACGTCGTAGCCGGTACACGTTTCAGCGTTCCACCAGATAATACAAATGGTGATGTTCCTATCAATACTTATAAAAAGAATTTCAAAGGAACTTTGAGTTTTATTTCGGTTGACAAAACTTCCGGCAATATGGATATCGCTTTTCAAATCCAGTGTCCGGGAGTAAACTTTGACCTTAGTCATGCCGGAAAAGCCAAATCACATGGCTGGTTCTTCTTCTCCTGCTACAATACAGAGCAGGCAAACACTTTGCTTGAAGTAAATGCTTCTCAGCGCGACAAGGATTTCATTCTTGCCGTTAACTGGAAGAAAGCAGAAGAATATCTCAAAGCAGGGAAAGGAAAGAAAGTTGCGGTGAAATATGCACACAATGTTTACAGCGACAAAACTCATTCTGCTACAAGCGAAATTAAAAATGAAGTAACCGTTCTTGATTCGAAAGAACTTCCGGGGCTGTGCTACTTCATGCCTTGTCCGAAATCACCTCATGGTTGCGACGTAGATCCAACAGGAGAATACATCGTTGGCTCAGGTAAACTGGCAGCGTTGATTCCTGTATTCAGTTTTGATAAAATGCAGGCTGCCATCGAGAAGAAAGATTTCGACGGAGAATACGACGGCATTCCTGTTCTGAAATATGAATCTGTTCTCTACGGTGAAGTTAAAAAACCGGGCCTTGGTCCTCTGCATACTGAATTCGACGGTAAAGGAAATGCGTACACTTCATTCTTCGTTTCTTCTGAAGTAGTGAAATGGAATATTAAAGACCTTAAAGTTCTTGACCGCGCTTCTACCTTCTATTCCATCGGTCACTTGTGTGTTCCGGGTGGCGATAGTCGTAATCCGAATCCGAAATATCTGATTGCTTATAACAAGATTACAAAAGACCGTTACCTGCCTACCGGACCTGAATTGGCACAAAGCGCTCAGCTCTTTGATATCAGCGGCGATAAAATGCAATTGATTCTCCGCATACAAGCGAACCGCACTATGCACAAGCTGTAGCGACGACAAGATCAAGAATAATTCCTTGAAGATTTTCAAGATTGACGACAACGAAAATCCATTCGTTTCCAAAGGTGAAGGAACTACTAAAGTTACGCCGCGAGGAAATCGCATTGATGTTTATGCAACTGCCATTCGCTCTCATTTCGCTCCGGATGTGAAGGTGTGAAAATGGGCGATGAAGTATACTTCCACATCACCAATCTCGAACAAGACTGGGACGTTCCGCATGGATTTTGCTATCAAAGCGCCATTAATGGTGAACTTCTCATCATGCCGGGTGAAACTCAGACACTGAAATGGATTCCGGACAGAGTGGGAATTTTCCCAATGTATTGTACGGATTTCTGCAGTGCACTGCATCAGGAAATGCAAGGATATGTTCGTGTATCTCCTGCCGGCAGCAATGTTCCATTGACGTTCAGCACCGGAAAAAATCAACCGGCCAGGCAGCAACGGAAGAAAAGAAATAGGTTGATTAGTCCAGGAGGCCTCCTGATGACAGAGCGGGGGGCTTCCGGACTTTGTTAGTAATTAGTAAGTAGTAATTAGTAATTAGTTTTTCGAAAGGATTTGAAATGCAAAAGGAAAATTCAGGGTTTGGAGGATTAGTGAAACTGTTCTTAATTATCGGAGCGGGGTTGTTGGTGGGGGTAATGTTTGTTCCGATGTGGAGAATTGATTTGGATGCACCTCAGTATCCGGAAGGATTGAGATTGCTTATCTATACAAATAGAAATGCGGGAAATGTTGATATCATCAACGGCGAATCATTACATCGGTATGAAGACACTTCATACGGAAGACTTCATTGAGTTTTCGATATTGAATTACATCATTGGATTTTTTGCGGCTTTTTTCCTTGTTACTGCTATTGCAGGTAAAAAGAAATTACTCAACGTATTGTTGATTTGTTATGTGCTGTTTGGAACAATCGCCATGATTGACTTCTGGAAATGGGAATACAATTACGGACACAATCTGAATCCGGATGCTGCCATTATCGTTCCCGGTATGGCATACCAGCCACCATTGATTGGCTTCAAACAACTTTTAAATTTCGGCGCCTACTCCGTTCCCGATATTGGCGGATGGTTTTTTATCGCCAGCGGACTACTTCTGGTTCTCTCTCTGGTTTTGGTATACAGAGCAGGTAAAATTAAAAAGAATGCATCTTTAAAGGTTGCTGTTGTCTCTTGCTTCATACTTTTCTCAATGAACAGTTGTACAACAAAACCGGAAGCATTAAAATTAGGAGTAGACAATTGCAGCTATTGCTCAATGACGATTTCCAATAATCGATTCGGTGCAGAAGTAATTACAAAAAAAGGAAAAATATATAAATATGATGAAATCGGTTGTCTGCTCTCGCACATCAAAGAAGGTGGAATCAAAAAAGCCGACATCAAAGAAATTTACAGCGCTGATTTTTGCGGACAAAATAGTTTAATCAATGTACAATCATCCTTCTTTTTAAAGAGTGATGCCTTAAGAAGCCCGATGGGTTCCAATATCGCTGCATTTGGCAGCAACGACAGCCTGAAAAGTTATCAATCGACTCTTGCAGGTGAAGAAATAAAATGGAATTCACTTTATGAGTGACCATGAAAAAAGCCTGACTTTAATTTTCTCTTTACTCCTGATCTTTTGCTTTAAAGCACAAGCTCGTCAACTCACGGTTGGCGCCCATGGCGATTTTCAGAAAATTACGGCTGCCATTTCAAATTCAAAAAACGGCGATACCATCCTTGTAAATCCGGGCATCTATAAGGAAGGAAATATTATAATCACGAAAAAACTTCATCTGATTGGAAAAGGCTATCCGATTATTGACGGAGAGAGCAAGGGTGAAATCATTTCTATCAAGGCCGACAGCGTAACTTTTGAAGGCTTCACCATTCAGCATTCCGGATATGCCTCATTACAAGACCCCGCAGGAATAAAGATCTATGATTCAAGAGAAATACTACAAATCGTCAACAACATTGTGAACGATACTTTCTTTGGCATCTACGCACAGTATGCCATCGGATACATCATCAAAAACAACAGACTGACAAGTCATGGCAAGCTGGAACAGGAGATCGGCAACGGTATCCACTGCTGGAAATCCGACAGTATGCAGATTACCGGGAATACGATCAGCGGTCATCGCGACGGGATTTACTTTGAGTTTGTAACCAACTCCCTCATCTGGTTGAACAATTCCTGCAAAAACATCCGTTATGGTTTACATTTTATGTTTTCTCATAATGACTCATACATTAGCCTTTCTTCAGTAATAACAGTGCAGGTGTAGCAGTGATGTTCACACATGGCGTAAGAATGTATAACAACACTTTTGAATTGAATTGGGGTGATGCAGCATACGGGTTACTTTTAAAAGAAATCAGCGACAGTTATATTCAGGGAAATCATTTCAACCGCAATACCACAGGCATTTACATGGAAGGAATAGGCGCATTGAAATGACAAAAAATATTTTTACAAATAATGGCTGGGCAATGCGTATTCAGGCCAGTTGCATGGATGTTAAAGTAACACATTGCAATTTCCGGTCAAACTCTTTCGACGTTGCAACGAATGGAACGCTGGTGCTGAATTATTTTTCTGAAAATTATTGGGATAAATACGAAGGATACGATCTGAACAAAGACAATTACGGAGATGTGGCCTACCGCCCGATCAGTATGTTCTCCATGATCATAGAAACAAATCCGCAATCAATGATATTGTTCCGAAGCGTACTAATATCATTGCTAGACAGAACGGAGAAAGTAGTCCCAACTTTGATACCGGAAAATTTAAAAGACGACAAACCACTGATGAAACCCGGCTTTTGATCGAGATAAAAAACATATCCAAACGCTTTGGTAAACTTAAAGCACTTAATGCCATCAATCTGGATTGCGGCAATGGGGAATGTATTGCGTTGATCGGACCAAACGGAAGCGGAAAAACAACATTGATAAAATCTGTACTGGGCATGGTTGTTCCGGATGAAGGGAGCATAAAATTCATGGAGAAAGAAATCCGGAACAACTGGCAGTACAGAAGTCACATCGGTTACATGCCGCAGATCGGACGTTACCCCGATAACATGACGATTGGCCAGGTCTTTCACATGATGAAAGATATTCGGAAAAATTCCGTTACTCAATTAGATGAAGAGCTCTACTACTCCTTCAAACTCGATACGCTGACTGAAAAAAGAATGCGTACACTTTCAGGGGGAACTCGCCAGAAAGTCAGCGCTTCACTTGCATTTTTATTTAATCCATCCTGCTTAATTTTGGATGAGCCGACAGCGGGTTTGGACCCTCACGCCGCTGAAATCCTGAAAGAAAAAATCGTAAAGGAAAAACAGAAAGGCAAACTCATCATCATCACTTCGCATATTCTCAGCGAGCTCGATGAGTTGGTCACACAGGTAATTTATATGCAGGAAGGAAAGATTGTACTGCATAAAAACATGGATACACTTCGTCAGGAAACCGGGCAGAATAAACTGTCAGGTGTGCTGGCCAATATTTTTGCAACTGAAAACGCATGAACAAGATCATCAAATATGTAATTGTGGATATCACAAGAAATAAAATCGTCTTGTTCTATACGGTTTTTCTTTTACTTATTTCACTTAGCATTTTCAGTTTTGATGACAATACTTCGAAAGGCCTGATCAGTTTAATGAATGTGATCCTCCTGATTGTCCCGTTGGTTTCAATTATCTTCTCCTCTATTTATATTTACAACTCATCAGAGTTTATCGACCTGCTTGTTTGTCAGCCAATACGAAGAAGATTCATCTGGCTTAGTGTATTTTCAGGATTATCAAGTTCACTTTGCATAGCCTTTCTGTTGGGTAGCGGAATCGTGATTCTTCTCAACGAACCGTCCATCACGGGGCTCGTCATGGTTGTTTGCGGATGTTTGCTGACCATCGTTTTCACGGCCATTTCCATGCTGGCTACGGTGACAACGAGAGATAAAGCGCGTGGCATCGGAAAAGCCATCCTGCTTTGGCTCTACTTTGCTGTAATCTACGATGCCATTGTTCTCTTCCTGTTATTCCAGTTTTCAGATTACCCGCTGGAGAAACCGATGATGGTAATGAGTGCCCTGAATCCGATCGACCTTACGCGAATCAACATTCTACTCCGGCTCGACATATCAGCACTCATGGGATATACGGGAGCTGTGTTCAAGGATTTCTTCGGAACACACAAGGGAATTTTAATCTCACTTGGAGTACTTGTACTTTGGGCCGCCCTGCCTATGTGGCGTTCCACAGTTAAATTTCAGAAAAAGGATTTATAGTTATATTAGCGTCGCCAAATGAAAAGAGATATTGCGGAAAGATCCGACATTGAATTACTAGTGAATTCTTTTTATGAAAAGGTCCTGGCTGATGAAAGCCTCAAACCTTTTTTTGCCGAAGCAGTCAAACGCGACTGGCAACACCATCTCAACATTATGTATGATTTCTGGGATAATGCCATTTTCTTCTCCGGAAAATACATGGGAAATCCCATCATGGTCCACGATAAGATTCATGCTCATCTTCCTTTCCAACATCAACACTTCGAAAGATGGGTCCGGCTTTTCCTCTCCACAGTCGACCACCTCTTCTCCGGTTCCAACGCCGAACTCGCCAAGCAAAGAGCGATGAGTATTGCGACGGTGATGCAGGTGAAAATATTTAAGTAAGCGGGAAGTAGTAAGTGGTAAGTAGTTCTGCATACTCAGCTTCACTACCTACTCTCATTTAGAGTTTTTGTGCCTTGCATAGTAAGAACTTTTTCATGGACATCAAGCTTGCTTCAGTTCCGGTCCTACTCTAAAAGCTGATGCATTTTCTAGGCGTATTCAAAGAATAAGCAATAGTGAAGATAGATTATCATACATTCTTACTTCATAAACTTGGATTTTTCGATTAGCCTAACTAATGGCAGCCAGAAACAAAAGCTCGCCAAACTTTGACCCCAAAACCTTTTCCTCTCCACCTACTAATTACTACTTACTAATTACTACTTACTCCCAAGAACATGACTCTTATCACTTATGATCCGAATCATAAATCCCCTCTCATAGCCATTCTAATTTTATCATGCAAACAAACAAAATCCAAACCGCATGAAAAATTTTAACGCCTTACTTTATGCTGCTGCGCTATCCTTGTGTTTCAGTGCGTGTGGCTCGGGCGACAATCAACAAACTACTAATTCAGGTAATGAAACTGCGACTGCTTCGCAGGAAAAAGCAACAGGACAATCAGGTGTACAAGATGATGTCTCTGCAAAAAACATTGTACAGGTTGCCTCAGGAAGTGCAGATCATACTACACTCGTTGCTGCTGTAAAAGCTGCCGAACTCGTTGACGCACTCAGCAATGCAGGACCATTCACTGTCTTTGCTCCAACCAATGCTGCTTTTGATGCGCTTCCGAAAGGAACAGTTGAAGGTTTGCTCAAACCTGAGAAAAAAGAAGCATTGCAGGACATCCTGCAGTATCATGTTTCCGTTGGAGTATATCAGGCCGATGCATTGCAGGACGGACAAGTCCTCGGTCAGGTTAACGGAGGCAATATTAAGATCTCCAAAAAAGATGGTAAAATCATGGTGAATGGAACAGCTACAGTAGTAGCATCTATTCAAGCTTCAAATGGCATCATCCACGTGATTGACCAGGTGTTGCTGGCACCATCAAAATAACCTGTTTGGGGTTTGTTTATTTATTATCCAACCCGTATCGGTATCGCCGGTACGGGTTTTCTTTTTAGATGCAGTGAAATTATACGGCTACTTTTCTCTCCCACGACTGAGCAATTTCTACTAAGATCAATGGATCATCAATCGTTGAAGGAACGATGTAAGGAGTTCCGTCTACAATGCTTCGAATAGTCTTGCGCAAAATTTTTCCGCTGCGTGTTTTTGGAAGACGCTTTACGACTAATGCAGTTTTGAAAAATGCAATCGGACCGATCTTCTCACGTATGAGATGAACGAGTTCATCTTCGATTTGCTGCTCACCGGTATGAATGCCGTCTTTCAATACAACAAATGCTACAGGGCGTTGTCCGCGCAGCTCATCTGAAATTCCAACGACAGCACATTCTGCAATATCAGAATGTGATGCAACCATTTCTTCCATTTCGCCTGTACTCAATCGATGTCCGCTGACATTTATGACATCATCAATTCGTCCCATGATATAGAAATATCCATCCTTGTCTTTGTATCCACCATCACCGGCCTGATAATAGCCGGGGAAATGTTCGAGATAACCTTTTACAAAGCGTTCTTCATTTCTCCATAAATTCGGAAGACAACCCGGAGGCAAAGGAAGTTTAATGGCGACATATCCTTCTTTCTCTGCTTCTACTTCATGACCACCTTCATCCAAAATACGGATATCAAAACCACACACAGGAAAACCAGCTGACCCTGCGCGTGGACGAAGAGGTTCAATGCCCATCATGATTCCAAGCATTGGCCAACCGCTTTCAGTTTGCCACCAGTGATCAATAACGGGCCGTTGAATCAATTCGTAAAGCCATTTATATGTTGGCGGGTCGCATCTTTCACCGGCGAGGAAAAAATAATTCAATGATGTCAGATCATATCTTGAAAACAATTTTCCTTCAGGATCCTCTTTTCGAATAGCACGAATTGCAGTCGGTGCCGTAAACATAACATTTACTCCATATTCTGAAATTACTCTCCAGAAAGCACCGGCATCAGGTGTGCGCACCGGCTTTCCTTCATACAGAATCGTTGTGCAGCCTTGCAAAAGAGGACCATATACAATGTAAGAATGACCAACGACCCAACCTACATCGCTTGCTGCCCAGTATACATCACCGGCTTTGACATTGTAAATATTTGTCATGCTAAACTTCAAAGCAACAGCGTGACCACCATGATCCCGTATAATACCTTTCGGCTTTCCCGTGGTACCGCTGGTGTATAAAATGTAGAGAGGATCGGTAGCTAAAACAGGAACTGCGTCAACAGGTGATGAAAGCTCTAAATTTGAAAAATCTATTTCGTCTACACCATTAAGAACATCGTAATTTTCTTTTCTCTGAAAAACTATTTTGTATTGCGGTTTGTAATTAGCTTCCTGAATAGCATGATCTACCATTGGCTTGTAGGGTATGATACGATCAAATTCCACTCCGAATGAAGCTGTGATTATAGCCTTTGGTTCGGCGTCGTCAATTCGCATGGCTAATTCATGCGGCGCAAATCCGCCAAAGACGACGGAATGAATTGCCCCGAGCCTTGCACAGGCAAGCATGGCAACAACAGCTTCCGGAATCATTGGCATATAAATTACGACACGATCGCCTTTGCCGATTCCCAGCTCTCTCATACCACCTGCAAACCGCGAAACGCGATCAAGTAATTGTGCATAGGTATACTTTCGCTTTGCTCCGGTCGATGGTGAATCGTAAATCAATGCAGTCTGTGAACCTCGTCCGTCAGCGATATGTTTGTCAAGGCACAGATATGAAGTATTCAGCCATCCATCCGTAAACCAGCGATCATGTCCAAACTGATCTTTGGAAAGTATAGTTTGCGGAAACTGATACCAGTCTATCGCCCCGGCTTGTTCTGACCAGAATGATTCCTTCTCTTCAATACTCCTGCGATAAATACTCTGATAATTTTCATTTGCATTCATTTGAGTGAGCTTTTCTACAAACAAATGTAAGGCGCAAATGGGTGGATGGGGAGAAAAGTATATCTAATTAGCAGATTAGTTACTGGTTACTGATTGCTAGTTACCGGTTGCTGGTTACTGGTTACTGGTTACTGATTACCGGTTACCGGTTACTGATTACTGATTACCGGTTACTGATTACCGGTTACTAGTGATTAGTAATTAGATTTGGGATAGAAAGCCTTTCTTGAATGATTCGATTTTACCGGGAAATTGAAAACGTGCGGAGAATTTCATTTATCAAATCTTTTCCCGGATTTAATCGAGAAGTGATTTGATTTCTTTCATGAGGTCGCGGGTGGAGAATGGTTTGGTTACATAGAGAGAAGCTCCCATTGAATAACCCTTTTGAATATCACTCTCCTTAGTCTTAGCTGAGAGAAAAACAACGAGAATGTGTTTCAGCTTTGCCGTGCCTTTGATATGCTTGCAAATAGCATAACCGTCCACATCAGGCATCATGATATCGAGGAGCACCAAATCGGGAATCTCCTTGTTAACGATTTCGATCGCTTCCTTGCCATTTCGGGCAACGCGTACTTCATAACCACTTTTGTTCATGAGGAACTCAAGCGACATGAGAATATTCGGATCGTCGTCTACTATGAGAATTTTAGACATAAAAAAAATGCTTATTGCATCGGCAGCGTAAAGATAAAGCGTGAACCTTTACCGGGCTCACTTTCCACCCAGATTTTACCTCCATGCATTTCAACAATTTTGCGGCTGATTGCAAGTCCGAGGCCGCTTCCCTCAGGCTTTTTGATCGTCTGGTTTCGCGCCTGGAAGAACTTATCAAATATCAACTCATGCAATTCGCGCTCTATTCCCTTTCCATTGTCTGCTACCATTATGAAAACTTCCGAATCATCCATCCGTACATTGACGTCAATCTTGCCGGTATCGTCCGGAACAAATTTCAGGGCATTCGAAATCAAATTCACAAGGACCTGACGAACCAGATCACGGTCGCAACGAACAAGCAGCATGGAATCAGGCAAATTCAGATGCAATTCAATCTTTCTTGAGGTTAACTGATGATCGAATGCCTCCAGAACTTCTTTAACAAGTACATTGAGTTCAACCGGATTTAGATTTAATCGTTGCCTTCCTGATTCATATCGCTCCAGATTCAGCACCTGTGTAATTAAATGCGAAAGCCGTTCTGTTTCGCGAACGACGGTCGACAAATAATGCTGCTTTTGCTCATCCGACATGTCGGGATTATCATGAACGATTTCCGACAAAGCCCGGATAGAAGTCAGAGGCGTTCGCAATTCATGTGTTACTGTATAGAGAAATTCGTCTTTCAGTTCATCCATTCCACGCAATTGCTCATTCATTTCTGTCAGCTGTTCAGTAGCCAGTGTTAGCTCAGCAGATTTTTTTCGCAACTCTTTATTCAACTCCATAATATGCTGCGACTCCCGCAAGATGCGGATAACTTCTTCGATGCTTAACTCTTCTTCTTTTGTTATACTGCTCACCATAATCCGGGCTGATGCCGATCCGATGACTCCCGACAGGAGTCGTTCCGCATACGCAACAATCCGCGGGTCTGCTTTCTTTTCCTCGAGTGAAATCTTATTTCTGATGGCAAAACCCTTTACTGCTTTATCTGCCCTTTCTTCACCAAGAAAGTTAGCCAGCAGATTTTTTAACTCAGGTAACGAGGCAGTCCCTTTCCAGATCACATTTTGCTCATTCGCAGAATGCTTGAAGATGTCGATGAAAATTTCTGACTGATACGTTTCCTGAGAAGTCCTGGCCGAATTAATACTCACAAGAAAAAAGAAAAATGAATTCAGTAACAAACTCCAGAATAAACCATTCGTAAGTGCATCAAAACCGGTTAATCCGAAGAGTGCTGTTGGTTTTAACAACTATATCCCGAATAGTCCATTCGCTACAATGCCGGAACTGATTAACCCCGAATCACTCATTGAAGGAATTACCAGTGTATAAAACCACACGGCAAACCCTACAACGATTCCGGTTATCGCTCCCTTCCTGCCGGCATTTCTCCAATACAATCCTGCAAATACGGCAGGCGCCAATTGAGCAACGGCAGCGAATGAAATAAGCCCGAGTGAAACCAGACTGAAATGACCTGCTACCAGTTTGTCGTATAAAAATGCCAGCACCAGAATCAGCAAAATACTAATCCGGCGAATGTTCAAAATCGTATTCTTTAACTTTCTGTCATTTCCCGTTTTAAAATTTCTTGCTCTGAGTAAAATCGGAGTAGCAATATTGTTACTCACCATTGTACTCAAGGCGATGGTCTCCACAATCATCATACTGGTTGCTCCGCTGAAACCGCCGATGAAAACAATCAGCGCCAGTAAATGAGCATGATGCAGCATTGGCAATGCCAATACATAACTGTCGCCATCCGTGCCGCTTCCCAGAAGAATCTTTCCTCCGAATGCTATCGGAAGAACGAAAAGATTAATGACGAAGAGATATAGTGGAAACATCCAGGAAGCTTTCATCAAATGTTTCTCAGAGGTATTTTCCAATACACTCACCTGAAATTGCCTTGGCAAAAAATACACAGCAAGAAATGACAACACTATCAAGGCCGTCCAGCTTGAATAGTTCAGACCATCACCAATGGTAAATAGCTTCTTCAATTCAGGTTTCATTGCAGCCTGGTTGAAAATATCACCTACA
>JAXLTM010000013.1:0-69311 GCA_046330055.1 Bacteroidia bacterium | reverse complement strand
AGGATTTACGTAGAAATGGAATACATTAAATCACTTGAGCGAAAGAAGAAGACGCAGGGCAAAAAGTCGGAATTTGAGAATCTGACTGTACGCGAAAAAGAAATTCTTGAACTTATCGCAGAAGCACTTTCTTCAGAAGAGATATCAGCGCGATTGGATTTAAGTATTCACACTATAAATCTTCACAGGAAGCAGATCATGCAGAAATTACATGCAAGGAATCTTGCTGAGTTGATGCGAAAATACTACGAAGGCCGCTAACGACGCTGATTTCAGAAAAAGTTGTTAATTCCTCATTAAAAATCGGGAAGAATTGTACTACTATTAGTAGTAGGAATGGTACATGACATTCCTCATCTTTGTACAGAGCTTTTCACACTAGTTCAATTTTTCTCTACCCTTTTTTGGCAAGACCCGAAGGACGCAGCCTTCGGGTCTTCATTTTTTAGCCATTTTCGCAGTTTTATTTCAAAACCTATGCGGAACACTGTTTACCTTAGTTTTCTTCTGAAAATATGCTTTGAATTTAAGCTTAAAATGGCCCTATGCCCATATTGCCAATGTTTTTTCGCTAAAAACGACATTTTTATTCAAGAAAAGTGCTTCGTAAAGCTCCGATAAATGTTCATCGGACATAACAGCCGGTTGAACCGACGAAATCGGTAGTTCACCAAACTGAATTGACCCTGCACCTGCATCGGTGGTATTTTTGAATCATCAACAACGACGAAAACCCACAACAATGACAACTTTGGAATTACAGGACTTCATTCACATTTACAGTATGTTTTCATTCAAAGATGGAAGAAAAGAGCCCGGCATTATCATCAACAAATACAATCTGAACAAGGGCGAGGTGGATTATTTCTTCATACATCAAAATGACATGCACAATTATAAAAGTGCATTCGACAAATACGACAAAGAAACCTGCAACCGTTTAGCACAACACGTGGACATCACTACAATTGTAAATGTTCGTCCGGTTTCTCTGAGCGATTACAAAATCATCATGGAATTACTTCACGAGCGCAATCAGCGTCTCGGCGTGAGATAAGGAAATAAAGAATCTTCATAAGATGTGGTAGAAGCCGTTTCCGGGGGGAGGCGGCTTTCTTTTTAAAGCCAAAAGTCAGAAGCCGGAAGCCAAAAAAATTCTGAATTATGAATTCTGAATTCATCACGACGAAAGTTAGGTACAAGTATCTGTATTCTTAGATAATTATGAATTCTGAATTCTGAATTCAGCACGACAAAAGCTAAGCACAAGTATCTGTATTCTCACACTGTATTCTTACACTGTATTCTAACCTCACACTGTATTCTAAAAAATTACAGCCATCTAATAAAAGGGAGGCTCTAGCCCCGGAGGGGCTCCCTGTCAGTAGCAGCAGCCTGGCCACCCGCAAACAACAATAGCTCCGTAGGAGCGTTCTGTTATTTTTGGGATTGAAAAGTCATCCAAAAAACATCCTGATTGAAAAAATATTTTCATCCTGTACCGGCTTCGCAGGAACAGGCCGCTCCTACGGAGCTAGATTGGTCTATTGATTTTTTTTCTACGGACAGGTGGCCCCGATGGGGCCGGAAAAATAATTCTGAATTATGAATTCTGAATTCATCACGATAAAAATTAGGCACAAGAATCTGTATTCTTAGATAATTCTGAATTCTGAAGTCTGAATTCATCACGATGAAAGTTAAACACAAGGATCTGTATTCCCATACTGTATTCTACCACTGTATTCTAAAAATTACAGCCATCTAATAAAAGGGAGACTCTAGCCCCGGAGGGGCTCCCTGTCAGTAGCAACAGCCGGGCCGGCCGCCAACAACAATAGCTCCGTAGGAGCGGTCTGTTATTTTTGGATTGAAAATTGGTTATCCAAAAAACATCCTGATTGAAAAAATATTTTCATCCTGTACCGGCTTCGCAGGAACAGGCCGCTCCTACGGAGCTAGATTGGTCTATTGATTTTTTTTCTACGGACAGGTGGCCCCGATGGGGCCGGAAAAATAATTCTGAATTATGAATTCTGAATTCATCACGATAAAAATTAGGCACAAGAATCTGTATTCTTAGATAATTCTGAATTCTGAAGTCTGAATTCATCACGATGAAAGTTAAACACAAGGATCTGTATTCCCATACTGTATTCTACCACTGTATTCTAAAAAATTACAGCCATCTAATAAAAGGGAGACTCTAGCCCCGGAGGGGCTCCCTGTCAGTAGCAACAGCCGGGCCGGCCGCCAACAACAATAGCTCCGTAGGAGCGTTCTGTTATTTTTGAGATTGAAAATTGGTTATCCAAAAAACATCCTGATTGAAAAAATATTTTCATCCGGTACCGGCTTCGCAGGAACAGGCCGCTCCTACGGAGCTAGATTGGTCTATTGATTTTTTTTCTACGAACAGGTGGCCCCGATGGGGCCGGAAAAATAATTCTGAATTATGAATTATGAATTATGAATTCATCACGACAAAGGATAAGTACAAGGATTTGAATTCTTAAATAATTCTGAATTATGAATTCTGAATTCATCACGACGAAAGTTAGGTACAAGGATCTGTATTCTTAAATAATTCTGAATTCTGAATTCTGAATTCTGAATTTTAATTTTACTTCCTCAGATCTGCCCACATTTCATTAAACGACTTCTCTGCAACCTTTGGTAATTCGCGTCGACTGCCCCATTTGGTTTTGAAAAAATTACGGAGCACAAAATTTTTAATTCCGGAGCCGCCTTTGTTCATGAGTTTTCGGGAGAGCATCGCTTTTTTCCAGAGTGTAAAAGCAAATTTTTCGGAGAACGGACTCATGCCCTGATCCACTGAATCACGGCGATTGAAAAGAAGGTGTTTGTGTATATCGATGTGCACCGGGCAAACTTCCGTGCATTTTCCGCAGAGTGAAGAAGCAAAACTCAAATGTTTGAATTCTGCCATGCCATTATAATGTGGTGTAATCACTGAACCGATTGGCCCGCTGTAAGTAGCGCCGTAACTGTGTCCTCCTACTCCTTTGTAAATCGGGCACGCATTCAAACATGCTCCGCAACGAATGCAAGACAATGCTTGTCGTTGCTCCTGCTGAGCGAGCAAATTTGTTCGCCCGTTGTCGAGTAGAATGACATACATTTCTTCCGGTCCGTCCGCTTCTCCTTCTTGTTTTGGTCCCGTTGAAATACTGTTGTAGACAGTAATATTTTGTCCTGTACCATGCGTTGCAAGCAATGGCCAGAACAAATCAAGATCAGAAAGGCTCGGGATAATTTTTTCAATTCCTGCTATTGCAATCTGCACTTTCGGAAATGAGATTGACATCAAGGCATTGCCTTCATTTTCCGTCACACAAACTCCGCCGCTGTCGGCAATTAAAAAATTTGCTCCGGTAATTCCTGCATCTGCATTTTGATATTTTTCACGAAGCTTAGCACGAACGAAAGCAGTGATTTCTTTCGGCGTGCTGGAAAGAGGCAGATTATACTTTTCATTAAAGGTCTTCGCCACATCCTCTTTACTGAGATGCATAGCAGGCGTTACGATGTGATACGGATGTTCATTTCGCAACTGAACGATAAATTCTCCGAGATCAGTTTCAAGCGATTCTATTCCAACCGAAGCAAGAGCATCATTGAGGTGAATTTCCTCCGTTGTCATCGACTTCGATTTTACAACGGTTCTTGCCTTCACATTTTTCAGAATGCGAATGATTTCATTGATCGCTTCTTCAGCATCCTGCGCCCAGATCACTTTTCCGCCGCGTTTAATAAAGTTTGCTTCGAATTCGATCAGATATTTATCTAAATTTTCAGTGACCTTCCATTTCAAATGAGAGGCACGCTGACGGGCCAGCTCAAGATTTGAAAACTGATTCTTGCCCTCAACGACTTTTTTGTCGTACTGCTGAATGTTGAAAGCAAGCTTCCTCCGGTGTTCGGGATTGAAGACTTTGGCTTCGGCGTCGACTAAGAATTGTTCGGATTGGAGAGACAAGGTGTACTGTGTGCGATTGAAGGCGCTAAATTACGGAAAATGGCGTGGAAAGTAGAGGTATCAGGGTAAATTTGTTGACGATAGATTGTCTGTTCTTTGAGGTTATTTAACCACAAGGGCACAGAGGGACACTGAGATTCACTGAGAATGACTATAATTCCTGAGTACGGAGGAGATCGTCGAGAGTTTCGCGGCGGCGGATGAGGCGGGGAGTTCCGTTTTCAATCAGGACTTCTGCCGGGCGAAGGCGGGAGTTGTAATTATTGCTCATGGAGAAACCATAGGCACCGGCATTGAGGATAGCCAGAACATCACCTTCTCTGATCTCAGCGATTTTTCGATCCCATCCGAATGTATCTGTTTCACAGATGTAGCCGGTAACGGTATAAATTCTTGGCTTACCGTTGGGATTACTCAGGTTAATGATGTGATGATAGGCATCGTAGAACATCGGGCGAATCAGATGATTCTGCCCTGAGTCGACGCCCGCAAAAACGGTTGCAAGTGATTGCTTAATTGTATTCACTCTGACGAGCAGTACTCCTGCTTCACTGACAAGAAATTTCCCGGGCTCGAACCAAAGCTGAAGCCGACGGCCATACTCTTTACAAAACGAATTGAAGAGTGCCGAAAACTGTTGTGCAAGTTCTTCGATATCGGTTGTATAATCATCGTCTTTGTAAGCAACTTTAAATCCGCTGCCAAAGTCGATAAATTCCAGGTCCGGAAATTGTCGCGCAGCTTCAAACATCAGTTCAGCAACCTGAATAAAAACAGCGCTGTCAAGAATTTCAGAGCCGGTGTGAATGTGAAGACCGTTCACTTTCATCTTACACGTACTCACGATTCGTTGCACATGACGAAGCTGGTGAATACTAATACCAAATTTTGAATCAATATGTCCGGTTTGAATATGAGAATTACCACCGGCAGCAATATGCGGATTCAGTCGAATACAACAGGGAACTTTGCCTTCATATTCATGACCGAATTGTTCGAGGATTGAAATATTGTCAATGTTAATTACCAAACCAAGTTCAACGCCCTTTTTGATTTCTTCGAAAGAAACACCATTTGGTGTAAATAAAATTTCAGATGGAAGAAATCCGGCCTTTAAACCAATCAACGCTTCTTCAATAGAAACCACATCTAAGCCTGCTCCCAGCGAACGCATATATTTCATGATCGCCAGATTTGTAAGCGCTTTACATGCATACTTTATTTTCAGATCAACATTTCCAAATGCCGAAGTCAACCGATTATACTGACGAGCGATCGTCTCCGCATGATAAACATAAAGTGGTGACCCGAATTCTTTGGTGAGCGCTTCGGAGTTGATAACTTTTAAAATGGGGTATTGGTTTTCAATCATGATATATGAATGTTAGTAAGTAGTAAGTGGTAAGTAGTAAGTGGATGTACGAATCACTACTTACTACTTACTACTTACCAATTACTCCTTCTTAGGATTCATCATCTCCATTAACTTCAACCCCAGCAATCCGTCCATAGCATTGCCGTTGCCATTTCCGTTGATGTATACTTCCGGAATAAGTTTGACGTTTCCTTTTGATAGTTCTTCTGTGATTTTATAGCGTGTGAAATTTTCACCGCCCAATGCTTTTACAGCGAGTTCGTATGCTTGCGCAGTTGATTTACCGACTGCTAAGATCTTTCCTGCTTCGGCGTCACCGGTGAGCGTAATTTGTTCAGCTTGTGCAGATGCTCTCAACTTGATCGCTTCCGATTCAGCCTGTGCGCGAGCTTTTGTTGCTTCGGCTTCTGCAAAGGCTCTCATCTTGGTAGCTTGATTCAGCTGCTACAGACAGCTTCACTCCGGTAGCATCACCTTCAGCTTTCTTCACGGTTGCATTCGCTGTGCGCTCGGCAATTTCAACACTTTGTTGTGCCTTCACGATATCTTTTTGCATATCGGCAATGGCGGTTTCGCGTTCCATACCTTGACGAGTTTCGCCTGTTTCTGCGTGCTGTAAGTCACCTTTTGTTCTTCAGCAATTTTACGGTCAGTAAGAGTTTTCATCAGCGATTCAGGCGGCACGATATCTCCAATCAGCGTATCCACTGCATTGACATTGTATTCATCAAGTACTTTTTTGATATGTGCTTTTGCCGACTCCTGACGTTCCTTACGTGTAGAGAGGAAGGCAATCACATCGCTGTCCTGTGCTGAGTTACGGAAGTAGTTACCAATCGTTGGTTCGAGTACCTGCGAAACCAGATTCACCATATTTCCGAATCGTGCAATTACCTTCGGTGCTTCGGTGGTAGGTACGTGAATGATCTGCGCGTCGAGATTGAATGGGAAGCCATCGCGTGAGCGCACAGTGATGGTAGAAAGATTTTTATCGAGATTATGCGTTTCACTGCGGGCAGAAGCCCAGTTGAGAACGAGATTGGTAGTTGGCACCGATTCAACTTTCATGACATATTTGTTGATCGGATATTTCCCGGGTCCGAGTGGTTCAAGCCAAACACCCTTATGACCCTTCTCAACGATATTACCATGTTTGAAATCAATACCGGTAAGATCCTGGCCTTCACTTCCAATGAAAGAGATAACCACGCCAACAAAACCGATTGGAATTTCTGTCATCGGAGTTTCTTCAACTTGCAATGCCCATGGATTTAAGTTGTTGAACCTGCGAGAATAACCTGCGGCTGTAGACCACGACAACCTCCATTCTTTAAGAAAGTATCAAAGTCCTGAAAATTATTATGTCCTTCCACATTTTTGCCGGCGATCTGATCCTTCTCAATCGGCAAGCCATCAAGAGTAGTAATGATTCCAACCATACTCTCCTGAATACGGACCATATCAGTTGTGCTTACCTGAAAAAGCATCGTATTGATACGATAAGACCCTGCTGTGATGTATGCAGTTTGGCGGCCGCGTTGCCCGCCATTTTTCAAAAACTTTGTCGCATCCTGAAATTTATCGCATTCCGTATAGCGACCCAAGATATTTCCTGTCGGAATTTCCGCCCGTCTTTAGCAAGTATAAGTCCGATTTTCCCTTCAGGAATGATGGTGAATTTCTCCATCGTAATTTCATACTGCCAGATCCATTTTCCGAAATACAATCCCGGTGCTAATGTCTGCGCCTGAAAACCGGCTTCGCCTTCAGTAGCAATGATGCGTCCATCAGGTAACTCCTTATTACTTCCGAAGAGAACGAATTTTTTTGTGATCAGACCAATTCTGTCTTCCGGAACAATGACCATTCCGAACAGAATTCTCAAAATGTATTTATACAAAACAATACAAAGAACAAGCAGGATTACCCACCAATAAGTAGCGAAGAACTCCATAGTTTATAAATTTTGAAGCGAAAGTATATGAAAAAAAGGTTGGTGACGTGGGAAGGGAGTAAATATTTTCCTGCCAGGCGGGGGGGAGTGACTAGTTATTAGTAATTAGGGGTTAGAGGTGTGAGAGATTGGGTGTGAGTGTGAGTGCGAGTGTGAGTGTGGGTGTGAGTGTGGGTGCGAGTGTGAGTGTGGGTGTGAGTGTGGGTGTGGGTGTGGGTGTGGGTGTGGGTGTGAGTGTGAGTGTGAGTGTGGGTGTGGGTGTGGGTGTGAGTGTGAGTGTGAGTGTGAGTGTGGGTGTGAGTGTGAATGTGGATTACACTTATTTAGAAGGTAGTTTGTAGTCGATATTGAAGTTTTTGGCGTACTCTTCGATTGGTTCCATGCCAAGAGCAGATCGTCGGTTGTTGACATGGACTTCATCTTCGATCGGATAAAAAGCAAGTGTACCGTCATTCAATGGTACGACCTGAGTCCCGTAAATTTGCTTTTTCCCGTCGCGCATGAGTACACGGTCTTTCAGATAAGCCAGGTCAATCGGCCGCGACTCTCCTTCTTCGACAGATTCCTCAAGCATCGGCAAATATTTATGCTGTGTTTCGATGTCGGCATGTTGTATGATCAGCCAAATAATATAATTCGATCTGCCGCCAATCATGCTTTTACCCATCCACCCATAGCGGTTTATCAAATCCACAACGACAGCAAGATTAGAGCTGTCAATTTGTTGTACAAAATTAATAGAGTCTGAACTCTTCCGAACACGTTGATCTCTTTCTTCAATGGCAATCAATTGCTGTTTAATCAACGCACGATCCAAATTTCCCTTCACCTGAGGAGAGGCTGTAATTTGATTCGTATAGTAAATCACTGAATAAGGGAAGGGGGATTCCTTTCTGACTTTTATCAAGTACTTTTTATATGGAAAGAGTGTGTCGTATTCATTCGGCTCACGATTAAACTCACGCTTTTCAAGACCGTGACCGAAATTCGCATAACAATTTCCGGATTGATAATAGTTAGAAATGGTAGCCATCCTTTCCGTCAACTTCAATTCGGGGTCATTTTTAAGATACGATCCGGCCTGTCGTTCTCCTTCACTGGTCATAGCATGCATGTTTCCTGAAAGCGTTATGGTCTTCCAACCGGGCCTGCGAAGCATCTGACTTTTAATTTTCACGTACATCATACTGTCGCGGTTACCTATATTAATTTCATCTGAATTAATATCGAAAAAAAACACTTCCACTTTCGGATTTCGTTTCAATCGTCGAATCACATTTGCCCAGGCGAATGATTCTCTTCCATCAAGAATTAAAGGGTCATTAAAAAATTTGCTCTGGTATATACTGCTATCAGTTCCGGAATTCAGAAACTCCGTCATCTGATCCTTTGGAATTTCCATTCCCAGAGAAACACTATCCCCTTTTGCAGAAAACAATCGCGCAAGTCCGAGTGCCAAATCAGCCGGCTCGTTAGTGCCATGCATATCGCCGACCATAATCAGCCTGTAGGAAGAAAATTGATGATAGACTGAATCCGTGAGATTCATAGGATCCTCCACAGGGATGATATGCGATTTGAGATAATCGGTCAATGAATTCCCACTCTGTGCATTTGCATTTGGCAAATTCAAAACGGAGAAAAGAGTCAAAAGGAGTAGCAGAGAAATGCGCATAATAAATTCTTTGTTGAATGAAATATAGAAATTATTTTTCTATTTACGGCCTCCCAATAATGAAATTCTGTCTTTACCCGACATCCGGAAATTGCAATCAATTGGTGAAAACAAAATATCTGAACAGTTCGCTAATTCAGCAATTAAATACTAATTACCAATTACTAATCACTAATTACCTTCTAAGATTTATTGCTTCATTCAAATACCCAAGCACCACCCCCCTATTCTCCCGCTCCGACAACATTTGCTTTAATTGCTTTGCATATAAATTGATAAACAAGTCGGAACTATTGTCAAGGTAATAAGAATACAATCTATCTTTTGATAAGCCGGCTTTTTGATAATCTCCCTCAAAACATTGCTTTTGGCTATTCCACTTATAGTTGACAAAAGTTGAATCGTTTTCAATGAAGCGTGGCTTCACGGTATCTTCGAGTGCCTGACTGTAGACGATTTTCAAAGTGAGAGGATTGGTCCGGACAACTGTAGATTTCAGCCACATCGAACGAATGCTCCATGGAAACCCGAGATTTGAGTTTTCGATTTCGTCAAGGACGGGAATAATTTTTCCCTCTGAATATTTATAAAAGTAAAAATTATACCACCAGATTCCTGTGCCACTTTCAAAATTCTGTCGATAGTAAACAACGGTTTTTCCGTCAGCGTCTTTGAAGGATTTTAATTCAAGTCCATAATGATGTTCGGCATGACGACGTGCAATAATTTTCTTCCCTTCAAAAAAGAAAATATCACAACCCCAACCATTGAAGGCCCCGCCGGGACAAATCGCAAATTCTTTGAAGTCATTTTTCCTTCGGTCAAAAGAAAAAAATGAAACAGAAATCAGTCCATTGGCAGAGTCAGTTGAATCGGGTTGATAACCCGGGAATATCTTTGCTGCAAGATTCACATCGAGTGCTTCGCTTTTGGCTGCTTGCCTAATCTCTGCAAATTCTTCATCAGATAAAGAAATATCAAGTGGCTGAACATTTCTGAAGTCTGTGTCACTTTGCAATTTCACCGTCTTCACCAATTCAGCAACCGGTAAGGCAGCAATACTATCGAAGTAAGCCAGCAAAACTGAATCGGGATAAACAATCTGATTTGTTTCTTCTGAAGAAGAATCAGCTTCGGTATTCTCACTCGAAAGCGAACCCGATTCGCGATCATTTTTTTCTTTGTTGATACAGGAGAAAAAACAGAAGGCAAAAACGGCAAACAGAACAGCGTAACGGTTGAACATGCAATTACTAAAGTAAAGATTTCACAGAATGAAACTATCGAAAGGAAAAAATATTGCAATATGGAAAACAAAAAAAGAAGTTATTCTGAAGTTTCTTTGCGTTTATATACTGGAACAGTGCTGCAAGGCTCGCCATACATTATACTTTTTACGACAGGGCGAAGCAAAGCAGTGAGCGAAGCATAAGCTGATACAGGAACGGGCTTCTTGGAACAGCCTTTGATTACGATACGTTCATCTCTGAAATCTTCAAAATTTAATTTCTGAAGAACATCTGAAAAAATTTCATCTTCCAGTTTATTCAAATCGCCAAATACAATTTTTCTGGCGAAAGGTTCAAGCTTTGAAAAAATCAGCATATACGACCACGCCGGAATTATCGCATCAGCCGAGCAAGTGACAGCTACAAATTTGTCTTTGTATTGTGACCAATCATGTTGCTTCAGATACTCACGAAAATCTTTCTCCTTCAAAATTAATTCCTCAAACAACCAGCCCTTAAAATCAAACAGCACACGCTCCCCTTCCGGATAATAATCTTCCAGATCAATGGTGATAAGTCCGCTCGAGGCTACTTTGTTGGTGATCATGACGGTTGCTTGGTTGCTTGGTTGCTTAGTTACTTGGTGGCGGTTATCGGTTTTGGGGGTGACTGGTGATCAAGTTTCAAATTCTGAATTATGAATTCTGAATTCAATGTTGGCTTTTATGATACTATTGGTATAGAATGCAATTTTAAATTTCAATCACTGAATATTATTCACAAATGAGTCACAGATGTCAATAAGAGCCCCAATTCTGAATTCTGAATTCTGAATTTAATCCTACCACATTCCCAATTCGAGTTTCGCCTCCTCACTCATCATATCCTTATCCCATGGAGGGTTGAATGTGATTTCTACCTTGGCATTGTTGACGTCGGGCATTCCCTTGAGTTTGTTTTCTACTTCCACGGGAAGTGTTTCAGCAACAGGGCAGGCAGGTGAAGTAAGCGTCATCTTTACGTAGATGTCATTCCCCGGTTCTTCACGGATTTCATAGATAAGGCCGAGTTCATAAATATCGACAGGAATTTCAGGATCGTAACACGTTTTGAGTGTATCGATCACACGTTCTCTCAGCGATTTCACCGGATGCTGATCCGATCCTGTTGCCGGTGTTTCCATATCAGACTGATTCCTTTGCGTTAATACCCAGGGCATATAACTTCATTTGTTTTATCATGGATGCAAGACCGTTTGCACGGGTCACTGCAATATGTTGACGAAGACCAATGGCGTCAATAAAATTCAATGGTGCGTCAATCACTTCTTTTGGCGTGCGGCCCGACAATACACGTATCAATAATGCAATCTCTCCTTTCACAAATGTACTGTCGCTGTCGGCTTCGAAAAACACTTTGCCGTCAGAACTATAGGCATGTAACCACACGCTGCTCTGACAACCTTTTATTTTATTATCGTCAACTTTGTACTTCTCATCTAAGACAGGAAGCTTTTGTCCGATTTCAATAATGTACTGGTACTTATCGCTCCAGTCATCGAACATTTCAAAGTCTTCAATAATTTCTTTCTCTAAAGCCTCTATGCTCATTATTCAATATTCAATTTTCAATTCTATCTCAATAGTCCAATCGCCTTCTCCACACCCTTCACCAAGGCCTCTACTTCGCTCATCGTATTGTAGAACATAAACGAAGCGCGTATCGTTCCGGGAATTCCGAAACGTTGCATGACCGGTTCTGTGCAATGATGTCCGGTACGAACAGCGATTCCCATTGTATCGAGATACATCCCTGCATCGAGCGCATTCACGCCATCAATAACAAACGATACCACACTGGCTTTCTGCTCTGCAGTTCCTATCAGACGCACACCCGGAATTGCAGAAAGCAATTGCATTGTCCTTTGCATCAACTGATGTTCGTGGCTAAATGCTGCCTTTCGATCTAACCTTTCATAGTAGTCAATAGCAGCACCAAGACCAATTACATCAGCAATGTTCGGCGTACCTGCTTCAAACTTATATGGCAATTCGTTGTAAGTGGTTTTTTCAAATGACACAGAGTGAATCATCTCTCCTCCGCCCTGATAAGGCGGCATTGCTTCCAAATGCTTTTCCTTTCCAAACAATACACCTACGCCCGTTGGGCCAAGCATTTTGTGTCCGGAAAAAACAAAAAAGTCGCAATCCAGTTTTTGTACATCAATCACTGAGTGTACAATTCCCTGAGCAGCATCAACAAGTACCGGAACACCCTTAGAGTGTGCAAGACGAATAACTTCACTCACAGGATTTAATGTGCCCAGTGAATTTGAAGTATGAACGATGCTGACCAGTTTGGTTTTACTGTTTATGAGTTTTTCAACTTCATCAAGACTGATCTCTCCGTTGTCATTCATCGGAATGACCTTTAACACTGCTTTTCTTTCTTCACAGATCATTTGCCATGGAACGATATTGGAATGATGTTCCATTGCCGAGATCAATACTTCATCGCCTTCATTAAAGAATTTTCTTCCAAATGATGAGGCAACCAGATTAATACCTTCAGTTGTACCGCGAACAAAAACGATTTCACGCTCACTTCCGGCATTGATGAAGTTCTTTACTTTGATTCTCACATCGTCAAACTCCTGTGAGGCTTTCTGACTGAGATAATGAACTCCGCGGGGAATGTTTGCATTCAGCGTAGTATAATAATTTGTCAGCGCATCAATAACAATCTGCGGCTTCTGGCTTGAAGCTGCATTGTCAAGATACACAAGTGGCTTATTGTGAGCTTTTGTATGGAGAATAGGAAAATCAGCGCGGATGCTTTCCACGTTGAATGTTGTTAATGCAGGGGCTGTTTTCACTGCTGACATCAGGATTTTCCTTTTAATAATCTGGCTTCAATCATTTCCATTAATCGTAAACGAACCGTTTCATCGGTTATGCGATTCAAAACTTCTTCGGCAAATGCAACTGTCAGGAAAGCTTTAGCTTCTTCCAGTCCGATGCCGCGGCTGCGCAAATAAAAGAGCGCTTCACTGTCGAGCTGACCGGTGGTTGCTCCATGGCTACATTTCACATCATCAGCAAAAATTTCCAATTGCGGTTTTGCATTCATCGATGCATCGTCCGACATGAGGAGATTCTTGTTTGACTGATATGCATTTGTCTTCTGAGCGTCCTTCCTTACATATATTTTTCCATTGAACACGCCTTTCGACTGATCATCAAGAACGCCTTTGTATAATTCATTACTCAGGCAATTTGGTTTTGCGTGATCAACGAGTGTATGATTATCGATATGCGATTTCCCGCTACCGAGGTATAAGCCATTTAAATTAGATGTAATTCCTTCACCGTTCAGTACGATATGCAGATTGTTACGGATAATTTTTCCTCCAAAGGTGATCGTATGAATATCAAAATTCGATAATGAAGCCTGAACAACTTCCGTATGAGAAATATGAATCGTATTCGAATTTTCAGACTGAATTTTTGTCCACTCAACATTTGAGCCTTCAGCCGTTACCACTTCATTGACTGTATCAATGAATACATTGTCGTTCTGATTTCTTGAATGATAACTTTCCGTAATACGCACTTTCGAATTCTTCTCAGCTACGAGTAGATTTCTCGGGAAAGACATCATCTTCTCTTCGCCGCCATTTATGTATAACAGGTGAATCGTTTTTTCGATCACTGCATCAGGGCTGACGTGGATAAAAGTTCCGTCGTTAATGTACATGCTATTCAATGCAATCATGGCTTCATTGGCCATGTCGGCATGACGCGCTAAATGAGCGTGCACTGCAGGATGATCAAAATGATCTGCAATCGCTCCCACGAGAATTCCCTGAGGGATATTCTGCGACGACAAGGATTTATTCAGGCGGCCGTTTTCAAGCACGATCAGAATTGCATCTGCTCCGGCAATCATATGACTCGCCACTTCTTCTTTGGCCAATGAATGCTTTCCGCTGAAAAGTTGATACGATGCTTTCGTCAGTTCATTCAGCGATGTGTATTTCCATTCTTCATCGCGTACGGTAGGTATTCCTGATTCTTCAAAGCGGGAAAGAGCAGCATTGCGGATGGAGCGAATGATTTCGTTTCCGGCATTCAGCTTTTCAGCGTCGGCAGTGAGGTAAGCAGGTATGTTTGGAGATGTAAGTACTGTCATGACGATTAAGAGTTGGCAACACCTACTTCTTCCTTGATCCAGTCGTAACCCTTTTCTTCGAGTTCGAGTGCAAGTTCTTTAGTTCCGGATTTTACGATGCGGCCTTTATAAAGCACATGCACAAAATCAGGGACGATATAATCGAGTAATCGTTGGTAGTGAGTAATAACAATAAAAGATCGTTCCGGTGAACGCAATGCATTCACACCATTTGCAACGATGCGAAGAGCGTCGATATCCAATCCTGAATCAGTTTCATCGAGCACAGCCAGCGTTGGTTCAAGCATAGCCATTTGAAAAACTTCATTTCTTTTCTTTTCGCCTCCGCTGAACCCTTCGTTTACAGAACGCTGCGTCATGGCTTTGTCCATTTCAACAAGCTTCATTTTTTCCTTCATCAACTGTAGAAAGTCTTTCGAATCAAGCGGAGCAAGTCCTTTTGATTTACGCACTTCATTCACGGCAGTTTTCAAAAAGTTTGCATTTGTTACACCGGGAATTTCTACGGGATATTGAAAAGCAAGGAAAAGTCCTTTTCGTGCGCGGTCTTCAGGAGACATTTCAAGAAGGTCTTCACCATTGAATTTTACTTCACCGCCGGTTACTTCATATTCTTCTCTTCCTGCGAGCACAGATGCAAGCGTACTTTTTCCAGATCCATTCGGTCCCATGATGGCATGCACCTCACCCGGATTCACGTTAAGATTAATACCGCGAAGGATGTCTTTTGATTCTACTTTACTCTGAAGATTTTTAATTGATAGCATTTTTAAGTTACTTGTTTGCTGGTTGCTGGTTTCGGGTTTCCTTTTCCCTATTGTGGTTCAACTGTTTTTTGAGATAAGAGATTAACCTACTAATTTGAGCAGCTAATTCTGTTAGCTCTTCAATTATTGTTTGACTATTCTGTTCAGAAAAATATTCGCAATCAGTGGCGATTATTATCTGTGTTTTTAATTCTCCTGCGGAACCTTTTGATATATAAAGGAACCGAATAAATTCTTTATGTGTCTCCCTTTCGTAACCTTCTGCAATATTAGACACAATCGATACTGCAGCAGAACGCATTTGATTTCTCAATGAGAAGTCCTTGTTAAATACTTCATCATTGGTCAGGTCATATACTTTTTTTGCAATCATGCGTGCCTTGACCCAGATTTGCATGTCTTCTAATTTGGTGAATGTTGCCATTCAACAAATATTAACTTCAGTATTTGTTTCTACAACTCTTATATGATGTGAATTTGATTCCAACTACATTAGTAATGTTAAATCAAATTTCAACTAACACTTCAATCGCAATACAAACCAGCTAACCAGAGAACCAGCTAACCAGTAACCATTTTCAACCTACTGAACCTTCGAGCGAAATCGCAAGTAACTTTTGCGCTTCGACGGCGAATTCCATTGGTAACTGATTGAAGACTTCTTTACAATATCCGTTTACGATGAGGCCGATAGCATCTTCGGTAGATATTCCGCGTTGATTGCAATAAAAAATCTGATCCTCGCCGACTTTTGAAGTTGTTGCTTCATGTTCGACGGTAGCAGTTTTATTGCTCACTTCGAGGTAAGGGAATGTATGAGCACCGCATTTATCTCCCAGCAATAGAGAATCGCACTGCGAGAAGTTACGTGCGTTAATTGCTTTAGGTGAAATACGGACCAATCCACGATAAGAATTGTTCGAGTGTCCGCCGGAAATTCCTTTCGACACAATCGTACTTCTTGTATTCTTTCCGATGTGAATCATTTTTGTACCGGTATCAGCCTGCTGATAATTATTTGTCACGGCAACACTGTAGAATTCACCGATCGAATTATCTCCTTTAAGAATCACAGAAGGATATTTCCACGTAATCGCCGAACCGGTTTCCACTTGTGTCCAGCTGATTTTTGAATTAGTATCGGCACAGAGACTTGGCGTTTAGTAACGAAGTTGTAAATACCGCCTTACCTTCTTTATCGCCCGGATACCAGCTTTGAACGGTAGAATATTTTACCTGCGCATCTTTATGAGCGTAAATCTCAACAACGGCGGCGTGCAATTGATTTTCATCGCGCATTGGCGCTGTACAACCTTCGAGGTAAGAAACGTAAGCACCTTCATCGGCGATGATGAGTACGTTCAAATTGTCCGGTACCGGCAGAATTGATACGGAAGTATGTCGACAATTCCATTGGGCAACGAACACCTTTTGGAATATAACAGAAAGAACCATCGCTGAACACTGCTGAATTGAGAGCAGCGTAGTAGTTATCGGTATGCGGTACAACAGAGCCGAGATATTTCTTGATCAAATCAGGATGTTCCTGAACTGCTTCGCTGAACGAAGAGAAGATGATTCCCAATTCACCGAGTGTCTCACGGAAAGTTGTTTTTACGGAAACGCTATCGATGACGGCATCAACAGCAACTCCGGCCAGACGTTTTTGTTCATCAAGAGAAATACCCAGCTTATCGAAAGTAAGTTTGATTTCCGGATCGAGTTCATCGAGGCTATTCAGAACCTTTTTGGGTTTCGGTGCAGACTAGTAAATGATATCCTGAAAGTCGATTTGCGGATAATGAACATTCGGCCACTTCGGTTCCGTCATCGTTTGCCAGTGACGAAATGCCTTCAGTCTGTATTCGAGCATCCATTCCGGTTCGTTTTTCTTTGCAGAGATAAAACGAATGATGTCTTCGTTGAGTCCCTTCGGAGCATTTTCCGCTTCGATGTTACTCACGAATCCCCATTTGTATTCAGACTGGGTGACGTCGTTAATTATGTTGTTGTCGGATGACATGGGGTGCTGGTGCTGTTTACTGGTTACTGGTTACTGATTACTGATTACTGGTTACTGATTACTGATTACTGGTTACTGGTTTCTGATTACTGGTTTCTGGTTACTGGTTTCTGATTACTGGTTACTGGTTACTGGTTTCTGGTTACTGGTTTCTGGTTGCATTCTTGTCAGTTATTTATGTGAAATTGCCCAGTGCTAATTTTCCAAGCAACCAAGCAACCAAGCAACCAAGCAACTAAGCAACCAGGCAACTACTTAGACTCATTCTAAACAGTCATTTTGGGCAAAAAAAAATCAGACGCTAAAACTTTCGCCACAGCCGCATGTGCGGGAAGCGTTAGGGTTATTGAATGAAAATCCTTTGCCATTGAGGCCATCGGTGAAATCCAGTTCTGTGCCGACGAGATAGAGGAAGCTTTTCTTGTCGCAGACAATTTTAATTCCTTTATCCTCAAACACTTTATCATCAGACAGAAGTTGGTTATCGAAAACCAGCTTGTAAGTAAGTCCGGAGCAGCCACCACCTTCCACGCCGACACGGATGAACGAGTCGGACGGGTGATTTTCCTGAGCCATTAATTCAACAGCTTTGGATTTGGCGCGATCGGTTACGGTAATCATTTTCTTCCTTTCTACTTAAAAATCAGCCACAAAGATAGGTCTTTATGCCGTTTTTTGCAATGTTTTGAACAGTCGGTTTGTGCTGAAAAACAACTTTTTAAGGAAAAAGTTTGGGGAAATGGGGAAAAATGAAGGATCGGGGGGCCGGGAGATACATATAATATGTATGGCTGCTGGTTAAGGGAAATGGGGTTCCCGCAGAGGACGCGGAAAAGGAAATGAATTGCGCAGAATTGGAGTGGGGTATATTTTATAATATCACACTGGCATTAAGCATTGGCATGGACAGTTGTAAATAGCAATACACATGAACTCTGACACCGGACTATCTTTTATTCTTAAGCATTCGATTCTCATCAATAAGAACAGAGAAGCGGTTTGGGATTTTACGCAGGATTATTCACGGCGACACCTATGGGATAAATCTGTTTGGAAAGCGGCAGAAACAAGGGAGGGCAACAACCGTGTTGCAAGATTAGCGATGAAAGGAAAGACGACGATGACATTCGTATATAAACTTGATGATCGCCCGAACAAAACCACGCTGGTTGCGCGTGAAATAAAATCACCGCTTGTTACAGCAGCCGGCGGCAGTTGGAGTTATACTGAAAACTCCGGTGGTACATTATGGGAACAGACGAATTCAATAACGATCCAGAATACTTTCTTCACGCGTCTTCTCTTTTCGTTTATAAAAAAGATGTTCAATGCAAGAATGAAACAGTCAATGAATCTGGCGAAGAAAATCATCGAGGCAGACAAATAACAGCTTTACTTATTGTACATATACTTTAAACGGTCAGGTTTTATGATAACATATGCTCGGAGATGGCTATAAACAATTTACAAAAGTATGGATTCGACTTAACCATGATGTTTTCGCCAAAAAGAAAGAAAAAAGAAAAAGGCGACCACGCGCAGCTTCCTTCTCGGCTCTACAAATTCTAAAGAGCTTTCTGCGTACTCAACATTTGATTTTGAATATTCTTTCTTCCTTCGATTCGTCACCGAGAAGGAAGCTGCACGCGTGGACGGCCCCCCACAACATTCTGATTCCTGTATTCATTCTTCAAATTTTGGTGTTTCGTGATGCATTTTCAAATTCACAAAACCTAAATGTTCATAGTATATCTTATTTTGCAGCCCGAGCGAAAGCTTTGAAAACGGAATTTAAATCTTTTCCTATCTTTAGCCCTACTCTAGAATTATTTGAAAGACTTACTGCATTCCTTCATCAAGAATGTCGATGATTGAAGCCGAACTCCGGTTGTAAATCACTTTCTGCAATCGAAATTAATAATATGTCAACCATTACCTGCACAAACTGCTCTGCTGAAAATAACTCAACACAGAAATACTGCAACCGTTGCGGCTTTGCATTACCGGCTCCTAAAGCTGAAGCACCAGCACTTGCTCCTGTGGCACAAAAGAAAAAAAACGACTCAGGAATTGCCAAGTACATTGGAATTGCTTTTGGAATTCTGCTTGTTTACGGAATAAAATATTTCCTGATTGATCGCTCAGCTTTTGATAAAGCATTGATGCAAGCCGCAAGTGAAATAAATAAGAGCTGTCCGATTATGCTGGATAGTGAAACACGACTGGATAATGCCATTGCTCTTCCCGGCAATGTGTTTCAGTACAATTATACATTAGTGAACATGCAGAAATCTGCAATTGACACTCCGGCTTTAAAAAATATACTCACACCCCAAATGCAAAACTTTGTGCGTACAAATCCTGAAATGGCTTTTGCCCGTGACAGACATGTTACGCTGAATTATTATTACAAAGACAAAGACGCTCAATACGCGTTCACAGTCACTATTACACCTGAAGATTACAAATAAGCTTAAACCTATCGCCTACTTCCTGCATCGTTTTATCCAAAAAAACGAAGCCGTCTCCAAAGTCCGGTTAGTGACCGCTGCCGGTGGCTTCGGAGGAACGGCTCGTTTATCAATTAGCTGATTAGCTGATTAGCTAATTTGATGATGATAGAATGCCTGTGTTATTGTGGTTATTTGGCAACGCGGTGTTTTTCTACATTTTTTCCGCGGAAAGCGAAGACGAATTCTCCATCGCTGGTAATATCAATTCCATCACCATAGATTCCGCCGCCGCCTTTACCTTTTGATTTCAGTGTGCCGAGAATTTCTCCGGTTTTTAAATCAACGGCAGCAACGGTATTGCTGTTTCCGTTGTCCTTGCGGAGAAAGAAGCGATTACCCACATGATGATAACATGTAACACCCCGGAATTTATCCGTGTTGTAAATTTTGCTGCCGTCCTTTTTGCTGTAGGCAGCCATTCCATTGTCGCAAACCAGAGCAACATTGTCGCCATTATCAAATGCCCACATAGTCTTACCAACTTTTCCTTTTGCATGATCAACATTGATTTTCATTTCACCGGTTTTCACATCGAAGCCGTAGAATTCATCGCCGCTGCCGGCGAAGACCATTCCTTCTCCAAAGACTAAGTTTGAAATTCTCTTGTCGAATTTTTCTGATCTCCATACTTGTTTTCCTGTTGCAGGATCAAGAGCAAGAATGCCATAGCTTCCAAGAAATATCCACTCGTAGTTATAGTAGATTCTTTCAACATCGCCATATGGCCCTTTTTCCAATTTACGTTCAACTGTTTGTTGATTCACTAAGCCACCGATCTGACAAACAAGTCTTCCGTCTTCCAGATGAATTTCAGGCATTGCATCAGCTTTTGAAATTTTCTCGGACTCCCAGATTTTTTGTCCGGTTTCAATATCATACTTCGCAACAAACTTGTTTTTGATTTTTTCACTTCCAAGAACGAGAAATACAGCATCGTCAGAGAAAATCGGATCAGCAATTGCTCCGTAAATTCCACCTTTCATCACTCGACCGCCATGCGGGCCGCGATTGAAAATACCGTTCTTTGCAGCTTCGTCGGTTTCATAAACTGCATTCCACAGCATTTTGCCGTCTTCATAGTTGAACACTTGCAAACCATCCAACTGAAGAAACACTTTATTGCCCTTCATAAAAATTCCGACAAGTGATTTGCGTGTCACTGCTTCACGCTCAACGATACCAAAGAAATTTGTACTCCATTTCACTTCACCATTAAGAGCGTTGATACGAATCAATTGATTTTTGAATCCGCTGAACAATGCAGCGAGTCCGTTTGGTTTGTAATTTACCATGAGCAATTCATTCCGGTCTTTCAGATAAGTAAAACCGCCGACAGATCCTTTGAACTTATCCGTTTCCCAAATTCGTTCTCCTGTACGTGCGTTCACCAGTACTGTAGAATTTTTAAGAGAAAAGAAGAACGCATCAAGATCGCTGATGTATTCGATATTTTCTTCTGTGAGATCCTGATACTGATCAGTAGTCCAGAGAGCTTTACCGGCGCGAATGTCTACAACGGTAATTTTGTCCTTGCCGATTTTTTTATCGAAGAGGAAAAGCAAGTCAGGTCCGAAATAAATATTCTGAATCTCTGCCGACTTCACACCTTCTTTGTTGGTGAGTTCTTTGTACTTTGTAGACCACAGCACTTTCGCATTTGCATCGAGAAGTGTACACTGGTCTTCATCAGTGCCAAGAATATAAGAGCCGTCGGAGTTGCAAACCGAGAGAACGGTTGCACGGTTGTCGAACTGTCCTTCCCATACGGTCGGAAATTCTTCCTGAGCAGCAGCACTGACGGTCATTAATGCTGCGCTGATGAGTGTAAGCAATTGGCTTTTCATGTTTATGATATTAAGGTTGTATAGTAAACGTGTGGGTAATTTTATACCGGGCACCTTTTTTCAGTTTAAAAGGAAAGGTGTGCTTCTTTAAAAGACTTGTGAAAGAATTGACAAAAGAAATATTGCCTGTAGTATTCTCCTGATTGAATACCGTTTCAATTTTTCCTTTTCCGGAAACGCTCAGATCAATTACAATGGTTCCTTTTACTTCCGGAAAATGGCGCATTTTGAACTTTTGAAAATCTTCGCTCCTGATCCAGTTGTCCAGATCCGAATGAACGAATTTGAAAATCTCTGAAGTGTCGTTCAGAACAGGTGCATGCTGGGCAACTACCTGTAGAGTTCCGGCAAACAATAAGAAGAAAAGAAGGTGCGGCAGGAAGATTCGAAGTGCATTCATGGCAGCGGTAATTTGGTCGATGCAAAAATGCAACCGCCCGCCTCCTTCTGAAATGCCTTGCGGGGGGTAAATTGGGTACCCAGTGGCACGGATAAGGAGGCAATTAGCCAATTAGCTGATTAGCTAATTACATTATTGTATTTTCGTGGCTTATTTGAAAAGAGAAGTAAGCAAAATGTCCTAATTAGCATATCAGCACATTAGCTAATCAGCAAATTCGTAAAACCATGAACCGCCTCGACCGCCTTTTCGGGATAATGACAATGTTGCAATCACGCAGGTTTACGCCTGCGGAGAAGATTGCGGAGAAATTTGGGATTAGTGTACGTACGGTTTACAGGGACGTGAAGACGTTGAATGAGCAGGGGTCGGCCATTGAATTTGAGGCGGGGAAAGGGTATTATGTGGTTCCGGGATATTTTTTACCGCCTGTGACGTTTACGTCGGAAGAAGCGAATGCGCTTTTACTGGTGGAATCGTTGGTGGATGGGTTTGCAGACAATTCGATAAGGAAAAATTATTCGGCAGCATTAAGCAAAATTAAGTCGGTGCTAAAGGAGAAGGAAAGAAACCGAATTGAAAAATTATCGGAGCAGATCATGTTGCATGTTCCTGATTGTTTCCGGATGGATTTCGATTTCATCGGGACTATTCAGGATGCAATTGACAAAAAGAAAATTCTGGAAATCGCCTATGTAAATAAAGGCGAGATTGCCAGCAAGCGAAAAATTGAACCGATTGGATTAGTGTTTTATGCTATGGCCTGGCATGTAATCGGCTGGTGTCATAAACGATCATCGTACCGCGATTTCAAAGTAGCCCGTATCAAAACCGCTAAAATCATCGATGAAGATTTTCTATTCTCTGATCACATGACACTAGACAAATACGTCACCGAAGCCAAAGCCGAAGCCCGTGAAAAGGTTTTAGAATAAAAAACAATTATGCTTTAAACGGTCAGGTTTTGTGAAAATATATACTAGCAAATGGCCTTATACAATTTACAAATGTCTGGATTGGACGTGACCTTGATTTTTCTTTCTTTTTGTTTCGCCAAAAAGAAAGAAACAAAGAAAAAAGCGACCACGCGCAGCCTCCTTCTCGGCCTACATTTTTAAGCAACTTTCAATATACTAACATTTGTTCTTTAAATATTCTTCTTCCTTCGATTCTTCACCGAGAAGGAGGCCGCACGCGCGTGGACGGCCCCCCACAACATAATGCTTCCGAAATTCCTTCTTCAAATTTTGGTGTTTCTTGCCTAGTTTTCAAATTCACAAAATATAGGCGTTCATAGCATATTTGTGGTCTTCTTCAAATGAGGCCCAATTCAGAACTCAGAAAATAATTAATAGATATCGGAAACCAGTCAACGAGCTAACTAGCAACTAAATTCTTATCTTCGCATTCTGCGTAATGAAAATTTCTCTTTATATAGTAGATGACCATCAGGTGTTGATTGACGGTTTGCGTGCACTGCTGTCCAATGAAAGCGACATTACCATTGCCGGTTACTCAACGAATGCGCGAATAGCGTTGGAGGAAATCGGAAGAACGGCCGCTAACATTCTACTTACTGATATTAACATGCCTGAAATGAGCGGTGTTGGATTAGTGAAGGCAGTACATTCAAAATTTCCGGAAGTGAAAATTCTTGCTTTGTCGATGCACGGTGATCGTCAGATGATACACGACATGCTTGATGCCGGAGCCGATGGTTACATTCTAAAGAATACAGGCAAGAACGAATTGATAGAAGCGTTGAAAAAAGTTGCTTCGGGTGGAATGTACTTCAGTAATGAAATCAGCGCTGAAATCATGCGGGCAATATCCGAAAAGGACAAAAAGCCAAAAGCAGATGAAGGACCTTCGCTCACAGCAAGGGAAATCGAAATCGTGAAACTCATCAACAAAGAATTCAGCAATCTCATGATCGCAGAAGCGCTTTTCATCAGCGAGCGTACAGTAGAAACACATCGTAAGAATATTTTCAGGAAAACCGGAACTAAAGGGGTGGTTGGTCTATTAAAGTGGGCAGCCTCAAAAGGGTTACTGGATGAATAAGTTGCAGATATTTCCGGCTGTAAGCGGAAACATCTGCAACAAAAAACTATTTCGTATTCTCATCAGCACTTGGTCCGTAGCTTCCCGGAATCGGAACATTCAGAAGCCTTAGAAAAACTCCCAGCTGAGCACGATGATGAACAATCTGACTGAACGACATCCGGATTACTTCTACTTTCATATCCGTGCTATAAATGGTTTCGCCATTACGCAAGGTCCACATTTCCTGAAGTGCCTTTTCATTAGTCTTAGACAAATATTCACGACCATCTTTCAGATTCATTTCAAAACACTCCACTAATTCCTTTGTGTTCTTCACAGGCGTTGGCTCGTAATGATTTCTCGCAAAGTCGAGCTCACTTGTAGTAAGGGCAAACTTCACCCATCCCGGTAATTCTGCAATGTGCGTAGCGAGCTGGCGGATAGTCATGCTCTTTTCATGCGGCTTCCAGTCGTATTTATCATCCGGAATACGACTTAGCATTTTCCTTGTAGTTTCAGCCTCCTGATCCATTTCTTTCAGGAGCATCGGTATAATTTCCATAATTTGTTTGTTTTCCGGCAAAGAAAAAACCCTCCACTGACAACATTATGGCAGTCATTCTAAAAAAATCGTAAACAAACTTTCAATTACCCTCTAACTTGCCAAGCAACAAGGCAACCAAAAGCAATTATGCAACCAATGGCACTTCCACATTCACGGTCGTCCCTCTGCCCGGTGTAGAATCAAAGTTCACCGTTCCGTTCAAATAGGCAACGCGCGATTGGATGTTCTTCAGTCCGATGCCCTGAAACTCTTCTGCTTTGGAAGGATCAAAACCGACACCATTGTCTTCAATCATCAAAACAATTTCGGTTTCATGGCGGACAAGCTGAATATTCACTTCAGTTGCTTTGCTGTGACGAATAATATTGCTGACGATTTCCTGAATCACGCGATAAAGAATAGTTTCAACAGTATGATCAAGTCGCTCTTCGAGTCCGATTACCTCAAGATGAAAATTCAATGTCGCCGTATTCAAGCGATTTATAAAATCATACAACGCTTTCGACAGGCCGGATTTAATAAGAGCATTCGGCATCATGGCATGAGAAACGCTTCTTACTTCGCGTACAGATTCATCGACGAGTGCAAGGCTGTTATCGATCAGCTTCTTTTCTTCGCCGGAAGAGCTTGCTAACTTATTTTCAAGGTTAGACAAATTCATTTTCGCAGCGGAGAGCATTTGTCCTACACCATCGTGCAAATCCTTGGCAATGCGCATCCGCTCGCGTTCTTCAGCTTCGATGACTTCCCGGGAGCGAATTTCCCGCTCTTTCAACAAAGCCTTATTCATGATTTCACTCTGAATCGCTTTATTACGGCTGTAGAAAAGGTATGCAGCGAGGATTAGCAGAATAATCATTCCCACTAAAAAGTATAGCTGTGTCCGGTTTCGTTGCAACTTCAGATCCTTAATGTTGTTTTCGCGGGCGAGAATTTTATTTTCATTCTCCTTCTTTGTTGTTTCATATCTTGTTTGAAGTTCGGCGATTTTATTGGCACTAGTTTCATTCAACATTGAATCATTGTACTGATAATATTTTTCATGCGCTTCATATGCGTTTTTAAAATCTTTTTTCAGAAAATACGCTTTCGATTTTACTTCAAAGGCATTCCGAATATGGCGAATGGTTCCGATTTCCTTTGCGATTTCGAGACAGCTATCAGAATACATCAAAGCTCTATCCGGATTATCCATGGCAAGATAGCAGGCAGCAATACTGTTATACTGATCTGCCACGGCCTCTGCATTCCCCAATTCAGAGCTGATATTCAGAGCATCATTGAAATTACTGAGTGCTTCAGAATAGCGATACAGAGCCACATATAAATCTCCCAAACCAACAAGCGACATGGCAATTGCTTCATTATTACCATAGCGTTCAGCAATTTTCATTGCATCGCGATAATATTTTTCAGATAACGGGTATTTCTTTTTGTTGTAATAAACATTTCCGATGTTATTCAGCACTTCACAAATTGCTCCGCGGTTTTCTTCATCACTGAGCTTAAGATCAAGATACCTTTTAAAATACGTCAAGGCATCATCATACTTATTCATGGCCATATAAACATCACCAATATTGACATATCCCTCTCCGATATTTTGCTTTGATCCGTACTTTTCTTCTATACGCAATGATTGCAGGAAGTAATCCAAAGCGTTTGAAAAATTCCCTTTATAGAGTTGGACCGTTCCGAGATCATGCAAAGCGGCAGCAACGCCGGTAGAATCAGCCTGCGAAGAACGCAATGCCAAACACTCCTTGTAATTGATATCTGCCGAATCATAATTACCTGTCATGGTGTAGTACACACCTTTCAGAATAAATCCTTTTGAAATTCCCCGATTGAAATTGAGTCGGATCGATTGACGAAGTCCGCTGTCGGCCAGCAATATTGCCCGGTTCATATCCGACGTCCGGTATTGCCAGGAAATATCATTCATGAGCATGATTTTCCCCGTGTCGGTTTTTTCACCGGCATATTTCGCCAGAAGTTCATTGATCAGCCTTTGGTCTTGCGCAGCAGACGAAAGGAAAGAAATCAGTAATAAAAGAAATGACAAAGCCCTTTTCATGAGGGCGAATATAAGGGAGTAATTAGTGATTAGTGACTAGTGATTAGAAAAAATAAGAGTTTCCGATCCCTCATGTTCAATGTATATGAGAGGAGGAGTTATTCGTGATTATCAAGTCACTTCGACACTACAAACAATGCGGATTGCTTTCCGCTGCGTACCGTATAGATGCCTGCAGGGAGAGATTTCACATCCAGCAGAGAAGCGCCTTCAGACGTTCCGGTTTGGACAAGGCGTCCGGTATAATCGAATATTCCGAAGTTTACAGGCTGAGTACTTCCGGAGAATTGCAACGTAAGTGATGAAGATGCAGGATTTGGATATACTTCAATATTTCCGGAGAATGATTCCAATTCCTCCACTCCAATTGGACAATTCATAGACGAGAAAGTCGTAGACTGCATGGTTTGATAATTTCCTGAGCCATTCGGACAACGGCCAATAGAAACATCGGAGGTTTGAGGGCCAAAGGTGATACTGTCGAGCACATTGCCATTGAGGTCGCTCAGCATCAATTCTTCACCATTACCTGACAATTTAAAATTTGTATGAATGTAAGTTGAAGTTGTATTTTTCATCTGCCCAAACAATCAGGTAGTCATTCGCACGGATGATCGTATTTTCCGGAAAAGGAAATTTCATCGCTGGTATAATCATCGGTGAGGTACAAGCCGTAGAGAGAAAGATCGGTTGAAGTTGTATTGTAAAATTTCTATCCAGTCTTTCGTGTTTACCGTTTTCATTAATTGTGTCGTTCTGATTCATCGCGCGAACGACATCGACCACTTCGATGCGCAACGGGCACGTCTTGCAGTGATATGATAGAATTCGTGTTCTGCTCTTTCAGGAGAGAATATGCCGGCATCGTTATTTTCAGCATAGATATAGTAGTAAAGCTGAGCAGCATCCATCGTTACATTCACACCAAAGACTCCATCACCTGCGCTACCGTCGCCGTGGGCGCCATCGTCATACATTGGCACACGTTGAAAATGCAGTTCATTGTCGAAACGATAACCCAGATAAACACCAAGACCAGCATTTGCAATAGTTGCTGTGATATAGATGGTGCTGTCAATCTTAGGGAAAGTATCGTTAGCAGCCACATTGGTTATCTGAGGCAATGTATAATTGAATTCTGTTGACGCTTCGAGGAACGACGCACGTGCTGCCATCAAATTACTGATCCCGGGAATCGTATAGCTTCCGGAAGCAACATCACCGGTTAATCCATTTTGGAAATTTGTGTATGTATAGAATTTGTTGGTGTCAATATTTACTGCTGTATCGATTAGTGTTTGAAGTTGATTAGCCAGAGTTACATAATTTCCCGTTGAAAATTGCTCATGAATAATTGTTCTCATAGGTGAGTGCAAATACATTCTCTTTAATTGTGCATCATTGAACACATCGTTAATTAACGGCCAGTAAGGATCGGTACTATGAACATTTGCAGGCAATTGCTGCATGTTCATGGTGCTGTTAAGGTTCCCATGCTGGTATTGCTGCTTCCAAGGAAAGGGAATCCGCCGAATGACATATTCAAATCCCAGATAACCGGGTTAAATACACGGTCGTTGTCGCGATACAAATAATAGTTCTGACAAAAACACCGGAGTAACTATCAAGATTTACGAGCGCTTGGCTAAATGCCAGCATCCAGCAGGCACGGTCCATGTCAAAAATAGTATGCTTGGTCGAACATTCGTAACTGTATCGCAAAGATCAACAAGTTCATTCCAGCCGTAGTCAGATTTTATCTCAGCGGGTCTGGTAAGAAGAAGAGCTGGTGTTGATGTATTTCAGATTACATTTCGTAGTTGGTCCGGGGTTTCCAACCGGATTTGCTCAAGTAAGTGTATTCTGGCTCGACAAAAATTTCGCCGAAACAAATTTCTTATCAATGCTCTCAACATTTGAATAAAGTCCGATATAATTTCCATTGATATAAAGCTTCGCAAAATTAGCTTTCGGGCAATCCATATAATTCTTCAGAATATTATATGAAAGCACTTCGCGAATCATGGAAGGGTCACTGTATCCGTTTCCGAGTTTGAGATTGTTATAACCCTCGTAAGACTGATTTTGAAATTCGTCGAGTGAACATGCAGAGGGTTTTTAATATAGGTTGAATCGTAGGAGCTGTTTCCCTTATACTTCACGCCAACGCTGTCGAGCTGAACACCGTTGATAGAAATGTATGCAGCAACGATAAAAGTGATTGACGCGCCGATTTTCGTAGTATCCATCTGATAATCCCAATCCGGCTGATCGAAATTAATTTCAATAGTTTGAATTGTATTCAAGTCGTAAAACGACTGAGCTGTTACAGCCGGCAGCAAGCCGGTGAGCAGTAACAGCCCCGACAAAAATTTTCTCATATTCTTTTTATTCAAATATTATCTGTGTATACAACAGTTTTCTCCAGAATAATTTTTTACGCTCAGGAAATACATTCCATTTGCGAGATTATTTCTTTCGATGTGAAGTTTTGTTTCCGGAGAAGCCTTCAATCTTACGCACTACTCTTCCTGAATTATCCACTAATGTGATCTGAACCGGGAGCTACATTGCGTTCAAATTCGAGGCCAAAAGATGAGGAAGCAGGAACCGATAAACAGAGTAACCAACCGAAGCTTTACTCTCATCGATACCGATTGAACACAGTCCGTATGATCCGAAACAAACGCGTGTTGAAGTGTATCTTTTGAAACGTCGATGGAGCGACTGCCATTTACCGAGCAGGTAGAAGGAACCGATTCAGAAGCGCCTGATGTTACCGTTGTAAATTTGTATCCATAAGTACCCGCCGGAATGTAAGCAACGATTTCATACAATGATCCTCCGAACGAATACATATAAGTTGTGCAGGTTGTTTCCCTGAAAATCTCCGGCAACGTGCATACCTGCAGGATCAACTGAAGGCAGAGCCTGAACATCGACATAAAAGCACCAGTAATTATTAGCAGGGGCGTTCAAACCGAATTGATATTTCCGACGAAGGTGGCATGTCGTCGGGCCGTTGAGTCGACACAACCAGCGATGACACAAAGCGAGATCCATGGATTCTACAGGAACAAATTTTATCGTAAAAACTGATCGCCGTTCAGGAATTTATATTCGTACAATTGAAAGGCAGGGATATCGACGATGATACTGTAAATGTTAGTATCTGCTACTTTCCTGAATCCATGAGGCAGAATCTGAAATCCAATCAGCGCCCAGGCCAATTTCATCCTGAAAACTTCCGAGATATGCATTCCGGTAGTATTAATGGTTTGGCTTGTCATATCGACGGCGAACTTCACTTTTTTGGCAAAGGCACGGCTTAGAAATTCGTTTAGACCCAGCAAGGAGAATAAAACTAACTTTCTATTGACTGCTTTCTGATTATTGCGCAATACCATTAATCTTTTTCACCACAACATGACCTTCTGATCGAAGGCGAATTATGTAATAACTGGTTGAAACGCCCGAAAGATTAAATTGCATCAGGTTTTTCTTCATCATAGTTTTTTACCTTTGTGTATCGTATTTCACAGTAACCAAGAAATCCTTTCCACCTATGAAACCACTGATATGAATATTTCCGGTTGATTCGGAATACGGTGATTGATCATGAATTCACCACTTCTTGTCACATTTGTAGAAACGTATGTGAAATTGGCAGATAAATCAGAAGAGCAACCATTGGTATCAATAATCCGAACCCGACATCATCGCAAAGGATCATAGTTCCAGGATGGTTGCCCAACGATGAGTACACCATTGCTTGTACCACGATAAGAATAGCCGGCAGTAGAGCCCAATGTAGCTCCTGCCTGAGAAATTGTTGGTGCAGCAGGCTGCGTTCCGCTTGAGGCAACAAACTGAATAATGTGCCTGAGAAACAGTGCCGCTAACGGTTTTCGACCACAGCGTATTTTGCGGGTCGGCTCCCACATCAGGCCGGAAGTAGCTACACATACCAGAAGATTTCCGTTTTAAAGAACTTCGAGTTGCCCATGTTAGCTCCGTGGCCATTGCAAGCATGTCGGAAGTCGTACGAAGCAGGAGAGAGCTGCACTGGCTACAGATAATTTATATCCGTCATACGGCGGTTAATTGCGTCAACAGAAGACTGTGACCAATACCATTGTTGCTAGTCGGCAGAGAATTTAGTATACGGATAATCCTGCTTCACCCAATGCGCAGCTCTGTAATCAATGTGAAGAATGGTGTTGTCCGAAATCGCTGTACGCTGCCGGATTTCCCCAGCGATACAGAAAGTTCGCCGCCATTCCGAGTTACCCGCTGCGAGTAGCTTAGCTTCAGCAGTTGTAGTACTGTGATCATTGTTGCCAAATTTCTGTCTCAGGTTATGAGAGCTGAATACGACTCGATCAAGAAACAGGATTGTAATCGATGCCATTGGTATGCATCCAGTCTTTCGTATTTGATGAATTATTGTAATTGATATTCAATAATTCCGGATGATCAACAATGGATGAGTAGTAGTTATCCTTAGTAGGGTCATTATTTTGAACTGGCGGATCCGCACGATGCCATTCTAAAACAATATCTCTTCCGTTAAGTCCGTTTGGTTATACCTCAACAATTTTACCAGGCCACATAATATGACCACGTTGCTCCAGCCGCCTGAGTAACTTCTGAAGCTGTTTTAGATTCATAAGAAATCAGCAGAACATTTCCATTCGGCATCGGACAGATATCATGATGCATGCAATAAGTAGAAGTAGAATACACATAATCCCAAACTAAGTTGCCGTTATAGTCTACTTCCTGAACTTTACCGGTGATGCCGCCTCCGCTGAATGAGTTTCCGGAGTTCATTACTGTTCGCACGAGATTTCCGCCCGGTTTCAGATAAACACTGTAGCCGGTACCTCCGCTAAGGCCTGACCAGGAATGATAGGTCGTGCCGTTCGTGTCAACCAGATAGGCAGCAGTACTATTTTGCACGCTATACAGAGTATAGCCATCCATTTGTTGTGCATGAGCACGAATGAAGGCAGTAAGCCCCAGCACACAGAGGAGCGATAAAAATGTTTTACGAATCATGGATACAGGTATATTATTTTAGGTGGCCAAAGATGAAATTAATCCAAGAAGCAGCCAACCCGCTTCGGTAAAAGGCAGCAGAAATGAGGCTTAGCGCGGCTTTTCAGTGATGATAAAAATATGTATTCAGAATTCATCCAGAATATCGCGTAAAACAGGCCATTTTCATCGGTAAAAACGCAGTGAAATCCGTACCTTCGCAGCATGTTTGAAAACAAGGAAAACCGTACTGAAATCAGCGATCTGGGTGAGTTCGGCCTGATTGATCATCTTTCAGCGGCCATCGAATTAAAGAACAAAGAATCGATCAAAGGAATTGGTGATGATGCTGCAATTATTGATAATGGCAGCGAGATGACAGTCGTGAGTACCGACATGCTTGTTGAAGGAATTCACTTCGATCTCACTTTTCATCCGATGAAGCATCTCGGATACAAAGCCATTGCTGTGAATCTTTCCGACATCTTTGCAATGAATGCCTATCCGAAGCAAGTCGTGGTGAGCATGGCAGTTTCAAACCGCTTTTCACTGGAAGCCATTGAAGAGTTGTATGCAGGAATGAAAATTGTTTGCGAGCGATACGGAGTAGATATTGTCGGAGGCGATACAACTTCTTCCAATCACGGATTAATTCTCTCCATCACTGCAATCGGAAAAGGTGAAAAAGAAAAGTTGGTTTATCGTAACGGAGCAAAAGACAAAGACATTATCTGTGTCTCCGGCGACCTTGGCGGAGCCTATGTCGGTTTACAATTGCTCGAGCGGGAGAAGAAAATTTTCATTGAGAATCCGAAGATTCAACCTGACCTCAGCGGTGCCGATTATATTCTTGAGCGACAATTGAAGCCTGAACCAAGAAAAGACATCATCGACAAATTGCGCGAACTAAATGTTGTTCCCACTTCGATGATTGATATTTCCGACGGACTTGCATCTGAAGTGATGCATCTCTGCAGGCAATCCGGCACAGGGTGTGTGTTATACGAAAATAAAATTCCGATTGACCCACAAACTTTCGAGCGTGCCCGTGAATTCGGTCTCGACCCAACGATTTGCGCTCTCAGCGGCGGCGAAGACTATGAATTGCTTTTCACTATTAAGCAAAGCGACTTCGAAAAACTTCAGTCAACAATGGATTTCTCCGCCATAGGCTACATGACTGACTCTTCCGAAGGCCTTCACTTAATTGACAAGTCCGACAACAAGGTAGTTCTGCAAGCACAAGGTTGGAAATCGTTTTGATGGTTGCTTGGTTTCCTGGTTGCTTGGTTGCTTGGTAGGTTTAAACCTTCAAATCAACATTTCCTTCCACTTCCACTTACACATCCACTTACACTTACACACACAGTATTAATACTTGGTTGATTGGTAAAAATCAATGTAGCGCAGATTTATTTTTTCCATGATCAAAAAAATTAACAGGTCGCTCCTACGGAGCTAAATTTAATCATCGCCTTTTTTCATGCTATTAACAGGTTGCCCCTGCATAGTTGGCATGGTTGATTGGAACCTTGGTGGTAATTATTTGTTATGTTGTAGTTTGAAAGCTTTATCAATTGTACGCCTATCCTAAAGACTCTATAGTATTGGTTGATCCTGAAACGAAATCAAAATCACGATCACCATGTACCAGCCCCGATAGGGGCCCATTGTTAGTCGCACCTACGGCGCTAAATTTAATCATCGCCTTTTTTCATGGTATTAACAGTCTGCCCCTATAGGGCATGGTTGATTGGAACCTTGGTGGTAATTATTTGTTATGTTGTAGTTTGAAAACTTTATCAATTGTACGACTATCCTAAGGACTCTATAGTATTGGTTGATCCTGAAACGAAATTAAAATCACGATCACCATGTACCGGCCACGATAGGGGCCCACTGTTTGTAGAAAAAACGTTCATTCCAATTCCAGCCCCGTAGGGGCGATCTGTTTGATCAGGAAATTTTGTGAGAAACGTTAAACGGTTTTATAAAAGCCACAATTTTCTGACAAGGATGTCAATTTAAAGATTGAATGGGAAAGTGTATTAAGGATGAGGGTTCATGCCCGGGTTTCTATCTACCAGGCAACCAAGGCACCAAGAATCTATCCAACCAAATGCCTTTTCTTTATCATTCCGCCTTTAGTATCATTAATCGAGTGGGTAATGAGAAAAGCTTGCTGGTCTATCTTTTCCACTTCGGCTTTTAGGGTGGCCATTTCAAGGCGGGTGATGACGGAGTAGATAATGTCAATTTCGGTGAGGCGGTGGCCGTGAGAACCGTAGCCGCGCTTGCCTTTGTAGATGGTGACACCGCGACCTAATTGTTCGGTAATCATTTTACGGATCTCTTCACTCCGCTCGGAAATGATCGTCACACCCGTGTATTCTTCGATGCCGGAAATAATGTAATCGACAGTTTTTGCGGCCGACATGTATGTCAGAATTGAATAGAGTGCCTGTTCAAATGATAATACAAATGCAGCAACAGAGAAGATGATGATATTAATAACGAGAATTATATCACCAATTGAGAGGGATGATTTTTTGGAAAGGCTGAGAGCGAGAATCTCTGTTCCGTCGATGACTGAACCTCCTCGCCTATGTTACCTATTCCTGCTCCGAGGAAGAATCCGCCGAAAACGGAGACGAGCAATTTATCGCTCGTCACAATCGGATAAGGAATCAGCAGCAAACAAATGGCAAGTCCGACGATGGCAAGCAATGTCTTGAAGGCAAATGCACGTCCGATTTGTCGCCAGCCGAGATAGATAAACGGAAGGTTGATGCAGACGATTAACAACGGTAGTCCAATGCCGGTCACTTCGGAAATCAAAAGTGAAATCCCGGTAACACCGCCATCAATAAAACCATTGGGAAGAAGAAATCCTTTCAAACCAAGTCCGGCCGACAACATCCCGCCTACTATCATAAACGCATGAATCAATTGCCTCCGAAGGTGAACCAGAAAACTTCTGTAATCTTCCTTCCCCGCCCGCCGAAAAGTCTGCCCCCTTTTCTTTGCCCGCTCTTTGGCGTAATTGATGAAAAAGCTCTGCAGTAGTGGATTCATATAGATACATTCAGAATTCTGAATTCAGAATTCTGAATTTAAAATTTCGACTCTAATTACTAATCACCAATTTCTAATCACCTTTCTAGGCCAAAACAGCCTTCGCCATCAAAGCCTCAATTTCATCGGCCTCAACAGGGATGGCGGCCATAAGATCAACAGGGCCTTTTTCAGTAATCAGGATATCGTTCTCGATTCGGATACCGATATTTTCTTCAGGGATATAGATACCGGGCTCACAGGTGAACACCATTCCGGCCTGCATTGGCGAAAAGCGATTACCGATATCATGCACATCGAGTCCGAGAAAATGGGATGTGCCATGCATAAAATATTTCTTGTAGAGTGGCTGCTTTGGATCTTGCTTCGCAACGTCATTAGCATTAAGAAGGCCGAGTCCGATTAACTCCTTCTCCATGATGCGGCCTACTTCTTCGTGATAACGAGGAATTGTGTTTCCAACCACAAGCATCTTCGTTGCTTCCCGCATGACACGCAAAACAGCATTATATACATCGCGCTGACGCTTCGTAAACTTTCCGTTCACAGGAACCGTACGTGTCAAATCAGCAGCGTAATTTGCATATTCAGCCCCGAAGTCGAGCAGAATCAAATCGCCATCTTTACACTCTTTGTTATTGTCGTTGTAATGAAGAACACAGGCACTTTCTCCCGATGCAATGATTGGATAATAGGCATGTCCGTTCGCACGATTCTTCAGAAACACATAAGTGATTTCTGCTTCAAGTTCATACTCCATCACACCCGGACGAAGTGTTTCAAGTACACGATGGAATGCCTTGTTGGTAATATCAATGGCCTTCGACATAAGTGCAATTTCATCCTGCACTTTAATTGAACGAAGTCTGGACAGAATAACACCACTGCGTTCGTAATGATGATTTGGATATTTCTTTCTTAATTCACGCGCCTTTCTTTCATCGCGATATTCGACTTCAGTAGAAAAACGATCATTTTCATTGAGGTTTAAATACACAGTAGCTGAATGATGCATCAGCACAGGAAGAACAGCCTGAAAATCGTCGACCCAGTAGCACGATTGAATTCCGCTGGTTGCGCGGGCTTCTTCTTTCGTGTACTTGTGCCCTTCCCAAACTGCAATATGTTCATTGGTCTTTCTCAGGAAAAGAATTTCGCGGTACTCCGGCATTGGATGATTAGGTGCAAGGACCAAAATGGTTTGCTCCTGATCGATACCGCTCAGCCAGAACAAATCTGAGTGCTGACGAAAAGGAAAGTTACAATCACCATTGCGGGGCATTTCATCGTTTGAATGAAAAATTGCAATTGAATCAGATTGAAGTTCGGAAACAAATTTTTTCCTGTTATTGATAAAAAGCTGAGGGTTGATTGCGTCGTATTTCATAGGAATAGCTTATCCGGTAAAGATAAGAAATAAAAAAACCAAAAAAGGTTTTCTCATGCAGAAACAGGGCCTTTTAGAGCTTAACAGGATTATTTTCCGATGAATTCCGGAAAGAAGTAATTTGTCATTCCACAGACGAACAAAAGGACGTTATATTTGTGAGAAATCGCAGAAAATGGTTGATTCGAATTTTGGCTTTTCAGGGTTAAGCGACCAGGAAGCAGGGGTGTCAGCCGAACGTTGGGGGAAGAACAAACTCACTGCATCAGTCAGTCACAACATTTTGAATACACTCATCGCTCTGGTAAAAGAGCCGATGATCCTTCTGCTGATTTCTGCAGCTTCCATTTATTTTCTGAGCGGAGAATATGGTGATGGCATTTTTCTTTTGTCAGCAACCATTTTGGTTAGTGCCATTTCTCTTTTCCAGGAACAAAGAAGCAGGAATGCCATTGAAAAACTCCGTCAATACACCCAACCGAAATGCAAAGTCATCCGTAATTCCGTTGTAAAGGAAACAGACAGTTCAGAAATAGTAATCGGTGATTTTCTGATATTGGAAGAAGGAGCATTAATACCTGCTGACGGGCTCATTTTGCATTCGAACGATTTCTCTGTGAATGAATCCATTCTCACAGGTGAATCGCTTTCTGTCTTCAAAGACATAACGAAAGACGACAGGAATGTTTATGCAGGTACAACGGTGGCAAGTGGTCTGGCTGTGGTTAAGGTCACAGCAATTGGTAACGAAACCTCTCTGGGTAAAATCGGAAAGAGCTTGCAGGAAATTGAATCCGGGAAAACGCCGCTTGAAATTCAGATACGGACCTTCGTTAAAAGAATGGTCATTCTGGGAACAATCGCTTTTATCATAGTCTGGGTAATCAATTTCTTTCACTCGCACGACATCAAAGACTCACTGCTGAAAGCACTGACGCTTGCTATGAGTATTATTCCGGAAGAAATTCCTGTTGCCTTCACCACATTCATGGCGCTTGGAGCCAGAAGACTGATGAAGGAAGGCATCATCGTACGTCAGATGAAGACCGTAGAAACGCTTGGCAGTGCAACGATCATCTGTACCGACAAAACAGGAACAATCACCGAGAACAGAATGACTCTTGCAAGAGTTCTTGCTTATCCTGCTCTGGAAGTTATAAATGCAGAGCAGATAAAAGATGAAAAAGAAAAATCGCTCATCAGATTAGCCATGTGGGCAAGCGAGCCGGCACCATTTGATCCGATGGAAATTTCTCTGCATCATGCCTATTCCAAAATAATGGAACACGATGAAAGATTTTCCTACAAGATCATACATGAATATCCATTGGGTGGAAAGCCGCCGATGATGACGCATCTTTTCGAAAATGAAAAAGGTGATCGTATCATTGCTGCAAAAGGTGCCCCGGAAGCGCTGGTGGAGTTGTCGGATCTGGCTGAGAGTGAAAAACGGAAAATTGACGAATGTGTCCGTTCACTGGCGAATGAGGGGTTCCGCGTATTAGGAGTAGGAGAAGCATTTCATTCGGGAGATAAATTTCCGGAAACGCAGCAGGAGTTTTCATTTAAGTTTTGCGGTTTGGTGGCCTTTCATGATCCTCCGAAGCAAAATATTTCTGATGTCATGAAAGGTTTTTACGAAGCAGGTGTCGATGTGAGAATAATTACCGGTGACAATAAAGCAACAACCGTTTCTATTGCTCAGTCGATCGGTTTCAAAAATGCCGGTAAAGCCATCAGCGGTGATGAACTGATGAATTTGAACGACGACGACTTTTCCGTAAAAGTCAGAGAGAATTTTATTTTCTCGAGAATGTTTCCTGAAGCGAAACTCAGAGTGGTGAATGAACTGAAAAAGGGAAATAACATTGTAGCCATGACGGGCGACGGAGTGAATGATGGTCCGGCTTTAAAGACAGCTCACATCGGAATTGCAATGGGTCGACGCGGAACTGAAATAGCACGACAATCAGCCTCGCTCATTCTCGCTGAAGATGATTTATCAAAGATGCTTGTAGCCATCGGAATGGGAAGAAGAATTTACACCAATCTGAAAAAAGCGATCCGCTACATCATTTCAATTCACATTCCGATCATTCTCACAGTACTGATTCCATTAATTCTTGGATGGATTTATCCGAACATCTTCTCCCCTGTCCATATCATTTTCCTCGAATTAATCATGGGTCCGACTTGTTCCATTATCTACGAAAACGAGCCAATGGAAACAGACGCAATGAAAGAAAGGCCCCGCAATTTCACCGAAACATTTTTTGAATGGAAGGAACTTGCCATTAGCATTGTTCAGGGCTTAGTAATTACTGCAGGTACACTATCGATCTATCGTTACGCTGTTGCTCACCGGCTTCCGGAAGCAACTGTACGTACAATGTGTTTCGCAACATTGATGTCGGCTAACATTTTCCTGACGCTTGTAAACCGTTCATTCAAGCATTCCATGATCAGCACGCTGAAATACAAAAATAACTTAGTCACGCTGATTATTTTACTGGGCATTGCACTAACCCTGACCACCATTTTCATTTCCCCGGTCAACACACTCTTTCAATTCCAACCATTAGACATTGCGCAACTTTCCATATGCATAGTAGCGGGGATGGCTTCGGTGGTTTGGTATGAAATGGTGAAAGTAATTAGTAAGTAGTAAGTAGTAAGTAGCGTTTATTCTAAAAGGGTATAATATTCCTCTTTTAAACAGAGTTTCTGTGATTTCACTTTTAATTTCCGTGATTTCCGCGGAAAAAAAAAGCGGCCGGGACATCAAGCCCCGGCCGCTTCAGACAAACTAAAAATTTCTTTAGTTCTTCACCACCTGCTTCACTTCGCGATGATCACCGATTTTCACATCAACAAAATAAGAACCTGACGGTTGATCAGTAATATCAAAAATCAGCTGATCACCTTGCTGATATGTTTTTTCCAGAACTACTCTTCCGGCAATATCAGTTACGCTCAACTGAGCTTCTCCGTTAAAAAATCCTGTACTGAAAGAATAAACACCGGCAGAAGGATTAGGATAAACAGACATTCCCAGTTTACCTCCCGGTGTGCTGATTCCACTTGGAATTGAGCAACCGGTAGAAGTAAGCAATGTTGCGCGTGCGCCGTTAACGGCAGCCTGCATACGTGCTGCTTGTCCATAGGTGAACATATTCATACAAGCATCGTCAGTATAATCCATGTAGTTCATATACATTGAGCTTGGATCAGCAGTGCTGCAACGTCCGCCTGATTGAGTAGTTTGCGGGTAGCTTGGGCAACCATAGTTCTCACCTTTTTGCTGAGGTGTATCTGTTACGCCATCATCTGCAGAGCAGCTGGGTTCATCGGCCCAGATGTGTTCCATATTGAACCAGTGACCAACTTCATGAGTAGCCGTTCTTCCGAGATCGAAAGGTGATTGAGCGGTTCCGATAGTACCGAAGAAATTGTAATCAATCACTACACCGTCATATGCAGCTGAAGCAGTTCCGGGCAGGTAAGAAAAACCAAGAGTGAATCCGCCATCAATATCACAAATCCAGATATTCAGATAGTAGTTGCGATTCCACGCAGTGAGTCCGCCTTGTGCATATTGATAGTATTTATTCGTGCTTCCGATTTGAGTAACGGTAACCTGACGTCTCTCAATTCCTGTTGTAGCATTTCCGCTTGGATCTGAACTTGCCAGACAAAACTGAATCTCTGTGTTCGCCATAAGAGACTGGAAAACGGCAGGTGTATTTACTGAATCAGGATTACGGTGTGCATAGTCTTCATTCAAAACATCAATCTGAGTTTGAATCTGTGCATCAGAAATATTCTGTGTTGAGTTGTAATACAAAACGTGAACAACAACAGGAACAGTTACAAGAATATCCTGATTGCCGGAAGTTCTTGACGCAGCCTGAGGGTGAGCATTGAGATATGTTTCAATATCACGTTCTACCTGTGCACGACGAGCTGCAGTAGCAGGATCTTTCATTGCCTCAACAAATTTGTCGTGAGTGAGACAGGTGCGATGTTTTTGAGCAAATAAATTACCGCCAAGCAAAAGCAATGCGGCAAGACTGAGTACAATTTTCTTCATGATATGGGATTGTGCGCCCTTTTTAGGCTTACCAAAAGTCCGCTGATTTTTTTAAATATGCAACCTGCATTTTCAAAAAATATACACCAAACATCGGTGATTTCTAATGAAATACCGAAAAAAACAAACTGCTGACAAATCGGCTTACTGAACGATGAATTTTAATGCCTCCCCGTCTGTCGTTTTTAACACATAAAAACCTTGTTTAAGACCGGGAAGGGGAATGGAACAGGTTGTTTTTCCTCTTAAAATGCATCTTCCTATTGCATCCTCAATTAAATATGAAACAGGTTTATTCACGAAAATTTCTCCCTCTGTAACAGGATTCGGATATGCATAGAGTGAGCCTGTCGGGTGAATTTCGTGAATACTTGTCGGTGCACCGGTATTGGAAGACACAGGAGTTGGTCCTGAAAATAGTTCCCATGATGGATTACCGTCACTGCTCCGGCCAAATGATGAATCCGCCGGAATCGAAGAATAACAAATCTGATCTTCGTTGTGGGCATCCGGACGTAACAACTCAAGACAACCACCGGATGTGCCAAGTGAAAATGTAAGATGATTAATTCCCTGCAGCGGCGTACCATCGGCCCAGAACAAATTGAAGCCGTAAGGCGGAAGTATGGTGTAATCTGTTCCCGGAGTCAAGATACTGTAACCTGATTGCTGATCAGAAAGGACCCAGGAGCCAACATCAACAGTATCGGAATTCGGATTGTACAATTCTACCCATTGATCATATTCTCCTGACTGATCCGAAAGAATAGTCTGATTGTTCGTACAAAGTTCATTGATAAAAATTCGTCCGCCGTTTTTCCAGTTCGCAGCATATGGTGTAGATACCGGAAAGCTTGTCCGTGTGGAGACCCATCGCTTCTTCTTCCAAAGGATACATCGGTGATTGAATTCATTACTCTCACAGAGTCAACAATGCTATTACCATCCTTTGCAATGAGTGCGATGAGATTAAACTGAGTGTTGAGTTTAAAGTTTACATGCAATACACCCTGACTAGGATTTTCATCGGGCCAGAATAACAGATGTCCGTGCGGCGGAATTTTCGTACTATCGTTTCCGGATGGAATTATAGAGAGTTGCGGAACCGTGAGATGATCCGTGAGTGAATATCCGGCTAGATCTATCGTGTCATTTCCCGGGTTGTAAATTTCAATCCAGTCGTCATATTCTCCGTAATTGTCAGTCACCGTTGAACTGTTCGACGCCATCGCTTCATTAATCACCGGAGCAATGTAAGGCACAAATGGAACATTCTGATCGAAGACGGCTATGAGTGATGTATCGTTAGACAAATTCAAAACGATATCCGGATTTGTAGAATTTGACGGAAGCCATTTTACAAAATGATAACCCGGACGCGCAATTGCATGCAAAGGAACAGGAACGCCGGCAAAGTAATCGCCATTCCACGGATAAGTATTTGTTGTTGTGCGTGCAGTAGTGTTGTCCAGTAGAACAGTATTGATTTTTATTTCTCCTTTTAAAGTATCATTTACGTCTAATTGAATATTAACCGTAGAAGGAATATTAAAAGCACTCATGATGTGTTGACGACAGAATGACGGGCGTAGTCCCATCCACCATTTCATACTATCAGTCTGATTATTCCAATTGGAATTTACCTGCCATCTGTTTACATATTCATTCATGTACGGATCAAGTTCAGCTTTCATTTCATCCACTCTTGTCCGTACAAGAGGAGGAAGAAATTCTGTATTCATATAATCTGCAAAAAGATTAATGAAGTCTGCCTTGAATTCATCGCTTCGCAGAAGCTGATTCAAAATATCGGACGGACCATAGCCACGATTTCCGGTGAGCACCTGTGTGAACATATTATACCACGGTGTCAGATAGAAAGCAGCGGTATTATCCATATCCCACATAATCCATCTCCATTTTCCATTCGCAAGTCGCGGTCTCCATTTGGCTTCATTCTGATCCGGCCAGTCGGCACGGGAAAAATAGATGCTTGCCATATAATCCATAATAAAACTATGGATATCAATTTTTGATTTTACGTAAGCATAATTCGAAGGAATGGACATATCATTTGCATAGAGAAAAGAAGAAAGCGCATTCCATTCTACGGCGTCACCTTCAATGATGTCGTTCCCGGCACCATTAAGAATGTCGACTCCCGGATTTTTACTATCGATCAGATAATGCTCCTGAAAGTAATCTCCGTTTCTGTTTCGCTCTCTCAATTCCTGTAGCCCCCAATACTCGCCGTCAATAAAAACCACGACAGGCTGATAAGCTTCAATATCGAGATCAGATTTTGTAAAGAACGAATGACAATAGGCATCTCTGAACAAACCTCTTGCACGATCGCTGCCCCATGCACGGAATTTTACTTTGTCGAACTTTTGGATATAGCGTGCAGATCCGGGAGTATTTTCGAATAGCGGATATTCAATTTTTGAAGGACCATAATCAATCGAAGCATTTACATTCAAACCCTTTTGAGGAGAAGAAGGCGAGCTTTGTCCGTTTACATTGATTTCAAAATTTCCGTTAAAAGCAAGCGCACCGCCGGGCACATACATTTCGATATTTGCAGGACGATTCCATGCCTTGTAATAATTTGCATGAAATGTTCCGGGCTGGTAATTAATTCCCGGCACATAAATTCCTGTAGTATCATTAAACAAATTATGCGGATCTGAAACAATAGAAACAACAGGAAGATTTCCATATCGGGAATACATATTCGGATCCACAAAATATGTATTCGTTACAATCGGCCCCGGCAAACAATTTGCCTTATATGCACGCGCACGAATAACATTTGCCTTAAAAACTTCTCCCACCGGCGGATACCAGTCGGGCAACCATGCATGTACATTGTAGCACGTACGAATCATCGAATACACATTCGCATCACCTGCACGACTATGAATTGAAATCGGGAAAAGATAGATCGGAGAAGATTCATTGGGTTCAGAGCCATCTGTTGTATAACGAATGAGCACCTGAGGATCAGGATGAGAAAGCGTGAGCGATTGCTGTGCGGTATAGAATCCTCCCGGAATACTGAACACAGGAGCATCGCTGACTACACCAAAATAAGGGAGCGAAGAGTTATTCGAAGTAGAAGGAGATGCAGAAGAAAGAATATATGACGAAGCATTTCCATCAGGATATCTTCCATAGCTCACATTTGCACTTAGTGCAGGAATCACTACGTCATCAAGTATATTTTGCGAAGGATCGGAAAACAGAATTTCACATCCGGCAGATGATAAGGAGAAATTTGTGTGAAAAGGTGATGCAGTTCTGTTCTTTCCGCTGCACCACACCAACAGATAAGCATGAGAATTAATCAGCACATGAGGGAATGTCCATTTGTTGAGTGTATCCGGATTGTCAGTAAGTGAATATCCTGATAAATCAACCGGTGAGTTTCCGGCATTATAAAGTTCAATCCAGTCGGAATAATCGCCATCGGCATCCGGCAGTACAGCCTGATTATTACTCATCATCTCATTAACCACAATCTGAGAGCGGCTGATGATGGAGAATGACATCAGTAAAAGAATAATTACAAATCTCTGCATTGAATTTACCGGTGGAACAAAATGGAATTTGAAATTAAAATCACCGTTTCGACGAAACGAGGCATTTGGGATATTCCATTGCTTTAATAGTGACTTATCAGGGAAGTTCCCCCTGTACAAAGCAGCCAGTTTCCCGATAAATCTTTTAAGACTGATCTTCATTTTTCCTACTAAAACTGCGTTGATAATGATTCTTTTAATTCAGTGGAATCCGCATGGAGATTTGACAGACCAAGTTCCACTCCGGTTTGATTGTTTAATAAATCCATCGCCGACATCACCGAATCGCTGACCATTCCTTCTTCGATCTCTTTCTTCTGCTTTTTCCATCGCTTATAATTTCCTTTTTCATGAGCTCTACCAAGCGCCAATGCTTTCGACGCTTTCATTTCACGAACCAATAAAGCCATCCAGAGCGCATGACGAAATGCATCCACTCTTCCGCCCGCCGGATCACGATCAAGCACAGTATCTTTTTCCAATTTCCGACTCTCACTCAAAGCAATCATGCTAACCTTCAAAGCTCTCTTCGCCACAAACGGATGTGTAATTACCCACCACCTCTCCGCCCCCGACAAAGAACAAAACGTTATCCTTTGTCCGAATGCTTTATCGGGCAAAAAGTTCATAAAACTAATAAGCAGTAGTAAGCAAACCTCTTTCTTCAATTTACACGTGTTAAATTCCTACAAAGAAACTAAGTTTGGATATGTAAAAGTCTGCGCCTTTACTTTTTTTATTTGCGTACTCTGCGGGAAATAAAAATTAACCACTAAGTCACAGAGGCACTTAGTTTCCATTAGAAAAACTACCTTTGTCTCAATACCCTTCAATTATGAAATCACTCCGCTTACTTCCCCTACTCTTCTTCATCGCCGCCTGTTCAACAACGAAGGTCGCCCTCCTCACCGATGATCAGGTAAAAGCAAATCTGAAAAGACACATTTCCACGCTCGCCTCAGATGCCTACGAAGGAAGAGAAACGGGAACAGCCGGTGAGAAAAAAGCCACGGACTACGTTACAAAAGAATTCAAATCAGCCGGACTGAAAGGCAAGGGAGAAAGCGGATTTATACAGCCATTTAAGTTCACCACCGGTGCATCGTTTGGTCCGAGCACACAGCTCGTCATCAATAACTACATTTTCAAAAACGATTCAGATTTTTACACGTTGCCCTACTCCGGCAATGGTGTAGTGACAAATTTTGTGAGCCGGATTAAGTATGGAATCTACGATCCGAAACTTAACCGCAACGACTACGAAGGGAAAACGAATATTGCCAAACGGATTTTTGTAATTGAATCAGGTACGCCGGATGGAAATGATCCGCATGGAAAATTCGGTGACTGGACAGACTTAAGAAAGAAACTTGATCTGGCAGTATCACACGGTGCATTGGCCGTAATTTTCATCAATTCGGATACAGCAGTCGCAAATCCTAAGGCTGACTGGAAAAATCATACAACACCATTTACCATTCCTGTCATATTTGCGAAAGGCAAAGCCGCTGAATTGCTAAAAGACAGCGTGATCACTAATTGTACAGTTGGCACAGAGGTGAATCACATCGAAAAAGAAGGGCACAATGTGATCGGCTATATCGACAACAAAGCACAATATACCATCATCATCGGTGCACACCTTGATCATCTCGGCTACGGCGATGATGGAAGTTTATGGCGCGGTGCTCCGGCGATTCATAACGGTGCCGACGATAATGCATCCGGCACAGCAGCATTGATTGAACTCGCACGATACATCAAAGGAGCAAAGTTGAAAAACAAAAATTATCTCTTCATCGGTTTCAGTGGTGAGGAAAAAGGATTACTTGGTTCAAATTATTTTGCGAAACATCCGACGATTGATTTATCGAAAGTAAGTTGCATGATCAACATGGATATGATAGGTCGTTTGAAGACTGACGAAAAAACATTGCTCATCAACGGTACAGGCACTTCTCCAATCTGGAAATCGTGGCTTGATACAATGGCCACAGGTGACATGAAATTAAAGATGAGTGAAAGCGGTGTCGGGCCGAGTGATCATACATCATTCTATCTTCAGAACATTCCTGTTCTTCATTTCTGGAGCGGCACGCACGCTGATTATCACAAGCCAAGCGACGACGAAAATCTGATCAACTACGATGGTGAAATTCAGATTGTCAATTTTATCAAGAATATCATTCGCAAGACCGATGCGGCAGATAAGCTCACCTTCACAAAAACCAAAGACGACAATAACGAAGACGCGCCAAAATTCAAAGTCACGCTCGGCGTAGTTCCTGATTATGCATTCGACGGTGAAGGCATGCGCATCGACGGTGTCACTGAAGGCAAGCCCGCTTCAAACGCCGGACTCAAGCCCGGTGATATCGTAATTCAATTAGGCGAAGAAAAAGTAGCCGACATGATGAGCTACATGCGCGCCCTCAGCAAATTCACCAAAGGCCAAACCACGAAGGTGAAAGTTAAACGCGGGGGGGAAGTGGTGGAGAGGGATGTTACCTTCTGATAAGACAATTAGCTAATTAGCTAATTAGCCAATTATTGGGGATCTTACCAACTAGCTTTGAAAATGGCAAGATTTATTCTTAAAAGAATGCCTAAAATAATTGACCAATTAGCAGATTCAATTAGCCAATTTTCTTTGGGTTTTTTGAAAATGGCTTTTATGAATCAATAAGTTTCATTCTTAAAAGAATTACCGCCTACATTTAATTGACCAATTAGCAGATTAGCTAATTAGCTAATTAGCTAATTCAAGACAGCTGCTCACTCAACAACCTCATCTCAATTCTCGGAGAAATTTTTTCGTAGAGGACGTGGTAGACGGCGTTGGTGATGGGCATATTTACTTTGTACTTTTTATTGATTTCGTAAATGCACTTTGTGGCGTAGTAGCCTTCGGCAATCATATTCATTTCCAATTGTGCAAATTTTACGGAGTAGCCTTTACCCACCATGGTACCGAACATACGGTTACGGCTGAAAGAAGAATATGCAGTTACGAGTAAGTCGCCGAGATAGGCGGAGTCTTTGATGTCGCGGGTGATCGGGCTGACGGCTTTCACGAAGCGATCTATTTCCTGAATGGCATTTGAGATGAGTACGGCCTGGTAGTTATCGCCGTATCCAACGCCATGACAAATTCCGCTTGCAATTGCTACTACGTTTTTAAGCACGGCTGAATATTCTGTTCCGAAAATATCATCGCTAACACAAGTTTTGATGTAACGACACGACATTAGAGCAGCGAGCGCATTCGATGCTTCTGAGTTTTGCGAAGCGATCGTCAGATAAGAAAGTCGTTCCATCGCTACTTCCTCGGCATGACATGGTCCGGTAATCACTCCGATATTGCTGATCGGCACACCGATGATCTGATGCAGGAAGTCGCCTACAATCAAAAGATCATCCGGAATAATTCCTTTGATAGCGGAGAAAACTGTTTTGCCTTTGAAATCATCGGCTGTAATTTTCTGCATCGTTGATTTCAAAAATGCCGAAGGCACGGCAAGAATAACAATCTGCGCAGCAATGGCCGCTTTCAAATCCGTCTCCACCTGAACTTTCTCCGGATTAATTTCCACATCGCTCAGATAATTCGGATTGTGTTTGTACTTGCGAATGAAATCTGCCGTTTCTGTCGACCGCACCCACCAGTGAATACGATCAACATTATTCGATAAAATCTTTACAATCGCTGTCGCCCAGCTTCCTCCGCCGATGACGGCTATGGTTGGTTGGATCATGGAGCCAAAATAGTAATTAGTAAGTAGTAATTAGTAAGTGGTTGGATTGCAAGGTGTTGATAGAGATTGAATATTGTTCTACGTGTTCACACAACTTGCTAGTACATTGAAAATTGAAAATAGAATATTGAATATTGTTCTACGTGTTCACACTATTCGCTGCTTTATCGATTATAGAATATTGAAGGATTCAATATTCTATTGTCCGTGACTGAAATAGGTTGACCAAAAATCGACCTATGAAAACCAAAAGAACGAAAAAATTACTCTCTACGCCAACAGCGAATTTTCAGTCTGGAAATTCGTCGTCAAACGGTCCGTGACATTGAATCCGGAAGTGTTCTGTAGGCCAAGCTGCAGATGACCAACTGCAGGTATCTCAACAAGCAATTTATGGATGGATTCATAAATTTAGTCGATATTTAAAGAAAAATCGACGTATGGTTGTTGAGGATAATAGCGAAGCCTATAAAAGCCGGGAGCTTGAAAAGAAGATCAAAGAGCTGGAAGCCATCATTGGCAGAAAGCAAATGGAAATTGATCTGCTCAATAGGATTATTGACTTCGGGAATACTGAGTACAAGACTGACTTAAAAAAAAATTTATCAAAGAATCGCTCGAATGGTTCCGACTCTTCAAAGGGATAAATCATACTTACAAGATGAAGGATCTCTATTTGATTGCGGGGTTAACCAAGCAATCCTTGTTAAAGTATCGCCGGAGGAAACAATACATGAGAATGGTGAGAGAGCAGGTCATTGATGCATGTCAGGTAATCCGAAAAGACCACAAACGGATGAGTTGCCGTAAGATGTACGTTATGGCTCAAGATTCGATCCCGGTTGGGCGAGATATTTTTGAGCAGATAGGATTTGATAGTGGTTTTAAAGTAAAGATAAAACGAAACACTATCAAGACGACACGTCACAAAGGGTTGAAGTGTATCCGAATTTACTGGAGGGTCAATCATTAATGGAATAAATCAAGCATGGCAATCGGATATTTTTTACCTGCCTGTAGAGGGTAAAAATTACTACGGTGTCAGTATTATCGATATATTTATTCCCGCTATTTACTATCGCTGTACACTTCCGTTCGCTTGAAGCAATACAGACCGAAGGGCGTTGTTAGAAGCAGTTGCAGAGCGAAAAAATCAATCTGTGAAAGGATGTATCTTTCATACTGACAGGGGTACTCAGTACATTAGTGACTTAGTAAAAAAGATAGTTGGAGAGCATAAGCTAAGACCAAGTATGTGTAAGTTGCCACAGGAAAATGCCTATGTTGAGCGAGTACAAGGCACCCTCAAGTATGAATACCTTTTCGAGAACTAACAGAAGTAAATTTAAAAAGTCAAATAAAAATCCATTAGATATCTTTATAATCACCAAAGACCCCATAGAGAATTGGGCATGCTAACGCCTGCTCAATACGAACAAAGTATCAACAATTTACCAGGAAAGAACGCCCCAAATTAAGGATATTTAAATGGAAACATCCGATACTAACAGAATCGCCTGTTATTAACAAAAAAGAAAAAAGTAGCAAAAAAGAAAAAAACTATAGTAATATCAACCATTGAAAAAGTCAACCTATTTCAGGCTAGGTCAAATTTTCAATCTTCAATATTCAATCTTCAATATTCTATTTTCAATATTCAATATTCAATATTCAATCAACGAAAGTGTCCAAACACCAACGCCGCACGATGCTTCCCAATCACCTCCGTTAATTCTTCAATGGTTGCTTCTTTGATTCTCTTGACTGATTTAAAATGACGAAGCAATTCATCCTTTGTCGTCTCCCCTATTCCTTTGATTTCGGATAGCTCACTTTTCACTACGCCTTTACTGCGGCGGTTGCGGTGGTGGGTGATGCCGAAGCGGTGCACTTTATCCCGCAGATACTGTATGACGCGAAGTGTTTCACTTTTCTTGTCGAATGTACAATGGTGCGCTGTCGCCGGGATAAAAATTTCTTCCAGTCGTTTTGCAATACCGATGACGGCTACCTTTCCAACCAGCCCCAACTTTTCGAGACTCGTCATGGCAGAACTCAATTGCCCTTTACCTCCGTCGATGACGATAAGTTGCGGCAGCGGCTGGCTTCATCGAGCATGCGTTTGTAACGACGGTAAATGACTTCTTCCATGGAAGCAAAATCATCCGGACCTTCAACGGTTTTTATATTGAAGTGACGATATTCTTTTCGCCGGCTGACCATTGATGAATACACTATCGCTGCTACGGGATAAGCTGAATATTGGAGTTATCGAAACACTCAATTCTCCTTGGCAATTCCGTCAGTCGTAAATCCTTCTGCATCTTCTCCATCAGACGCAATACTTTATTCTCAGGGATTTTTTGCTTTTCAAGTTGCAAATCTCTTTCGCGCAGATAATTTCTCACATTACTTTCGAGAGCGTCAACAATGCTTTTTGTCGCCAATCTTTGGAAACGGTAAAAGTCACGCCTTGCATTTCCATCGTTAAGTCAAACGCACAAAATGATCTCTACTGCATCGCTGTTGAAACGAGTACGTAGATCGGCGATGGCCAATTCAAGCAGTTCTTCTCTTGTCTCTTCAAGTTTCTGGATTTCAATAGTGTGTCCCTGAACGATGCGCCGTTCATAATGCGAAGAAAGTTTACGAACGCTGCTTCATCTTCTACAATACGAATAATCCGTATTGTGTATAGCAGGATTTACAACGACCGAACGCTGTTTAAAGCGTTCGAGCATTTCCCAGTTTGTCTTTGATCACTTGCGCATCTTCAAAACGAAACTCCTCACTGAGCTGAATCATCTGCGTTTTGAGCAATTGAATGACGCTATTGATATTCCCTTTTCGGATCTGACGAATTTCTTTAATCGTTTGATCGTAATCTTCCTTCGATTGCAGGCCTCTCACGGACGCTTTGCAATTTCCGATATGATATTCAGGCAAATCTTGAATTTCTTCTTCTGAATATTTTCCGGAGAGAGATTCAGCGAGCACGTCCGCAATTTGTAAAGCTGTCCGATTAACCGAGCAGCGTATTGATCATCTTCACCGGTGTATACGGACCAAAATATTCCGAGCCATCGCGAATTATTTACGGGTTGAAAACGCGCGGGAAATCTTCGTTTCGAATACAAATCCACGGATACGTTATCATCTTTCAGATTGACATTGTACTTCGGCTGGTGCTTTAGAGAGAATTTTCCAGCAGCAAAGCATCCATCTCCGTATCTACAACGATCGTTTTGATGATCGGCGACTTTTCGCACCATCACCGTTGTTTTCCGCCCGTGCTGGTCTTTTCTGAAAGTAGAGCTGACGCGCTTTTTCAGTGACTTGGCTTTACCGACATACAAAAAGCATTCCGTCCTTATGCAAAACTGATAGACCCCCGGATTGTCAGGCAAAGTGGATAATATGTCAGCTATTTTAGACAAAACTTTATTTCCGTGTTTTCATTTTTTCTGTGGATTTCCGTGGGGAAAAAATCACTTGCAATAACTTTTTACCACCCGCCACGGCGGGCAGGCAAGAACACAAGTGACACAAGTAGCCACGGAGAAGGTCTGCGGAGATCCTTTTTAATTTCTGCGAAAGTCTGCGGGAAACCAAACTTACCACCTGTAATTCGCAATCAAATACCCCAACGCCCCCATCGCAGCAGCCCAGCAACTCCGCTTATTCACCGCATCAATCGTATCCGATGAAGCATGAGATGGTAATTGAAGTATCGCTGAGAATTTACATTCAATCCGATGCACGCCATACCATCCTTATTCATGAAACCGATATCCGTTCCATCAAAATCCGCATCGAAGTCGCGCAGTCCGTATGGTTTGAAGAGCGGCGCCCACGATCTCACTTTTGCTTTCTGTTCCTCCGTCATCACCAATCCGAATCCGACAGGCAAAGACACCACCGGCATCACTCTCAATGGCTGCAATATTTTTTCCGATATGTTCGGCTGCATATTTTCTCCCTCCGCGCGCGCCGTTTTCTTCATTCATAAAAGCGACGATACGAATTGTCCGTTCCGGTCGAAGGTTGATCGCTTTCAACGTACGAATGATTTCAATTGACTGTACCACGCCTGCACCATCGTCGTTCGCACCCGGTGTATTGTCCCATGAATCGAGATGTCCGCCGATGACTACAACTTCATCACGTTTTGACTTGCCCCAAATTTCTCCGATCACATTGTACGACTTCACGCTATCCATCATCTGACAATTCGCCTGCATGAAAAACTTCGTGTCTTTTCCTGCGCGCAAATACTGCTCAGCAATTTGCGCCTGCGTACTGATGGCAAAGCACGGAACTTTCGGCAGTGAATCATTGTAATGCATGGCACCGGTGTGCGGAAAATCATCATCGGCTCCCGTCATTGAACGACAGATTGTCCCCACCGCTCCATAGCGCGCCGCTTCCGATGGTCCGGCCCAGCGGTATTCGACTGCTTCGCCGTATGCTTCAAACGTATTGTAAAATTTTTCATCGAACGGATGATTGTAAAAGACAATCTTCCCGCTGACCTTTTCTTTTCCGAGTGCTTTCAACTCATCAAAGTTGTGCACCTCAATTATGCTTGCCGTGATTCCTTCTTTCGGTGTTCCCACAGAATTTCCAAGAGCAATCACAGACACATCCTGACGATGCCCGTTTCCTTCGATGATTGTTCCCTTCTCTTTCGCACCACGTACCCAATGCGGAACAATCACTTCCTGTTTATAAACCGTATCGGCTCCCGCAGCTTTCATAGTCTGAAACGCCCACTCGACAGCTTTTGCAGCAGCATCTGATCCTGCCAATCGACCGGGACATTGTGAAACAAGTTCACGCAACCATGTATAAGCACGACCATTCTCAAGAGACTCTGAATAAATTTTTCTCAACACAATCGAATCACTCTGTGCAAATCCCGATACCGCAATAATCAGAAAGACAAGAAGAAGGAGATGTTTTTTCATTTAACACTACGTTTGGGGTAAAAATAGTGTTTATTGGGGAATGTTAGGATGCTGTGGGATGTGGGATTCGCCACTTAATCAATTAGCTAATTAGCTAATTAGCTGATTGAAGACTGCTCAGCAGTCTCAGTCGTCTCGACAGTTTCTGGACGCGTAGTAAACTTCTTCTGCATAATCAAAAGCAGAAAAACTCCAATAGAAATCGATGAATCGGCGATGTTGAAAATCGGGCGAAAGAAAAGAAACGGTTCGCCGCCCCAGATGGGGAGCCATGATGGAAATTGTCCGGAGAAGAGCGGGAAGTAGAGCATGTCTACTACACGACCATGCAGGAAGGTAGCATAGCCTCCGCCCGGCGGCATGAATTTGGAAACACCTTCAAAGCTGTCGGAGAAAAGCAGACCGTAAAATGCACTGTCGATGATATTGCCGATTGCACCGGCGAAGATGAGAGAGAAACAAGTGATTAATCCCGGATGTGCTTTTTGTTTGATGAGATGCAGCAAGTACCAGCCAATTCCAAGCGAAGCCACAATTCTGAACACACTCAAAAACAATTTCCCGAACGACCCTCCCAGCTCAATGCCGTAAGCCATTCCATTGTTCTCTGTAAAATGAATCTGAAACCAATGCGCAATGTAAATCTCCTCACCAATGTACATATGCGTCTTCACCCAGATCTTTACAATCTGATCAATGAGAAGAACTGCAAAGACGATGATAGCTGCGCGTTTCAAGAAGATTGCTGAATGATTGAAGAAGTAAGTGGTAAGTAGTAAGTGGTAAGTAGTCTGTGTAAAATCGTTTGTATTGAATCGTCTCTTATAAAAGACGTCCGAACTACTTACTACTTACTACTTTCTACTTACTATGCTAATCTCTGTATTGATTAAGCTTCGCCTCAATACTCTGCGTCGTATGCGGAACTGCACGCAGGCGTTCTTTCGGAATTAATTTTCCGGTCACGCGGCAAATGCCGTAAGTTTTGTTTTCAATACGAACTAAAGCGTTTTCCAACTGCTCGATAAATTTCTTCTGACGACCGGCAAGCTGACCTGCTTCTTCTTTTGCAAGAGAGTCGGAACCGTCTTCGAGAATTTTAAAAGTACTGGCAGTATCATCGGTGCCATTGTCGTTGGCAGCGGTCATTTGTGCCTGTAATGTTGCAAGTTCTTTGCGAGCTTCGTCGAGCTTTTTATTGATGATGATGCGGAACTCATCGAGTTCGGCATCAGAGTAACGAGTCTTTCCTGGATCTTCCACTGGTTTTGGCGGCATATTTTTCGCCGGTTCCGGTCTTCTGTTAATTGGCATCGGACGTGCAGCCGGCGGCAACGAACGAACGTTTTTTGGATTGAATGGTTTACTTTCCGGTTGAATTTTCTCTGCAGGTTTTGCAGCAACAGGAGCACCTGGCTTCACGGCTTTTGCCGGTTTAGCTACTTCCTTTGCAGGCTTTGCAGCCACCGGTTTAACGGGAGCTGATTTAGCAGGAACCTGTTTCGCCGGAGTTTTAGAGACAACTTTCGCTGCCGGTTTCGCCGGAGCTTTTTTGGCAGGAGCTTTTGCAACCACCTTTTTCGCCGGTTTAGCAGCTACTTTTTTGGCAGGAGCTTTCGCTGCTGCTTTCTTCACAGGTTTTGCAGCCGCTTTCTTTGCAGGCGCACTTACCTTTTTTGCAGGAGCTTTAGCCTTTGGCTTTGCTTTCGCTTTCGGAGCCGCTTTCGGCTTCGCTTTGGAGGTTGTCTTCTTACTCATTTGAAAACAGAATTAAAATATAACACTGCCCGGTCATTAATCTACCGTAGCTGATTAGTGCTTTCGTATGGCGATTCGGGTTTGAATCTGTTCGTCTACTTCGACACTTACTGAATCTTCACCGTCGAGAGTATCTACCAGATCGAGATTAGCAGCTAAAATTTCGGCGCAAATATAATCTTTATTCTTAATCAGAGAAGGGCTGATTCCCGCGTGTTTCAGGACTTTCAGGTCGATCCGGTCGGTCACTTCGAAGCCTTTATCCTTGCGCAGATTCTGGATCCGGTTGATGAATTCTGGGCCTCCTTCTTCACGCAATTCCTCTGTAATTGTGACGTCCAGGGCTACCGTCAGCTTGCCTTCATTGGTCACCTGCCAGCCCGGAATGTCTTCAGAGGAGATTTCTACGTCTTCCTCGGTAAGGACCACCATCTGACCACTCACCACGGCGGTAAACTGCCTGTTTGCTTCAAATTCCTGTATCTGCTCCTGCGACATCGCCGTTACGAAGGCGGCAACGTCTTTCATGAGTCCGCCTACCTTCTTGCCCAGCACCTTGAAATTCGGCTTGATCTTCTTTACGAGAATGCCGGCCGTATCGGTGATGTATTCGATGTGTTTAATGTTAACTTCTGCAAGGATGAGCTCCTTCACAGCGTCGACTTTGGATTGGAATGCCGGGTCGAGCACAGGGAGAAGGATTTTGTTCAACGGCTGCCGAACGCGGATATTGACCTTTTTGCGGAGAGATAATACCATGGAGGAAATCTTCTGCGCAAGTTCCATACGCTCTTCGAGATTCTTGTCGACTAATTTCTCATTATACAAAGGGAAATCGGCCAGATGCACAGAGGTCGCTTTACGTTTCCCGCTCACTGCATTGAGATCGTGAAGAGATGGTCGCTGTAAAATGGCGCCACCGGCGACATGAGAATGGCCACGGTTTCGGAGCAAGTGTACAGCGTCTGATAAGCGGCAATTTTATCGGTAGAATAATCGCCTTTCCAGAAACGACGACGACTCAAGCGAACGTACCAGTTGCTCAGATGTTCGTCAACAAAATTGGCGATGGCACGAGTTGCTCGTGTTGGTTCGTAATCAGCGTAACTTTCGTCGACGATTTGATGAGTGAATTCAACTCCGGCAAAATCAATTGATTCAATGCGTTTTTCAAACGGAACTTCTTCCTCTGAAAAAGTGAAGCCGTCGATATTCGCATAGATGGCGAAGAATGAATACGTGTTATGAAGCGTACCGAAAAATTTCCTTCGCACTTCATCAATTCCTTCGCTGTTGAATTTAAGATTGTCCCACGGCTGCGCATTGCTGATCATATACCAGCGCGTAGCATCAGGGCCAAATTTTCCGATCGTCTCGAAAGGGTCAACAGCGTTGCCCAGACGTTTCGACATTTTATTTCCATTCTTATCAAGCACCAATCCGTTGCTCACAACATTTTTGTAAGCGATCGAATCGAAGAGCATGACAGAAATTGCATGAAGTGTAAAGAACCATCCGCGTGTTTGGTCCACACCTTCGGCGATAAAATCAGCCGGGAAGGCAGTTTGGAATTGCTCTTTATTTTCAAACGGGAAATGCCATTGCGCATAAGGCATGGCACCTGAGTCGAACCAAACATCGATGAGATCAAGTTCGCGCATCATCTTTTTTCCTGACGGCGAAACGAGAACGATGTGATCAACATACGGACGATGCAAATCGAAATCCGGTTTCGCAGGGTCGATGTGATCGAGGTGAGCACGATCCATGAAACCCTTGGCGATTGATTTTTCCATCTCCGCGCGCAATTCAGCAACGGAGCCGATGCAGATTTCTTCGCTGCCATCTTCAGTGCGCCACACCGGCAGAGGAATTCCCCAGTAGCGCGAGCGTGAAAGATTCCAGTCGACCAGATTCTCCAGCCAGTTACCGAAGCGGCCTGTACCGGTAGATTCCGGTTTCCAATTGATCGTTTTATTCAATTCCACCATTCGATCCTTCATCGCCGTGGTTTTGATGAACCATGAGTCGAGCGGATAATACAGGACCGGTTTATCCGTACGCCAGCAATGCGGATACGTATGTTCATACTTCTCCGACTTAAATGCTTTCCCTTCTTTCTTCAGTTTAATAACGATCCGATCATCGACCGACAAATATTTTTCGCCGCCCTGTTTTTTGCGTTCGATTTCTTTTTCTTCGTCGGTGAGATATGCTTCTTTCACATATTCATTTGCGAAATCAGTCACTTCCGAAACAAATTTCCCCTGCTTATCCACCAGCGTCAGCGAACCGATTCCATTCTGTTTCGCCACTCTGAAGTCATCCGCACCAAAGCTCGGCGCAATGTGTACGATACCCGTTCCATCTTCCGTCGTCACGAAATCACCGAGTACTACACGGAATGCATCGCCATCGGTTGGTTGCGAATAAGGAAGCAATTGTTCATAGCGAATTCCCTCGAGTTGTTTTCCTGTAAATTCAGCAAGCACTTTAAACGGAATCGCTTTATCGCCTGCTTTATAATCTTCGAGTGATAATTCCGCATTCTTCTCCGGAAAATATTTTCCCAAAAGATCTTTTGCAAGAATTACAACCACACGCTGCGAAGTATATTGATTAAACGTCTCTACAGCAACATAAGAAATCTTAGCGCCAACTGCTAACGCAGTGTTCGATGGTAATGTCCAGGGAGTAGTTGTCCACGCGAGAAAGTAAACCGGTAATTCTGAATTCTGAATTCTGAATTCTGAATTTTGGGTTCCCAATTCTGAATTCTGAATTCTGAATTCTGAATTTGCTACTTTAAACATTGCAATCGCCGTCACGTCCTTCACCATCTTATAAGTTCCGGGTTGATTGAGTTCATGCGAACTTAAACCCGTTACCGCAACAGTGAGCCAAAAAGATTGTATACCCTTTGTAGAGCAATCCTTTCTTATAAAACTGCTGCAAGCAAATTCCAGCAGGTCTCGATATAATCATTTTTCGAACGTCACATACGGGTGATCGAGGTCGACCCAGTATCATTTTGCGGGTGAGTCGTCCCATACGTTTTTTTGTATTTCATGACCTCCTTGCGGCAGGCCTTATTATAATCTTCGATAGAGATTTTCTTCCCGATATCATCTTTGGATGCCGAGTGTTTTCTCAGCTGAGAGTTCGATTGGTAGTCCGTGCGTATCCCCCTTTCCGTTTCACCTGAAAACCCTTAGGTGTTTATACCGGCAAAAGATATCCTTAATGGCGCGCGCCATCACATGGTGAATTCCCGGCAATCCGTTAGCCGACGGCGGTCCTCATAAACGTAAACGCCGGCTTCCCCTCCCGCGAGGACACATGGCCTCGAACGTCTTTCCCGTTCCCACCTCTCCAGCGCCCCCTGAGCAAGACCGCAGGGTCGAGCATTCGTTATACTTCGGCATGGTTGAAATTAAAATGGGTGCAAAATAGGAAAAAAAGTGGTGAGGGCGAGGGGGTGGCTAGCTATGTGTTTCCCGCGGAATTCGCGGACAAAGGAGGGACTTGCTGAGAGAAGTGCGGGTTTGGGGTACGTTGATGGACTTTTCCACCGCCAGAGCGAGGCTTCGCTCAAGCGCGGAAATATAAAAATGAAATCACGGAAAGAGATGTAGGTTGGATGACAGAGTTTTCATTCTAGAAGGAAAAATCTGCTTTTCTGCGGAGGAGTCTGCAGGGATCGTTAGAATTTTAAAGCCCATTTTGGAGCGGGAAATTTATGATAAACCACAACGTTGTTGGGAGAAGTTCTATCATAGGGGGGGGGGGATTATTTATTCGGAATGTGTTTTATTGCGGCTTTGGGGTTGAAAATCCTTTGATTGGCAAACTACAAATTTTATCATGCTAAATTATTTTGAATAGTATTTTATGGCATTATGATACGAATACCAATATTGTTTTCAACGATACTATAATCTGCCGACTCAACAATCCCATCGCCTGTCAAATCAGAAATATCATATTGAAGTGGTGTTTGATTGAGACTGTTTTCCAAAATTGTAAAGTCTGACACATCAATTATCCCGTCTTGATTAATGTCACCGGAATACATAGCGCATTTCCCATCATTCAAGATTCTTATGTTTAATCCAAGTGTAGAAAATGTACTCCTCGTGAAGGAATAGAAATTCATCGAATCTAATAATTGCGGTGTAGCACTCCAGATCTGTAAACTGTTTCTGTGTTTTAGTATATAATAAAATGATTGGCCAATTAAAGATTTAGGGAACATGAAAACCGCATCACCATTTTTTTTCAGAATAGAAGTATCCTGATATAAAATCTCGTATGGAGATAACGTGTTTGCCAAGCAAAGAATAACAGTATCACAAATCGTTGAATCCAAATTTTGGTTTATGGGAGAATTCATTAAGCCATTTCCTATATATAGGCCTTCAATAAAAACGTTAGTTGAAACCTCAATTCTACAGTCTGTTACAATTGGTCTGACGGTATCTGAATTTGCACAACCGCCGACTCTTACAAAATAATTACCGATGTTTGAAACATAGATGCTTTGGGTGGTTTGCCCAGTACACCAGAAATAACTTGAGCCATTTGAGGCAGTCAATAATATGGAGTCTCCTTCACAAAAAGAAACATTAGTATCAGGCGAAATGAAGGCGCCCTTATTTTGAAGCTTTACAATCCAAATGTCAGAATAGCCCATGTTTTGAGTTAGGTCGAAATCATTAGAGTAGGATTCACCAGCTAGTATGTAGCCACCATCAACTGTTTGTACAATTGAATTCGAATGATCAAAACTTATACCGCCAAGAGTTTTCAACCATAATAAGTTGCCCATTTGATCCAATTTGTACACACAAATATCACCGCTACCATAGCTATTATGAATATCTCCATCAATTGAATAAGTGTTTCCGGAGAATACGTAACCTCCATCTGTTGTTTGAATATTTCTTTGACAATATCCAGGTTCATCAAACTCATCCAGGCTGCCTCCAATTAATTTACTCCAGATAATATTGCCTTGTTGATTCAGTTTTAAAATATAATAATCAGTCAACCCATGATGACCAGCTACGGAGTCCTGGCCCAAGGAGGTGTTTTTCATACAATAAATACTCCCTTTAACAATATAGCCTCCATCAAATGTTTGCTGAATTGCAGTAATTTTATCAGAAGTACTAAAATCATAGTTTTTTTGCCACTGAAGATGTCCATCGAGATCTAATTTAACAATCAGATAGTCATTGTCATTTTGATAAATCGAATTTGGTGAATACCCACCAACAATAAAACCGTGATCAGTTGTTTGCTGTATGGATATAATGTGGTTGTTAGCTGCAAAGGTCGTATCCCACGACTCGTTTCCGGAATTATCTAACTTAATAATTAAATCGCCAAAGTAGGATAGGCCTGCAACAATATAACCTCCATCATAAGTTTCCTGAACAGAATATGCCTCGGCAGAAAAATATTTCGCATAGGATTTTTCCCAAATTAAATTACCCAACGCATCAATTTTAATGATCCAGAAGTTTCGATCAAGATAGGACCCAACATGTCCATGAACATCACCATCATTTGAATAGGAGAATCCGCAGATAACATACCCACCATCTGAAGTCTGATAGGCGCTTGTTGCTATATCGTGATCACTGCCTCCGAAAGTCTTATTCCAGCTAATATTCCCACATTGATCAATTTTTATTACCAGAAAGTCAAACCTGCCATGGTTTATTACATTTTGAATATCAGTAGAATTCGAAGCCCCTGCAAGAAGAAAACCACCATCACTTGATTGCAAAATGGAATAACCGAAATCAAATGAAGAACCACCAAAGCTTTTCTGCCATTGGATGTAGGGTGTTTGTGAAAAAGACGGGGTAATTGTGTAAATTGAAAAAAATAAATAAATTGTTATATTAATGATAGCGAGTTTCATATTTATGTGCAAATTTAAAGACAACCTCTATTAGAAAAACAATTTATATCCCCGCCAACCCCAACTCCCTCAAATACCCATTATGCTCCTTCCGCGCCTTCTCGATCTCCTTGTCGAGCGCGGCGAGTTTCTTGTTTACTTCTTTCAAATCAATCATCTCCTCATCGACAGATGTGCTTACGTAGCGCGAGATGTTTAGATTGTATTCGTTCTTCTCAATCTCGCTCATCGAAACGCGACGTGAATAGCGGTCTTCTTCTTTGCGGGATTTGTAAGTGGTGATGATCTTTTGAATGTGCTCGGGTAAGAGTACGTTTTGTCGCTTGCCTTTTTCGAAGTGGTCGACGGCGTTGATGAAAAGTACATCGTTCGACTTTTTGCATTTCTTCAAAACTAAAATACAAACGGGAATGCCGGTGGAGAAAAATAAATTGCCGGGCAAACCGATGACGGTGTCGATGTTTCCGTCTTGCAGCAACTTGGTGCGGATGCGTTCTTCGGCGCCGCCGCGGAAAAGAACTCCATGCGGTAGAATGATAGCCATAGTTCCTTCATTGCTGAGGAAATGAAAACCGTGCAAGAGAAATGCAAAGTCGGCGGCCGACTTTGGTGCGAGACCGTAACTCTTGAAACGGAAATCCTGGCCCATCGCTTCGGTGGGTTCCCAACGGTAACTGAATGGCGGATTGGCTACTATGGCGTCGAACTCTAATTTCTTCGCGGGATTCATCTGATTCAAAATATCCCACTCGTTGAGCAGCGTGTCGCCGTGATGTATTTCAAACTCGCTGTCTTTTACTCCGTGAAGGAGCATGTTCATGCGGGCTAAGTTGTATGTGGTGATGTTTTTCTCCTGACCGAAAATTTTTCCGATACCGGATTGTCCCATTTGCTTACGTACATTCAGCAATAACGATCCGGATCCGCAGGCGAAATCCAGAACTTTGTCGAGCTTTTTCTTGCGGCCTTTCGACGGGTCCTGACTGTCGAGCGTGACGATCTCGGATAAAATATCGGAAATACGTTGCGGTGTATAAAACTCTCCGGCTTTCTTGCCCGAACCTGCGGCGAATTGTCCGATGAGATATTCGTAGGCATCGCCCAATACATCTAAGTCGGTGGAAAATTTATTAATGCCTTCGGCGATTTTCTGAATAATGGTGCAGAGCTTTTTATTTCGCTCTTCGTACGAACGACCTAATTTTTCCGAATCCAGATTGATCTCGGAAAACAATCCCTGAAATGTACTCTCAAACGATTCGGTCTCGATAAACTTAAACCCCTTCTGCAACTTCCTCAGCAAATCTCCATCCTGCACACGCGCCATTTCGGAAATAGTATTCCACAGATAATCGGGCTTGATTACATAGTGAATCTTCCGACGCATCTGCTTTTCGAAATCTTCTATGTCTTTTTTGTTTTCCTTATACCAAACGGCCAGCGGCGTACGCTTGTCGTCGTCTTTCAGCTTCGGAAAATCTTTGCCTAATTCTTTCTTCGCAGCGTTTTCGTAATTGTCGGACAAATACCGCAAAAACAAAAACGAAAGCATATAATCACGGAAATCATCGGCATTCATTGCCCCGCGTAAATCATCGGCAATTGCCCACAAGGTTTTTCCTAATTGTTGTTGGTCGGCGGCTGTCATAAGGAAATCTTTAACGCTAAAATTTTAATTACAACTATTAAGTATCTTTCTGGTCAACACTTCAAATTCTTCATAGCTCTTTTGAACAGCATAGATATGTGCTCCTATAGCTCCATCTGCAGGCTTTAATAGAAAAATTGGTTGTGACTTCCATAGACATTGGAGCTAAACTTCGATAATGTTTTAATAGAGCAATACAGTTCTCATCGGCCTCAACATTTGTAATTGAAGAGGTACTCATTAAAACGAATTCTGCAAAAAACAATGGAATTCTATTTGCCCATTTTAGATATGACTTAACAGGTCAGCTCCTTTGCAGAATATTGCATCACTATATATCCTGCCGGTTTCGCATTCTTGTCCGGAACTTCAAAAGATATATTTTGTGGTTTTAACTCTTTTCTCTGCACCCATTCCAATTTCCATTTTCTTAGTGTTTGACCTAAGTTTTTAATTCCTTGTAGAGAAAACAAATCAGACGCTACAGGCATAATGATATAGTCGGAACTCATGGTCACTGCTCGATTAATTGCACCAAGATTTGGTCCTACATCTAAAAGAATTATTTCGGCATTGAATTTTTCCGCTGCATCTTTCATAATAGTATTAAAAATACTTATTAACTTGAATGAATAGATGTCGCCATTTAGAGCTTTTAACCATGCATCACTCAACTTATCTTCAAATATAGAAAGCGAAAGATTCCCAAGTATCAATCCCAAATTTTCGTTAATCTTTTCTATATGAACTGGTATGTATGGGTCTCCTGAAACAACAGGTGTAATTGAGTCAAGAACGGTTATCGGTAATTCATTCTCATATATTTCTTCCAGACGTTCAGCAGTTAAAAACATGGAAGTAAGATTCGACTGCGGATCCAAATCAATTGCAATAGTTCTAACTCCTAGTTGAGAAAGCATCCATGCAACGTGATAAACTGTTGTAGTTTTACCTACACCACCTTTGTTGTTAAAGAAAACGATTGATCTCATTACCACTGCTGATTTATCGGAATTGAAACTTTAAATTTTGTACCTAAGGTCAGATCAAATTCCGGTTTGCCATTTCCATTGTTCACTAATTCATCGATCGCTCTCTTCACACCGTAATTGAAACGATTTACGTATCCCATAATTTTCATCGCCTCTGCCAATACAACATTTCTGTAATCGCTGGCATTGGGAAAATTTTGTTGATTGGCATCTCCGTATAACCCACCCGGATTTATTATTTCAAGACGATTTGAAAACTCATAAATATAAATCGGTGCATTGGCTTCGTAGCTTCGGTGCATAATGGCATTCATAATTAACTCTCTCAATGCCCAATACGAATAATTACGAATTGTCTTCTCCTGAAACGAATCCTGCTTTACAGGTCGCTCTTTTATGATAATATTTTTTATAAAATCATCAATCGTATTAAGTTCCGTTATTAACGCTCCTGAAAATCGCTTTTCAAAATCAACATCACTAGTCATTTCTTCGCCCTTGAATTTTACATACTGAATGTAGGCGCCGGGAATATAAAACTGTGGATTAATCCCAAATACTAAAATACCGGCATTCGTTGGACAGTTTTCCTTCGAATCATAAAAGCGAAGTGACGACAACTGTTCCTCAACGGATCTCCCGTTCTCCTTGATCGTGTCTTTATCGATCGCTGAAGGAAGATATGATGACTTAAAATATTCCAGTGCCAAATCGTCCAGCTTAGACCCTAAAGCAGGTACCAAATCATACGTTCGTGCAAATGATGCCCGTCTTTCTATTAGAATTTTTTCTTCCTCTATTGTCGCTTTCGCCTGTCGCGGTCCAATTCTGATCCAGCATCTTCCATCGTATCGTACAGGAGGATAATTCGACGGATTCACCTGAATTACCACGACTTCTCCTTCAGGAAATTGAAAAACCCGACTGACAATCATTGAGGGCTGAGGTAATACATTTCCATTCGTCTTCACTCCACCAATTGATTGTAGTTTATCATCTGTCCATTTCATGCCGGCAAGCTTCCCGTCATCCTGTACGCCTAATAGTATAAAACCCGGTGATCGGTGATTGGCAAAATCGTTGGACAATGCACAAATGGCCGGTCCCAATTTATCTTCTCTGATCGAAATAGTTCTCTCAATCAGGTCACTTTCCATGTCTGAAATTAAAGCCTTTACCTTTTCCTCGGTAAGCAGTAGTTGAAATTTTAGACTCTAAAGTTAATCCTTTTATAGGTATTTAAAACAATCAATGCCTCCTAATTATGGCTATTCACCAATCTTCTGAAATCGAACTGCTAACAATGAATCTCGTAAATAAACGTGGCCCAAGTGTTTTTTCCTAATTGTTGTTGGTCGGCGGCTGTCATCGTGCTTTAATTTTCTTCTGTTATCGTGGGGAAGAGGCCTTGAAGGAGGCCTTTTTGTGGAGCTTTAATTCTTCAATTTTTTTTACTTGATTATCTAATATTGTATCAATTATAGAAAGCGTTTCTGCAATTTTTTCTTGTTCCTTATTGTGAAATTAAGAATAATATATCCAAAGCAGTCATTGCTGAAAAGCTGATAGCTGGCGTGAAGAAGGGAAGTAGATAGATCATAAATATATTTTTCAATTCTTTGAAATGCATAGAACCAGAATTTTGGTACAAATTTCGAGTTGCCCTTTAAATTAAGGCGAAACAAATTATTTGCAATTACTCCTTCACCATCGATTGAAATTACTCGGGATTTCCATAACGAATCATAAAGAGATCCGTCCTCTTATTCAATATGTAATCATTACCAGGGATTAGTAATGTATCGAAGTAGTTCATTCGTTGATGTAATATCTATAATCCGGATAAGCCGGACCATGTTTTCATCCTTATCTAAGGCTTGTTCTTCAATTAGGTTGTCTTCTTGTTTAAATATGAAAAGTTCTCCAACTCCTTCCTTTTCCCAATTTCCACTTTTTCTCAAGCTCCTAAACCTCACCCTCGACACCTCTCCCCTTCTCCCGGAAAAAGATTTTGCAGCTAATCCTTTCTTATGCTCTTTCAATACTTCCAGCTTTTTCACTCTCAGCGGCGATGAGATTGTCTAAGGAAGGAAGAAGACAGGCGGCGATTTTTTGTTCGGCCAACAATACAGGAACTGGAGCAAGGATTTTCTTAAGTGATTCCTGAAATATTTGTAATAGTACCAGTTCCAGACACTATTGTTATTTCGCTTCTTCCATTATCTGAACGAAGAAAGTATGTTAAGTATCTTGGATCAACTAAATGGTCACTATTGATTCTGAACCGAATTAAAAACCGCAAAAAAGTATTGGTTCTAAGCCCCGGAAACAATGTTGCCCAACCTACACCTTCTCTTTTTAGAATGATCTAACGAGCCAGGAATATCGTTGCTTCTTGAGAATACTTTCTTCAGCAATAATATTAACACGATATAAAATAAGTTTTGTCTCGATTCTGCGGACCATGCATAGTATACACGTCCACTTAGCCAGAATGCCACTTCCTTCAAAGCTGGAAAAAGTTAATTCCATTTTTTAAGCTCCGCAATGAGACCTAACTGAATTTCAATATTTCTTTCTTCTCAATATGAGAAAAACGTAATTTAGGAGAAATCGTTCTTTTCAACTTTCTTACTCATACGCCTTCATCCCAGAAATCTCCCGACCTTCGGTTTGTGTTTTTAAAAGTGGTGCCAGTTTTTTCATCAATGCCGTTTCGCGATTGGTGCGTTCTTTCCAGCCGAGTTCAAGGCCGGAGAAAAGTTCGCTCAATTTTTCTCCGTCGAAAATCATGCGGCTTAAAATTTCTTCGGTGAAATTTTCCAGCACTTCCGTGCTCAGTCCGTTTTCGCGGGCAATGTCGGCAATTTCTTTGTTAATCTTCCCGGCTTTGTATTTAAGATACTGATTTTTTATTTCTGTCTCGCTCAGCTCATCGCCAATCTTGAGCGTGTTAATGAATTCGATAATCGTATCGCGCTCGTTCATCAGGTTCGAATACGAGCAAAGCACATTCACCAACTGCTCGCGTGTAACCTTGGTTTTCCGCGCTTCGATTGCGTGAAGCGGGCAATCAGTGCCATGATGTAATCGTAATCGACCATGGCTGAAGCAAGCAACACAAATTCAAAATTCGAGCTGCTGAATATCTGGCCGGCGCCTTATCGCCTTCGCGCTGCTGAATGTCTTTCAACTGCTTCGCCATTTCCAGATACGACGCACGGAAAGAACGATACTGCTCATCGGGCAGGCAATGCTTCAATATGATTAATCTTGCGCCTTGTACAGATCGGTGTATTGCTCAATTGCGTTTTTGAAACGCTGCACTTCCTTAAAGCGATTGATAAACTCCACGCGCGCCACATCGCCTTTGATATTGTACACTTCCGCAGGCTCGAACAGCAGCTTGCTTTGCTCCATCCACTTGCCCATTTCCGCCACGGCCTTTTCCATAACGACCGATGACAACAGGAGCCGAAAATCGACGAGCCAGATTTTCTTCGCCTCGTCGATGTTTTCGCCGGAGAACAACGTCACGGCCTTATCCACTTCATTCTGCTGCTGACGAAAATCTAAAACGTTGCCATACGGTTTCGTATCGTTCAGAATACGATTCGTACGACTGAAAGCCTGAATCAATTTATGGTAATACAAATTCTTGTCGACATACAGCGTATTGAGATATTGCGAATCGAAGCCCGTTAAAAGCATATCGACAACAATCATCAGATCAATTTTATTCTTATGCGGATAATCGGCATTCGAATACTTCTGCGCTTTGATGCGTTGCTGCACATCCTGATAATACAAATCAAATTCATTGATGCTGAAATTGCATCCGTACATTCGGTTATAATCGGAAATTATTTTCTGCAGCGATTTCTTTTTCTTCGGCGCGCTTTATTGTCTTCTTTCTCCGTGTCGAGATCGTCCTGCAACTGCTGCATCTTTATTTCCTTCTGCCGGCGGAGAAAACACACAGGCGATATTGAGGCGGCAGGTACGACTCATCGGTTTGCATGGAATTTTGCTGAACCGTTTTAAAGAGATCGTAATATTCGATGGCATCGTTAATCGAAGCCGTTGCAAAAACCGCATTGAAACGTTTGGAGTGCGTAGCGCCATCGTGTTTTTTGAGAATGGCATTTACGACAGCCATTTTATGTTCACGACTTCCGACCGTAACATCTTTCTCCGGCGAAAAAATCGATGTGAAAGCGCAGCACATTCCGGTCTTCGATCGCATGCGTGATGCGTGTACGCATGAAGCTGTTGTTGAAAAACATCTTTCGTCGTTACATACGATTTTTCTTTGCCCGTCGTTTGCGTGTACGAAGCATTCTCATCGAAGATGGGAGTCCCCGTAAAGCCGAACAATTGCGCATTCGGGAAAAACGATTTTATCGCCTTATGATTTTCGCCAAACTGCGAGCGGTGACATTCGTCGAAGATAAAAACCATGCGCTTATTGCGCATCGACTCGAGCCGATCCTTATACGCAGGCTGATCGAGTGCCAGTCCCAGTTTCTGAATTGTGGTGACGATTACTTTATTGGCATAATCGTTCGACAACATACGTTCCACTAATTTTTCCGTATTCGTATTTTCCTCCACACTTCCCGCCTGAAAGCGATTGAATTCTTCGCGCGTTTGCCGGTCGAGATCCTTGCGATCTACTACGAACATACATTTCTCCACATCCGGATTATCCTTCAGCAGCGTCGACGCTTTGAACGATGTAAGCGTTTTCCCGCTACCGGTAGTATGCCAGATAAAACCATTGCCGCGATTCTGATGAATGCAATTCATAATCGCCTTCACTGCATAAATCTGATACGGCCGCATCACGAGCACCTTCTGTTCACTTTCGACGAGCACCATAAACTTGCTTATCATTTCCCCCAGCGTACACTTGCTCAGAAACTTTTCGGAGAAATCGTCGAGATGCGAAATTTTTTTGTTGTCTTCGCTCGCCAGCTGATAAATCGGCAGAAACCGTTCATCCGCATTAAAACTAAAGTGCGCAGAATTATTATTGGCAAAATAATACGTCGTCGCCCGATTGCTCACAATAAAAAGCTGCATAAAGCACAGCAGCGAATTCGAATACCCATTCCCCGGATCGCCTTTATAATCCACGATCTGCTGCATTGCCCTCCGCGTACTAATTTCGAGGCCCTTCAGTTCCACCTGCACCACCGGAATTCCGTTAATCAGCAAAATCACATCATACCGATGATGGCTATTCGAAGTATTAATCCGCAACTGATTAATCACCTCAAACTCATTCTTACACCAATCCCGAATATTCACCAGCGTATAATGCAACGGCTCCCCATTCTCCAACACAAAAGTATTCCGCTCCCTCAACCTCTTGGCTGACGCAAACACATCAGCATTCACAATCTCATCCTTCAACCTCGCAAACTCCGCATCATTGAGCGTAATATTATTCAGCGCCTGAAACTTTTGCCGGAAGTTTTTTTCGAGCGATTCTTTATCGCGGATATCGGGGCGGTAGGTGTATTTTAGGTCGACCAGTTTTTCGATGAAGGATTGTTCGATTTGGGATTCTTTGGTCATGGTACCAGCTAGGAAAAGGATTCTATATGAGTAGTTGGGTGTGAAAATATGGAAAAATATGGGGTCCAGAAAGTGAAGGTCTATTTATTATCGGAAAGCAGTATTAAATACTGAATGTGAAAGGAGTGAAGTTTTAGCATCAATGTCCATCCTATAGCATCTTTCTTAGCTTATACCACGTTAATAATTTTATTATACGTCGTTATTCGTCTCTACAAATGGTTTTAGTTTCCTATCTACAAATATATTCGGTTTCCATTTGTGAATTACTTTATCGAGAAGAAAACCGTCGCCTAAACTAAGTCCCACTCCAATCGCTGTTCCTAGGCCTCCCGTTAATGCAATGTCTAATGCTAAACCTGCGCCAGTAAAGATACTCCATCGAATTGCTTTTGATGGTAATTTATCAACCCATGTCTCTTTGGTAACTGCTTCATAATATTCCTTTATAATACTCTTATCCTCTCCTATATTAGAAAGCCAAGCTTTAAATTTTGCTGCTCTATTTAATATTTCAATGAAGTCCTTGAATTCTTTCCCGCCATTATTAATTGTTTCTCTGATAGCATGACCATTAGAAAGAATAAAATCATTGAATTGATACAGATTATCCTTATTTTTTGTAGTCTTCTCATATATATCTTTAAACTTTAACCTCATTAAAGCAGTATGAATTTCGCTTGTAGCAATTTCAGCATTGAGCGATGATGCCAAATGCATATCTCCTCGCGTTTCTAAGACATTTAACATTAATCCACTAGTATTAATTATTTTACCGTCTGGATTATTAGTTATTTGTTTGTTTATTTCCTCCAAATCAAGATTGGTGTTAAATAAAAAACCA
>JAXLTM010000012.1:0-76805 GCA_046330055.1 Bacteroidia bacterium | reverse complement strand
TCCCTCCGCCCCAACCAAATTCAGTGTGTCCGTACTTTTCCTGCTTAAACGGATATGGCGTTAGCAAGCTATCAAAGAACAAAATTAAATTGCCGGTGGCATCGATGCCATCAGTTGCAGCAGCAACATGCTCAGGATAAATAAAATTTGTAATCGGTAATGTATCATTTGAAGAAAGAATGATGCTGGTCGAAACATCGGAGTAATTTGTCACACCGATAGCAACGAGATAAGGCGCAATCGGATAATTTGTTTTCCAGTGATAAACTACATCAGAAGAAATCGTATCGATCGAAATTAATTTTCCGTTTGATCCGCAACGATTGCCAATAGGTATTCGGCAATTTATTTCCATTGAATCAATTTTATCTGCACAGTTCTGTCGGCACGGCCACCAGTCTCTTGCACCGTAGGGTTCAGAAAGCGTCCAGATGACAGGCTGATTATCATGCATGGCAGAAATGAATGAACCATTTCCCGTTTCTGCAGGCTGACCATGATAAAAAATCTGAACTGAGTCAATATCTCCTGTCTGAAGATTTACAGGAAATAAAATCTCGCACAAATCAGTGTTATGAAGAAAATTGAAATGAAAGCTACCTTTCATCACCGAATCAATTACAAGAGAATCCGAACAATCAAAAATAATTTTATCCTGATTATTACTCAGTGATTTGAAGTAAGCGGTGACAGACCCTGCAATAAAATCAACGGCAGGATCTACATTCCAGTCGCACCGTGAAAAGTACACATCAAAATTCCCGTAAGAAACATTTGAGGCTACATTCTCATCTCTGACCCGGAATGCCTTTGCTTCATCTGAAGAAAAAAGATCAGTCTGGTCCTGACAGAAGACTGTCGTCCAATTCAAGAAACTAAACAGACAAACAAACCAGAATCTATAAGACATTCAAAGCAGGTTTCCGGTTATTCAGTGATCAGGTTGAGCATGTCTTTGATCAGTTTATCTACATCAGTCGAATCAGTACCGTCATAAAATCCTCTGATTCTTCGGTCACCGTCGATGAGTGTAAAAAACTGGGTGTGGACAAAATCGTCAGGTCCTGTGCTTTTTCCGGAAACATCTACAAGGTACGATTTTCTGGCGAGTTGATAAATCTGTTGTTTATCACCTGTTACAAAATGCCATTGTTTTGAATCGGCCCCATGCAAATCAGCATAACTTTTAAGTACAGAAACGCTGTCTTCCCATGGCTTGACGGTATGAGAAAGAAAGTGAACTCTCATGTCGCCTTTGAAACGTTCATAAACTCTCTGCATTTGAACACCCATTTTCGGACAAATGCCCTGGCAAGTTGCAAAGAAAAAATCAGCGACATAGATGTGGTCTTTCAATGAATCCTGCGTCATGATGTGACCATCCTGATCCGTGAGTTTCCAATCTGCTATTGTGTGATCGGTACTGTCATCATTCTTCTGACCATAAACAGGAAGTGAATTATCTACGACAGGTTGCGATTGAAGCAAATGATAACCGTAGCTGACTGCAATCAAGACACAAATCGCTACCACAATCCATCGGGTAAGTGTATGTTTGAGCATTATTTTTTCGCCAGTTGAGCTGCAAAAGCAGTTTTACATTCTGTACTGCAAAATCCGTAAACCTTATCACCAACATTCAAAGTATCAGCAGGCTCATCATGGAGCGACATTCCGCAAATTGTATCATTCGGACTTGCCAGCATTCCTGCCGGCAATTTGATACCGGTTTGTTCGGCCATTTTTACCTTGTCAGGAACAGGTGCATTCTTTAATTGAGAATCGGGGTTTGCACAGGCAAATAATAAGGCCTGTGAAAAACAAATCAACGCTATCTTCTTCATCGTATTTCTGATAAAAATCATGGGCAAAGGTATTATAAATGTGGCGATCACCCTACTTCCTACTTGTAATATTTTGTTACATTTGTCAGTAATCAAGTTCCCGTTTATTATGAAAGAATCTCCCGGCCGGGCAGACCGCTAAATCATTGAATTTTGAAGAGTTCCGCAAAGAAGTATTAAAACGATTATCGTTTGGCGAACGAAAGTCGTCAGGCGAGTTTAACCGGAAGAAAAAGAAGTCCTTACCGGGAAAGCCAAATCCTCGGCATCTTCGGTGACGGGAAAGAGGTCGCTCAAATTGCAATGGCCAAGCAATTCCGTAACGGAGATTTTCGTGCGGGATATTACCGTGACATGTTTGCCATTGGTCTGATGTGACGCTTTTTTTGCGCAGCTTGTACGCGAACCCTGATGTTGAAAAGGAACCAAGCTCTGCCGGTCGTTCAATGAACGGACACTTTGCCACCCGTTCACTCAATGAAGATGGCAGCTGGAAGAATCTGATGTCGATGAAAAATTCTTCCTCAGACATTTCACCTACTGCCGGACAAATGCCTCGTCTGCTTGGACTGGCCTGGGCATCGAAACTTTACCGCAACAATGAACACCTTCATTCCATGACGCAGTTTTCCGATCGTGGAAATGAAGTGGCTTTTGGAACCATCGGTGACTCTTCCACTTCGGAAGGATTATTTTATGAAACAATAAATGCCGCCGGCGTACTTCAGGTACCAATGGCAATATCGGTTTGGGATGATGGTTATGGAATTTCAGTTCCTGCCAAATATCAAACTACAAAGCAGAATATTTCTGAAATTCTTCGCGGTTTTGAACGCAATGAAAAAGGTGAAGGCTATGTTATCCTTCGCGCGCGCGGCTGGGATTATCCGGGTTTGTGTGAAATGTATGAGAAAGGAATTAAAATTTGCCGTGAAGAGCATGTACCGGTTCTTTTCCATGTAAGAGAATTAACACAACCGCAGGGGCACAGTACAAGTGGCTCTCATGAACGTTACAAATCAAAAGAACGTCTTGACTTCGAAACTGAATACGATTGCATCCGCAAAATGCGTGAATGGATGATCGCTTCTGCAATTGCAACTGCCGAAGAATGTGATGCCATTGAAGCCGAAGCAAAAAAGTTTGTAAGCGATTGTCGTAAGAAAGCATGGGACGAATTCATGACGCCCATCAAAAAAGAGATTGCAGAAGTTTCTTCTTTACTTGATCAGCTCAGTGCATCATCAGGAAGCAGCGCATTCATAAATAAAATCAAAAGTGATCTCCAATCTTCATTAGACCCTGCACGTCGCGACGTCGCAATTGCTGCACAAAAAGCGCTTCGACTGGTTCGAAATGAAAATCATCCTGCAAAAACTACATTAATGCAATGGCTTAATTCATTCAATGAATTAAATGCGGAGAGATACAATTCACAATTACACAGCAATTCATCTGAGTCTGCTTTAAAAGTAACTCCTGTTGCCGCAGCATACAACGATGACTCACCAATGATTGACGGACGTGAAATCTTACAAGCCAACTTCGATGCCCTTTTTGCTAAAGATCCTCGTCTGGTTGCTTTCGGAGAAGATCTAGGAAAAATCGGCGATGTAAATCAGGGATTCGCAGGATTGCAGGCAAAGTATGGTGAAGTTAGAATTACTGATGTTGGAATTCGTGAAGCAACAATTGCAGGACAAGGAATAGGTCTTGCATTACGCGGCTTGCGACCGATTGCAGAAATTCAATATCTCGATTATTTGCTTTATGCATTACAGATCCTCAGCGATGATCTTGCAACTTTACAATACAGAACCAAAGGCGGACAAAAAGCGCCTGTAATTATTCGAACCAGAGGACATCGTCTGGAAGGAATCTGGCATTCAGGTTCACCGATGGGTGTTGTCATTAATGCATTAAGAGGAATTCACATTCTCGTACCAAGAAACATGGTGCAGGCTGCAGGCTTCTACAATACAATGCTTGCAAGTGATGAACCTGCATTAATTGTTGAGTGTCTGAATGGTTATCGCTTAAAAGAAAAGCTTCCGGCTAATCTCGGTGAATACAGAGTTCCTGTCGGAGTTCCCGAAGTTCTACGGGAAGGAAACGATATTACTGTGGTCACCTACGGATCATGCGTAAGAATTGCACAGGAAGCCATTCCACAACTTGAGGAGATGAACATTTCTGTTGAACTCATTGACGTACAATCGCTCCTGCCATTTGATACGGGGCATATCATCAGTCAGAGTGTAAAAAAGACGAATAAACTTCTTGTACTTGACGAAGATGTTGAAGGAGGCGCAAGCGGATTTATTCTCCAACAAATACTTGAAAATCAGAAAGCTTTTCAGTGGTTAGACGCAGCACCTGTTACATTGACCTCAAAACCTCACCGACCTGCCTACGGATCCGACGGAGATTACTTCTCAAAACCGTCAGCAGAAGATGTTGTTAACTCTGTGTATAGAATTTTCAACGAATACGATCCGTTAAATTATCCGTTGTATATTTAGCCTCGAATTTTTCAGGATTTATTTTAATTAACGTGGTCGTTTTAATATGAGTGAGAAAGTAACAGAAAAGGAATCTAATTATTCGAACCTTGAGTCGATGAGCGTATATGAATTGCTCTCATCAATCAACAGGGAGGATAAATCAGTACCGGAAGCAATTGAGAAAGTACTTCACCGTATTGAAACGGTAGTAATTCTGATCTCCGAAAAAATGCGTACAGGCGGTCGGTTGTTCTACCTCGGTGCCGGCACCAGCGGACGATTAGGAATTGTTGACGCATCTGAATTACCACCAACTTATGGAATAGAACATGGCCGCGTAATCGGACTTATTGCCGGTGGTGATAGCGCTATTCGTAAAGCAGTTGAATTTGCAGAAGACAATCCCGATCAAGGTTGGGAGGATCTTATGAAATACAACATCACGGCCAATGATGTTGTCATCGGTATTGCTGCATCAGGTACTACACCATATGTTGTTGGCGCAATGAAAAAATGCAAGGAGAATAACATCCTTTGCATTGGCATTACCTGCAATCAGGGTACACCGCTCGGACATTATGCACACTACCCTATCGAAATAATCGTTGGCCCCGAATTTGTCACCGGCAGCACCCGAATGAAAGCCGGCACTGCGCAAAAGTTAGTCCTTAATATGATTTCCACTGCCGTTATGATCCAACTGGGTCATGTTGTTGGAAATAAGATGGTCGACATGCAGCTTTCTAACGGCAAACTCATCACCCGCGGCACTCACATGCTAATGGAGCAATTAAAAATCTCCGCTATCGAAGCCGGTGAACTTTTAAATAAACACGGGAGTGTAAGGAAAGCAATTGATAACTTTAAGAAGTGATTAGTAATTAGTAATTAGTGATTAGTTAAGTTACATTTTCTAATTACTAATTACTAATTACTAATTACTATTCCATATCTTGCGTCCGAAACTGCCTTCACCTTGCAAGACATCGAACCCTTCTACAACTGGCGTGAGCTCTATGTAGCTTCGGAAGACGAGCTGTCTCCTTTTCATGGAACGGTGAATAGTGAATTTGAGTATTCGAATACGGTTTACAACTTTTACATTCATCCGCAATGGGACGACTTTGGGTCGAATACGCTGTATATGAAAGTGCTATTTGCCGATTATGAAAAGGGATTTTGCATTATCGAATTAATCGGAGAATGGAATGATGCGCTCTACAATGATATCATGTTCCTCAAAAGAGATATCATTGAATCAATGATCAGCAATGGTATTACCCGTTTCATTCTGATCGGTGAAAACGTATTGAACTTCCATGGCAGCGACGATTGCTATTACGAAGAGTGGTTTCAGGAAGCAGAAGACGGCTGGATTGCTGCATTGAATTTTCGCCCGCACGTACTCAAGGAAATGGAAAAATATAACATTGATTATTACTTCCTCACCGGCGGTGAATTAAATGAAATGAACTGGCGAACCTATATGCCGGTTGATCTCTACAATAAAATTGAGAGCATCATGTCAAGAAGGCTGATGAGTTGAAATTCAGAATTCCGAATTTCTTCACTACCTTAGCAACCATGCGCTCCACACTCTGCACCTTTTCACTATTACTTTTTTTATCAGGAATACCATTTAGTTTTTCACAATCAAAAAAAGATTCTCTTGCACTGAATGGGAAAGCGTCATTTTATCACGACGATTTTCAGGGCCTCGAAACAAGCAACGGAGAGTTCTACGATAAAGATGATTTTACGGCAGCACACCGCACTTTTCCGTTCAATACATTTCTACTCGTCACCAATAAGAAAAACAACAAATCAGTTATTGTCCGGGTAAACGATCGCGGTCCCTTTAAAAAGAGCCGAGTAGTTGACCTTACCAAATCCGCTGCAAAAAAAATCGGAATGGTGACCTTTGGTGTTGTGCCCGTAAAAATTGAAATACTCACCTACCTCGACCGTGTTCCTGTTGGCGATTCATTGTTTCAGGAAGGCGATACATGGGATACTCATGCAAGTTTGATCGGCCTTTCGGATAAAACAGTGTTCGCCTGGAAAACCGAAAGCTGGAAGCATGCTTTTTATATGGCAAGCAGCCTGGGCCTGGAATACCATACCGACTCAGTTTGTGTGCATGTTTCCGGTAAAGGAGAGAACAGGATGTTTTATGTTTTATTTACCGGTATCAAAGATGACAAGCAGGCAGAAACACTGATCAGCGCATTGAAGGATTCAGGCTTTTCACATGCCCGCATATTCAAGGCTGATCCGGGCGATGAAAACGCCAAACGATCAACTCCGCGACTTTCCGGTCGATCGGTAAAGTAAAGTCTTCTGCACTGATTTTGTTCAATGGAATGAACCGAAACGACTGCGCTTCGTGTATGCGTTCGGCAAAATCAAAAACTGTTTCCGCAATTTTAACTTTCAAATCTCCCGCAGGCTTCATCAGATAATACACTGAAACAACCTGTGCATTTTCATCAAAAGCAGACCTCACAAAAAAATCGGTAGTGTAAAAATGCTCGTCAACTACAAATTCCTGCTGAGTCTCTTCCATCATTTCCCGAAGCAAACACTCTACCGTCCCCTCTCCGAAATTCATTCCACCTCCGGGAAACTTCGTGTAGGCTTTTCCGTGAATGAATTCATCACTCACAAAGACACCTTTTTCGGGGTCAATGAAAATTCCGTAAACACGGATTACAAAAGGATGTCCGCCCATAAGTAAATAATTGCATTCAAAGATATATCTTTCCGTCGTTAAATATGAATCATTCCGACATTGTAATATCAGGCGCCGGCCCTGCCGGCCTGGCCACTTCACTTTTTCTCAGCAATGCCGGGATTCGTCATACTATCATTGATAAAGCCTCTTTCCCCAGAGATAAAATCTGCGGTGACGCACTTAGCGGAAAGGTGGTGAGCATTCTGAATAAAATCGACAGAAATCTGATTGAAGAAATTTCGTCGATGAAAGAGATGTTTGCACCAAGTTACGGCGTAAGCTTTTTCGCACCAAACGGAAAGCGCCTCGATGTCCCTTTCGCTTCCGACATCAAAAAACTGAAATATGCACCGGGATTCATTGCCTCGCGTCTCGACTTCGACAACTTTCTTTTCAACAAATCACAATCGCCCTATGCAGATTTTCACCTGAATACATCTCTGGAAAAAGTTGAAAGAACAACAGGTGGATTGAAACTAACTTTAAATAAGAGCGGTCAAAAGAATACAATAGATTGCAAACTCCTGATAGGCGCTGAAGGCGAGCGGAGTATTACGGCAAAATACCTTTCTCCGCTGACTAAAAATCTTAACTTCTACTGTGCAGGATTACGTGTGTACTATGAAGGAGTCTCTGATTGTCACGACGAGGGTTTTATTGAACTGCATTTTCTTGACAATCTTTTACCGGGTTACTTCTGGATCTTTCCAATGACCAACGGACGAACCAATGTCGGCATCGGAATGTTAAGCTCAGTAGTTTCTTCCCTTAAAGTGAATTTAAAAAAAGAGCTTTCAGATATTATTACGAATCATCCCGTAATCAGTAAAAGATTTTCTTCTGCAAAAGCAATAAGTCCGGTCGAGGGCTGGGGTTTGCCTCTGGGTTCTTCAAGGCGAAATTTATCCGGCAACAATTTTCTTCTTACCGGTGATGCAGGCTCTCTGATAGATCCGTTTACCGGTGAGGGCATCGGTAATGCAATGCTTAGCGGAAAAATTGCCTCTGAAATAATCAGGGAAGCACTTGAGGCAAACCGCTTTGACGAATCGCTTCTCAAAAAATACGACGAACAGATTTATCACGCCCTTGGAAAAGAATTGAACCTGAGTTATCGTATGCAAAAACTTGCAACACGAAAATGGCTTTTCAATTTTGTCGTTAACAAAGCTCTTAAAAATGCGGCTCTGCGTGAAATGATCACTAGCATGTTTGAAGACATAGATCTTCGTGAAAAACTAAAGAAGCCGGGCTTTTATTTCAGATTACTCTTTAACGGAAAATAAAACTAACCTTCCGCTAATTTTGCCTGATTCGAAACCGTTTATTTCGACGAATGATCCAGTTCGTACTTTTTATTCAGACCATCAATAACCTGATGCGTGATATCCAGACTATCGTTTGCAAAGAGAATTCCTCCGCCCTTTTGATAGCCCAGCACAAACTGATAACCTTTACCTTTATTGAACTCTGCTAAAAAATTAGAAATATGAGCATACAATTCTTCAGAAGCCTTTGCCTGCTTTTCATCCAGTCCGGATAATAAACGATCTTTTTTCTCCATCAGGTTTTGCTGGCGCATGCCCAACTCTTTTTCCTTATTTTCTCTTTCCAGATCTGTCATACCGATGGCCTGCTTCTGATAAGTTGCAGCATCAGCTTGTAATTTATCGCTTTCCCCTTTCAGTTCCGTTTTCACTTTGGCTTGCTCTGCTTCCATTTCACTTTTCATGTCATGGTAGTACTTGATGTTGTCAAGAAGTGTGTCAGAATTGATGTATACGATCCCCTTCGCAGTAACCGGTACGGCAAAAGAAGTCGGTGCAGTTTCGGTGGTTGAGGCAGAATTTCCTTTGAAATGAAGGTAAAAAAGCACTATCACGGCGATGGTCAAAAGACCGTTGAAGACCAGAGAAATATTTTTCATTCAGTAGCTGATTTGGCGTCAAATATAGACGAAAGCCTGTTGATTTCCTTCGAAAAAATATTTTAAAAAGTAAGCAGGATTGCTTATTTTTCGCAGTCAATAACATAGCTATGAAACGACTCCTTGGACTAATTGTCGGTGTGCTCATTTTAGGCGGATGCGCCAAAAATTCGCCGGATATTGCAAACCCAGCATTTGCTCCTGACATTTCTGCCGTTCCCGGAAATTTTATCCAGAAAGTTCTCCTCGAACGCTTTACCATGAGTAGTTGCGGCCAATGTCCGAAAGCCGATGTCTATGTGGATTCATTGATGAAACTCTACCCTAATCGTTTTTATGCTGCAAGCATCCATGTCGATGACATGATGGAAGCGGCCACAAACTTAAGTGCAGACAGCACCAACATTCTGGATAGTATGTTCAACACACTTTCAGTTTATCCGGGTGGAATACTTAACCGTCACAATTATGTGCCTTCTGATTTTGCCATCGACAACTGGTTCACCAATACTCAGTCACTGGTAAGTCAGGTTCCTTCATGCGGTCTTGCACTTGAAGCCAAAGAAATCGGCTCCAACAATCACCTCCGCTTAGTTGTTCACGCCGGCTTCAGTCAGGCCATGGCAGGAGATTACAGACTTCACGGTTACATTATTGAGAATACAGTTTACAGCAATGATTCTGCTTACGATCAGTTGAATGACTTCAGTTTTGAAGGTGCAACTCCGGATACAAATTTGCATACATTATACAGCCTCAATGACACCGTACACCTTTACAAGCATAAATACGTATTGAAAAAAATCATTACTGTTAATGGTGCTGTCGGCGATCAGATTCCGCAAGCAATCATGACGCGTGGTAATGAATATGTAAAAGTGTACGACGTTGACCTCACCGGCATCAATACTTCCTCATCACATATTATTTTCTTCGTCGACAAGTATGGCGATACTCCGGTATCACACTGGATTGAAAATGTGCAGAAGGTAAACATCGGTGAATCCAAGGACTGGAACTAAACCAAGGAATGGATTTTTTACCATCGGCTATTTCTGAATATTCGGAGAATCATACCACTCCAGAATCAGAAATCCTCAAAGAACTCAATCGTGAAACGCATGCAAAGGTATTAATGCCGCGCATGCTTTCCGGTCATCTGCAGGGTCGACTGCTCAGCATGATCAGCCGGATGATTGCACCGGAGAACATTCTGGAAATCGGAACCTATACCGGATATTCTGCACTTTGTATGGCCGAAGGTCTTGCCCCCGGAGGAATTCTGCATACCATCGACATTAACGACGAGTTGACGCCCATGGTAAAAAAGTATGTGGAGAAATCAGGACTTCTTTCCTCCTTCAACATTCTCACGGGAAATGCGCTGGATATAATTCCAACATTGCAGGGGCCGTTCGATCTCGTATTTATTGATGCCGACAAAGTCAATTATTCAAGATACTTTGAACTCACCTTCGAAAAAGTCAGAAAGGGTGGATTCATAATCGCCGACAATGTCCTTTGGAGTGGCAAGGTGACTGCGAATGAAGGAAAAATTGATCTGGACACAACTGCTTTGAAGCAATTCAACGATATGGTTCATTCACATCCTATGCTCGAGCATATTTTACTTCCTGTTCGTGATGGCCTGCTTATCATGCAGAAAAAATAGCAATAAAAAATATCCAACAGCATATTGAGATTTCAGGTTCCAGTGGCCTGAAGCAACCTCCGCTCAAATCAGAATTTCCCCATTTTTCGGATTCTGACGTTTTTCTGTATCAAGATTCCCTGATTGAAGCCATGCAAACCCAACCTTAAACCATTCGGCTCGTTCAAAGTCATACGCAAAAATCAAATTCCGATGAAGAAAATTAAGTGGTTATTTATCCTTCTGCTCATTGCAGGAAGTTCATTTGCACAACAACGCCAGCGGGGTAACTTCCCGCCTCAGGAGAGAGCAAAACACAGAGCTCAAATGCTGAAAGCCAAATTAGGTTTGACCGATACACAGTATCAGACCATCTATACTCAACTCCTGAAAAATGAGGAAGACATGGATCGTGCAAGAGCTGAAATGAAAAGACTGAGAGACGAAAATGATCAGGTCTTGAAAAACACATTAACTCCCGATCAATATGCGAAACTGAAATCGATGCAGGAAGAACGCAAAAATATGAGGCGGGAAAGAAATCAGGGGCCACCGGACGACAGCGATGTAAATCCGGTTGAAGAACCTAAAAAATAATTCCTTTTGTAAAATAAGATTCAAGCCTTAGACCCTGACTGTTCAAAGAAATAGTCAGGGTCTGCCTTTTATTACCTCCTCTACTTTTATACTGGAAACGGGCAGATTTTATGAATTTGCTAATGAAAAAAGAAACACCAAAATTTGAAGATTGCATATAATTAGCAGCATGTTGTGGGGGGCCGTCCACGCGCGTGTGGCCTCCTTCTCGGTGAAGGTTCGTAGAAAGAAGATTATTCAAAGCACAAATGCTTATTCATAGAAAGCTGAATAAATATGTAGGCCGAGAAGGAGGCTGCGCGTGGTCGCCTTTTTCTTTGTTTCTTTCTTTTTGGTGATGCGTTCGCCGGGGCGAAAACAAAAAGAAAGAAAAATCATAGCCATGTCAAATCCATGCTTTTGAAAATTGTATATGGCCATCTGCGAGAATCTATTTGCAAAAAACTAAGCCATTTAAAATATAATTCATTTATTCCTCTAATTTTCAATTTCAATCCAAATATCCCGGCTCCGGCGGTTATCCCGTTCAATAAAATTCCGTTCTTTGGGCATGGAGAATTTGCTAATAGATCTTCGTTCCGACACCGTCACCCGCCCTACTCCGGGAATGCTGGAAGCAATGTTCAACGCTCGTGTCGGCGACGATGTTTTCGATGAAGATCCCACGGTTAAAAAACTGGAGCAAAAAGCAGCTGATATTTTCGGAAAAGAAGCAGGATTATTCTGTCCGAGCGGTACAATGACGAATCAGATCGGCATTCGCTTACAAACCCAGCCGCAGCAGGAAATTCTTTGCGATAAGCTCAGTCATATTTACTACTATGAAGGTGGCGGTATTGCTTCCAACTCGGGATTGTCAATGCGCTTGCTCGATGGCGTAAGAGGAAAAATTACACCTGAACAAGTTGAAGACAACATCAATCCGCCCGACAATATTCACCAACCGTTTACGAGCCTGGTGAGTCTTGAAAACACCTCCAATAAAGGCGGCGGAAGCTATTACCATTATGCAGAGATGAAAAGTATATGTGATGTTGCACGTAAACACCACCTCAATACTCACCTCGACGGAGCCAGAATATTCAATGCCTTCATCGAAACAGGCGACTCTCCAATGGAAACCGGAAAACTTTTTGACACAATCTCTGTTTGTCTGTCGAAAGGTCTTGGCGCACCAGTTGGTTCTGTTTTGCTTTCCACGAAAGATAATATTCAGAAGGCAAAACGAATCCGTAAAGCATTTGGCGGCGGAATGCGACAATCGGGATACCTCGCTGCAGCAGGACTCTATGCGCTGGATCACCACATCACCCGCTTGAAAGAAGATCACATTCGGGCAAAGAATATAGAGTCAACACTCAAATCACAATCTTATGTGAAAGAAATATTACCGGTGGATACAAACATCATAGTTTTCCGTATCGACGACAACCTCCCGGTGACTTCATTTCTGCGACAATTAAATGATAAAAACATCAAAGCTGTTCAATTCGGGAAGCAAACGGTTCGCTTCGTTACTCATCTCGACTTTACCGACGACATGCTTCAAATTTTAACCAACGAACTAAACAAGATCAGAGTATGAGTTATAAATATCACCCCGCCACTGTCTATAATATTATCCACGAAAGTGACCTGGTACGACGTTTCTTTTTCAAAGTATCTGATGAAACTCCATTCTCTTTCAAAGCAGGTCAATTTGTAATGCTTCATTTGCCGATTGATTCCAAATACAAAAACCGCAGTTACTCTATTGCTTCTGCCCCAAATGATGAAAACACATTTGAACTCGCCATTGTACTGAATCCGCGAGGCCTGGGCACTCCCTATCTCTGGGAAAACGTACAAATCGGTGCGCAGATTGATGTGTCAAAGGCACTTGGAAAATTTAGTCTCCATGATCCTATCGAAGACGATATCTGCTTCATATGTACAGGTACAGGCATTGCTCCGCTGCGATCCATGCTGCTCGATATCCTGAATAAAAAACGACCTCATAAAAATCTGTATATGATTTTCGGAAATCGTTGGGAGAAAGACATCCTCTATCGATCGGAAATGGAAGAGCTTCAGGAAAGACATCCTGAATTTAAATTCATACCGGTGCTTTCGCGTGATAATGAAGGATGGACAGGTCGCAAAGGTTACGTTCATCAGATCTATGAAGAAATATTCGCCGACAAACGACCTGCTACTTTTTACATGTGCGGATGGAGAGATATGCTTCACGATGCACGCCAGCGTCTTGAAGCAATGGGCTACGACAAGAAAAATATCAAGTTCGAATCCTACGATTAAAACATTCTGACTAATGCGGATTACAGGAATTGTTCTATGCGGTGGCCGCAGCAGCAGGATGCAAAGTGATAAAGCTTTTCTCAGTTATCACTCAAAACCACAGGCATTTCATGTTGCCGGATTAATGTCTGCATATTGCGACGAAGTCCTGTTTTCAATTAATAAAAGTCAGGTTGCAAATTTTACAAATTCAGCTAACTATATTATTGATCGGCCCGAATTTGAAAATCACGGTCCGCTTACAGGAATTTTAAGTATAGCTGAAAAAACCTCGTCAGATGCTTATTTGGTATCCGGATGTGATTATCCCTTTTTAGGGGAGGAAGAATTACGACGCCTCAAAGAAGCATGGTTAAACTGTCATAAACCATGCTCACTCATGAACCTTAAATCCGGACGTATTGAACCTTTATTGAGTATCTACACATCTATTGACATTCTGAATCTGAAAGCTCATTTGACTATGGGAAAAGATTCTTTATTTCACTATCTTTCTGAAATAAATCCGGTGCGAGTTACACCTGCAAATGAGAATTCCTGCATCAGTGTTGACACGTTGGAACAATACCTTGAATTGAAGAAGACTTTTTAAGATGAATTCAGTTGTCGGCAAATCGATTACACGTATTTACGAGAATGGCCGGTCAGAAAACAAAACCGACCAGCTTGCAGTTGAAGAGCCGCTTGAAATTTCTATTCAGCACCGCGGAAAATTAAAACCCGTTTCGGTAACCATGCGAACCCCGGGAAATGATGCTGAACTGGCTATCGGATTTTTGTTTACCGAAAATATTGTTCGCAATGCAGAGAACATTGCTGAAGTAAAACATCCTGATTCAAACCGAATCATTATTCATCTTAGCGATGAGACCGAATTTTCTCCTGAGTCTCTGGATCGCAATTTCTACACTACGTCAAGTTGCGGCGTTTGCGGAAAAAGTTCAATCGACTCAGTCAAACAAAATATTCATGCAGCCGGTCCACGAAATTTTCTTTCTGCGACCAATGCCGTTTTGCTTTCATTACCGGCTAAGTTGAGGGAAGCGCAAGAAGTTTTCAATTCTACCGGTGGAATTCATGCATCAGGACTCTTCAATCAAAATGGTGAACTTCTCGCCTACCGGGAAGATGTTGGCAGACATAATGCACTCGACAAACTGATTGGCTATGCATTACTGGAAAAAATAAATCTTCACGACAAAATATTGCTCCTGAGTGGTCGTGCAAGTTTCGAGCTTTTACAGAAAGCGGCTATGGCAGGAATCCCGCTGGTAGCGGCCATTGGCGCTCCTTCAAGTCTCGCAGTAGAAATGGCAAACGAAAATTACATTACCCTGATCGGCTTTCTAAAGGAAGATCGGTTCAATGTCTACACCGGAATTTCAAAGGCTCAAAGTTGAACCTTTGGTAAACAAAATTACAAAAGTAAAAAATCAATTCCCTACAGAATGAAAATCAGAATCAAAGGAAACACTGTCAGAATTCGTCTTTCAAAAAGTGAAGTCAGTTATTTTGCCACACATCATGCGATTGAAGAAACCACAGAGTTTGGCAACGCTGTATTTCGGTATGGTTTGCACGCATCAGACTCCCACGATAATTTTTCAGCTTCCTTCGAGAACAATACAATTACACTGTTGATTCCGCAGAAAATGGCTGATCACTGGACCGGCAGTAATCAGATCGGTTTTGAAAATGAAATGGAAATCGGTAACGGTAAAAAGTTATATCTCCTTCTGGAGAAAGATTTCAAATGCCTTGATGAAACACACGAAGATCAGAGCGATAACTACGAACATCCTTTCGTCGAAGAGCACAACCGGAAAAAGCAATCTGAAAAGAATTCCTGAATCAAATGCTGACTGTCAACTTTGATCCATTTCCGGAAATTCATACAGATCGTCTGACTCTGCGGAGAATGACGACTGCCGACCTTCCTCGACTCTTCAAACTCAGAAATGATCCTCAAATTATTCAGAATACTGATCGCCCATCCTCTTCCGACATGAGTGCAGTCGAGGCGCTTTTCAATCGCATGGATCAGGGAATTAATAGAAACGAAAATATTACCTGGGGAATCACGTTTGCACAGCAATCTGAATTGATTGGCACTTCAGGTTTCTGGAGAATAGACTTTGCACATCATCGTGCTGAAATCGGCTATGAACTTCTCCCGGAACACTGGAACAAAGGCATTATGACAGAAGCATTGCGGGCGATGCTCGCCTGCGGTTTTTCCAAAATGAAAATTCACAGTGTGGAGGCAAACATTAATCCGAAAAATGAAAGTTCACGCGCTGTCCTCCTGAAATGTGGCTTTGTAAAGGAAGCTTACTTCAGAGAAAACTATTATGCCAACGGTCAATTCCTGGACTCTGAAATTTATTCTCTGCTTGAACGCGATCTCCGGAAATCCTGAAAACCAACACACTTCCCAATTCAACATATTGTTCATTTTTTTGCAAATAACGGCGTTTTTTTTTACATCCGGAAGAAGCCGAATAGTACCTTTATCCTACATTGATTATTTAGAATAATTCATACCTTGATCGACTCAAAAGAAACCAGTTATATGAAAAACCAAAAACCGATTTTCCTGTTCCTGTTCTATTTTATTTACTCAATACGCGTACTTGCCTTGAGCGGAAAAGATGAGCTGAATACCGGATGGGATTTATTTGCAAAGAATGATTTCAGCAAAGCTGAAGAACACTTCAAGAATGCCTTGAAAGATCCGACTGTTGCTGACGATGCCAATCTTTCGCTTGCCATGTTAAGTACAGGCATGTACAAGAACAAACAAGCCATTGAATACTTCAATCAATATATAGCATTGAGTGCAAATCCGAATCCCGGAATCTTTGCTATGGAATCGTCGCCATTTATTACCAGTCAGAAGAGTCAGGAAATGCAACTCTTTTATGAAAACATGCTAAAGCTTCCAAAATTGGATGAGACCACCAGAGCAATGGCCTACGAGCGACTGGCAAATATTTATTGTTCAAATGATCAGGTAGAAAAAGGTCGTCAGACTGCTGATAAAATCGGAAGCATTCAGGACTGGTCAGTGTTGGGCAGTTTTGAAAACCTCAGTGGTAGTGGCTTCAATAAGGACTATGGCGCACTTACCCACCCTGAACCGGATTACTCGTTCAAAAATAAAATCAATGCGGAAATAAAATGGTTCACCATTCCGAAGGAAAGAATTCGTAATGATCGTTGGATCGACTTTGATTATTACATGAACATTTCCAATGCCATTGTCTACGCACAAACATTCGTTACTGCTCCATCTGATATCGAATGTCAGTTCAGACTGGGAACCAGCGGAAGTTATAAAGTGTGGATCAACGACCACCTCATCATGTCAGACGATGAAGAACGTAATAACGATCTTGATACATACATTTCAACTGTAAAGCTTTCAAAAGGAGTAAACAGAATTCTGATTCAGCTTGGTGCAAGTGAAATAAACAGCCTCAATTTTATGTGTCGTTTTACTGACAATGCAGGCAAACTGATTCAGGGACTCACCTACTCTCCTAATTACACAGCTTACAACAAATCATACGATTATACAGGGAAGCTCATTCCGATTTCATCAGAAGAATTTTTCAAAAACCGTTTGAAGGAGAATCCGAAACTGTTGTTGAATTATTTGTGCCTTGCAAATTGTTACTTAAGAAACGACAAAGCCTTTGATGCAGCACATATCATCCGCGATGCAGAAAAATTTGCTCCGGATTGTGTTTACCTGCTTGCATTGAAATCAGAACAAGCTGTTCGAGCTAAAAATCAGCCAGGCCTGAGTGCCACCTTAAAGAAGTTAAAAGAGGTTATGCCGAACAGCTACGACGCACTTCAACTGGAATATCAGGAAGCATCAGACGGAGAAAATTGGGACAAGGCAGAAGAAGTACTTGAAAAAATCAAAGCCAATTTCGGTGAAGATGAATCTACTATTCAAAGACAAATTTCAATTTATGGCGGAACCAAGCAGATTGAAAAAATGATTTCATTAATCGAAGATGCTTACAAAAAGTATCCGGACAACTACACATTTGTTACTTTGAAAGTTCTGATTGAAACAAAAGTGAGAAAGAATAATTCCGATGCAGAAAGAGTTCTGAAGAAATATATTGACAAGCACTCCAATACGAACGCCATGGGCGATTTGCTTGATCAGTACCTGGAAACAGGAAATGCAAGCGGTGCAGTATCAACGCTTGAAAAGATGATTAAGATCGAGCCTTTTGCTATCGGTTACTTATCAAAAATGTCAGTACTGCAGTACAGTCTTGGTAATTACAAAAAAGGTCACGACTACATCGAAATGTGCAAACAGATGGCTCCTTACATCGGTGCATACGATGAAACTGCAGGTGATCTTTACGATGCTGAACATAAATCTTCAGACGCTAAAAATTCATACAAACGCGCCATTCAGTATAGTCCGACAAATTACGATGCAAGAGAAAAACTTAGAAAACTGGAAGATAAACCGGAAATCTTTGAACCATTCGGCAAACCGGATTTTCAGAAATTATATAAATCGGCTCCGTCGGCAGAAGATTATCCTGAAGACAATAGCGTTATCCTTGTAGATGAAGATCAGAAAGTAATCTTCAAAGGTGGTGCTTCAGTAGAGCGGTCATTCCTCATGGTAAAAGTATTCAACACTGCAGGTATCGACTTCTGGAAAGAATACAACATCCCGCAATACAGTGCACAACGTTTGGTTGTTGACGAGGCTTATATCATTAAGAAAAACGGCAGCAAAGTAGATGCTGACAGAAATGACAATCAGATTGCCTTTACCACTCTCGAAGTTGGAGATGCCATTTGTCTTTCTTACAAAATTGAAAATTACTACACGGGAAAACTTGCCCAGCACTTCAGTGAAATCCACTATTTCAACTACTTCTTCCCTGTCATGAGAAGTGCTTATCAAGTTATGGCCGACTCCAGTATTTCTTTGTATTACAAATTGAAAAACTCAAACATTCAGGCAACAACCAAAAATGTTGACGAATTCAAATTGTACAGTTGGGTAGAAACCAATAAGCCGGCATTGAAATCCGAAAACTCTATGCCGGAAATCGGTGATATCGCTCCATCACTCCGCGTATCTACATTTAAAGAGTGGGATGATGTTGCAAAATGGTACAGCGAAATTTCTTCTTCAAAAGCTAAAGCAGATTATGAGTTGAAAGAACTCATGAAAGAGCTTTTGACGGAAAGGGGCCAATGACTAAGTTGGAAAAGACAAAGTATATGTACGACTACATTGTACATGAAATCCGTTACAGTTCTGTATCCTTCCGTCAGAGTGGACTGATTCCTCAAAGCACCAGCAATGTGTTAAACTCAAAGATGGGTGATTGCAAAGACATCTCTACATTGTTTGTTGCCATGTGCCGTGAAGTTGGCATCGAAGCAAATCTCACGCTGGTGAATACCCGCGACAATGGAGACAACACGATGTACCTGCCATGTATTGATTTCGATCATTGTATTGCTGCTATCAATATTGACAACAAAAAGTATTACGTTGAATTGACGAATGACAACAATGCATTCAGCACAATGAGTGGCGACCTGTACTATGCACAGGCACTCGAAATTCGTGATAATTCAAAGAACGATCTGATCCACCTTCCAAACACCAATGCTATACCTAACTTTGTTTCCCGCCAAACGAAGATGACAGTTGAAGGAGAGAAAATTACCGTTCAGAAGAAAACAACAAAATGCGGAGTGAATGCTGCATACATGAGAAGTTCTTACCGTGACATCGGAAAAGAACAACAGGAAAAGAATCTGAAGGAGTCAATTAATGATGAATTCCCAAGCGTACATCTCGATGGATTTCACTTCGACGATAATCTGAAGAGTACAAAAGACACTATCACTTATGAATTCACCTACTCATCTAAAGATGCCATCAATGATGTAGGCGGAATGAGAGTGATTCGTATTCCATTCAGCGAAGGAATCACTTCACTTGATTTCCTAAGCGAAGAGACACGTAAATTCCCGATTGTGGGAACAGGATTACTTTTCAATTCTGAATCCAGCGAGGTAATCACATTGTCTCTTCCGGCCGGAACAACATTACTCAAATTACCGGAAGCGAAAGTATTTACATCCGAATTCGGAGATTACTCACTCACATTCAAACAAAACCTAAACTCTTATACTATCACGCGGAAGTTTAAGCCAAAAGGAAATGGCGAGATCCCTACTGAAAAGTATGCTGAGTTCAAATCCTTCTTTGAAAAAGTAATTAAAGCCGATGCCGTTCAGCTGGCTTTGAAATAAAAACTATAAATAAAATAAAAAGCGCCACTGCTCAAACAGTGGCGCTTTTTTTATGGGTGAGCAACCGATATTCCTAAAACTGAGTTATTTTCAATCAGGGAATAATCAGCCGATTCAATACAAAGATTCCCGTCAAGATCCTGAGGTAGATACCCTCTGGTAAATAATGGAAGATCTGTTTCTACAGATTGTAAATCCGAATTGTCAATAACTCCATCCTGATTCACATCACCGTTCCAGAAACCAAATATTCCCGGTGTCAGTTCAATGACATTGTTACCAAAAGTAAGAACAGGATCAGCAGTGAAATCAAAAAAGGCCTGATCGGTAGCTGTGAGGGATTCACCCGACCATGTTTCAAGAGCACTTCTGTGACGGAAAATAAAATAGAATTTTGTTCCATCGATTGAAGACGGAAAACGGAAGATTGCCTGACCGCTCGTTGAAACTGTACTAGTAGCAGTGAACAAGATTGTTGAAGGGTTGTCAGAGTCTGCAAGATCAAGTCTGAGGGTATCGCAAACAGATGGAGAGCCTAAGGGATCTGCAACGGCTCGCATCGCAGAAACTCCGTCAAAATATCCCTGGATAAAGCACTTCACATGAATATCTACAAAACAACCGGCACCATCATCGATAATTCCATTACAATCATCATCAATTCCGTTGCAAGTTTCATGAGCCAAAGGATTTACAGATGCGTTATTGTCATCGCAATCCAGACCGTTTAACACGTTTCCGGAAGGCAGTGTACAAGTGATCACCTGAGTAGCAGGATCTCCAAAACCGTCAGTATCGATATCTGAATATGAAATAATTCCTGACAGGGATGGATCAAGATCATCAATCAAACCATCGCAGTCATCATCAACCCCGTTACAAATTTCAGTTACACCGGGGTTGAATGCAGTATTCTGATCATCACAATCATTTCCATCAGGAACAAAACTTCCGAAAGGAGAACACGCTATTGTAGTTTCCGAATTTGTACCATACATATCACCGTCTGCATCATAGTACAGCACTGTTCCTGCCGGTTCGTGGACTGTGACCGGTAAAGGTGCCGAAGTACAGCCTGTTCCATCGGTTATTGAAAATGTATAATCGCCTGCCACAAGTCCGCTGACAGATAAATTATTTATTCCATCAACTATATTCAGTTTCCATCCCATGTAATCATGATTTCCGCATTGATAGTATAAGAGAGCCGGATGACTGGCATCAGGAGTGAATAAAAGCGTACCGTTGGATACGAAATTATTCACGACACCCTGAGTAACAACAGAACCAAGATTTGCAGGGCCCCCGGCATCACTGGTTGAGATGAAAAATGAATGTGTAGGGGCAAGCACAGAGAATGAGTAGGTTATTCCGCGTACGAGTGTTAATTCCTTTCCCTGAACTCCGTCAATTGTAAAACCATCCGGTCTGCCACCCAGACCGAATTGTGGATGAGAATGATTTTTCACTTCTGCAATCACACTGAAGACCGGTCCGGTACCGGAGATTGTATAAGGTCCTGAAGCTGACGAAGGAATAAGCTCAACTGATCCGTCTGCTGCATTAAAGCACGATGCATCAGCTTCTGAAGATAAAAGAGGAGCATCGCCCTCTTCAATAATAGTGAAGCTGGCTGAAGCTTCACAGCCATTCGCATCATGAACGATGACATTATATGTTCCGGCTTTCAATGAAGATAAGTCTTCAGTACAGTAACCATTAACAATATTTACCCGATAGCCCATGTACTGGTGATTGGAGCAATCATATCGTAAGAGAGAAGGATGGGCATTATTCGGTGTGAAGGTAACGGTGCCATTATCATTAGGTGCTCCTGCCTGTCCGTTGGAAACAAGACCTGTCGTTGACCCACCTACACTATCAGTTGAAATGTGAAACGGATGTCCCGGGCTCAACACATTGAATGAGTAAGTAATTCCTCTGACTAGGTTCAGCGAAGGCATTTCCTCTCCATTAATATAGTAACAAGAAAGATTGCCAAGGGCTGAATATGGATTTGAAGGTGTTTTTCCGGCGACCATAACGGCCATTTGATTTCCTGTGATTGTATTTAATGTATCCCAGCAAACAGTATAAGGAGCAACTCCTCCGCTTACAGAAAAGATTAATTGCACCGGTAGAACTTCCGCACGAAGAATTTGAAACAACAGCACTCACACTGATAGGCGACGGCTGCTCTGAAATGGTATAGGTAGCTGATGTAGTGCAACCATTTGCATCGGTAACAATCACAGAATATTTTCCGATTGGCATGGCACTGATGCTCTGTGATCCTTCAATGCAATATCCGCTGCCAACATTAATTTTATAACCCATGTACTGATGGAACTGACAAGGATAATAAAGCGCAGCCGGAGTTGAGATGGCCGGAGTAAAAGTGACCGTACCATTCTGGGTCGGCGCACCGCTTTGGCCAGGCTACAATGTTATTTTGCATTCCCTCCTACCGAATCCGTAGAAATGTGAAAAGGATGTGACGGAGCAAGTACATTAAAGGTATAAGAGATTCCTTTCACAAGGGTGAGAACTTTTGCTTCAACGCCGTCGATCTGATAAGTAAGCGGATTCCCCAGATTAAAGTACGGATGAACGCAGTTTTGCTGCCACAGTAACGCCAAATACTGGTCCATTCGAACGGTTTATGGTATCCCAGCAAACCGCATACGGTGGTGTGCCTCCGGAAATGTTCAATGTAATAGCACCATCGCGTGCACCTGGGCATGTTACATCAGTAATCGTTGCGGAATTGATCACAGGTGATGAAACCACATTTGCAAGAGTGATTGTATTCGAATTTACTGTAATACTGGAAACACATGAAGCATTTGAAACCATTGTACAAGAGATCTGATTTCCGGCAACCAAACCATTGATTGAAAGCACAGGGCTATTTGTACCAACATTAACTCCATTCTTTTTCCACTGGTATGTAGGTGTGGCCCCGCCGTTCACCGGAGTAGCAATGTATACAGCATTATTTCCGTTACAGAATGCTGATGGTCCTGAAATACTTACTGAAGGTGTATTAAGTGCTGAGCACACAACAATATTATCCACTGCAAAACCCGGACGGTTACCGGTGCCACTTAAATCTCGTACCACCCATCTCAATTGCACTACACTCTGATTATTACAGGCAGATGGCAAAGTGAAGGATTTAGGCAATGAGTTTTGAGGAGTTGTAACAGCTCCGGTCTGATTCACCGTATTATTCTGATAAATACCGGAAGCAAGATTGGAAACACTGATGAAAGCACCCGTAGTCCCAACTCTGTATTGCAGATCAACCTGATTAATTCTTGTATTCGTTGCATCAAATGGATTTCGAATCGTCATGACATCAAATGTCACGAGTACACTATTGAATCCCGTTGTATTCAACGCAAGACACAACGTTGCATCAACCGTGGGAGATGGAAGAAAACCAATTTTTCCATTGTAATTCTGAATTCCTCCGGTTGTGCTTGCCGCAGTCGCTGATGCCTGTAAGGCAAGATCGGAAGCAGCCGGAGGCGCAATTGTCCTGAATGTTGTCGTTGGTCCCGTTGTACTCAGATTCCATCCTTGCCATCCTACAGGATAGACTGAAGAACTACTTGCAAGCCCGGTAAAATTTTGTGAATAAGGAAGAGTTTGAGGCGTTGGATTTGTTTGAGCAATTGCGATTGAACTTACTTTAATCCAAATCAGAGTAATAAGTGCAAGTAGATTTTTAAGCTTCATCGTGTATGTGTTTTGCACTGAAAATTGATATCTTAGAGCTATTCAAAGAATCTAAGATTGCAGTCAATCTCTCAGTGGTTGGGGATTTAAAAATGTGTGTTGCAACACCAATGTAGAAAATATTTTTTCTTTGTAAAATCCAAAATCAAAAAATGACAAAAAGCCTCATTTTTATTGTTTTTTCCCTCTTTTTAGGGCTACCAATGCTCCATGCACAGGGAAAGGCTCAGGCTTTTTCAGGATCCTTCCTAATGTCATTTGAATCAACAGGGACACAAAGCAAGGAACCTTCGATCCTGTGGACGATACGTCAGGATACAAAGCATCCTGATTACATGATGGAAATCAAAGATGAAATGAATGTAAAAGGAGTGATCAAACGAGCGATGTTTAGTCCGGCAGACAGCACCTGGATCATGACACTGGCTTATAATATGAATAAGCAGGCAGTAAAGGTTCACTCCTCTTCGATGTACCGTGACAGTGTTCAGGATGACAAAAAAATCACATTCAAAAAAACAACAGAACAAAAACGAATTCAGGGAATACTCTGCCGCAAAGTAATTTTCGAGAGTGAAAAGTACTATTCAGAAGTTTGGGTGAGCGATAGTTTTAAAGTTGAACTCGCAAAGCTTTACGGTTTGATGTCTCATTGCGGGATGGCAGGTGAATTCATCCGCAAAGGAGACTGGTACAAAACCGGCAAAGTTAAAGGAATGATTCTGGAGGTATATTGCAGGGAAAAGAAAACCGGTGCATCATATACAATTCGCATTTCATCTATACATACCGGTAGTGTAGATGACAAAATTTTCAGCTTAAGCGGTTTTAAGATTTCAGAAATTCCAGAAGGCCAGAGCTGTACGTCGAACCGGTACACCGAAGAGTGATCGGTTTCCTTTGATGAAAGTATCAGCTTATCGATAGGCAAGTGACAGACAAAAGCCAACCCCTCTGAACCATTGGTTACGGTCTTGAGAAATAGTATTGACCACATCTTTAAACTTACCCAGACCATAGAAAATATTCAGTCCAACTTCAGTGTGATTGTACACGCGCTTAAAGTATCCGACTCCAAGCTGCATATCCATTCCGGATGCATTATTTCTGTCGGGGTTATGATTGGTATAAATTGAATACCCCATTCCGATCAGAAGGCGGCAAGGAATCCTTCTGAAAGGAAGGTAAGACAATTCTGCGTTAACGTTACTGATGCTGATTCCCTTTGAAGGATCTTCCTTACCATAAGGTTGAATGAGTAATCCATTTACGCCGATACCGGTTTGAAATTTTTCCGACCACCGGTAGCCTGCAGAAAGTCCCAGGTAGAAAGAAGAATAACTTTTCAATTCTGAGTTTCTATGGAGGGACAGAAAGCAATCACCGAGGCCGATGCCTGCATAAAATTTTGGTTGCTGAATGGAGTCAGTGTCGGCTGAAAAGCAAAATTCAACAGAGCAGCAGAAGCAGATTGCGAGGAGTATTCTGAAGGTTCCGGGCATAGGAGAAGATCGGCGGTTTAAAGATGAAAAAAAAAATCGGCGGGCGCTTGAGAATTGTCTAAGAGACAAGTTTAGAAATTCAGGGGTAAAAAAAAAGCCCCGTTCTTTCGAGCGAGGCTTTTATAATTTACGGCAACGACATACTCTCCCGAGAGTTACCTCAGTACCATCTGCGCTGTTGGGCTTAACTGCTCTGTTCGGAATGGGAAGAGGTGGACACCAACGCTAAAGTCACCATAAAGATCATTGAATATTTAATATTGAAGATTGAAAATTTGAATTTGGCTACTACCACTATTCAATATTCAATTTTCATTATTCAATAAACTGACATATTAGAGAAAGAAAACACAACTAACAGGGATCTTGAGAGTTATCAGATAAAAAGTCTACGGGCAATTAGTATTGCTCGGCTTTGACATTACTGTCTTTACACCTGCAACCTATCAACGTCATAGTCTCTGACGACCCTTAAAGGAAGTCTCATCTTGAGGCAAGTTTCGTGCTTAGATGCTTTCAGCGCTTATCTTAACCGTACATAGCTACCCTGCGATGCACCTGGCGGCACAACAGGTACACTAGAGGTACGTCCGACTCGGTCCTCTCGTACTAGAGTCAGGCCCTCTCAAACTTCCAACGCCCACAACAGATAGGGACCGAACTGTCTCACGACGTTCTGAACCCAGCTCGCGTGCCACTTTAATCGGCGAACAGCCGAACCCTTGGGACCTTCTCCAGCCCCAGGATGTGACGAGCCGACATCGAGGTGCCAAACCTCCCCGTCGATGTGAGCTCTTGGGGGAGATCAGCCTGTTATCCCCGGCGTACCTTTTATCCTTTGAGCGATGGCCCTTCCATGCGGAACCACCGGATCACTATATCCCACTTTCGTACCTGCTCGACTTGTGGTCTCACAGTCAAGCACCCTTATGCTATTGCACTCTGCGCACGGTTACCAAGCGTGCTGAGGGTACCTTTGAAAGCCTCCGTTACTCTTTTGGAGGCGACCACCCCAGTCAAACTACCCACCATGCAATGTCCCCCGAATGATCGGGGTTAGACTCCGAATAAATGAAGGGTGGTATTTCAAGGTTGACTCCACGAGCTAGCGCCCCCTTTAATAGTCTCCCACCTATCCTACACATCATTTATCCAAAGTCAATGCAAAGTTATAGTGAAGGTGCACGGGGTCTTTCCGTCCCGTTGCGGGTAAGCGGCATCTTCACCGCTACTACAATTTCACCGAGCTCATGGCTGAGACAGTGCCCAGATCGTTACACCATTCGTGCAGGTCGGAACTTACCCGACAAGGAATTTCGCTACCTTAGGACCGTTATAGTTACGGCCGCCGTTTACTGGGGCTTCGATTCAATGCTTCGCCTTGCGACTGACATCTCCTCTTAACCTTCCAGCACCGGGCAGGTGTCAGGCCATATACGTCATCTTTCGATTTAGCAAAGCCATGTGTTTTTGTTAAACAGTCGCCTGGGCCATTTCACTGCGGCCCCGCTTGCGCGGGGCACCCTTTATCCCGAAGTTACAGGGTTAATTTGCCGAGTTCCTTAGCCATGAATCACTCGAGCACCTTAGGATTCTCTCCTCGACTACCTGTGTCGGTTTACGGTACGGGTAGCAAATGTATAAGTTTAGGAATTTTTCTCGGAAGCATGTTTAGGATCATTATCCACTTGTCCGAAGACTTGTGGTACTATCACTTTCGACAGATTGTATGGATTTGCCTATACAATCTATATCTACGAGCTTTAACGTACATATCCGTCAGTACGCAGATCTTTCACTTCTTCGTAGTTCCATCACTACATTTGCCAGTACTGGAATATTAACCAGTTATCCATCGGCTTTTCCATTCGGATTATCCTTAGGACCCGACTAACCCTGATCTGATTAGCATTGATCAGGAAACCTTAGTCTTACGGTGTGCAGGTTTTTCACCTGCATTATCGTTACTTATGCCTACATTTGCTTTTCCAAGAACTCCAATCCGGCTTACGCCAAATCTTCTGTGTTGTTGGAATGCTCCCCTACCCATCTCGCCTTACGGATGCCATAGCTTCGGTACTATGTTTAATGCCCGTTTATTATCCACGCCCGATCGCTCGACTAGTGAGCTGTTACGCACTCTTTAAATGAATGGCTGCTTCCAAGCCAACATCCTAGCTGTCAATGCAATCCGACCACGTTTTAACAACTTAACATAGATTTGGGGACCTTAGCTGATGGTCTGGGTTCTTTCCCTCTCGGCCTGTGACGTTAGCACCCCAGGCCTCACTGCTGAGCAGTTGTCATTAGCATTCGGAGTTTATCAGGGTTTGGTAGGCGGTGAAGCCCCCTAGCCCTATTAGTAGCTCTACCTCTATAACAATTAACTCAACGCTGTCCCTAAAGACATTTCGGGGAGTACGAGCTATTTCCCAGTTTGATTAGCCTTTCACCCCTACATACAGGTCATCCGAAAGCTTTTCAACGCTTACCAGTTCGGACCTCCATGACGTGTTACCGTCACTTCATCCTGCCCATATGTAGATCACAAGGTTTCGCGTCTACCCCCACTGACTATACGCCCTATTCAGACTTGCTTTCGCTTCGGCTGCCCAGCTTAGCTGGTTAACCTTGCCAGTGAGGAGTAACTCGTAGGCTCATTATGCAAAAGGCACGCCGTCATTCGCCGAGGCGAACTCCGACCGCTTGTAAGCACACGGTTTCAGGTTCTATTTCACTCCTCTGTTCGAGGTTCTTTTCACCTTTCCTTCACAGTACTAGTACACTATCGGTCTCTCATTAGTATTTAGCCTTACCGGATGGTGCCGGCAGTTTCCCACAAGGCGTCTCCGACCTCGCGGTACTCAGGATACTGTTAGAATGCATTTGTTTACGCTTACGGGACTATCACCCTCTATGGTTCAGCTTTCCAGAAGCTTCAGCTTTGCGCATACATTCACATTACAGTCCTACAACCCCATGATTGCCTTAACAATCATGGTTTGGGCTCTTCCCCGTTCGCTCGCCACTACTTGGGGAATCATTAGTTATTTTCTCTTCCTCCAGGTACTTAGATGTTTCAGTTCCCTGGGTTAGCTTCGCATTGGATTTCCGGTCTCCAACCGGAAGGGTTGCCCCATTCGGATATTTTCGGATCAAAGGTTGTTTGCACCTCCCCGAAACTTTTCGCAGCTTATCACGTCCTTCATCGCCTATGAGAGCCAAGGCATTCACCGTGTGCCCTTATTAACTTTCTTATCTATTACGATAAAAATCTTGATTCTTGTTTGTTATGTTTTCTTTCAATATGTCAAAGAACGTTTTCAATTAGCTGATTAGCTGATGAGCCAATTCAGTAAGTGAATCGCGAATTAACCCGGTATCGAGCCGGCCCCGCCTAAGCGGATGCTTCATTGCATTAACTCTTATTTCAAATTATATCCGATCCGTTGACCGGAATTTCTTTTCGCTTATTAGCCAATTAGCAAATCAGCTAATTGTTTGGTGGAGAATATCGGAGTCGAACCGATGACCCCCTGCTTGCAAAGCAGGTGCTCTAGCCAGCTGAGCTAATTCCCCAAGACAAGTTGATTAGTAGTCCCGAGCAGATTTGAACTGCTGACCCCTACATTATCAGTGTAGTGCTCTAACCAAGCTGAGCTACGGGACTATTTCTTCTAAATTCAGAAGTTATAGTTTTTTTCTCAGATGGAGGGACCACCTTAAGCTCGTTTGGGATCTTAAATGAAGAAAATGAAAGGAAATAACAAGCTTGATTCCTGATAAATCAGGTGTAACAAATCACTCCAGAAAGGAGGTGTTCCAGCCGCACCTTCCGGTACGGCTACCTTGTTACGACTTAGCCCCAGTCATCGGTTTTACCCTAGGCGACTCCTTGCGGTTATCGACTTCAGGTACCCCCAACTCCCATGGCTTGACGGGCGGTGTGTACAAGGCCCGGGAACGTATTCACCGCGTCATTGCTGATACGCGATTACTAGCGAATCCAGCTTCATGAGGTCGAGTTGCAGACCTCAATCCGAACTGAGAACAAGTTTGGAGATTTGCATCACATTGCTGTGTAGCTGCCCATTGTATTGCCCATTGTAGCACGTGTGTAGCCCTGGACGTAAGGGCCGTGATGACTTGACGTCATCCCCACCTTCCTCACCGCTTGCGCAGGCAGTCTCATTAGAGTCCCCAGCTTAACCTGTTGGCAACTAATGATAGGGGTTGCGCTCGTTGCGGGACTTAACCCAACACCTCACGGCACGAGCTGACGACAGCCATGCAGCACCTAGTTTCGTGTCATTGCTGACGGACATGTTTCCACATCCTTCACTAACTTTCAAGCCCTGGTAAGGTTCCTCGCGTATCATCGAATTAAACCACATGCTCCTCCGCTTGTGCGGGCCCCCGTCAATTCCTTTGAGTTTCAACCTTGCGGTCGTACTCCCCAGGTGGATCACTTAATGCTTTCGCTCAGACGCGTACAGTATATCGCACACATCGAGTGATCATCGTTTAGGGCGTGGACTACCAGGGTATCTAATCCTGTTTGCTCCCCACGCTTTCGTGCCTCAGCGTCAGTTATGGCTTAGTGAGCTGCCTTCGCAATCGGTGTTCTGTGTCATATCTAAGCATTTCACCGCTACATGACACATTCCGCCCACCTCAACCATACTCAAGATCGTCAGTATCAATGGCAATTCTACAGTTGAGCTGTAGGCTTTCACCACTGACTTAACAACCCGCCTACGCACCCTTTAAACCCAATAAATCCGGATAACGCTTGGGACCTTCGTATTACCGCGGCTGCTGGCACGAAGTTAGCCGTCCCTTATTCTTCCCGTACATTCAGCCCCGATAGAAATCAGGGGTTTATTCCGGGACAAAAGAAGTTTACAATGCATAGCACCTTCATCCTTCACGCGGCATGGCTGGATCAGCCTTGCGGCCATTGTCCAATATTCCTTACTGCTGCCTCCCGTAGGAGTCTGGTCCGTGTCTCAGTACCAGTGTGGGGGATCATCCTCTCAGACCCCCTAGACATCGTCGCCTTGGTGAGCCGTTACCTCACCAACTAGCTAATGTCACGCATGCTCATCTATAACCACCGGAGTTTTGATCACAAAACGATGCCGTTTCGTGATATCATGCGGTATTAATCTTCCTTTCGGAAGGCTATTCCCCAGTTATAGGTAGATTGCATACGCGTTACGCACCCGTGCGCCACTCGCCGGCATGTATTGCTACACCCGCTGCCGTTCGACTTGCATGTATTAGGCCTGCCGCTAGCGTTAATCCTGAGCCAGGATCAAACTCTCCATAGTAAAGTTGATTTCTGTCTCTGTTAGGATTTGTTACTTCAAAAATATCTCAATTCAATTGACGGATATTTAGGGCTTGTTATTTCCTTTTCAATTCTTCAAAGAACGTTTACTTATCGATCCCGGATTTAACTAAAAATCCGGCTAAGTAGTCTGTTGTTTTTTACCGTCTGCTCCGTTGAGCAAACTCCCTTATTTGTTTTTGGGGCTGCAAAGATACTGAACTTATATTTCCCCGCAACAAATTCTTTAATTTTTTTTTCAGTTTTTGTTAATCTGCACTAAATCAGACTAAAAAATTGCTTCACCGCTTTTACCCGGTTGGCCTGAAAAAAAGGCGTTTTTTTGCGCCCATTCGCGCATCAAAGAACTTTCTGAATGGGGTTGCAAATGTACTACTCCTTTCCTTTCTACCAAATATTTGGTGATGTTTTTTATTAACAATTGTTGGAAAGTGTGAAAAGCACTGTTAATCAGAGCGTTAAAGGTTAAATTTTCCCGCCTCAAGGGGTCTGGAAACTCACCGGAAGTACCTTTCCATTGAAAAAACAATGGCCTTTCATCACAAATTCCCCAATATAGCCCGCCATTTCTCCCGGTCCCACAGCCGCAGAAAATCCCGGAAAGGCATCGCTGAACATCTCCGTCTGCACCGATCCCAGCGCCAGACAATTCACCGCTATCCGCTCCTGCTTAAATTCCTCTGCCATACATTCCGTAAGCACACTCATCGCTCCCTTACTGCTGCTGTAAGCCGATAAACCGGCAAACTTTATACTGCCTTGTACACCGCCTACAGAGCCGATGTTTACAATGTGAGAACAAAACGCCGACTGATGCAGCGCCTCTCCTGTGATCAACATCGGATAAAAAATTCTCACCACCGACGCAACTGCAAATACATTCACGGAATAGATCTCCTGCCATTGTTCCGCTGTCAATTCTCTGAATGATTTACGAATCAACTTACCTGCATTGTTCACGATGAAACGTACTCTCCTGCCCTCTCTCTCCAGCGCAGAGTAAACACTCTGCAGAAATTTCTCCTCACGAATGTCACCTGCAAATATGCTGAGCCGGTTCGCCTTCCCCATCGCTTCTGCAGAGCGAAACAATTCATCGAGCTTTGAATGATTTCGGCTGATGGCAATAACGTGCATATCGCTGCTGTTCAAAAAATATTCAGTCAGCGCTCTTCCCACACCCGACGATGCTCCGGTGATCAATACATCCATGATTAAATTGATTTACCACACAAAGAACGAAATTTCCATTGACTACTAATTTGACTTCGCTATTTTTACAGAAAAAAAATTGTGAAAAGGTTCATCCCGGCGCTGTTTGCTTTACTCTTATCTGCTTCTGCTTTTGCACAGAGTGATTATCTGCCTCCTGTAAAATCAGCCAACGAAAAATCTTCTTTCAAAGATCGCCTTTTCACCGGCGGAAACTTCGGACTTCAGTTCGGAACTGCAACAGTGGTTGATATCTCTCCTATCATCGGCTACAGACTTACTGAACGGTGGTCGGCCGGACTTGGCGCAACTTACATTTATTACAATTACAAAGATTCCTATTATAACTACTCCTATTCTACCAGCATTTATGGCGGAAGTATTTTTACGCGTTTCAATGTGAGTGAGCTTATTTTCCTGCATACGGAGTTTCAATCGCTGAGTGCGGAATTTATGACGTATTATCCGAAGACAGAGAGGAAACTGGTTGATGCACTTTTCGTCGGCGGCGGGTATCGCCAGATGATCGGCGATGCCAGCTCAATTAATCTTATGATTCTTTATGATCTGATGTACACCGACGTTTACCACATCTATTCCGATCCATGGCAGATCAGGTGGGATTTGATTTCGGTTTGTAAGATTTAATGTCCGTTTAAATACGGCACGGCGCGATAAATATCGAGATCAACATTGCGCATGACTTTGTTGTAGTATTCCTGCTTTGGCAGGTAATAAATCACAAAGCCTTTTGCATAAAAATAAAGTGCTTCGGGTTCTGAGATGTAATCTCTGATTTTGACTTTCAGTTTTGACGTATCGCCGGACTGTACAATCATCTGATTGTACCATCTTCCGCAAACAATGACCGATTTTACCGTAACCGTATCAGTCGATTTCAAAAGCTCATTTACAAATGCAATTCCGTTTTCTCTGCGCGACTGATATGAAAACACCGGGCCATGTAAGAAATCCAGCATGAGTTCTTCGCCGCCTGCATGAAATTTTTTCACTGCTGCAGAAGGGCTTGCTGCATCGTACCTGTCGACAGGTGAAATGGTACACGACAATGTAGAAAGAATAAGCATACAGCAGAAGAAAGCAAATGCTCCTTCGTAGAGGTATTTTCCAAATAGCATTATGACGAATGGAATAATCGGCAACAGATATCCTGCTTCCATCGGCAATCGGAGAAAAGCAATTATATAGAGATCGATAGCAACGAGCCAGGCAATTACATGACGTTCATTTATGGACCTCGGGAAGAGAAATTTTTTCGGACCGGATCCGGCCGGCAAAAAGAAAATGACGGTCGACAAAAATATTCCGAGCACACCAACAATTCCCCATACTTCAATGGAGAATTTGTAAAGCACTTTAGGAATGGAAGGATATGGAACTTCGTAATAAGTAAAGAATGACGAACCGTACATCCTGTATAATGGGAAATAAAAAGCAGCACCGGTAAGAATTGCAGGAAGTGAAATTTTCACGATCCTTTTTAAGTTCATTTCGAATCCGTCATTTTTCACTAGAAGAATGATGAACGGAATCAGCATGGCACCTGCAGTAATACGGGTACCTATGGCCAGTCCGAGACACAATCCTGCAAGAGGCAGAAAGTCTTTCAGTAAATAATACAGTGCGGCAAGAATGAATGCGAGCGAAACAACATAATCAATAGTTGTAGTGCTATGAATATAAAATGCAGGAACAAAAGCGAATGCTGTGGCAGCCAGGAAAACAGATTTGAATTTCAGCGAGCGAAGAATCAGCATAAAGAAAAAAACCGCAAGGGTACTGAATAATGCTGAAACCAGATTGAGACCGAAATAACCTGCAGGTGCTATTACAGCACACAGAAATTCATGAACAGGGTAACCCGGTAAACGGGAAGGAACATAGTGATGAGAATCGTGGAGCAGGTTTGCAGAGATGGCCACGGACCAACTATCGCCATCCAAACCATAACCGGCCGAAAGAAAAGGAAGTCGGGATAAAAAAATCAGAAGTAAAAAAATAAAGTACTTCAGTTTTTCACTCCGTGTTGATATACTCACTTTGAGATTTTTTGCTGGGAACCACCCTGAATTCGAATTCAAATATGTATTAAAGTTTGAAGCGAATCAAGAAAAAATGAAGAGAGAAATACACTATGGTTCAAGGCTTTGTTAGGTCAAAAGGCCGGGATCAGAAATCTTCGAGCTTTAACCTGCTCATAAAATGAACGATACGGGAGCCTTTTAAAGCAGTTCGTGCATCAGGATAAACAGGATTTAATTTTCTCGGATTAGGGAAAATTGCTGCTATCATTGCCGCTTCCCTGACAGATAGTTTAGCTGCAGGCTTATGAAAATAGCTCTGGCTGGCCGCTTCAATGCCATATATCCCATCTCCCATTTCAATGACATTCAGATAAACTTCCATAATCCTCTTCTTGCTCCAGAAAACTTCTATCAGAAACGTAAAGTACACTTCAAATCCCTTTCTGATATATGACCTGGATGGCCAGAGAAAAACATTCTTTGAAGTTTGCTGACTGATTGTACTTGCACCTTTCAACCGCTTTCCTTTGTGTTTCTCATTGTATTTTTCCGCCTTCTGAATTGCCTTCAGATCAAAACCAAAGTGGTCTTCAAAATTCTGGTCTTCTGCAGCTATAGCTGCCAATGGCATAGCAGGACTGATTTGCTCCAGCGGAACCCAATCCTTTTGCATTTGCATCGGACGTCCATCAAATTTTTGTTCTACACAACGAATCAGCATCAGCGGTGTGAGCGGAACAGGAACAAATCTGAAAAGGATAACGGAAAAAACACTTAGTATGAAGAACCAGATGACGATTCTCTTGAATACTTTCCAAATCTTTAATGCCATTTACTGAATCGGTATTTCTATTTGCTGATGCGGGGCCAAATTTAAAATAAAAAGATTACCCTTCTCCGTTGTTTTCACTCTTACGCCAACTTGTTCCGGAAAAACAAGAGTTGCTTTTGAAAACAATGTAAGTCCGTTTACGGCTTCACCATTTCTATTTAAAACCCGAATACTTTTCCCGGAATAAGTGACAGACACGTTTTCAAGAAGCAGGCGATAATTCATCATGTCTTTGATTGTCGTCACCCATAATAATCCTTTGTTTCTGTACTCTGCAATCTTCGCTAATGCCTTATCAAATTCAGGATTCACAACGATTTCATTTCCGTTATAGCTGTAAAATCCATTCGTTGAATCGACCCGGGAAGAATAACAATGCAGAATGCAATCCGAAAAACTTTCTGCAAGGTCTTCAAGACGGGCATCGCTCAAATAATACGACCACATATTTCCGTCAGGCGGATCTAAAGTGTAACCGGTTTTCCAACTGTATATAGTATCACTTCCGGATTTTGTAATCCAATATTCCGGCGCCGGAAAGCTATGTCCCCAGCCTGCATAGGGTGCCGATAAAAATGAATTGAAGGAGTAGTTTCCAAATGCATTTGAATCTTCATAAAAGCTATTCCAAAAATATTTCACTCCGTACTTTTTCCACGACGGCAGAGAAAAATTCTTTCCGTTTGAATTCAAACCATCGCAGGCAAGATCTTCTCTGTTGCTCTGTGGCGAATTATCATAGCCATGATCAATCCATGTGGGAGAGTTGAAAGCGGCTTGCATGTAAGATAAAGAGCTATCCAGTCGCAAAAGATTTGTTGTAAAGGGATCAGGTGTGTGAAGACAAATTTCAAATCCCGAAGCGGAGAGTTGCTTCAAAAAACGATCAAAGCCCTTTGTAGAAAGAATATTTGCCGACTCACCGGAGAATCGTCCGTCTTTGAGTGCCAGCTTTTGGTTTTCAGGATTTGCATAAAAAACACTTTTTGTAACAGGAATTTTATGTCCGGTAAAACCCTGAGAAGCAGAATCCGGTGAGTTGATATTTTCGCTGCCAAAAGCAACTGCCTTATGTGTTCTTAAATCAGCATAATCAGCATGTTCTGTCCACACAAAGCAGGATTGAAAACCATCCGGATTATTCATCACACCAATCGAAGGTTGATTTGCGGGCACTACAGCAATTTCAAAATCCAGAATCAGACTTTCATTTATTGCATATGTTCTGCAGGATGCATCTTTATAGATTCCTTTACTCACTTTCATCTCCGGAAAATGAAGCAAAGGATGGTCGGCACAATAATCAAAATTATAACACACCTTTTTACCGTAATCGTTTAGTTGAACACTGCATGCATGTTCAGGCTTTTCAAAGATGTACTTCTTCTTCCCGCTTTGTAAAGAAAATCCGTTTCGTCCGAGCCAATATTCTTTACTGAAGTAATTGTCTGAGATCAGGCCATCACTTGTAAAAACTTCTTTCAGCGGAAGAGTCTGATCAAAGACCAGAGCAATACGACGCACTGTAATTTCTTTTAGAAAACTCAAAGCACTTGTTATCCGGATCCTCTGATTTCCCGGCACTAAATCAATTTTGATTGAACCCGAAAATTCTTTGCTCTCAAAAAACAAATCACATCCGTCCGCACGTTTGTTTATTCTGAAAGTTGAGATAACAATCTTCTTTACCTTACCTGGTTTACTTCCCTCCTCTTCGGCCAATATCACAGGGTGAGAAAGGAGTGTATCACTCTGATCAGAGGAAGTAACGAAAAAGGATGTATTTCCCTGTGAGAAGATTTTCACTTCACTGTTTTCAGCTACCAATGAAATGCTTTTGTCCTTCAGTTTAAAAGGCTCATCTATTACCGGAAAATAAGAAGGCAGAATAATTTCGGAAGCAGATATTGAAATATCATCGGCATCAGTTGCTTCACCATTTTGATTCCACACATAAATTTTGAATGTACAATTTCCTGTAGTGAGATTAGAAGGAATCCTGATTGAATCACTCACCTCAAGCCAATGATTTGCTTGAGTAAATTTAATTTTATGTCCGTCCCAGAATGCATCTTTCCCGCCTTTAGAAACAGAAAACACAATGGACGACGAAGCGGAAAGAGCGGCACAACGGAATTTCCCTTTGATCCGGAGAATAATATTTCTGTTTGAACATTGCTCAGGGAAAGCGGATTCATAACCAATTCCATAAGGAGCTAGCGAATCGGTATGAGAGTAGAACGAAGAATCTGCTCCCGGAATTATTGTGTGAAGATTAATCCACCGTTGTGTTGAGTCTGTTTTTTCAAAAGAAGAATGCACAGTAAACAAATCACCTGCGAGTGCAGTTCCGGCAAAAAGAAGAAATGACAACAGGAAGTAAAGCTGCTTCATAAAGGATTTTGAAGAGCTTCAAATGTAAAATAAAAAATCAATCTGCGTTCTTCGGAACCTGTTTGGACGAACCGGCCTTAGAACTATAAATTTCAGCCTTCTTTTTATCGCCTGTGATGCGATACAAACGTGCAATGCTATCGTTTGAAGCATAGGAATCAGGATTTGTATCCAGATTCAGTTTCAGCAGGCTGATGGCGTCTTCATATCGTCTTCTCTTGCTGAGCTCTGCGGCAAGCTGAGTGACATGATCTTCCGAAGCAGGATATTTGCGAAGAATAATCTCGCGCTGAGATTCAGTAACCAGATTGGAAAGTTTCTTGTATTCCTTTTTAATGAAATCGATTCGTTTCATCATATAATCGAATGGAATCATTTCATCGATGAAATCTTTTTCATAGAGAGCAACACAGGCGCCGAGATAATCGATGGCTTCCCATGGCTTCAGTTTTTTGCGGTCATACTGACGAAGTGCGAGATCACCCTTTACAAGGAAAACAGTATCACCGTTCTGATGAATCAGGTTTTCAAAATTCAGCAATGAAGCAAGGGCAATCTGAGAGTAATTTTGCGACTCATTCTTAAATCCGCCACAGGTGGTTTGCCAGATCTTCGTGAAAAGTTCAACTCCGCCTTTATCCGGATTAATGGCATCGATGACACAACGCACATTACCTGCGCCGGCATGATAAGCATGTAAAACCAAAAGACGGAACCACAAGTCAGTTTCCGAATAAGCAATATTCTTTTCATCCAGAAACTTCCTGATATAAGGAATGCACGAAGTTTTGATGAGAGATGATGCTGCACGTGCTGATTTATCGATATCACTACGTTCATCCACTCTCTTGTTTACTTTCAGACCGTAACGAATCGCTACAGAGCGCATCAACTGGAACGGGCCATTGGCACCGACACTTGATTTATTGGCATACTTGCCCGGGCTTTCAATCAGGAGAATTGCCTGAGCGTACCAGGGGTCGCAATTATTCTTTTCGAATGCCGTAATTGCGCGGCTGATCACCGGCATTACCTTTTTTACTTCGTAAAACTCTCCCTTGCCTGCAGTGATGTAGACATTATCCGGACTTTCATTGATGATTCTGCAAAGGCTATCCTTGAAGCACTGCTTTTCAGGTTCACTCTGGCTCATCCATACCGAGCGGTTAATGCGATCGATTGGCTTACGGCAGTATGAAATATTCACGATACAGGAATCGCTGGTCATATTGATGACATCCTTCCAGAATTTAGCTTGTGGAAGTGTGTCCCAGCCCTGCGTATGAAGAGTGGAATCCTGTAGAAAATGCAATTGGGTAGTATCTTTCCAGCTTACTACTGTTTTGCTCACAACGTGAAATGACGCATCATCCTGTGCACGAAGGCAAGGAGTAATGGCGATAAAAAACAGAAATGCCGAAAATGTGCGTTTCATGATGAGTTGCAGACAATACGGATACGTTACCCGATCAACGGAGTTCTTACAAAACTATTGGAATTCTTACAGGAAAACTGAAAAAGATCAAAGTCCTTTGACCTTCTCCTTGTGCTTTTTAATCTGGCGGGATAAAATCTCCATGCAAAGGTCAGTAGCCTCTTCAAACGTACGGCATTGTTCTTTAGCCAGAATATCATTGCCCGGGATTTGAATTTTTATCTGGACGATTTTATTTTTATTGTCACTGGACTTATCGAGTTTCAAAATTACTTCTCCTCCGATGATCTGATCATTGTATGTGGTCAGTTTATCAACTTTCTCCTGAATAAAACTGAGTAATTTCTGATCTGCGTCAAAGTGAATAGACTGTACGGTAATTTTCATAAAATATCCTCCTCAAAGATTTAGGCCCGTGGGTGGGCTTGTTTATAAACTTCTTTTAATTTTTCTATTGTATTGTGTGTGTAAACCTGTGTAGCGCTGAGATTGGCATGACCGAGTAATTCCTTAACGCTGTTGATGTCGGCACCGTGATTGAGCATGTGCGTAGCGAAGGTATGGCGCAGTACGTGCGGGCTTTTCTTTTCCAGCGTAGTGACTCCACCGATTCTGCGGGTAACAATCCGGTAAACCAGTTTTGGATAAAGCGGAGTACCTTTTGAAGTAATGAAAAACGAAGGTGGTAACGGAGTAATTTCCTTCCTGGCTTCAACATAAGTCTGGATAAGGGCTTTCAGCTTATTAGTAAACGGAATTACGCGTTCTTTGTTTCTCTTTCCGAGAACTTTTAACTGGCACTGAAACTGATCAACGCGACTATCGGTAAGGCCGATCAGTTCAGAGAGACGCATTCCTGTGGCGTAAAACATTTCCAGAAGAAGGCGGTCTCGAACTGCTTCAAATCCGTCGCCGAAGTTGACATCGGAAAACAGAAGATTCATTTTGTTTTCGTCGACGAACACCGGAAGTCGTTTCGAAATCTTCGGTGCCTGTACTTTCTGAAGCGGATTGATTTTCACCTCCCCTTTCCTCATCAGGAATTTGTAGAAGGTTTTCAGAGAAGTAATTTTTCTGGCGATTGATCTGGTAGAGATTCCGGATTCCATAAGCTGAACCATCCACGATCGAATCATGGAAGGTTGTATGGCTACGGCGTCTTCAATTTCATATTGCTTTTTCTGATAGTCAAAAAACTGTGTCAAGTCATTTTCATAAGCAGTGACTGTGTTCACCGAAAAGCGCTTCTCGTACTTGATATATTGAAGAAAACTCTGTATGCTCATATTGCTAAAAAAGGAGAAACGAATGTTGAAGCATTCATTTCTCCTTTAGTTTATGTTCTTCTAACTGTCAATCCACCGAAAGGTTTCGTGCACAGTAAAAGTAACAAAATTATTTCTGAAGATCAATCAGATCAAAGCGTGTTATTACGTTTCAGGGCATCCACGTATTTGGCATGGATGATTTCCTGACGACGCTCTACAGACGGCTTTTCAAAAGTCTGACGGCGACGGAGTTCACGTACAACACCGGTGCGCTCGAATTTCTTTTTGAATTTCTTCAGCGCTTTGTCGATTGATTCGTTTTCTTTAATCGGAACAATGATCATTTTTTAACTTTTCTGTTTTGGGACTGCAAAAATAGATTTTTCTCCCTGAATTACAAATTATTTTAAGATTTCCCTTGAGATGACGAGTTTTTGGATTTCGCTTGTCCCCTCGCCGATTGTACACAATTTGGAATCGCGGTAAAATTTCTCAACCGGGAAGTCTTTTGTATAGCCATACCCGCCGAAAATCTGCACGGCATCGGTAGAGACCTGAACAGCAACCTCAGAGGCGTAATATTTGGCAAAAGCTGACTCTTTTGTACATTTTTCGCCTCTGTTCTTAAGATCAGCCGCTTTAAGTGTCAGCAATTCGGCAGCTTCGATTTTAGTGGCCATATCGGCCAATTTGAACGCAATTGCCTGAAATTCAGCGATTGGCTTTCCAAATTGTTCTCTTTCTTTTGAATACTTTTTCGCTGCATCGTAGGCGCCATGAGCAATTCCGAGGGAAAGGGCTGCAATTGAAATACGGCCACCGTCAAGCACTTTCATAGCTTGTTTAAATCCGTCGCCTATATTTCCCATGATCTGGCTTTTATGAACGCGGCAATCTTCAAAAATGAGTTCTGCCGTTTCCGAAGCTCTCATGCCAAGCTTATTTTCCTTTTTTCCAGCTCTGAAACCGGGTGTACCTTTTTCTACGATGAAGGAGGTTATTCCATTGGAATCAAGCAGGTCACCGGTTCTTGCGAGCACTACTGCAACATCACCGCTTCTACCATGAGTGATCCAGTTTTTAGTACCATTGATGACCCAATGATCGCCATCCTGACGAGCCACGCAACGCATGCGCATAGCATCACTTCCGGTATTTGCCTCCGTTAGTCCCCAGGCACCGATAAATTCACCTGTGGCCAGCTTAGGTAAATACTTCATTTTCTGCTCTTCATTTCCGAAAGTCAGAATATGTCCTGTACACAGAGAGTTATGAGCAGCCATAGAGAGGCCGATGGAGCCGCAAACGCGCGCTACTTCAATGATGGCAGTGACGTATTCAAAGTAGGATAATCCTGAGCCAGTGTATTTTTCAGGCACCAGAATTCCCATAAGTCCCTGCTCCCCCATCTTTTTGAAGAGGTCTATCGGAAAAATCTGCTCTTCATCCCACACCATCATTTTCGGGCGGATGTGTGTTTCGGCAAATTTCCGGACTGTATCGGCGATCATCGCCTGACTATCATTGGTCGCAAACTCCATATTACTCTACTGTTAAATAGGGCGCAAGTTTACGGAAGTTTTCGTCAGTTAGCAAAGGAAGAGAGTGCAACTCATCGACAGATTTAAAGGGATGCTGAAGGCGGTATTTGTCGACCAACTGTGCAAGCTTGTACCCGATGTAAGGATGAGATTTAAGAATGGCAAGCGAATCGGAATTGAGTTTGATTTTGCGCACCTTGAAATCGCCTACCTCGATCCGTCCGGAGATGTTTAAAAACAAAGAATCAGATATTCCATAAACCTCTCTTAATTGTTCAACTGAAAAGAAACCGCCGAGGCGATCTCGGTATCGGACGATCCGCGAAGCCAGCACCGGACCAATTCCCGGTAGTCGGTCAAGCTGTATGGAATCGGCTGTGTTCAGATTGATTCCGGCTTCTCTTTTATATTTATCATGCTTGATTTGAATGGATGAAGGAAGTGAATCAGGCAAAAGAACAAATGGCATTAATCGTTCCGCTAGCGAAGGCTGAATTCCAAAAATCTTACAGATATCTTTTTTCGTTCTGAACTTTCCGCCCTTCTGTACATAATGAACTACGGAAGCTGATTGCCCGGCACTCAATCCTAAACTTTCCCATTGATCAGCATTCAATACATTCGGATCAAAATTGAAGAGTGAATCTTTTTTAAAGAAAGATGGCTTTACCTTCTCCGATGCGCTTTTCAGACATTCTTTTTCAAAAGCTAGAATTAATTCAGCAGAAGGCAGCGGCACCTTGCGGTGATAAGAACGAATAAAACAAAGAAGAATAATCTGAAGTAGTAAAATGAAAGCAAGTATGAGCAGACCTTTCTTTTCGCGATAGGAAAAATCAAAGTACTGATGAAAGGCCGTGTTTAATTTTCTTTTCCTTCTCTTCTTCATTCAATGCGAAGGAAAGAAAGTCAGACTTAGCTGCCAACCAATATAAGCTGGTTCTTTATTTGAGCGAGACCTTCTAAAAAAGTATGCGGACGAAAATCCAATTCACGCATTGCTTTTTCGACGATGAAACCCGTCACCGGTGGGCGCTTTGCCGGCTGATTTAAACTTGCCGAAGAAATCGGCTGAATGTAGGAAGTATCGAGATCGAAATAATCGGCGACGATTTTTACGATATCGAGAATATTCATCACTTCTGTACCTGATACATGGTAGATTCCGCTTGCGCCTTTCATTGCCGCTGAAATGCAGGCATCAGCCAGATCCTCTGCAAGTGTCGGAGAGCGAAACTGATCATTGATTACCGTAATCGTTTTTTTCTGACGGATTGAATTGATTGCCCACAGAACCACATTCGATCTTGAATTATCATCTACTACTCCATAGATAATGATCGTTCTTAATATCGCCCATTTAATTCCGGATGCCTGAACCAGACGTTCTGCTTCATATTTTGTGTGTCCGTAAAAACTGACAGGATTAGGCTCATCGGTTTCCACATATGGACCATTCAGTCCGTCGAAAACAAAATCGGTAGAGAGGTGAATCAACTGCGAATGATATGTCTTACATGCTTCAATTAAATATTCAATAGCTGTCACATTCATCGCCCATGCCTCTTCTCTGTTATTTTCGCAGGCATCCACATTGGTCATTGCAGCAGTATTGATGACAGCATCCGGTTTATGCTTGCCGATGACTTCCAATACCTGTGTTCGATCAGTAATATCGAGCGACTCATAAATGTATCCGGAGCGTTCTTTCATTCTGTTTGCTCCCTTTGACGTAGAGATACACTTCACATCAGAACGATTTCGCAGCGCATAAATAATTTTCTGTCCAAGCAAGCCATTGCTGCCCGTTACGAGAATGGTTTTCATCGAATGAGGATATCCTTGAATTTGGCAACTTGTTCCTGTGTTCCGAGAACGAAAAGTTTAGCATCGGGCAACATCACTGTATCAGGCGGCGGATTGATTACATAATCTCCGTCGGTAGTTTTGAAACCGATGATATTGGCACCGGTTTTATTTCTGATCTCTAATTCGCGAATGGATTTGTTTCTCATACTCTCCGGCAGGCTGCTGAATAGAATTTCTTCCAAACGAATATTTATTCTTCCGGTGATGTGATCAATGAACTCGAGTACATCAGGTTTTGTAACAAGAGCTGCCATATGAGTGCCACCGATTTTATCAGGCATGATTACATTATCGGCTCCTGCCCTTTTCAGCTTATGTTCAGAGGCATCTTCTGAAGCGCGGCTGATAATTTTCAGTCTCGGATTTTTATCGCGCGCTGTCAGCACAACGAAGACATTCGCTGCATCACTTGGCAGAGCAGAAATCAATGCTTTCGCTCTTTCAAGTCCGGCTTCGGCCAGAACATCATCCTGCGTGGCATCGCCGTCGATAAACAGCAAGCCTTCTTCCTGAGACATTAATTCAATGGCTTTCGGATTCGATTCGATGACGACAAATTTTTCATTGCCCGAACGCAATTGCTCACACGCCTGCTTGCCGTTTCGTCCGTAACCACATACAATGACATGGCCGCTGAGTTTTTGAATTTCCTTGTTCACCTGGTAATGTTTAAAGTATGTTTGAAATTCTCCTTCGATAACATATCGTGTAATAACAGAGATTGCATAAGCAAACGTTCCGATACTGGTAATGATGAGAAATGAAGTAAAGACCTTCCCGGCAGGGTCAAGCTCACGCACTTCTCTGTAGCCGACGGTTGCAACGGTAATTACCGTCATAAAAACCGAATCAAGAAAAGAGTAACCTTCAATAAAAACATAACCCAGAATACCGACGATCATCACTGCCAGCACCAGAGCAATGGCGATGTAGAGTTTTTTGAAGTAACGGATATTCAGATTGAAGGTTGAAATCGACATAAGAGCTTAATCACGTAGTTTCAGTTTCCACAATCCGTAGCCATGTGTTGCAGCGTACAATTCTCTGCGATCATAGGAAATATCCAGATCTGACACCATGACGTCGGGCAGATTTTCACCTGTCCTTTGCCACTTCGATGAAGAGAAGTCCAGTTCCCAAACTCCTTTCAGCGTACCGGCATACAATCGTTGCGGATTTGATTTGTCAAAAATGAGAGAATAAACGTCACAATCTCCAGGTAAGCCAATTGAATTATCAACCCACGAACCGTTAATACCTGCCGCTTCAGAAGTCATAACTCTGAATTCCCATCCTCCTCTGAAACCCACTGCAACGTGATATGGATTGAACGGATCAACGGTAATTGAGGTGATGGCACAGTATTTCACACCGGTGAGACCGGCAGTAACATCTGTCCATGTAACTCCACCATTGCCTGAAAAGAACAACTTCCTGCCAATAACATCTGACCAGCAGGGATTTCCATAGGCCAGATAAATGCAGGAAGAATCAGAAGGCGCTACGGCAAAATCAGAAATAAATCCCTCACTTAATGAGTCAGGCGAAATCATTGTCCAGTGATCGCCCTTATCGTTACTTTTATACAAGGCCTTGTAAGCAGTGTAGACTGCATTTGGCTGTAACGGGTGACAGGCAATTTTTCTCAGGTACTGACCTGCAGGTGCACCTGGCACACGAATGTTCTTTGAGAAATTTACTCCACCATTGTCAGAGCGGGTTGTCAGATTATTATTTCCGTCTACGCTATAGGCAATTTCACTATTGAAAAAATCAAATGCCGGTTTCATTCCATCACCACCTCTGACTTGCATCCACCGGCTGTTCAATGTTGAATCAGACTTGTAGAGAATTGTTCCGCAATCCTGCAGTCCTACAAGAATTCCCGACGAGTCATTCTTTGAAACTGACACACCCCAGCACTCAGCAATATTTTGTCCGTTGCTGATATAATCCCATACATTGCTTCCTGCATTGGCGCTATACAGCCCGCCATCAGTTCCGACAAAGACTTTATGACCTGATTTCTGAAAAACGATTTCATGTACATCGTCATGAATTGCAGAATTCAGGTAAACAAGGTTCGGACGACTTTGTACAACCTTCACATAGGCAATCGTATTCGAAGTCGTAAAACAAATTTCGCTTTTATCATGCGGATTTACTGCTAGGCTTGTTCTCCACTCCGGTGAAGAAGCATAGGCACCGATCTTTGAAAATATTTTTCCTCCATCGGACGACATGTAAATCACATTCTTCTTCAATGACGGAGAAACAAACAGTGCATAGATGCGATCCGGATCCGAAGGCGCGATTGCAATTTCGATGCGCTTAAGGAGCGAATCGGCAGGAAAGGAATCATTGTTTAGTTTTGTCCATGTTCTCCCGGAGTTTACAGATTGATAAATGAACCTTCCGGCAGCAAAAATGGTTTTTGGTTTTTTGGAATGTAAAGCAATCCCTTTGAGAAAACCATCCGGAGAGTATAAAGAGACGAACCAGTTTTTGCCTTCATCTCTGCTTTCAAAAACATATCCATCGAAAGATTTTGTTGCATAGTTGTAGGTATGGAGAACTGCGAACATTTGTCCTGATGCCGGACTAATCACAAGTTTTCTGATCACCTTATTAGTCGGGAATTTCCAAAAATCTTTGATCACGAATCCTGACGAATCGTGCCACAGGCCGATCGGTTTGGTCGTCCATGTTTTTCCGCCGTCTATGCTTTTCAGGATACCGCGCGACTGACACGATTCAGAACCCAGAGCAGGTTCATTCGGATTCAAAATGCAGTCAGGATCACCGGTGACGATGAACTGAACTTTCTTATTTTTTGGTGAAACTACGTAATCAGAAACTCCTTGTAAGTGAGCAAAGGTTGTCCAACTCTTTCCGCCATCGGCAGATTTGTACAAAGCCCCGTAAGGAGAACCGCAGAATAACAAAAGACTATCATTTGTATCGGGTCGAATGCATGAAACTCTTCCGATGCCTGATGCCCGTGAAATTCCTTTATCAGTTCCATTGGGAATACCCGGTTTAAATGGTCCTAACGATTGCCATTGTTGTGCAGATAAAGAAGTAAAATAAAAACAGAAAACAGAAGCAATTAAAAAACGTAATCTGAATTTCGTCATCGGCTTAGGCGAAGAATCTTCCATTCAATTTCTTCAATAGTAAAAATCGTAAAAAACACTGAATGAAATGACTCAGTGAAAAGAATTAAAAATTAAAGGAAAAGAAATTCTTACAAATCCCAGACAGAGGTACGTCGATCTCTGACATAGTTTTTCATCTTCAGCCAGAAGGCAATTGTCATGTAGATGATCAGTGGCGAACCTATCGTAAGGCAGGAGGCATAAATGAAGAAAAGGCGGATGACGGATGACTTCATATCCAGTTTTTCACCCAGCCAGGTACAAACGCCGAATGCCTGTTTTTCAAAGAAAGTACGTGTGACTTCCATTTTTTTCATGACAGTGAATTGATCAATCGTGTTCCGATACTGCAAGATAAGCATTTTTTCTCTGCGCAATGCAATTGCTTCAGTTGGATTAATGCCTGAGTCCTGCCGGCGGATCCGGCTTTAATACCGCAAGATTTCCAATTTCTGATGATCAGATTGTCTTCCGGTGAAATATTATTCAACATGCCAATGGCAAAATCCCTCAATTCATCGGAGCGTTCATAGAGTGCTCTTGTAAAGAGAAACGGAGCAACGGTATTGATGAGCAAATTATCAATCGACCCTGCCCCGAGCCGCTTCACGGAATAGCGCGTATTCTTTTCAAAGAGGTAATGATTATTCCAATACTCACCGGCTGTTACGTTAAAAAGTTCGCGGGTTTGTTTCAGGTTTTTTGACTCACATATATTCTGAAACAGATCAGCATTGTTTTCCAGAATTGCGGCAAATTGTGAGAGACGAATGGTAGGAAAATTAACAGGTCGCATACGCATTAATTTCCAGGCCGACGGATTCACCGGAATCAACTTGTACTCGCTTTGAAATTTAAGATAGGAAGATTGCAATGACAAAGGGAATTCTTCCTTGAATTCGCACGAGAGCAAACCTGACTGTCCGTATAACAATGATTCAAGCGCATGCCTGTTGCTCCGAAATTGGTGAATGAGTTTCAGCGGCAGGGATCTTGCCACCAGTTCGAATGGCATGCTGTTTACCTGAAATCCGAAATTGTGAGCCAGATATTGATAGAAACACTCTTCCCAATCGAAATTCAAACCCTGCAGAGAAACAAGAATAAATGCCGACTTCTGCTGCAATCTTTCAATGAGCATTTTATCAAGCGTCGAATTCCATAGCTCCTCTCCTGCTTCGGCGATTTTGTCCTGACAGGCCACCCATTGCTGCGTTCCGATGAGTTGAATGAAATTTTTCCAGAGATAATCGGGATAACGGTTTTTGAGTTCTATCGTCGGCATACGACTACCATCGGTTCGTCTGGTGACGCCATCGTTTTCGAGAACAACATGGAGAATACATGTATCGTAGGATTGATCGAAGTGGTGATTATGGCGATTCCAGTCTGACGATTGAATATGGATTTCCACATTTCCCGCCCATTGCGTTTCACCGATCAGCAAACGTGCATTGAAAAAGTCGGGGCCTGAACCCTGATTGTGAATTCCCGGTGCAAGAATTTCGACCCGTTGTCCATCATCTGTAGTAAGATTGTGGGTATTAAAAAGACGATGTTTCCAGATGAAATGCAGAAATGACTCAGTCATGAATATTACGTTTAAAGAATGACTGAAAGAGATTTCGCCGGACGAATTCATCGGCTGAAATTCCTTCACCATTCAGTTTCCGTAAAAGTACGTGACGAAAAAAGCGATGCTGTTTAATTTATTAGACGATCAAGCAACTGCTCCATTTCTTTCTGCATATATGCGGCTTCTTTGCGTGCCTGATCTGCAAAGTCTTCTCCATCGGAAGCATAAATTATCTGACGGGAAGAATTCACGAGCAATCCACATTGACTATTCATTCCTGCTTCTGAAATTTTCGCAAGATCCCCGCCCTGGGCGCCGACGCCGGGAACGAGGAAAAAATTATCAGGAGCTTCACTTCTGACCAAAGCAAACAATTCAGGATGCGTAGCGCCGACAACGAACATCAGTTGATCGGCATTTGCCCATTGACGTGCATGCTTGAGGACTTGCTGAAAGAGTTTAAAATCTTTTGTAGTTCCCGGTAAATTTACTTCCGTCATCTGAAAATCCAGAGCGCCGGAATTACTGGTAAGTGCAAGCAGTATTACAAACTTTCCTTCGCGAAGAAAAGGCACGACGGAATCTTTGCCCATATAAGGAGCGACGGTGACAGAGTCAAAGTTGTAGAAATCGAAAAATGTACGGGCGTACAATTCAGAAGTATTGCCGATATCACCACGCTTTGCATCGGCGATAGTGAAATGAGATTCTCCGATTATCCCAACCGTCTTGCGCAATGATTCCAGTCCGGCCGGACCGAGAGATTCATAGAAGGCCAGATTAGGCTTATAGGCCACGCAATATTCGGAAGTAGCTTCAATAATCCGTCGATTGAATTCAAAGACCGGATCTTCTTCTTTCAGCAAATGTTTGGGAATTTTACGAATATCCGTGTCAAGTCCTACGCAGAGATAAGATCGCTTCTTCTTTATCTGTTGAAAATAATTGTTCACGAGTCATGCCCCGAAAATACCAATAGTCTCGGATTATTTTCTTTATTTGAATACGACATATGAACATGGCACAAGAACCACACATTACAAAAAAACTCAATCTGCTGGACTCGACCACGATTATTGTAGGTTCAATGATTGGATCCGGTATCTTTTTAGTTTCGGCCGACATTGCCAAACAGGTACAAACGCCCGGCATGCTGTTATTAGCATGGGTAGTTACGGAGTCATAACCATGTTAGCCGCACTGAGCTATGGCGAGCTGGCGGCAGCAGTGCCTAAGGCAGGCGGGCAATATGTATACATCCGTGAAGCCTTCGGTCGACTTCCAGGATTTTATATGGCTGGACGCTTTTCAGTGTCATTCAAACCGGAACAATTGCCGCAGTAGGAATTGCTTTTGCAAATTTACCGGAGTGTTTTCCATCGATTGCTGAAACAAACATTACAGCCGATTTCGGATTGTTCGCCATCAACACCCAACAGATACTTGCCGTAGCTGTGATTATTTTCTGAGTGTTTACAATTATCGTGAAGTAAAATCAGGCGCATTCATTCAGAACATTTTTACGATTACAAAAGTAGATTGCGCTTTTGTTTTTGGTGATCATTGGAATATGGTATGGATTTACCTCCGAAGGCAGCAGTCAGCACTTTAGTCCGGCGTTTCCTTCGGTGATTGACCTGACCACGATAAAGATATTCGGTGCCGCCATGACCGGGTCGCTCTTCTCGGCTGATGCCTGGAACAACATCACATTCACTGCCGGTGAAATGGGAGAATCCGAAACACAATCTACCGCTTTCACTTTTACTTGGAACAGGAACAGTCATACTCCTCTACTTTCTGGCAAACGTAGCCTACATCTCAGTATTGGGAATGGACAAAATTGCCAATGCCGAAAACCGCAGAGTAGCTACTTCAATGATGGAATTATTCTCCGGAGCAAAAGGAAAGTATTTCGTAACAGCTGCGATGATTATGATTTCGACATTCGGATGTTTGAATGGAATAATTTTCACAGCAGCCAGAGTGTACTATGCAATGGCCAAAGACGGAATGTTTCTGAAAAGTGCTGCGAAACTGAATAAGAATAATGTCGCAAATTCAATTACGATGCAATGCATCTGGTCGGTGTTACTATGCTTCACCGGCACGTACGGAAAATTATTGGGAAGTACATCATGTTTGCAGTGATGTTGTTTTACCTCATCACCATCAGCGGACTTTCGTATTGAGGTAAAGAAACCTGAGATGGAAAGGCCTTATAAAGCAGTCGGCTATCCGGTAATTCCGGCACTCTATCTTCTTTTAGCTGCGTGGGTATGCATACACTGCTCATCAATCAAACCATGTCATGTATTTACGGGCTGGTGATAATACTGATTGGATTGCCGGTGTATCTTACGTTGAAAAGGAGGAGGTGAAATTGAAGAATTGAATATTGAATATTGAATATTGAAAATTGAAAATTGAAAATTTGAAGAGGGATAAAAGATTTCAGTATATAATCTTACCTTTTAATATTCAATATTCAATATTCAATATTCAATAAACCGGTTTCCGCGGAATTTCGCTGATAAAAAATCGTGACTTGCGCAGAAGGGTTACCATACGAATCCTTTATGCATTTCACCATTTTGTGTTTTCAGGCTCACTACATAGACGCCGGGAGAAGCAGTAAACGGAATTGAATACGATACTTCATCCGGAGAATCACTGATATTGAAATGCGATAATTTGCGGCCGGAAACGTCATAGATATCTCCGCTTACTTTATTGAGAGTGCTCTCACGGAAAAACAATTTTATTCCTGAGGGAGTCTTTGAAATGCTTAGACTGTTCGGCTGCATGTCTTGGACACTGTTTGACAGGTAGGGGAAAGTAAACTCTACCGTGAAAATATCGCTTAGCCCGTAATTAAGAGTTATGTCACCATCTACTGACTCTGTAAAACCAATCGCAACAAATGTACTATCTGATAATGGTGTTATAGAATAGAAACGATCATAATCATATCCACCTAAACACAATCGCGATTGTTCGTTACCTAAACTATCTACTTTCAGGAGGATGGCATCTTCATAAAAATAGCAACTCACCTGGGCTTCACCGGCCAAGATAAACCCGTGATCAGAGGTTTGTCTAACATCGAATGCTCCACAGGCATATTGGGTGGTATAACAGTTATCCCAAAGAATATTTCCGGATGAGTCAAGTACTACCAACCAAACACTCTCATCATGGTTTGCAGGGGGGTGAGAGACATCACCGTCGAGTGAATTTGTTCCACCGGCAAAACAATATCTTCCATTGTCAAGCGCAATCAAATTCCCAATCCCATCATCACCTGAGCCGCCGTAACATCTAGTTGAAATCAGATTACCGATGGAGTCTAATTTATACAGCACGACGTCACTTCCTCCTAATGAACAAGGATAAAAAGGCGTTTGAAGGGTATTTACGCTCGCACCAACAAGAAGTGAGTGGTCAGCATTCTCCAAGACAGTTTCTCCATAATCATATCCCTGACCTCCAAGAGTCTTCGTCCAAAGTAAATTACCTGTGCTATCTAATTTCGCTACCAAAACATCATCATTTCCATATGCCACTGTAACATCCCCGTCATGAGAATCAGTTGAACCCACAACAACAAAACCATGATCATGCGTTTGAATAATTTTTGAAGGATATTCAAAATCATTGCCGCCAATGCATTTTGTCCATTGGACTATGCCTGATACATTTGTTTTTACAATCCAAAAATCTTGACGAAAATTGTGAGTCCCTTGGACTTGTCCATCATCGACTGAGGCAGTACCTAAGATTGCATAACCGCCATCATCTGTGTGAATGACCTGAGTGGCTTCTTCATCAAACATCCCGCCGTAGCAAGTATTTATTGGAATTCCATTGGGATCATGGCTATACAGCCAAATATCGTCACTTCCGTGGTAATTAACAGTGAATTAACGGCACCGATGATGATCGTGGCCAAGGAAAGATAGTCTCCATTCAGTCGTGAGAGGACACAGTTTCCGTAATCGTTGCTTGAGGAACCAAAGGTGCTGATGTTGGACACCGAGAGATTTTGGGCGTAAATCCTAGCAAGAGACAACAGAAAATAAATCAAGAAAGAGTAAAGAAATATTTTCATTTTATTGAGTTAACTTTTTGCCATGTGGAATTTTCATTTACATCAGGACAGAAATTTTCAAAACATAACCAAATGCAATCTAATTCTTTTCGTCAATTCTAAGGCCAACGCAATTCAAATAAACAACCCGGCATCTTTGCCAATCATCTGTACTTCCGGATGGAAGTGGTAGTTTATAGCGCCCATTTTAAATTTTACAGAAGATCCTGATCACCACCCCCTCCAGCCAATATTCAATATTCTATCTTCAATTTTCAATATTCTATCTTTAAATTCAGTGCTTCCGGTCGTTCAGTGTAATCACTGATTGGAAGTTTCAACGTAACTGTTTTCTTATCATCAGAAAGTGTAGCGTATGGATTGGAAACGGACTTTGCTGCTTTGGGAAGATGGATAATTGTAGTTGAGTAGGAGTTTCCGATGAATGGAAGGAGTGCTTTCATGGTTGAATCACTTTCAAAATAAGATTTCATTTCTTTCTTACGAACTTTTCGCTCGAAGAGCCCATCTGAGGACTTCATATCATAAAACTTAGAATTAGAAGTAAATGATCCTTTCGGCGTAATTCCTTTCATAACAGGGTCAGCAGTGCTGTCATTGCCTTCTTTGGAGCTGAAATTTTCAAATGCCTTCGGCGTTGAATTATAAAATTTTATGAATTCATCTTGAGTTTTAAAAGGAATAACAAATTCAAAGAACAACTTCTTCTCATCTTCATTCGCAGCGACATGCAAAGAAGCATTCCTGAAGAACTTCTTTTCTTCAGCATTTAGAGCAGTCGCAGTGTCAACATACGGAGAAAGGGAAGCCGTTGAATCAACATTTTTTTTATCCGTTTTAGTTTCCGTTGAATCACTTTTAAACGATGCAAACATTTCAAACAAACGATGCATATCTGTTTTCATGACATAACTCCCCGAACCATCTTCATTGAATGTAAACTCCTCCACAATATCAAAGCAGCCGGTGAGAGAAATAGAAATTGCAAAAAGCAGAGCAAGTAATGGTAGTTTTTTCATGGGTGGGATTGGTAGTTAAAGAAGGTGAATCAGGCAGACTGAAACGACACAGATACAATCTTGAATTAAATAAGATTTATAACCGGACAGATTAAACCCGCATCTAAAAGTAAGAAAATACCTGAGCCTTTGAAAAGTCACCGGGAAAAAGGCAAAAAAAAACCCCGCCGCGGCGGGGAAAAAAAAATGAGTTTATCGTTTCATTTTGGTTTTAGGCTTAGAGCCGAGACCGAGCGGACTTCCCACACGGGTCATTGCGCATCGGAAACCAAGATCATTTGTACTTTGTTTCTCATCAAGGAAACGGCGTGCTCCGGGACTCATCCAGTATGCACGATCTTTCCATGATCCGCCTTTATACACGCGGGCTTTGTCGTTGATGAGTGAAGTAACACCGTAATCATATTTGATGTATTCAGCTTCATCAGCATCGAGGAAGTTGATGTTGTCTGCTTTATTGTAGTTACGACGTTCTGCACTTTCTTCCGGGGTAACATCACGGAATGGTACACGACCAAGAGAATCTTTTTCTTCAATGGTGCCTTCTTCGTTACGCACCTGAGTCTGGAATACGTTACCGCGGAAAGGATTGAAGTCTGATTTATCTTCAGGAGAGAGAGGACGATACACATCCATTACCCATTCATTAACGTTACCTGCCATGCAATACAGACCATAATCATTTGGCCAGTATGAGTGAACCGGTGCAGGGATATCGGCATTATCATTCAGGAAGCCTGCAGTACCCATGTTATCACCACGACCACGCTTGTAGTTGGCCATCATCTGACCTTTGTATTTTTCGTCTTTGTTACGAACGATATGTCCGTTCCAAGGATATTGACGACGATCGGTTACACGCTCATATATAGTATTTCCAATTTGAGAGAGAGCGGCATATTCCCACTCTGCTTCGGTCGGGAGTCGGTAGCGAGGCAATAAGATACCGTCTTCCATTCTTACTTTACGTGTACCATTTGTTCCCGAGCTTGGATTAAGGTCAGGGATATCATTTTTTACAAGGCCTTCATAAAGTCCGGCGAGGTAAGAGTCGGTGTTAAAGTTATCTTCGTTAATCTGATTCGGGTTTACGCGGAGGATACCTTCACGGATGAGGATTTGTTCATTCACGCGATCGGTACGCCATGCGCAGAAGTCGGATGCCTGTAACCAGTTCACACCTACAACAGGATATTGCTGATAAGCAGGGTGACGAAGGTAAAGTTCAACCAGTGGTTCCAGGTAAGCGAGTTTGTCACGCCATACCAGTGTATCAGGCAATGCCTTTTTATAAACTTCCGGATAATCGGCGCTGAAAACGCGGGAAACCCAGTAAAGGTATTCCAGGTAATGCACGTTGGCCACTTCAGTTTCATCAATATAAAATGAAGAAACGGTTACACGACGAGGGATGTTGTTCCAGTCGAGTGTGATATCCTGTTCGGTACGACCCATGGAGAAGGTACCACCTTCCACTAAAACCAGGCCCGGGCCTGTTTCCTGTTCGTCGTAAGGAACCACTTCAAATCCCCCGTTTTTAGGGTCATTGTAGTTCCATCCCGTAACACTTGATTTCTCCTTACCGCAGGACGCCAAAAAGAGCGTTAAAACGATGAGGCTGAAATAATTCCGAGAGATCATTTTCATTGATAGGAGGTGTTATTAATGTATAGCCAAAAACGCCGGCCAAATGTATTTATTTTATTTTAATTTTTCAGAAGGAAGGGCATTTGATGGTTCTGAACCGCTTCTTTTTAGGGTGGCAGCCCATCTGCAGACCGATTGACAGTTCATGTGAGCCGGCCGAGGCATTATAGAGTTTGGAAACCGTTACGTCGTAGCTGTATCCGAATTTGAAAATTCCCTGTTGAAGGCCGATTAAGGCGATGAAGGCATCCCCTCCTCTATACCACAAACCACCGACCAGCGGTGCTTTAGCAATATAGAATCCGATATTATACTGTTTGAAATCCCGTTGAATCTGGTAGATGAAATTGGGAGAGATATACGTTGTTCCGTCTCTGTTTCCTGCAATCGGAATAAGTGCACCGACATGCGCCGTAATTTTCATTGGCAGTCGGCTGCCATCTGCTTGTTTAATATAGAATTCCTGAGGTTCGGTGAGGTGATTGACAGCTACACCGCCGTAATAGCGATTACTGTAACCAAGGATACCTGCCGAGAAATCCCAGAAGTTTTTATTTGTGTTTGGCTGAATTTCCTGAGTTTCGTAGATAAAGCCGAATCTCGGATCGATCATATCGCCGAAATTAAGCTTGGCCCAGTCGACCTTTTTCTGAACGTATGTCCCCTGCATTCCAAACTTCAGACTGAACTCGCGGGTAATATTTAACTGATAGCTGTAAATACCGCTGATGTTGGTAGTGGTCAGCGTTGCTTCACCGGCTTTGTCGTTTAGAACTAACAGACCCAATCCTCCGCCCAAAGCTTCAACATGCTGGTCGTATGAAGCAGTATACGTAACGAATGTTCCCGTCAGTGCAGGCCATTGATTCCGGTAATTAAGGCAGATACGAGGACAGCGTTGCGATCCGGCAAAAGCAGGATTCAAATACAATGGGTTTGCATAAAACTGCGTGAACTCAGGATCCTGCGCAAAGGCCGAACCCGACAAAAAGAGTAAAACGACAACCAGTAGCTTCCTCAGCATTGAGACATTTTTAGACCTTGTACTACGATTTACAATATATAGAGTTACGGTCGGGAAGTTAAGGCGATAGCTCTTAATTTTACGAATTGTAAGAATTGAGTACAAATTATAAGGAATGCACTTTTTGTTATAAAAATGCAGCAGCAAGATAACTAATTTCACTTTAATGCAAATCATTTTTAAAAATTTGATCAAAATCAAATTAAAAATTAAGGCAAAGAATGTTAAATCAGAGATATAACTTTCAGAGGATAATTTTTGTTTGATGTGCAGAGGCGAATCTGACACAAATGCGAACTTCTTTTGATGGAATATCGCTATTTTTGTTGATCTCAATAAAATATTCTCCGGTACCGCTGCGTTTGCTCGTGACCACTAACCAATTCAAATAATACCTGACCTTACATGCGCAACAGACTTAATTGGAGTCTTCAGATAGTTCTTTTATTCCTCCCCTTTCTCGCTTTTTCGGGAGCACCGCTGAAGAATAGTTATACAATAAACTGGTTGAGTCCATTTGAAAAAACACTTGAATACGGTTCTGTTTTTCGGTCTCTCAATTTTTCAAAAGCATCCTTCAATGAAGAGTATCTTCCTGAATATGTCATCAGTGAGCCATTGCCTGCCGGAGTGAACTCCATTTCCGTAAGCATTCAGCCCACATCAGTACTTCCCCTTCAGGAAAAAAGATCTTATTCTCTTTCCGCAAAATGTAGAGAACAATTTCCGGGTACAATCGAAGGTTATTTATAAAAAGAAGCAACCTATTCCTGGATCAGTATTCTTCCTGTTCGTTCAACCGGCAATGGTAATTTTGAGAAGCTCGTTAGTTTCACCGTAAACATGAGCACCGGAAGTAATCAGGCAAACCGCATACAGGCCAGATATTACAAACCGTCAAGTGTTCTTGCATCAGGAGAGATTGGTGAATTGCCGTAACACAAAATGGTGTTTATAAAATCACCTACTCATTTCTTAAAAATCTTGGTGTACCAATCGACAGCATTGACCCGCATACCATTCAACTCTATGGCAATGGCGGAGGAATGCTTCCTTTTCTGAATTCTTCTCCCCGCGCTGATGACCTCAATGAAAATGCAATTCTCGTTTCAGGAGAAGCTGATTCAAATTTGATTCGACCGATTACATCCTCTTTTACGGAACAGCACAAACGCGATGGAAGTACGACAGTCTGAACCGTCAGTTTACACACCAGATAAATTATTATTCCGACACCACCTATTTCTTTCTGACTTATGGACAACAAAACGGAAAGAGAATACAATCGCAGGCATCAGATCCGAATACCAACATTAACGTGAACAGTTTTGATGACTACGCATATCATAAACTGATTTATATAATTTGCTGATGTCGGGAAGAGAGAATGGCTGGGTGAGCAGATAGATAATCTGAATAATTCCATCTCCTTTAATTTTACAACACCAAATATAATTGGTTCCGACACCATGTTTATCCGCTCATCATTAGCCGGACGAGCCACGGTAAGCGGAAGTCATAGTTTCAGTCTTTCGTTAAACGGAAGTTCATTGCAGAGTCAGTCGTTCCAGTACGTAGGTACTGCGCCACAGGATCCGATTTGCAATATGGTTGCTATCAATTACAGCACGACCAGTGTCAGCAGTACAACAACAACTACTTTTTATTTCAACTCTACCGATCCTGCCGGTCAGGGTTGGGTAAATTACGTTGAGTTAAACTACCGTCGTAATCTGGACTTTAATGGTTCCGGAAGCCAGATGTTATTCCGCGATCAACGTTCGGTTGGTGCAGGTAATGTTGCCTTGTTTAACATCTCCGGAATCTCTTCAAGTGACAAGATCTGGGACGTTACCGATCCCGTGAATGTTGCCGATCAGCAATTTTCGATTAACGGAAGTGCTGCGCAATTCGGTCATGCTTCCGATGTAATTCACGAATACCGGCCTTCGACGGAACACAATATTTAAATCCGATTGCAGCCGGAAGAATCAGCAATCAGAATCTGTATACACTTCCGCAGGCCAATATGTTGATTGTAACCAGCCCGTATTTTTGGACTCAGGCCAATGCGCTGGCATTTTCACAGGACACACGATAACCTTACGGTGAATGTTGTAACGACACATCAGATTTTCAATGAATACTCCAGCGGTTCTCAGAAGGATATCCGCGACTTTAAAAATGTTTTACGACCGTGCAGCATCGTCAGACATGCCACGCTTCCTCCTCCTTTTCGGAGATGCATCCTATGATAATAAATACCGCATTCCGGGTAATACCAACTGTGACTTCCTACCAATCGCCGGGATCAACCAACAATACACAGACCTACATTTCCGATGATTTTTTTGGCCTGCTTGACGATAATGAAGGCAACTGGTACAATGGCGAAACCGTTGATCTTGCCATCGGAAGATTACCGGTGAAATCAGGCGATGAAGCTAATGCAGCACTTAATAAAATTCAGCATTACGTAACTGCTCCTGCTTGTTTTAGGCAGCTGGAGAAACATGATCAGTTTTGTTGCTGATGATCAGGATTACAATGTTCACTTCCGACAGTCAGATACTCTTGCGGAAAGAGTACGTCGCACTTATCTCCCATATAACATAGACAAGATTTATCTCGATGCCTATCAGCAGGTATCCACTCCGGGAGGCCAGCGTTATCCTGATGGTCATCAGGCTATCATTGACCGCGTTCAGAACGGAACATTATTAATCCTTACATTGGTCACGGAGGAGAATTGGGATGGGGGACACGAACGCTTTTTAGAGAACAATGACATTTCTGGGCTGGAGTAATTTCGACAAGCTTGCGGGATTTCTTACAGCTACTGTGATTACCGCGTGGATGATCCTGCGCGGACTTCTGCAGGTGAATATGTTTTCCTCAATCCGAATGGAGGCAGTATATGTATGTTCACTACTTCCCGTCTTGCTTTCTCAAGTTCAAACAACAATCTCTGTCTTGCCTTCTACAATCACATTTTTGAAAAACAAAATAACGAATACCTGACCACAGGAGAGATTTTCGAACGTACGAAAGTTGACATGGCATCTGACATGTACGTGCGCAATTTCATTCTTATCGGAGATCCTGCAGTACGATTGGCCTATCCTGAATACGTAGTAAAAACGACTAGCATTAACGGAGATCCGGCAGGAAGTACTTCGGATACATTAAAAGCATTAAGCAAAGTAATTGTAACCGGAGAAGTGCAGGATTTATCGGGTAATATTCTTTCTAATTTCAACGGTCAGGTTAATCCGACAGTCTTCGACAAGCCATTAACCATTTACACCATTGGCAATGATTCGAATGATCCGTCAAATCCGTCGATGGCACAGCCATTTAAACTTCAGAAGAATGTTATTTATAGCGGCCGTGCAAGTGTTCACAACGGACTCTTCAGTTTCACTTTCTATGTACCGAAAGATATTTCTTATCAATACGGAACAGGAAAGATCAGTTACTATGCAACAAATTTCTCTGTTGATGCAAACGGTTTCGATACCACCATCACAGTTGGTGGCGTGAATGCAAATTCAGGATCAGACAGTCAGGGGCCGCAAATTCGTCTCTACATGAACGATGAAAAATTTGTTCGCGGAGGAATGACCGATAAGAATCCATACATCTATGCACTGATCAGTGATTCAAGTGGCGTGAATACGGTAGGTACGGGCATTGGTCACGACATGACAGCCGAACTTGATAACAAAACAGAACGTCATTACATTCTGAATGATTATTATGAGAACGATCTGAACAGCTATACCAATGGCAAGGTTTACTATCGTTTAAAAGACCTGGAAGCCGGACCACATACCGTTTCATTAAAAGTGTGGGATGTATTTAATAATTCAACAGAAGCTACGACTGATTTTATCGTGAGTGAAGATGCCAAGCTCGCATTGGATCACGTGCTGAATTATCCGAATCCGTTTACCACACATACGATGTTCATGTTCGAACACAATCGTCCGTTTGTTGCCATGGATATCCAGGTACAAATCTTTACAGTTTCGGGAAAGCTCATTAAAACGCTCTCGACTCACACTACTCCATCCGGCTATCGTTTTGAAGGACTGGAATGGGACGGATTGGACGATTTTGGTGATAAAATCGGCAAAGGCGTTTACGTTTATAAATTACGAATCAAAACCACAGATGGCGATACGGCCGATAAATTTGAAAAGCTGGTAGTTCTTCGTTAATTATAGAAGAACCTAATTTGAATATTCCCGTATATTTGACATCTTCATAATCCCAAAAAATGCGATTTAGTCTCAAAAACTTAATTTTTACATCATTGGTGCTTGTTGGCCTGTCAGGAAATGCAGCCGGACAGATTTCATCCATCAAAGATTCCCTGCTCGGGCAGATTAACACCATTACGACTTCGGTGCCATTCTTACTGATTGCCCCGGATGCCCGCGGAGGTGGAATGGGTGATTACGGTGTAGCCACCTCACCTGATCCGAATTCAATTCACTGGAATGCTGCAAAGCTGGCTTTCATTGAAAAGAACGGAGGATTCTCAATTTCTTACACTCCATGGTTACGAGCTTTGGTAAGCGACATCAGTCTTGCCTATGTTTCCGGATACAAAAAATTGAAAAACGATCAGACCATCGGAGGTTCATTAAGATACTTCTCGCTTGGTAATATCGATTTCACCGATGATCAGGCTGTAAAAATTACCAGTTTCACTCCGAAAGAGTGGGCTTTTGATGTGGCTTATGCACGTAAACTCGGTGAAGGATTATCAGGCGGACTTGCGTTGCGTTACATCTATTCCAATCTTACCGGTGGCGTTACCATTCAAAACGGTACAATTAATACCCATGCAGGTACATCGGTTTCTGCTGACGTATCGGGTTATTATCATAAAGAAATTGAAGTCAACAAGAAAAAATCAGATCTCGCCTTCGGTTTGAATATTTCAAACATCGGTGCGAAGATTTCCTACACAGATACACAATCGAAGGATTTCATTCCGACCAATTTCCGTTTAGGTACCAACCTTAAAATGGAGCTCGATAATTATAACACTATTTCGTTCGGTGTAGATGTAAATAAACTTCTCACTCCTACTCCTCCCGTATATCTGCGAACAGCTGATGGCCGCGACAGTCTTGATGCAAACAACAACAAGATCATTCAATACGGAAAAGACCCATCTGACATTTCTCCGGCACAGGCCATATTTACCTCATGGGGTGATGCACCTGCAGGGTTTCAGGAAGAGTTAAAAGAATTCACCTACTCAATCGGAACGGAATACTGGTACGACAAGCAATTTGCAATTCGTGCAGGATACTTCCACGAAGCTTCCACTAAAGGAAACAGAAAGTATTTCACATTAGGAGCAGGACTCCGTTACAATGTATTCGGACTTGACTTTGCTTATCTGATCCCAACAACTCAACGAAATCCACTGGAGAATACTTTACGATTCACATTGGTATTTGACTTCGATGCAGTTTCAAAATCAGATTCAGACACTGACAAAACGGAGTAATAATCTCCTGAAACATATATAAGAAGCCGGCTTTGCAGCCGGCTTTTTTTTGCCTTAAACATGACTGCAAAATCTCACTCCTTTCAAGTCTTAACCCGGTCTGAATACAAAGACACTATAAAGAGATTGCACTTTTCTTTTTTTGTGCTTCTTATTTGTCTATTCATTTGATAATATTGCAAACACGAATCTTTGCAGTGCAACTTCATACAAACAGAGTAATGAAACGATTTACTCCTCCTCTGCTCTTCGAAGTTTGCTGCAAATTAAATCTTCCGGATCATGAGAGTAGGTTTTGGTTTTGATGTCCATCAGTTAGAAGACAATCGCGAGTTTTGGATAGGCGGAATTTCTGTTCCTCACAAGAAAGGAGCAAAAGGTCATTCAGATGCTGATGTCATGATTCATGCTATCTGCGATGCATTGCTGGGAGCTGCCAATTTAGGTGACATTGGAAAGCACTTCCCTGACACTTCAGCCGAATACAAAGGAATTGACAGTAAGATTCTCCTTCAAAGAGTTTGTTTGCTGATTGATCTGAAGAATTATAAAATCGGAAATATCGACGTAACCCTTTGTCTGGAAAAGCCGAAGATTGCTCCTTTCATTCCACAGATGCAATCAACGCTGGCCAAGGTTATGCAGATAAGTGAAGATGACATTTCCATAAAAGCAACGACGAATGAAAAGATGGGATTTATCGGACGTGAAGAAGGTGTGGCTTGCTATGCCATTGTTTTGTTAAACAGAAAATAAGCGGTAAGTAAATCAGAAATTGAAGTTGTAAGTAACCCCGTAGATCATCGAATTGAAATCCATTGGACGATCGTGCTGCAGAATACAGAAAAGGTCAATACTGTGAATGCGGTTAAATTCATATTCTGCGCCGAGTGAATAACGAATACGCGTTATATAATGCTCGGGAGGTTTTTTTGCATCCAGCAAATAATAAGTTTCAGCAGCAGCGTAAGGAGCGTATCTTCTTCCTGTATCGAATTTTGCCGAGAACTTTGTTCTGAGCATCCAATCTGCAATGTTCCCGTTTTCGCTGGAGTTAACATCTGCATACTGCTGTGAAATTCGTTCGCGCAACGTAAAAGAAAAGCGGTGGAATTTATACTTGTACGACAGGTCGGCATAAATACGGTGGCGGTCAGAATAGCGATTCACCAGATTCTTGTGCATCCAGCGATAAGCCACCAGCACCTTAAGATTTCGGACCGGTTCGTATGAAACACCCAGATCAGAGAACGTCTGGTCAATGATAGACACATCGGTTCTGAACCTTAATTGCTGTTCGAATGAAGCAGATATTTGCCGGGTAAATTTATGTGAAACAGAAATCCCGGTCCACAGGCGAACATCATCAATTTGTGCGCTCAGCACAGAAGGCAGGGCGCACAAAAAAGATGCAGCAACAATGAAACGGGATAACTTCATTTATTTTGTCTTAGGAAGACTGTCTTCGTAGAAGTAGATTTTTACAACAGCAATATCCTTTAAGAAATCAATTCTGTTTACTGAAACACGGTGAATATTGAGTCCTGTTCTCTTTCTCAGATCGGCCAGTAAGTCGTTATAATGCTCAGGCTTGATCAAATCGATATTTTCATACTGAATAGTCTTCACCATTTCATTTCTCACCAGCCAGTTTCCATCGAGGGCATATGTAAAACCGATCAGGATTGCATTGATTACGGACAATTCAAAGTAGGTTGCTTTACTAACGGCGCAAATCAATCCCATGGCGATTACGATGAAGAGGTAAGTCATATCCTTGGTACTGATACCCTCTGTTCTGTAACGGAGCATACTGAAAACAGCAAAGAGTCCGAAGGCGGCACCCATCGACATATCCACTTTATTAAGGAGATAGGTAATAATGAAGATGATGATATTAAAGAGGAAAAAAGTAAAGAGGTAATCCTTCTTTTTATAGATACGGAAGTAGATCAGCCGGACGAGAATCAGCATGGAAATAACATCCACTAATAATCGCCAGAAAAATTTATCCGATAACTTATCGAATAGTTCAAATTGGTTCATTGCTTCGTTCATGATGCTTTAAGCAGTTTATTTAGGTAAATAAGTGTGGGTTTAAAGTTGTTTTGTTTTATCGTTTTATTGAGACTGATGACAGCCAGGCAGTACTTGCTAATCGATTTCTGATGTACTCCGTACTTACGCATCAGTGTTACGAAAGGGCTTTTATCTTTCGAGCTACCTTGCTTTACTTCTGCAATCACGAGTCCCTTCTGCTCTACTGTGTGATGATCATCGATGAAAGTAAGTTTCGTATCAATCGTCAACCGCTCTTCAGAAATTTTGCTCACAAAAGTCATTCGCCGGTAGTTCACCCACAATTTTGCTTCGAGAGATTTCGGATCAACGTTAGAAAGGTTCTTCACCAGGTCAAAGCTGCTGTCTGTAATTTCCTTGAAGATATCCGGGCGCTTAATTCTATCCTTAATCGTTCTCCCTTTGCTGTTTTTGAATTTCACTTCAAAGAAAGCAAGATTAGATTCAACATATTTTCTTGCTCTGAATTTATATCGGTTTACTCTTCCGTTATGGTGACGGAGGTAAAGATCAAATCCGGGAGTATCATAGTACAGTGTTTCGTAATGGTTGTATCTCTTGCCATTGATATCAAGAGCATAATAATACTTCTGCATTTCCCGAAGAACGGGAATGAGAAGATCTTCACGAAACATAAACTTGGTATCAAGTCTGTCCTGAAGCTTCACACCATCCATTTGCTGGAGTGTGATCGGGTCGAAAGTTTGTAAGATTTGGTCCAGGGAGTCCAAAGCCATTAATATTCGTAAATAAATTTTTTATCCGAGATAGTATTTCCTTTTGCGTCTACGGTTTTGCGCTCAATTTTCATCCCTTTGTTATCGTAGATGATAAACACTTTCTCCGTCACATTACCTTTCGCATCAAATGTAATTTCAGTGATACGATCACCATTAGCATTGTACGAGAATACTATTTTCTCAACCAGGTTACCGGCGGCATCGAAATGATCCTCTTCGGTTTTATCGCCGGTAGCGTTATACTTGAAGGTTTTCTTCTTCTTAACTTTTCCATCGGGGGTAAAACTGGTTTCTTCCGTTTTATCACCGTTCTTATTGTAAACAGCCGTTTCGTGAGACTTAACTTTTCCGGTTTCATCATAATCGATATTTTCGATTACATTTCCATTCGCATCGAAACGTTGAAACTGATTATCGGCAGTAACTTCTTTTCCATCCTTTACCGATGTTTCCACTTCCCGGCAGGATTTGATTCTGTTTTTTTTCACATCCTTTTTACTTTGGGAAAAAGATGAAACAGAGGTCAGCAAAAAGAAGCAAAGCAGAATTGATTTTATTTTCATGAAGCTTATTGATTATCTTTTAGAATGACAATATCAGGTGCAGTGACCACAGAACCATTTTCAGTGATTTCAACTTCTACGAAGACAGGAATTTTCGGGCGTGCTCCGCTGATGTTTCCCAGGTAAGCGCCGGTAGAATCTTTAGAGTAAGCGAAGATTTTGTACTTGCCTTTCTGAAGATATTTGAATTCATAGCTTCCGTCATAGGAAGTATTATAATTATCGTCATACGTACTATGATCAGCGCCGTAAATGATGTAAGCATTTTCATCAACAGCAGCATAAGATGTATCAGGGACCGGCGGCTGAAATCCGGCCTGAAAGGAATTGATGATAACCTTTCCCCGGATTGTACTGGTTCCGCCCTCGCCTGCATCTTTTGAACAGGCAGTGAACAGCATCGCAGAAGATACAAGCAATAAAAGGCCTTTACTGACCATCCAACTTCTCATTTTGATGTACGATTTGATTGATTAAACGAAAAAATCCGCGAAAAACGCCTCTAAAAAGGCAATCTCTTTTCGCATGTAATAATACGGGAAAATGGTCAATTTGTTATGAAAAATAAATCAAAAAAGCTCATTTTTATTCAAAATAACGGTGAAAAGATTGTTTTCAAGGTACAGGAAAAAAGAGCTGAAATGGCGGTTTTTAAAGTTTGGAATTGAATGTAAAATCATCAAATTCTGACTACCTTTAATCCCTTTTTAGAAAATTATGAAGAAAATAGAGATTCACTGCAGTCTGACAGAGTATGAAAATCTTGACGAGTTGCCGGAAGAAGACCGTGTTCTCATTCAGGAAGCGCGGGCGAGTATGAACAAGGCGTATGCGCCTTACTCCCATTTTCACGTCGGTGCAGCCATTCTCCTGGAGAATGGAATCATCCTTCGCGGAAACAATCAGGAAAATGCGTCTTATCCAATCGGACTTTGTGCTGAGCGTGTTGCAATTTTCGCTGCAGGCGCCAACTATCCGAATGTAAAAATCAAAGCACTGGCTATTACAGCCATGTCGGATCATTTTCATGTAAACAAGCCGATCACACCATGCGGAGCTTGCCGACAGGCCATTGCAGAGTACGAACATCGTTACAAGCAAAATATTCGTCTGGTGATGAGTGGTGAGTCCGGAAAAGTTTTAGTTGGCGACACCATCAGCAACTTTCTTCCTTACCAGTTCAATGCAGATGATTTAAAAATCAAGACATGAGCAGTGTTTCGGAAATTTATCTTCTGGAAATTCTGAAAGGTTTAAAAGGCATGAAGTCAAATGCCGAGAAAGCCATTGCGCAGATCAACGATCAGGAGATACATTTTTCACCTGATGCCGAAAGCAATTCCGTAGCCATCATCATGAAGCATATTGCAGGTAATATGCTATCCCGTTTCACCGACTTCCTGACCAGTGATGGAGAAAAACCTGATCGTAACCGCGACGGCGAGTTCATTGATACTTTCAAAAGTCGTGATGAACTATTTTCTTATTGGGAAAAAGGCTGGCACTGTGCATTGCAAACGATTCAATCTCTGAAAGAAGAAGATTTGCTTCGAATCGTTTCAATAAAAGGTGAAGAACAGACCGCACTGCGCGCCATTCAACGACAAGTTGTTCACTACGCCTACCATTGCGGGCAAATTGTTTATCTCTGCAAACAAATTCGTTCAACCGGATTCAAAACTTTATCAATTCCGAGAGCAAAGCCGGGTGCAACCTCCTCTGCTCCTTCAACAACGGCCCATTGAATTATGAAAGCACTGCGACATCTTCTCATTTCCCTGATGCTCATTTTTTGTGGTCTGAAAGCAGATGCACAATTCAACATCCGCGATTCAATTCATTTCTCCATGATTGGTTTCAGCGGAGGCTTTGAATTACCAGGAGGAAATCTGGCTGATCGTTTCGGAAACAACTTCAACATTGGTATACATTATCACTACAAGTTTAAGTCAAACTGGCTAGTTGGTTTTGAAGGACAGTTTTTTTTCGGGGATAATGTAAAGGAGAATAGTTTTCTGAATCAATACATGACTTCTGACGGCAACATCATTTCCGGTGAGGGGCAATTTGCCGATGTAACGCTGAGCGAACGCGGATGGAAATTTTATTTTGAGGGAGGAAAAATATTTCCACTTATTGGACCAAATCCAAACAGTGGCTTACTTGCTTCATTCGGGGCCGGTTACATACAGCATAAAATCTATATTGACACACCCGGTTTCGTAGTACCGTATCTGGAGGGAGATTATCGCAAAGGTTATGATCGATTTACAAATGGTCCGATGCTGAATCAGTTTCTCGGATACATCAATTTCAGCAATTCAAAGCGAATCAATTTCTACGCAGGATTAAATTTCACTGAAGGCTTTACACAAAACAGAAGGGCGATGAATTTTGATACAGGCTTAAAGGATAATACCAAACGTTTTGACCTGCTCATCGGCTTTCGCATCGGGTGGATTTTCCCGCTCTACAAAAGAATGGCCGATCAAATTTATTTCAACTGATGGAGCTGCTTTACAATCTCTCCATTTCACTTTACGTTATTGCCATCCGTCTTGCAGCTCTTGCCGGAAACAAAAAAGCCTCATTGTGGATAAGTGGCAGAAGAAACTGGCAGCAACAAGTGCGCACTGCGCTTGAAAAGGCAGGATCCCGAAAAAGATTTTTATTTCATTGCGCTTCACTCGGCGAGTTTGAGCAAGGACGGTCTTTAATTGAACGTGTAAGAAAAGAATTTCCGGATGCATTTATTGTTCTTTCATTTTTTTCTCCATCGGGCTATGAACACAGAAAAAATTACGACGGCGCTGATTTTGTAACTTATCTTCCGGCAGATACAAAAAGCAATGCCTCTGTTTTTCTCGACATCATTCGTCCTGAAAAAATCTTTTTCATCAAGTACGAATTCTGGTTGAATTTCATCAATGTTTCTTTTAAAAAGAAGATACCGATGTATGTGGTGTCAGCAATTTTCAGAGAGAAACAAATCTTCTTCCGTTCCTATGGTAGATACTTTTTAAATCAATTGAAGAAGATTGATTGTATCTTTTTACAGGATGAAAACTCAAGTTCGCTTTTAAAGAAAGCAGGCATTGAAAACACCATGGTTACAGGTGACACACGTTTTGATCGTGTCATTGAAATTTGCCGGGCATTTCAGACGATACCTGTCATTGAGGAGTTCAGTAAAGGGCACAAAGTTATTGCAGCCGGAAGCAGCTGGCCTGAGGATGAAGACTTGTTACTTGATTCCATGCCTGAGTTAAAGTCAAAGGCGAGAATTATTTTCATTCCGCATGAGCCTGACAATACTCACATCAAACGATTGACAGATTCGATCAGGAAGAGACATCCGGAAAAGCACTACGTTCTTTTTTCAGAATATAAAAAAGAAGAAACACCGGATATCCTGATTGTTGACCGCATTGGTATGTTGTCGAGAATTTATCACTATTGCACCATTGCATACATCGGAGGAGGATTTGGCAAAGGCATTCACAATACACTGGAAGCTGCAGCGCACGGCAAGCCTGTACTTTTCGGTCCTGTGTATGATAAATTCCGAGAAGCTGTTCAGCTCATCGAAACCGGAGGCGCATTTTCTATCAGAACGGCAAGTGAAGCTTCTACCCTCTTCAATGAATTAATGAATAACGAACAAAAGTATTCAGAATCTTCAAAGAGAGCTTTACAATACACAATTGACAATGCCGGTGCCACAGAGAGAATTTACCGGCATGTTTTCTCTCGCTGAGGTAAAGGCAAGCTAAGCAGCGGGGCTGTTGGCCGGAGTTAAAATCGGCATTAATCCCGCTCACATCAGGCCGGTTCCGGAGATCAACACAGGAAGTTTAAAGGAGAGAAACAACAATTCCCTGCAAGCAATTAATAAGTCTGCCTTGAAAGTGGTTTAGATTATTTAATGACAGAAAAAACTGCTATTTTAGTGCGGAATAAAACAGCTTTTGCGTGTCAAAGACCAACTTCAGTCGTACGTCTATTTTCAGATTCACCCTACTCACACCGCTTTTCCTTTTGCTGTCAGCCTTTCAGACTGCACCGGTTCAGGAAATACAATTTTATTACACAGACAATGGACATGTCTCATTTAAATCAGAGGCCAAGCAGGAATTAATTAAAGCTGTATCGGATGAGTTGCGTGGTATTCTCGATCCTGTTCACCGGACATATGTTTTTAAAGTTGCCTTGCAAACATTCAAGGGATTTAACAGCACACTACAGCAGGAGCATTTCAACGAAAAGTATCTTGAAACGGAAAAATACCCCGAGGCTACATTTATGGGCAAGATCATAGAGACGGTTGATTTAACAAAAGACGGAGTGTACGATATCCGCGCCAAAGGAAAATTCTGGATCCATGGTGTGGAGCAGGAAAGGATTATCAGATCTACGATTACAATCAACGGCGGAAAAGTTGAGCTTGAATCTCACTTTAATGTATTGCTCTCTGATCACAACATTAAAGTTCCGAAGGTTGTTCATGAAAAAATCGCCAGCGAAATCAGTATTGATGTTAAAGCCGTATTGAATAAAAAATACAAATAGTGAGTCAGCTAAGGATATTTCTAATTCTTTCAATTCTGTTTTTTCTTCCGGAGCAAGTCAGGCCTCAAGGAAAAGAATTGCTGACCAAGTCATTCGACATCCGCAGTGAAGGCTCACGCCCTAAGTTTTCCCGACTGTACACTGACAGAAATGGCCTGATCTGGGCCGGAACTGATAAAGGCATTTTCACATTCGATGGTCTGACATTCACAAAAGTACCAGGCACAGATTCCTTGAGTTTTGGTTCGGTGACTGCAATTTATCAGGATCACAAAGGAATGGTTTGGGCCGGTTATGAGAATGGCAAGATCATTCAGATACTCAGTGAACATCTTACTGTCTTCTCTCCGCAGGAAGGATTTCCGAAAGTAAGCATCAGCGATTTTTGTGAAGACAAACAAGGTCAGTTGTATATATCCACCAAGGGAGAAGGCGTTTACGTCTACAGCAATAAAAGATTTTACAACTTCGATCAGAACGACGGTTTAACTGACAATTTCTGTTACGGTATGGCTCAACTGCCGGATGACAGAATCTGTGTAGGCACCGACGAAGGAGTCAATATCATCCGCTTTTCCAACGGGATTAAAAGTCAGAGCTCGTTCACACATAAAGATGGTCTTCCCGACGACATTGTCAGAACAATTACGGTAACAAACAATGGAGAACTTTGGCTGGGTTTTCAGGAATCCGGAATTGCACAATTTGACTACATTTCATCTAAGGTAATTTTTTCATTTCCGCAATGGCAATCCGGTCAGGTCAACAAGATACTTCCGCTAAACAATGAACTCTGGATCATCACAGAAGAGAATGGAGTATTTCTGCTTAATGATAAGCACGAGCTGAGCGAACTCAAACCCGAAGGTTATACGATAAAGAAGCCCGGAGACATCATCAGTGACTTTGAGAATAATATCTGGATCAGTGAATCCATTCATCTTTACCGGACGAGCGGATCAAAAATAACATTATGGAAAAATGTGAATGGTCAGGCATTGAATCTTATTCACTGTATATATGTTGATTCAAAAAACAACATCTGGTTTTGTCCTGATAATTTCCTGAGTAAAGTTTCCTATGATGCCCGTGGAAATATGCAGGCACAAAAGTACATGTTCAGCAATACACAAAATCCGGCCGATGTTGTAACTATTTACGAAGACAAATACGGTTATCTGTGGATAGGTACACTGGGAGAAGGCGTTTACAGACTAAATCCGGCAACAGGCAAGTTCAGGCAAATTACAGCGAAGGCAAAGATTGAAGAGTCGAGTGTTCTTTCTATTACCGGTGAAGGAGACAACATCTGGATTGGCGGTTTTAACGGCGTGGTAAAAATGACGATTACAGCCAACGGGAATACAGACAATGCAGAAATCAGCATTGACAGAAAAACCTCAGACGGATTGTCGAACGACTATGTGTACACTGTATTTATAGACTCAAAGAAAAGAATCTGGTTTGGGACAGATGAGCACGGAGCATTTTTTCTGGACAAAGACCAGCTCATTAATATTCCTATGAATGCAAGTGCCGTCCATTCATTTACTGAAGACAAAAAAGGAAGAATCTGGTTTACGATTCCCGATGCAGGCATTGGATGTTACAATAAAGATTCACTGATTACACTTACGACTAAAGACGGATTATCGGACCCCTCACCTTCTTCAATTTACTGCACTTCGAATGGAAAGCTCATTGTTGTTCATGCTAACGGATTTGACGTGATCAATCCGGATACAAGAGCGATCATCTACCATTCTACAGAAGAAAATTTATCCGATATCAACCCTGATCTGAATTGCATTTCCGAATCAGCAGACAGCACGGTATACATTGGAACAGAAAGAGGCATTCTGATTTATCATCCATATAATGATTTCCATTTATCAGCTCCCAAGCTCGATTTACGTAACATCTATTTATTCAACGAAACAGTTGACACTACGAGACATCTGTTTCAGTACGACGAAAACAATTTTCGATTCGAGTTTTCTGGCTTATGGTATGGAGATCCGCAGCGGGTCAATTACAGTTTCATGTTGGATGCTTATTCCGGGAAATGGGTTCAGACCAAGGACCACTCTGTGACATACAGCAAGCTGGCGCCGGGCACCTATACCTTTAGAATCCGGTCTTCTCTGAATTCGGACTTCAGCAATTCAGAAGAACTCACCTATCAATTTACCATATCACCACCTTACTGGCAACGCTGGTGGTTCCGCATTATCTTAGTCGGTCTTATTGTTGCGCTTATTGTTTACATCGTAAAAAGACGAGAACACAATATCCGCAAACTGGATTTACTGCAGAAGCAGAACATCGAATTTCAGTATGAGACACTGAAGAATCAGGTGAATCCGCATTTTCTGTTCAACAGTTTCAACACACTGATATCTGTAATTGAAACCACGCCTGAACTCGCCATAGAATACGTAGAAAAGCTTTCAGAATTTTTCAGGAGCATTGTATCTTACAGAGAGAAGACACTTATTCCGCTTGAAGAAGAAGTAAATCTCGTAAGCAAGTATATTTTCATTCAGAAAAAAAGGTATGGTAAATCGCTGGAGTATATATGTGACATACAACAGGAGCAAATGAAAGGGCAGGCCATTCCGCCGCTAACGCTACAATTGCTGGCAGAGAATGCAATTAAGCACAATGCGGTTTCCAGAGAAACTCCTCTGAAAATCGATTTATTCATATCCGCAGGCAGAATAGTAATGAGCAACAATATCAACCCGAAGATCAACAAAGAAACTTCAGAAGGAGTCGGATTGCAGAACATTATTAACCGATACAAATTATTGACAAGAGAAGCGGTAAACATTGACATCAACGAAAACCGTTTTATTGTTTCACTTCCGATTATAAAAGACCAAGACCTATGAGAATTCTGATCATTGAAGACGAAGAGCCGGCAGGAGAACGACTCAAAAAGATGATTCTTGAAATAATTCCTGATGCAACAATTCCTGAGCAGATAGTGAGTATTAAATCAGCCGTGGCCTACCTCTCGCAGAACCCGCCGCCTGATTTAATATTAATGGACATTCACCTTGCCGACGGAAACAGTTTTGAAATATTTGAGATGACCGTGGTGAATGCGCCCGTCATTTTTACTACGGCCTATGATGAATACGCCATCAAGGCATTCAAGGTAAACAGTGTTGAATACCTGATGAAGCCTGTAAAGAAGGAAGAGTTAGCGGGAGCTATTGAGAAATACAGAAAATACCACGAGAAAAAAGAAGCGGCGCCTGATCTGACTAAATTACTGGAGAGTTTCCGTGATTTAAAACAAGGCTTTAAGAAACGCTTTCTGATCAGATACGGTGAGCATATTAAGGCAGTAGAAATTGATGATGTAGCCTATTTTTACACAGAGGACAAGATCAATTTTTTGAAAACGAAGGATAATCACACCTATCACGTCGATTATAATCTTGACCGGCTGGAACAGATTCTTGATCCTGAAAAATTCTTCCGGATCAACCGTCAGTTTATTATCGGCATCGACAGTATTGATCAAATGTTCTCTTTCAGCAAGTCGAGAGTAAAAGTAAATCTGAAGCCGCCGATCAACATGGACACGATAGTAAGCACCGAAAGAAGTCCGTTTTTCAAAGAATGGCTGGGCGGCAAAGAATAGCCGAAAGGCCTGAAAACAGGGGCTTTTGAGACTTTTTCATGACAATTTCCCCATTTATTTCGGCTTCAGATTCTGATTATTCCCGTTCAGCAACATACGGTTCGCCGGCGCAAACAATGGCTATATTTTTACGTTGTAATACTCAGAATCAGCATGCAATCAGTCAAAAGATACGTAACAGATATCCTCCTTGCAGGGTTAATCTTTATGATTGTTTTAGCAGTATTGATTCTTAGTATTGGGTAAGAGTATGGTAAGTCTGCGATTTCGCACGGTACACCGCACAATCACTAAAATTTACCGCTAATCTTACAATTTCCGGTAACTTCAATATCTCTACAAAATTCAACGATACATTTGTTGTGACAATGAAAAAGAAAATATTCCTCGTAATCGGCATCGCAATCCTCTCAGGAGCGGCCTATGGTTTTTATCTGTTCAACAAACCACATCAGAGTCTGGCAGATGTTACACCTGATTTTAAACTCAATTCAGAAGCCCTGATCACTGCTTATGAGCAGGATGAAAAAGGTGCCAATGCCAAGTACCTGGGCAAAGTAGTTGAGGTAACCGGAGTAGTTTCCGAGAAGACCAAAGATGAAAAAGGAAAGGTCAGCATTACACTCGCCGGTCCGGATCTTGCCGGAATTGGTTGCGACTTTGAAAGAAATGCTGCTGAAAAAGTAAGCACATTGAATGTCGGCGATCAGGTAAAGATCAAAGGAACCTGTACCGGTGTACTGATGGATGTTGTAATGGTCGACTGCGTTGTGGAGCAATAATACTTTCACTAATCGACTACATTATTCTTTGCTGCGTAATTAAATCAACCTAAACAACCAATAATTCTCTATGAAAAAATTAGTGTTCGTTGCCTTTTTGGCATTATTATCAGGAGTAAGCATCGGTCAGAACCGTTACTTCACCAAAAATGGCAAAATTTATTTTGACTGTACAACCCCGGCATCACCGGAGAAAATTGAAGGCACCAATGAAAAGGTGACTTGCATTATTGATGCATCAACAGGTGCAATGGAATTTATGCTTGCCATGAAAGCATTTGCTTTCGAGAGAGCATTGATGCAGGAACACTTCAATGAAAACTATGTAGAATCTGATACCTATCCTAAGTGTACTTTCAAAGGCACAATCACAGACATGAGTTCTGTTGACCTGAAGAAAGACGGCACCTACAATGTAAAAGTGAAAGGCGACATGACACTTCACGGAGTTACTAAAACCGTAGAAGCAACAGGAACCGTAACAGTAAAAGGCGGCGCTATCACTGCAGCTAAATCAAATTTCAAAATCACTTTAGCTGATTTCAAAGTAACAATTCCATCAGTTGTAAAAGATAAAGTTGCAGCTGACGCAAAGATATCTGTTGATTTAACTCTATTACCGTACGTTAAATCGTAAATTCTTTATCAGGTGTTCATGTGGTTTACCCTCTCTGCTGCAAGGTGGAGAGGGTTGTTTTTTTAGTAATTAGTAAGTAGTAAGTAGTAATTAGTAGAGGTGTAAGTGAGAGAGTAAATTGAAGAAAAGCAATCTTTCAATTCAATATTCAATATTCAATATTCAATATTCAATATTCAATTTAACTTCAGAAATGCTTGCAGGGAAAAAGGATCATTCATTCCGCTGAGTAAAAGAAGAGCGGAGATGAGAATCAGGCGGGGGAAGTAGAATTGCATATCCCACATTGGTTTGATGAGTGAAAAGGAAAAGGCAACGAAGAATAAGTTGACGCAAAGCGCGTAGAGTGCATAGATTTTGAACACGCCGAGAAAGAGACATATACCGGCCAGCAATTCAATTAACGAAGAGCAATAAACAGCCAGGAATAAAAGTGGTCCGGGTATGAGCCTTGCATAAGATTCGTTGAAAGCTTTTACAACATTCGGCACTTTAATGTTAAACAGTTTATCATACCCCTGAAAGAAGAACAGGATGCCGGTGATGGTCCGGAGGAGGAGGATAACAACAGCAGTTTTTGCCATAACGATTTCTTCTTGGTTTATCTCAAAGATACTCCCATTTCCATTACGGAAAAATATATTTTGTCATGTGAAATCAGACAGGGCTTGATGAAAAAATCTGCCGGGTCGCCTGTTAACGATGGCAGCAGGAATGGCTTTCAATCATGATTCCGCGGTAAATCAGCCACACGCCAAGAGCTGCGGCGATAAAAGGAACTGCTCTGCGAAAAATCGACTGATAACGAGTGCTGATTGCGCCTCCGCCTAATGACAGTGCAAGCATCATTGGCCATGTACCCAAACCAAAAAGCAGCATATAGCCGGCACTTCCTGCGATACTGCCCATAGCAATTGATGCTGCCATAGCCAGATAAACAAAACCACACGGTAGTAAACCATTGACGCTTCCGATAAAAAACATCGTTAGAGGTGAATTTTTCGAAAAGAGTTTCCTGAACAACATCTTCACAGCAGAGGTCCACCGGTAAAGAAATCCGGAAGTGTTTTCCTTCACTAAAAACGGCCATGCAACCAATACGATAATGAAGGCACCGGAAGTGATGGAAACAGCTTTCTGAAATCCGGCCATTGCGAGAGTCTTTCCGAATATTCCGGCTACGGCACCAAGAACTGAATACGTCAGCACACGACCGGTATTGTACATGAGTCTACCTCCTAACAAAGAAGTGTTCGCTTTACGAGGCAATGCGAGTGCAATAGGTCCGCACATCCCAACGCAGTGGAAGCTTCCAAGAAAACCAAAGAGAAATGCAGTGATAATCCACATATCAATTGACCATTAACTTTTGTTCAAAATAGTATGGCGTTGAACCGGATTTGAAATTGATGATAATATTCCAGAGGCCCTTCTGCATCTTTTCAGAAGGTATAGCCTGTGTCAGATTTCCGTCGCATCTCACCGGAACATTGAAATCAAATTTTGCATTGTCGGGTTTCATCAATGTAATCGTACCCTCTACCCCGCTATCTTTCAGTGATTGCGGGAAATCGATCCTGATTTCATTATTCTGAGAAAGCACATTTAAAGGTGTGGCCAGAGCCTTGGTATTATTGGTACTGTTAATCTGATCCTGGAAATGAATTTCCTTATCGTAATAATCGGCTCTTACCAGATCAACATTCTCCTTTGTGCATTTATAAACCAGATTGAGTATAAACACAATAAAGATCAATACAAAGATGGCAATGCCATGTCCCCAGTTGAGTTTCATTTTTATCAGTTATTAGGTCCGAGAAAATTTGTTTTTACTTTAGAAACAATTTTGCCGTTGGATTTAATATTAATCAGTACCGGTGTTTTCAACGCCTTTAGCTCATTCGTATTCAATACCACGAAGAATACTCCTTCTGCCATTGTATCTTTACGAAGAGTTGTTGGCTTCTCACCTACAAACTTAATTGTACCCTGAGGTTCCACCAGTTCAATATCCAATGGAAGATCATTGAAAGTTTTATTTACCATCTGAATATTGTACAGATTGGAAACATGTAAACTATCAACAACCTGATACAATTGTCCCGGAGTACGAAGAACGGTAGTTTCAACATCAGTTCTGATGAGCAACAGTGTTACGAGCGTAGTAAAGAGAATCGTCAGTACAGCTGTATAGCCATACATCCTTGTTGTAAATTTGAATTTTTTCTTCTCTGCAATATTTGCTTCACTTGTGTAACGTACCAATCCTTTAGGCAAGCCCACTTTTTCCATGATACCGTTGCAGGCATCAATGCAAGCAGTACAGTTCACACATTCCAGTTGTGTACCATTTCTGATATCAATTCCTGTCGGACAAACAGCAACGCATTGATGACAATCGATGCAGTCGCCCAGTTTGCGCTCTTCATTGGCCTTCATTTTTCCACGTGGTTCTCCTCTTACGTAGTCATAGGCGATAACGAATGAATTTCTGTCGAGAAGAACGCCTTGCAATCGTCCGTACGGACAAACTACGATACAAGCCTGTTCACGGAATTTTGCATAGACGGCATAAAACACATAAGTAAACACAACAAGTGCGATGAATCCACCCATATGTTTTGAAGGGCCTTCTGTGACCAGA
>JAXLTM010000011.1:0-80985 GCA_046330055.1 Bacteroidia bacterium | reverse complement strand
GAATTCAGAATTCAGAATTCTGAATTTGAAACCTGAAGCTGTCTTAAGACATATATAAAAAAACAGACGCCCTGTGCGTTGCAGGGCGCCTGATCAACAGGGGTTATGTCTTCAACCTCTCAAGGTATCCTGTTTTTGGTCAGGAAAGCCGAAAACTTTTAACCCGCTTAACACGAAAACAAACTGACTCTAATATGTTGCGTCATATCCTGTCAGCGCTGCCAAATGTAAGCATGCACTTCTGTAGTAAATATGACGAATCGCATCAATTTTGAACAAACACTTTTTGACAACTTACTCCGCTATTTCTGATCAATCGGATGGTATACATTCCGGAAGGCAGATCATTTAATTCTACTTCATTTAAATTTTTAGCGGTATTCACATTAAAATAATTAATCACGCTACCGACATTATTCAGCAATTCAATTCTTACTTCCTTATCAAACGATTTAAATGCTATCCTGAAGCTACCTGCTGAAGGGTTCGGAAAGATAACAAAATCATTTGCTTCTGAAATTAAATTCTCAATTCCGACCTGAACATTCAGCATTGTGACACTGCTCTGACAGCCTGAAGCATTAGTCACGAACAGTGAATAATCTCCATCGAGTACAACCTGAATTGCATTTCCGGTTTCACCCGGGATGAGGCTACCATTATAAAACCACTGATAGGAAGAATATCCTACAGGTGCAATCAGGCTATCGTTACTCTGTACCAGAGAAGGTGTAGCAGGCAATGCGGCAACCTGAACATACAACGGCTGGAGGAGCGTATCATTTCCGAGAGCATTCGTAGCAATCAACAACACATTATAACTGCCTGCATTTGCATAGCAAACAGTAGGCATAGTGTCGGTGCTGGTAGACGGAGTTCCGCCCGGGAACGACCAGTTGAAAGTGGTTCCTGCTTGTGCCGGAACATGAAACTGAACACAATCATTAGCGCAAACTGAAGGTGAACCGGAGTTGAACAATGCTGATGGATACGGGAGATTCGTAAAGGTGGTAATGGTTGAATTTGTAATGACAGGGGAATTGTAGTCAAAATAAATATAGGCTGTATTTCTGACTATTGTTGGGTCCGGCAAGCTTGCTACAGGATGAATCCTGTAACTTACGAAACCATGACTACCGGTTTCATCTGTTGTACTGTCAGGCAACAAAATATCCCGGAAATTAAATCTCACTTCACCTGAAGGAGAATATTGAACACTCACCGGATGTGAACTACCTGAAATTTCCAGAGTATTGAGATCAAGCGACGAACTCATTGTATCAACAAGGGTAATGTTAAATGCAGTATCATTTCCTGTATTCTGAAAGTTGATAGTGAAAGCTAACTCATGATCCATCGGCGTTCTGTTACCTGCATCGGCATGGAAAGGCATCACATGTTTATCGTTCGGATCATATGAGCAACGCGAAACGGTCATGAAAGAATCCATGTATGCAGTCAGGAAATTTCCTGAGTTGTCGAACAAAGAATCTATGATATAATACCAAACCAATTGTCCGGCATTCACAGGGTGAAGGTTAACATACGCACTAAAATTGTTTCCATAGCTAATACCGGAATAATTCCACCTGACGGTATCGCCGAGGTTTGTTCCATTTCCAGGGTAAATAGTAGAAGCTGAAAGATTAGGTGAAAGAATAATAGTCAGGCTACCGTTGGCATTAAACGCATCATAATTGATAATACTAGCACCGATTGAACCGCCTGTGCAACGAATGACACCGTGATAACCATTCAATTGCTGATGATATTCAAACTGACTACTATAGGCACCGAAATCGTTTCCTGAAGTATCAGGCGGTACAGTTACGTTATAACTGGCCGGAGACGAAGTTTGAGTGTAGGAAAATGGAGGCGAATAAGAAACTGTATAAGTACCTGAATCAACATACATGGAATAATTTCCATTTGGATCTGTCAAGGCAACGATATTCAGCGGTGTAATACTGATACGATGATTGCCCAATCCGGTTTCCCCGACATCCTGAAGACCATTACTATTCTGATCAGCATACACTACTCCGCTGATGTTTGCATCATTTCCGGTTACAGTAAATCCGTTTGCAAACCCAACGTTTATATAACTCCACGTTTGTGTACCCCAGTCATAGAAATAATTCAAAACAACAACATTGTACAATCCGGTAGGAGAATTCTGAGGAATCGAAAAATCGGCCCATAAAGAATCGCCTTGCAGGAAGGTCTGATAATTCACATCAGCGTAGATTACAGTACTGCCTTGTTGAAGGTAGATATCCTGATTTCCCGTTGGGCCTGAACCAATCGAAAATGATCCCGACGCAAAAGTTATTGTTGTACTAATGTGCTGACCTCTGTAACCGTAATTTGGATTAATCGATTGAGCAATAACTCCGCTGCAGATAATCAGGAATATGAAAAATGTAAAAAGTAATTTAGCTTTCATTGGCTGAGAGAATTTTGAATAAAAGTAGGAAATACATAGTAAGTGAAAAGAATTTTTTATGTTTTTTGGTCAACAGAAGATTTGAACGGATGAAAGACGGGAAATAGTAAGTAGTAAGTAGTAAGTAGTAAGTAGGCATAATCCAAGACTACTTACTAATTACTACTTACTACTTACTAAAAAGCCATACATGCCAAGTGAAAAGTATTTTTTATGCATTTAGGTCATCAGAAGATTTGAACGAATGAAAGACGGGAAATAGTAAGTAGTAAGTAGTAAATAGACATAATCCAAGACTACTTACTACTTACTACTTACTACTTACTACATACTAAAAAGCCCGGAATAATCCGGGCTCTGTCGAAGATGGGTCAGATAAGAAAAGATTTTTTACCTCTCAATGATTAGTTTTTTAATGATGGTTTTTGATTCGGAGATCAGGCGGAGAGTATACACGCCTTGAGGAATATTATTCATTTCGAATTTATTTTTTCCGCGTTGCGAAGGGGAAATTTCTGTCTGAATTATTTGTCCGGCAGCATTTACAATTTCAATTCGTGCAGATGAATTGCCGGATGAAAGATATTGTACTTCGAAATTACCATCGCTTGGATTAGGATAGATGCGTGCATCAGCCAATGAAGGATCGTCAGCAATTCCGGTAACCACATTCAGAATGGCAACGCTTGTCTGACATCCATTTGCATTTGTGACTACGAGTGCATAGTCGCCGTCCTGTGTTGCAAGCATTGAAGAAGAAGTTTCACCCGGAAGCGGATTACCCATATAGTACCATTGATAGGCAGCATAACCGGTATTTGAAATCAAACTGTCTCCCACCTGGGTCACAACAGGAGTTGTCGGTAATGCCAATACTTCGATGTACGAAGGCTGCGACATGGTATCGCTGCCAAGAGCATTTGTGGCGATTAAGGTCACATCATAATGGCCGGCGTTGAAGTAACAAACCTGCGGTTGAGGATCTGTACTCGACGACGGATTTCCACCAGGGAAGCTCCATTGATAAGTAGTACCCGGCTGAATCTGATTAGCAAACTGAATACAATTCGTTGCGCATACTGATGTTCCTGCAGCATTGAAGTTCGCATCAGGATATTGCAGATTCGTGAGCGTGTTAAGAGTTGTATTCGTAATTACAGCTGAATTGAAATCAAAATAAATATAGCCTGTGTTATTAATTACTGTTGGATCAGGCAGACCTGAATTTGGCATTATCCGGAAGCCTACAAAACCATGACTGCCCGGCTCGTCGATATTTGAGTCCGGCAACAGGATGTTATCGAAGAAGAAATCGACCACGCCCGTACTGCTCATCTGTGCATGAACAGGATCGCTGCTACCGACTATTTCAAGGCTATTCAGATCAAGTGCAGAAGAAATTGTATCGACGATATGAACATTGAAGGCTGTGTCATTACCGGTATTCTGGAAGTTGAGTGTATAATACAGGTAATCATTCATAGGAGTATAATGATTCGCGCCAATACCGACAGGAGAAACATCTTTTTCATTCGGATCACACGAACAGTTTACAACAAAACTCCAGCTCATGCTGTAAACATTTTTAAGAATACCACTTGTATCGAAAACACTATCAATAACCGTATACCAAATTGTTTGTCCGGCAGGTGGATCCTGATATGTTATCCAACCGGAGCTACCGAGATTGAAACTCTGTCCCGGTTGTAAATTACTATACGTCCAAATCAAAGTATCACCATTGACCTGATTTGGCATTGGATTCGATGAAACAAATGGCAGATTTGCTGAGTGAATTATCGTGATTTTACCATCAAGCGGGAATAGTCCCGTATTCGAGGTTAAGACATATGAATAGCCATGAACATCGCATCGCATAGGATGAGTCCAGACATAGAAATCTTTTGTATACAATGCAGAATTGGAGTATAAACCGAAATCATTTCCTGCCGAACTCGGAGGTGTGGTAACTGAATACGTCAGAGGCAATGAAGTTTGACTATAACCCGGTCCTAATATTGGACTCACAGTAAATGTACCTGTGTCGACCATTGCAGTATAGTGACCGCCGGTGTCAGTAAAGGCTATTAATCCGGATGGACTAAGGAGAACTCTTTGATTGCTCAACGGCAAATCACCGGCATCATTTACTCCATTCTGATTCAAATCAAAATACACTGTTCCTGAAATATCCCCGGCATATCCTCCCTGAATCAGAAATCCATTTGCTAATGTATTGTCGATCGTACCCCCGCTCCATGGATCATAAGTATACATATGCACATCATACAAACCGGTAGGAGTATTTCCCGGAATATTAAAAATACAATAAAGAGAATCGTAATTCATTCCCCATCCGTTATTATAAATATTTGTTGAAGGGTTAAAAGACGGATCGCAATAAATAATCGTCGAACCTTGCTGCAGGAAAATATCCTGATAGTTGTATGGCCCACTGCTTCCTGAAAGTACTCCCCAGGCAGAAGTAATGGTTGTTGTCAGTGTTTGTCCTCTGAATCCGTTATTAGGACGAATCGATTGCAATTGTGCTGAAGCAACAATTACAGATAAAAGAAAAACAGAGAGAAGTAAAGCTCTTTTCATGAGGTTAGATTTGAGAATTCAATTCGAAATTACTTTTAAATCGAAACCGAAAAATAAAAGTTCCGGATTTTTGGCCAATGCTCTCAATGCAGTATTGGAGTACCAAATATTTGCCGTGAATTTTCCGGCCATGCTACATCAAAAGGCCTTTCATTCTTTCTGTGCCTCCGATGTCTAAGTGGTATTATTTACCCCTCTTTTATCAAATCCCCCCCAGTCTTCCATGAGACCCCTCAATTTTCCCTCAAAATCAAGCATTTTCCTCCCTGAAAAAGCCAGATTTCCCTTGCCAAAAACCCGCATTTTTGCTTTCTTTGCAACCCTTGAAAAAAGGGCACCCCACCATGGAACAGCGTACCGTAAAGTTATTCTCCGGAACATCTACAAGATATCTCGGAGAAAAGATCGCCACAGCTTATGGCCTTCCACTTGGAAATGTAAATGTGGCGAGATTCAGTGACGGAGAATTCTCTCCTTCCTTTGACGAATCGGTTCGTGGTTGTGATGTGTTTATTATTCAGTCAACGTTTGCTCCTTCTGATAATCTCATGGAGTTGCTTCTGTTGATTGATGCAGCCAAACGCGCCTCTGCGCATTACATCACAGCGGTAATTCCTTATTTCGGTTTTGCGCGCAGCGACCGTAAGGACAAGCCGAGAGTTTCCATTGCTGCCAAGCTGGTAGCAAATCTGCTTAGCGCTGCCGGAGTAACACGAGTAGTTACAATGGATCTTCACGCACCGCAGATTCAGGGTTTCTTTGACATTCCGGTGGATCATCTTGATCCATCATCATTATTCGTTCCTTACATAGAGACACTCAATCTGCCGAAGATTACGATTGCAGCACCTGACATGGGTGGCGTTAACCGCTCCAGAGGTTATGCAAAGTATTTCAACGCTGAAATGGTGATCTGCGACAAGCAACGCAAGAAAGCAAACGAAGTGGATACGATGACGGTCATCGGAGAAGTTGAAGGTCGCGACATCATCCTCGTTGACGACATCGTTGATACTGCAGGCACGCTCACCAAAGCAGCAGAAATGCTCTTCGACAAAGGCGCAAGAAGTGTTCGTGCATTTTGTACACACGCCGTTCTTTCGGGCAAAGCCTACGATCGTATCGAAAACTCAAGACTTACGGAGTTGGTCGTGACAGACACTATCCCGCTGAGAAAAGAGTGCAGTAAAATAAAAGTCATCAACACAGCCGAATTATTCTCACGCATTATCCGAAGGGTGTATGTTTATGAGAGTATTAGTGAGTTGTTTTTGACAAATGAAGTAGAGTAAATTAATTCTGAATTCTGAATTCTGAATTTCAAAGAAATACACCAAGCAACCAAGCAACCAAGCAACCAAGCAACTAAGCAACTAACAAACCAATATAAAATGAAATCAATCTCAATTAACGGAACCAAAAGAGCAGCCCAGACAAAGCAGGAAACAAAAGCCCTGCGGGCAGAGGGAAAAGTTCCTTGTGTACTTTACGGTGGAAAAGAACAAATCCACTTCAGTACACCGGCGCTTTCTCTCAAAGGACTGGTGTACACACCCGAAGATTACACAGTTGAGCTCAACATTGAAGGCGCAACTTACAAGGCCATCATGAAAGATCTTCAGTTTCATGCGGTGTCTGATCGTATTCAGCACATCGACTTCCTTGAACTGAACGACAACAAAAAAGTAACGCTTGAAATTCCTGTAAAGATTGGCGGCGTAACGCTGCCGGTGTTCGTGCCGGTGGTCAGCTGGTTACTAAAATGCGTAAGGTGAAAATCAACGCACTTCCAAAAGATCTTCCTGATTTTGTAGAAGTGAAAATCGACAATCTGAACATCGGCGACAGCGTTCGCATTCGCGATATTCAGATTCCGGGCGTTGAAATGCTGGACACTCCAAACAACGTAATCACTGCCGTGAAAACGACACGTGCCGTTGTTGCCGACACTCCTGCTGCCGCTGCACCTGCTGCCGCTGCCGCACCTGCTGCCGCTGCACCTGCTGCTGCTGCAAAGAAGTAATCTTAAATATTACTCTTCAGAATTTACTAAAGCCTCCGGAAACGGGGGCTTTTTTTTGATTGTATATTGAAAATTGAATATTGAATATTGGGGGCAATTATGAATTCAGAATTCAGAATTCATAATTCAGAATTGAAAGCCTACCTTCGTGACATGAGCAAATTCCTCATCGCCGGACTTGGAAATATCGGAGAAGAATATTCTTATACTCGTCATAACATCGGTTTTGAAGTAGCCGATGCTCTTGCAACTTCTTTACTGAAAGAAGGTGAAAAACCGACTCGACTTTTTGAAACTGAAAAGCTGGCAATGATTCATCACGGAAAGTTCAAAGGAAAACAACTGGTGATCATCAAGCCTACTACGTATATGAATCTTAGCGGTAAGGCTGTGAACTATTGGATGCAGGCAGAAAAAATTGCAGTTGAAAATATCATCATCGTCACCGACGACATTGCTCTTCCATTCGGAACATTACGCCTGAAAAAGAAAGGCAGCGACGGTGGTCATAATGGGTTAGCTGATATTGCTGAAGTACTCGGCACTACCGACTACAACCGCCTCCGCTTTGGTGTCGGGAATGATTTTCCTAAAGGCCATCAGGTCGACTACGTGCTGGGCCGCTGGACAAAAGAACAAGCCACCGAACTCCCGGCAAGAATTGACAAAGCTGTTGAAATCATCAAGAGTTTTGTAAGTATCGGGGTGGATAGGACGATGTCGATGTATAATAATAAGTAAGTGGTTGCTTGGTTGCTTGGTTGCTTAGTTTCTTGGTTGTCTGGAGTCTGCGAAAGTCTTTTTTTTGTTTGCGTATTCTGCGGGAAACGGATCTGTCCTGACATTTTAAACCACTTTTCTGCCAGAAAAGGCCGCCTATCCCCCTGAAAGCCACATAAATGTCACAAGCCCCTAAAAACTTGTATTAAAAGCAAACATTTCGTTACTTTGAGTACAATAATCCTCAAAATATGAAGAGAATCTTTACATTACTATTTATGGTCAGCGCGTTTTTCACAGCTTCGAAAGCTCAGACAAATGTGTTCTGTGAAACGTGGACCGGTTACGACACTACTACAGCGAGTGCCAGCTATAACGGATGGACATTGACTTACTATAGTCAATACAGCTATTACACAAGTACTGCAAGCTCCGGTCCGAGTGGTCCGAATTCATACAAGTTCGGTATCGACTCAGCGACTGCAATCACTCCAAACATTCTTGGTGCAGATCAAATCAGCTTCTGGATGAAAGGTAACGCAGCCAGCGGTGGTACTTTGGCCAACGGTAAGTTCTACATTTATGAAACGAGTGATGGAACTACTTATAATCAGATTGCTATGATCAATCCGATTCCTACTACAGCACAAACAATGACGTATGCTTTGTCTGCAGGTACAACGAACGTAAAATTCTTCTACGACAAAGATTCGGGAAACGTAGCATTTGATGATTTCTGTGCAAGCATCGTAAATGGTGTAAACGAAATTGCAAAACCTTTCAGCTTCTCAGCTTATCCAAACCCTTCTCACGGTACAGTTAATCTGAACGTGAATGGCGGTAAAGCTGCAACAGTTGTAATTGCCAACATGCTTGGTTCTGAAATCAAACGTTTCACTTTGAAATCAAACGAACTTAATTCATCACTTGATCTTTCCGACCTTCAGGAAGGAGTTTACATGATCAAAGTGAAGAGCGATGCAGGTGAAGCAACTCAGCGACTCATCATTCGTCGATAAGCAATTTTAAAGCATAAAAGAAAAGCCCCCGGAGAGATTCTTCGGGGGCTTTTCTTTTAGTAATTAGTAATTGGTGATTAGTAATTAGATGCTTGGTTGCTTGGTCATTTTTTCTGTGATTTCGATTTCATTTCTGTGCTTGGAGCAAGGTCTCGCAATGGCGGATGGGAAAAAAACATCTCGCCAAGCTCACAGCTTCCGTAAAGCAATATTCACATCCACCTTCTCCCGCAAAATTCGCTGCACTTCCTGCACGGAAATACGTTCCTGCGCCATTGTATCACGATCGCGGATGGTAACTGTATTGTCTTCCAGCGTCTGATGATCTACTGTGATGCAATACGGAGTACCGATAGCATCCTGACGACGATAGCGCTTACCGATTGAATCCTTTTCTTCTGAAGTAACAACAAAATCAAATTTCAGCTGATCAAAAATTTCAGAAGCTTTTTCAGGCAATCCGTCTTTCTTCATCAGCGGAAGAATAGCACATTTCACAGGTGCCAGGAATGGAGGGATACGAAGCACTACGCGCTCCGAACCATCTTCCAGTTTTTCTTCTGAATAACTTTGCGAGAGAATTGCCAGAAACATGCGATCGAGACCAATCGATGTTTCCACGACATACGGGATATAACTCTCATTCAATTCCGGATCGAAGTATTGTTGCTTCTTGCCTGAAAACTGCTCGTGATTTTTCAGATCGAAATCAGAACGCGAGTGGATTCCTTCAAGTTCTTTAAAGCCGAAAGGAAATTCAAATTCGATATCACAAGCCGCTTTTGCATAGTGAGCCAGTTTCAGGTGATCGTGGAAACGATGTTTATTCTGCGGGAAGCCAAGAGAGCGATGCCATTTCATTCGTGCATCTTTCCAGAAGTGATACCATTCATCTTCCGAACCGGGGCGAACGAAGTATTGCATTTCCATCTGTTCAAATTCACGCATACGGAAAATGAATTGACGTGCTACGATTTCATTACGAAATGCTTTTCCTGTTTGTGCAATACCGAAAGGAATTTTCATTCTTCCGGTCTTCTGCACGTTAAGAAAATTCACAAAAATACCCTGAGCTGTTTCCGGACGCAGGTAAATGGTATTTGACTCTTCACTGACTGAGCCCAGCTGCGTATTAAACATCAGATTGAACTGACGAACATCTGTCCAGTTACGTGTTCCGCTGATCGGGCAAACAATTTCAAGATCGAGAATGATCTGTTTTACTTCAGCCAGATCATTGGCTTCAAGTGCATTTTTGAAACGCGCATTAATCGCATCAATCTTCTGCTGATTTTCCAGTACACGCGGATTGGTAGAGCGAAATTGCTCTTCGTTGAAAGCCTCACCAAAACGCTGGCGAGCCTTTTCAACTTCTTTAATAATCTTTCCTTCAATTTTGGCCACATGATCTTCAATGAGAACATCGGCGCGATATCTTTTCTTGGAATCTTTATTATCAACTAACGGATCATTAAATGCATCGACGTGTCCGGAAGCCTTCCACGTTGTTGGGTGCATGAAAATAGCCGCATCGATACCGACGATATTTTCATGGAGCTGAACCATTGACTTCCACCAGTAGTCGCGGATATTTTTTTTCAATTCCACGCCATTCTGACCATAGTCGTAAACAGCGCTTAAGCCGTCATAAATTTCACTTGACTGAAAAATAAACCCATACTCTTTAGAATGGGAAATGATGTTTTTGAAGAGATCTTCAGTGGTATTACTTGCCATGTGGCGAAAATAGTGGCTTACAGGCATTATTGCTTGTCAATCAGGAAATTTTTTACCTGAGGGAAGGCAAAGGGGTGTTTTTCAAGTGATTAGTTAGACGGTTACTTGTCTTGTTACTGGTTACTGGTTGCTTGGCACTACAATTCTGAATTCTGAATTCTGAATTCTGAATTTAAATCCCCCCCATATTACCTGCAACCAGCAACCAGCTAACTAACAACTCTCCAACCAAGCCACCAAGCCACCAAGCAACTATTTCCCTACCTTCGCCCCATGCTAAACATCGGAAATACTCTGATCTCGGAAGACATCTTTGAGAAGAACTTTGTATGTGATCTGAATGCCTGTAAGGGCGCATGCTGTGTGAAGGGCGATTATGGTGCGCCTCTGGAGGATGATGAGTTGAAAATTCTGGAAGACATCTATCCCAAGGTAAAGCCTTACATGACGCCGGAAGGAATTAAGGCAGTAGAAAAGCAAGGACGGTACATTCGCTACGAAAGAAAAGAATGGGTGACACCATTGGCTAAGGGCAAAGAATGTGCTTATACCTATTTCGATAACGGTGTTGCAAAATGCGCCATTGAGAAGGCATACTACGAGGGTAAGGTAGACTGGAAAAAACCGGTCAGTTGTCACCTCTACCCGATCCGTATCACAAAACAGAAAAACGGAATGGAAGCAATCAATTATGATCGCTGGAGTATTTGCAAAGCTGCATGTAAACTGGGCGACACACTGAAAGTTCCTGTCTATAAATTTCTGAAAGAATCACTTGAACGCAAATACGGCGAAGAATGGTACAAGGAATTATGTATTGCCGCCGAAATGTTGGAAAAACAATAATTCGTTTTCAAAAAAAAACAGCGATCTCTTCATTCATAGAAGAGGTCGCTGATTTTTTTTGCGCAATAATTTAGCCCGGCTATTCCTTTACGATCCGGAATGATCTTGAATTCCTTTCATTCGTAATTCTCACAGAGTAATTTCCTGCAGGCAAGGCATCGAGATTAAGAACAGATTTCTCGGCGATCGATTTTGAAAATACTACTGCACCTTTTTCATCAAACAAGAGAATGGTGGATACACCGCTTTGGCCCGGGTCAACCGTCATGAAATTTTTCACCGGATTCGGATATACATGAGCATTTAGCAAACCATTTTCAGGGATATCATTCACATTGACAAAAACCGTATCAGAATTTCCAACACAACCATTCAGGTCAATAACATAAACTGAATAATACCCATCGGCAGTGCAAGTATACGACTGAGAATTGGCACCGCTGATATCTGTTCCATCTAAATGCCATTGATAATATGCGTAGGCTTGAGTAGAAACATCGTTACCGGCAGCGATAACCGTAGGTGTTGGATTCGGATTCACCGTCAGTGTAAATATCACTACACTGTCGATTCCTGCAGTAGCTGATGCCAGTGTATCATAGTATGTTCCTGCTGTATAAATATCCGTACCGTCGAATGTATAGAAATCGCCGTCACAAATTGCAACGTCAAGCGAGCCGTAAACGAAATGATTCGGATTATTGTAAGCATCGAAGAAAGCTTGATTGAACGAGCCATTGTTTCTGGTCCACGCTACAGAAACATTTCCGCTGTATGAATTTGCATTTATGACAGGGTTAGGATCCAATAATCCGGTTTGCAGGTCGCTGTAATTATCGCTAACAACATTCCAGGCCGAAGGCGCTGTCAGATTGAAATCATTATTTACATGAGCCAGTTTCAGATTAGTACTGTCGAAATAAGTGACTTCAAACATTGTATTATTCAGATTGAAAGCGATATCGCCTTGTTTGGAAACCTGGCTGTTATTGTTTACATCTAACCGAGTCCAAAAATCATTGGTATGTGCCTTCTTGTTATAGAACCCTAAAACATCAATGTCGCTGCCATTACCCTGATAATCGCGTTCAACCAGAACTACAGCTGTTAAGGATGTACTGTCGTTGTCAAAAACACTAGCTTGAGTTGAAATTCTCGGACGACGACAATAATTGATCGTAGATGATTCAACGCTATCGAGATTCGTAGGAACTGTAAATGCGTCATCGATTGTAGAGATGTTTCTTGCGCTATAGATATGTCCGTCTACATCCCATGGATTTTGGAATTGATCCCATGCAATAAAATATCTTCCGTTGGATGCAGAAGAACTTCGGCCGTAGCTGATCGATACATTTCTGAAATATCTGGCTGTGGTGGCAACATTTTCATAGAGAGGAAAAGTCTGACCGCCATCCAAACTCAAAATGTAATTGATGGAGTCGCTTGTACTGCTGAAACAAGAATAAACCAGTGCAACAGAATAAGGTAAGCTGCCGACTGCAGGAATATTATAGTCAGTAGCCATTTTGATATCATAGACGGCTCTGGTACCATAAGGAATATTCAATGGGCTTCCAAGATAAGTACCCAGAGTGCCATTGTATCTGTCAACGAATATTGTATAGCTATTTCCGGAAATATTGTGATTAACACCGGACACAAATACAGTCAGTGCATTTGTATCTGTTCCTGCGACGATTATGTCGTGTGTCGTATATTCAACATCGGATAGATAATATGAATCAATAAAATTCCAGGAAGTTCCACCATCTTTAGAACGAAGGATATCAATACCACCTGAACTGGAAGTGGAATCAAACAAACTAACTGCAGCATAAATCCATCCATTATAAGCAGTTGTCATTTCCACCCTTGTCTGATTTACCGTTTGTAATGAATCGATAAGCACATCAAATGCATATTGCGCCTTTGCGGGCATGCTTAGCATGAGTGGGAAGAAGAATAGTAGTAGCTGTTTTTTCATTCTGGTGATCTTTTTTGTAAAAATACGCATTGGCAAAAGAGCTTCCCCGTTGCATTTGCAGAATTATAGGAAGTGGGATGTTGATAAGTGAGGTGCGATTAAGAGAGGATGGTTTTGTTTCCCATCCGCCATGGCGAGACCCTGCTCCAATCACAGAAATAAAAAATGAAATCTCGGATTTGGTTTCCCGCAGACTTTGGTGGGTAAAAGCTTAAATTCTGAATTCAGAATTCAGAATTCAAAAAAAACCCTCCCGTAGTCATAACACCGGGAGGGTTTGTACTATGTACAAAAGCAATTATTCGATCATGAGCCGCAGGCTTCGCACGCTTCGGGGTTATCGAGCGAGCAGGCCATTTGGGCGAAGGCTTCTTCTTTGGTAACGTTGGCAGCTTCTGCTACTTCAGCAGCGGCCGGTTGTTTGAGATAGCTGTGATCCACCGTGAACTTGATAGCATCGGCAGCTGATTTGGTGCGGAGATAGTACATTCCGGTTTTGAGGCCTTTCTTCCATGCGTAGAAATGCATCGAAGTAAGTTTCGCGAAATTCGCATCCTGAATGAACAGATTGAGCGACTGACTCTGGCAGATGTATGCTCCACGGTCAGCAGCCATATCAATGATTGCACGCTGCTTGATTTCCCAAACTGTTTTGTAAATTTCTTTCAGCTCAGCCGGAATTTCAGGAATGTCCTGAATAGAACCATTGGCAGCGATGATCTTATTCTTCATCGACTCATTCCACAGATTCAATTTCACGAGGTCTTTCAGCAGGTGTTTGTTCACGATCGGGAACTCACCGCTGAGAACACGACGTGTATAGATGTTTGAAGTATATGGTTCAAAGCATTCGTTGTTTCCGAGGATTTGTGAAGTAGAAGCCGTCGGCATCGGTGCAATCAACAATGAATTGCGTACGCCGTATTTTTTCACTTCTTCTTTCAGTACATCCCACTCCCAGCGATTTGTTGGAGCAACATTCCACATATCGTATTGGAAAATTCCCTGCGATACCGGAGAGCCGGCGTATGTTTCATACGGACCAAATTTCTTCGATAGATCTTTCGAAGCTGTCATCGCTGCATAATAAATTGTTTCGTGGATTTCCTTATTCAGCTGACGCGCCTCTTCGCTGTCGAATGGCATGCGCATGAGGATGAAGGTATCCGCCAGTCCCTGCACACCGATACCGATCGGACGATGGCGCATGTTACTGCGACGGGCAGCTTCAACCGGATAGTAATTGATGTCTATTACCTTATTCAGATTCTTCGTAATCACATACGTGATGTCGAATAATTTCTGATGATCGAACTCACCGTTCACCACGAAACGTGGCAGAGCGATAGAAGCCAGATTACAAACTGCAATTTCATCAGGCGATGTATATTCAACGATCTCGGTACAGAGGTTAGAGCTCTTAATGGTTCCGAGGTTTTTCTGATTGCTCTTTTCATTACATGCATCTTTGTAAAGCATGTAAGGCGTGCCTGTTTCGATTTGTGATTCGAGAATGGCAAACCACAACTCCTGTGCTTTTACTTTCTTACGTGCACGTCCGTCTTCTTCGTATTTCAGATACAACTCACGGAATTTATCGCCGTAAGTGTCATACAGTCCCGGTGCTTCATTCGGACAGAAGAGACTCCATTCGCCATCGGCTTCAACGCGCTCCATGAATAAATCCGGAATCCAGAGTGCATAGAACAAATCGCGTGCGCGCAATTCTTCTTTACCATGATTTTTCTTCAACTCCAGGAAATCAAAGATATCGGCATGCCAAGGCTCAAGATAAATGGCAAATGAACCTTTGCGCTTACCACCACCCTGATCAACGTAACGTGCTGTATCATTGAATACGCGCAGCATTGGCACAATACCATTCGAAGTTCCGTTTGTGCCGCGGATGTAAGAGCCCGTTGCACGGATATTATGCATGCTTAAACCGATGCCGCCGGCTGACTGAGAAATTTTCGCACAGCTTTTAAGTGTATTGTAAATTCCTTCGATGCTGTCGTCTTCCATCTGAAGAAGGAAGCATGAACTCAATTGCGGCTTTGGAGTTCCGGCATTGAAAAGTGTCGGTGTAGCGTGCGTGAACCAGCGTTCGCTCATCAGATTGTACGTCTCGATGACAGAGTCGATATCATCTTTATGAATACCGACAGCTACACGCATGAGCAAATGCTGCGGACGTTCCGCTACTTTGCCGTTAAGTTTCAGCAGGTATGATTTCTCCAGCGTTTTGAATCCGAAGTAATCGTATCCGAAATCACGATCATAGATGATTGTAGAATCGAGCAGCTCACGGTTTTTCGAGATGATTTCATACACATCATCAGCCAGGAGTGGCGCTTTTTTTCCTGTGTGCGGATCAATGTAATCATACAGATCCTGCATCGTTTCGCTGAATGACTTCTTGGTGTTCTTATGCAGATTACTTACGGCGATACGTGCGGCAAGCAATGCAAAATCAGGGTGACGGGTAGTCATCGATGCAGCAATTTCCGCAGCCAGATTATCGAGCTGAGAAGTTGTTACGCCATCGTAAATACCTTCGATAACTTTCTGCGCAACGGCAAAAGTGTCGACATGTTCCGACAAGCCGTAAGCCAGTTTCTGAATTCTCGCCGTGACTTTATCAAATTTCACGGCCTCCTTGCGTCCATTTCTTTTTACTACGTACATGAAAAGCGTTGTTTAGGTGGGTTTGTTATAGGTGTCTACTTTTTAATGCCCTGAACGATGATACTTTTTCTTTTCTCCAGTGATGAGAGATCAGGAAAACTACCTTGTCCGGGTTGGTACTCTTCAACTTCAGAGAATCCTGCTTCGGAAATTATTTTTTTCAATGCCGGCACATCATACATGAAGCGATGGTAACTGAATGAATCCTGAAGATCTTCATACGGTTCGGTGACGAAAGTCTGAACAGGTTGAGTATCTCCCGACTCAAAATTCCGAATTGCTTCTTTCATTTTCTCCACTTCCGATGCCAGCGAAGGAACCAGAATTCTCACAGCGCCACCGGGAGCAATCACACGAAATGATTCTTTCATGAGAAAGCGGGCAGAATCATAAGTCAGATGTTCGAAGAAGTGACTGGAAAACACATACGGAACTGAATTGTCTTTGTATGGAATTCCATAGAAGAGATTGTGATGAATCACCTTTCCCTTTTTCACTTCGGCATAGAACTCTTTGAATGATTGCTTGCGGCTTCTTCCGGAAAACGGAAAGACCATTCGCAGGATGAACGACGGAAGATTCACAAAGAAAATCGTGATACCTCCGCTGATACCGATCCATCCTTTCGGATTGTCGGTGCTGCTGCCAAGATTGATTCCGGTAAATTTAGATTTATCGAAATCGTACTTTCTGTTTTTCTTCAGAAGAAGAAGGACTGAGTTAATAGTATCACTCAGAAGGAAGCGGAAAAAGATGCCGGAGATTTTCCGGAAATTTCTTTTCTCGACTATTCTGAATGATGCTGAACTCAAATTCTTCTGCAGTTGAAGTTGTATATATAAAGAACGTTATTCGGTATTGATTGACTTTCTCAGAAATCTTCGTCGAGCTTGAAGACATTCTCTTCTTTCTGCTGACCAACGGAAGCTTTCTTGTATTCACTTACGCGTTTTTCAAAGAAATTAGTTTTGCCCTGAAGCGAAATCATTTCCATGAAGTCAAACGGATTCGTGCTATTGTAAATTTTGTCGCAGCCCAATGAAACCAGAAGACGATCGGCTACGAATTCGATGTACTGACACATCAGTTTTGCATTCATTCCGATCAGTGAAACCGGCAGAGCGTCGGTTACGAATTCATGTTCACACTCCACAGCGTTGCGGATGATATTGGTAACATGTTCTTTCGGAAGTTTATTTTCGAGCATACCGTAGAGCAGGCAGGCGAAATCGCAATGCATACCCTCATCACGGCTGATGAATTCGTTTGATGTACTGAGTCCCGGCATCAGTCCGCGTTTCTTCAGCCAGAAGATCGAGCAGAAAGAACCCGAGAAGAAGATCCCTTCAACGGCAGCAAAAGCAACCAGACGTTCGGCGAAGCTTCCTTCCTGGATCAGCGCAGCCTTGTTCCGCCTTTTTAGTAACGCACGGAACGGTTTCGATAGCGCTGAGCAGGTAATTTTTCTCAGCCAGGTCTTTAATATATGTATCGATCAGGAGCGAATACATCTCAGAATGGATGTTTTCTATCATGATCTGAAAGCCATAGAAGCAACGCGCTTCAGGAAGCTGAACCTCACGCATAAAGTTGATAGCCAGGTTTTCGTTCACAATACCGTCGCTGGCGGCAAAAAACGCCAGAACATGCTTTACAAAGTGGCGTTCATCATTGGTCAGGCGTTCCCAGTCTTTCAGGTCGGCATGGAGGTCAATTTCCTCCGCTGTCCAGAAGCTCTGTTCGGCCTTTTTATACATTTCCCAAATTTTCGGGTATTTAATAGGGAAGAGCACAAAGCGGTCTTTATTTTCTTCCAGAAGTACTTCTCTTTTCATCTTTAAAAAAGCAGGTATTTTAAGTTAATATGGTTTGTTTAGAGGTGACGATTCCCAGTCTCTCAGAGAAGCCGAAAAAATTTCGTTTCCGAGAAATAAGTTTCCTTTACGCTAAATCTTTCTGATTAATCGGTTTTTGAAAATGCCGATCACCTGAACAAAAATTCTTTTTTAAAAAGACGTGTGCAAGAGCAAATCGATTTTTTTATCGACAATTATGCACCGCTCTTTGTTTGTAAATCCGCTTCCTCTCCCAAAAGCCTTTACTGACAAGGCTTTCAGACGTTTTGAACAAAATTTGTTCGTAACTAACTGTTGCAAATTGCAAGACACTTTCAAGAAAAAATCGCTCAATTTTTTGCGCCTGAAAATCAGTCAAAAGATTCGCTGTTGAAAAAAATCCGATGCATGGAAAAGGGAAAATGTGTATCTGAAATCGGGGCAACCGGGTGGCAAGGGGCTCATGAAGGACTCGCGCCTAAAGTTTATGGATTTTGAAATTCACTGTCGCGGTTTGGAGGGATGAGCCAAAACTTAGTATATTTCGGAGGAAATTTAAGGTTTTGAGTATGATTTTGGTTGTAGACATTTCTATTATCTGTGAATTTAAGTAGAAAGTCTTTGGATGGATTTATTCCTGAACAAGATTACGTTTCACGAAGCAAATAAAATTTGGGAAATAGGTGGGATTGATTCACAAGTATAGAAGTTATAAAGTAATGCATCTTTGCGAAATTGTAACCAGGATTCGTTTCAATGAAAACTTTAACTTTTAATGATTTAATGAGTGATTACTTGATATAGGAAATAAGCTAGGAGAAAATACAACCGTTCAAAAAAGCATTCAAAATGCTATTGACGCAGAGAAATATGAATAGCTAACTCTTAAGGTCGAAGATGATGGGAAAATAATTAAAGAGTAAAATGAGACATCTAAGTTATCGCACTATTTAAAACGTTTAAGTACTCAACCTGCAAAGAGAACCGGAGCATCACTTTTATCTTGGGTTAAACTGATGCGACGGGAGCTGTGAAGTGGTGGTGGTGAGATCTAATTCTACAATTTAATAGATTGTCTATTTTAAATAAAAGCAAATCTTATAATTATGGTTAAGCAATTTTATATTTTTCTTTTAAGCAACTTGATCATCTATGGCGTTTCGCACGCACAAGTTTATCAGGGTTCAGGCGTTATAATTAATAATACAGGTGACATCATTACAAACGCTCATGTAATTGGTGGACAACCTAAAGCCATTATTGTTGAAAATGACAGTGGAAAACGTTTTCAAGCAACTATAAAAAGCATTGACATAATAAATGATATCGCTTTAATTTCTATTGAACAGGAAACCAAATATTTCGCCTATCTGAGAATGGATAACACATATGAAAATGCTTTGCTTCCAGTATTAAAAGAGGAAGTAAACATTATTGGTTACCCAGAAGGCGAATTTGCATCAAGGGGTGGACTTATTTCAAGGTTGAGTTCTCCAAAATTTTTTAATGATGGGTTTTCAATTGGATTAAGTACCACCTACGGGTGTTCAGGCGCACCTATTTTGGATGAAAGGGGCTTGCTTATTGGCTTATTGTGGGGAGGTGCAAATGATGATGGCTCATATACTACAAGTGGCAAACCTCATCTTACCGTATATGGATTAAATGCGAATATTATTATTCCGTTTATAATCAATGCAAAAGTCATGATTGGGACGTCAAATAAAAATAACGCCCCATTTGGCTTAATCAACTATCCCCCATTAGAAAGAATTGATAGAATAATAAATTGGGGAAGTAGGTTCACCGTGAAAATATTTTGCGTTCAATAAAAAAATATGATGAGTTACGAGCAATCAAGTATTTCGATAACACAAAGAAAAACAAAATGATTTTTTTGAGAGGGTTGCCGGTTATCAAATGCATATACAACTAATAGTGTGTGCGCAAGTGCAAAAAATGCAAGCTACTTTGAAGTGCAAAACTGCTTTCTATCTTTCGCGTTTTTTGCCGAAACAGTATCACAATCAAAAACATACATCTAAAAATTCACCTACACGACAGTGAATGATATTGTTAATAATTATCCTTTGAATGGTATAATCAATTTGCTACTTTTGGACATTAAATGTCAAGTCAAATTATTTCAAGTTGAAAAATATTGCGGAAATAATCAGAGAACTTAGAGAGCAAAACGGGCTATTACTCCGACAGGTTGCTGCGGAAATAGAAATTGATCAGGCTCTTTTAAGCAAAATTGAACGCGGTGAGCGAATGCCAACAAAGGATCAAGTTGTTCGTTTGGCTAAGTTTTATAAAGTTGATCTGAATGAATTTTTGATTGCGTTTATCAGCGACAAGCTTGTAAATGAGTTGCAAGACGAAGAATTGGCAGTAAAAGCAATGCAGGTGGCCGAAATGAAAATTAACTATATAGCTAAAAAGAAAAATGGCAGATAAAAAACTCACAGAAAAAACTGCTAATGAGTTACCAAGCCATTATGCTGACCGGCTTGGGCTGGGTTATGCCAAATCGGTGAATCAAGAGCATAAAAAAATAAACGGCCAATTTTTTACTCCAGTTGAAATAGCCGGACTGATGGGGACATTTGCAGAATCCGGAGAAGGTTCTCTTAGAATACTTGATCCAGGTTGCGGAACGGCCATTCTAACTTGTGCTTTAATTGAGTCACTTGTTCGGAATAACAACAAACTGAAGGAAATTGATTTGATAGTGTACGAAACGGATAAAGCTTTAATCCCTTACACAAATGAGTCATTAGATCATTTAAGAACTTGGTTAAAAGAGAAAAATATCGGATTAAAAATCTCTATTTCCACAAATGATTTTATTCTTGATAACGCAGATTGCTTAACAGACAACGGCAATTTGTTTTCACAGACAATTAATCCATTCGATATTATTGTTTCCAATCCCCCCTATTTCAAACTACCTATTGACGACAAAAGAACAGTTGCAGCAAAAGCCATTGTTAACGGGCATCCAAACATTTACGCCATTTTTATGGCCATTTCAGCAAGGTTACTAAAAGAAAATGGACAACTTATATTTATAACTCCAAGAAGTTACGCTTCAGGTAGTTACTTCAAGTTATTCCGTGAATTTTTCTTCAAAATAATTGAAATTGATAAAGTGCATTTGTTTGTTTCCCGAAAAGACACATTCTACAGAGATAAAGTATTACAGGAAACGGTTATCATAAAAGGAACACGAAAAGAAAAACCAAATCCGAAACACAAAGTAAATGTTTACTCATCATATGGTTTAAAAGATATTGATTCTCCAATAATCAAATCTTTCGCCCAAAAGGAATTGATTGACCTCAATTCAAATGAAAAAATATTGTACCTACCAACGAGCGATTCAGATGAAGCTATTTTGAGAGTTTTTAAAAATTGGAATGGGAATTTAAATAAATACAATATTCAAATTTCGACCGGCCCTCTCGTTGCATTCAGATCTAAAAAGTATTTACTTGACGCAAATCAAAACGGAACAGTATTTTTAGCTCCCCTCTTTTGGCTACATAACGTAAAGCAAATGGTTCTGGAGTGGCCGATGCCAAAGCCTGAAAAAGAACAATATGTACGAATACTGGAGGAATCAAAATCTATTCTTATTCCTAATAAAAATTATGTTCTATTGAGGCGTTTCAGTGCTAAGGATGACAAAAGCAGATTAGTAGCAGCTCCCTACTTCTGCAATTTTATTGAAGCAGAATATATCGGAGTAGAAAACAAAGTAAATTACATCTATCGTCCGAAAGGGCATTTAGAAAGAAACGAGGTGATTGGGCTTTGTGCTTTACTGAACAGCTGTTTATTTGATTCGTACTTCAGAATATTCAATGGTAATGTGAATGTAAGTGCAACAGAACTCAGGGAAATTCCGCTACCACCACTTGAGGCAATAAAAGAAATTGGTAACAACATTATTCTTTCTAATGATTTTTCAGTGGTTAATGCCGACAAAACAGTAAGTGAACAATTTGAATTTTCACCAGTAACAATATGAGCAAACTTGACGAAGCTAAAAGAATACTTAAAGGATTAGGGTTGCCAGCAGCACAGCAAAATGAAATATCAGCGTACACGTTATTGGCACTTTGCGGAATGAAGCCACGTGACAATTGGAGTAAATCGACTCGCAAAAGTTTACAAGTTACAAAAGGTATTATGGCTTTCGTTCTCGATGTGCATAAAAAAGAATATGCACCGAATACAAGAGAGACATTCCGCAGACAAGTTTTACACCAATTCGTTCAGGCTCGTATTGCGGATTACAATCCGGACAACCCGAAGCTACCAGTGAATAGTCCAAAAGCTCATTATGCAATTACTACAGAAGCATTGGAAGCCATAAAAAAATTTGGGACTAAGGAATGGAAGAAAGCAGTTGAAAAATTCAAATCGGAAGCAGGAGAATTGGCAAAACGATATAAAAAAGAAAGAAAACAAAATCTGATTCCGGTAAAGCTAAGCAATGGCAAAACGATTAAACTTTCTTCAGGAAAACACAATGAAGTCCAGGCTGCCATCGTCCATAATTTTGCTGCAAGGTTTGCTATTGGTGGTTCGATACTATATCTAGGCGACACCGCGAAAAAAGATTTGTTCGTAGATGAAAAAAAGTTGAAAGAATTAGGAATTCCGATAGATCAGCACAGCAAATTACCAGACGTTGTCATTTATGACGGAAAGAAAAACTGGTTATTTCTCATTGAAGCTGTTACTTCACATGGGCCGGTTTCTCCGAAACGAATTCTTGAAATGGAAGAGTTTCTGAAAGGCTGTACAGCAGGTAAGATATACGTAACTGCATTTCCTGATTTCACTGAATTTAAAAAACACTCAAATAACATTGCCTGGGAAACTGAAGTATGGCTGGCCGATACGCCTGACCATATGATTCATTTCAATGGCGATAGATTTATGGGTCCCCGCTAATATACAATAATGAAAAGGCAACCTTCAACACAACAGATTTCTTGGTTCTTAGACCTAGAACGAAATGGTCAACTTGACCTCAATCCTCCATACCAACGTAAAAGTGTCTGGTCTCCAAAAGATCGAAGATTTTTTTTAGATACTATATTCAGAAATTACCCTACTCCTCCAATTTTTGTTCATAGGACTATTGATGATAATGGTTTTACAGAATATCATGTAGTAGATGGAAAACAGCGACTTGAAACAATTTTAAGTTTTGCAAAAAACAGAATCGCATTAGATAGTAACTTTGGCGATGTAAACTTTAACGGCAAAAAGTTTAATGATTTAGTCCCAGACCAAAAAAGGAAATTTTGGGATTATACTTTAATCGTAGACTTTATTGAAGCGGTCGATGGCGCAAATATGGATCAGGTTTTTGATCGAGTAAATAGAAACTCTATCAATCTACAACCGCAGGAATTACGACATGCAAGGTTCAATGGTTGGTTTATTAATGAAACCGAAGACGAAGCAGAAGAAGAATTCTGGTGGGAAATTAAAGTAAGTACGAGAGCAAAAGACAAGAGAATGAAAAATGTTCAGCTAATCGCTGAATTGCTTCTCATAATATTAGATAAAAAAATAGTTGGATTCAGTCAAGATTATTTAGATGATATGTATGCTCTATACGACACACCAGAGGAAACTGTTGAGACTTTTGATGAAGAATTATACAAAGATAAACGTAATAGAATAAAGGCGTTTTTGAGCGCAATGGAAGATCACAATTCATGTGTTTCAACCTTTGCAAAGACAGCAAATAATTTGTATACTCTTGGGCTCTGATCGCACTTAACGAAACTCCTGAAGCTGCGAACGAACTTCATGAAAGGTATGTGAACTACACTTTAAAGAAACAACTTTGTTGCCGTTCAGATTCCTGAAACATTAATTCCTGAAATCATTTAATTGTAAAGCGCTACTTATTACAAAAACTTCAGGTGTCGAACTGATTGAGCTTAACAACGAAAGGCTTAATGCACTTAAGGCTACTCTACTGAATTATGATGAAAATTACTAACTCAATTTCAAAAATTATTTCGAACAAAAGCCGCTTGCTGAAAAAGTTACAGAAGGCAAGTGGACACTATCTTTCGGTCAAGTATTTTGGCACTAGTTATTACAGAATAAATCCAAGAAAGCTTCGCTTTAAACTGGAAACCGGGGCGAGTCAAAGTACCTTCCAGAATGGAGGATTTTTCGCAGGCACTTCAGTTGCCTATAAAATTATTAGCGAGATTAAGAATGCCATTGAACTTGTGACTTCCTTATTTGAAATTAACAATCGAAAACCTATACGACAACTTTACGCACAAAGAATCTTCTTCATTCGCTTTTAATATCTTCGATTAGCTGCATCAATAAAAGTAGAATATTCCTCTCCCGCCCCTCTATCAGATATAATTTTTGAAATTCAGATCGAAACATTTTTACAACATGTTTATTTATTAGCCACATGATTTAATATATGCGTCTGATATTATGAGCTGGCCGAAGGAAAGAGTATTACCAAGTAAAAGCAATGTTAGAACAAGCAGAAATTTCAATTAGTGCGTTAATATTCCAATTGCCGGAACTAGCAAAAGAAAATCGAGAATCCATGTTATTAAATGATATTAAGAAATTTTTGATTGAGGTATTTCCAGCTGACTCCCTGCCTTTTGATTTGTTACGCTTATCCGGCATCATTAGTGGCATTTTAAAATCTTTAGAATTGATCTATCTCAGTTACAAATAATGATAGATGCTGAAATCGCCAATAACAAGGGCATTAAAACACTTGACTTATCACCTTATGGAATAATTTATTTAATCAATTATTGACCAAAATCCTGCACTTTTTGGAAAAAGTTTTTAAGTCAGGATATAAATTAAAGTCCAATGGTGTATTTGCCGTCTGAATTAATGGACAAGGTTAAAATAGAAGATGAAACAAATGCAATTCGACATGCTAGCAATTGCGTACATTTTTGCTTTCATACCTTTTTTGCCGGCATACATTTAGCACATTTACTCGTACCTGCAGAAAGTGAAGCTTACACACAAACCAAAAGATTTTGCTAAACAGGATATACGAATAGAGAAAAATCAAATAAAAACTCTTCGCTGTGCAGCAAGTCACCATTTATAATTAAATCCTTTCCACTTACGCTAGGACTCCCACACTTCCAGTAAAACATAATGCATACTCCGAAGGAATTTCCGATTCCTTTGCTTTTGAAATGTGAGGCCATAAATCCATCATTCAGCGGCTTATCTAATTGAAAATAGAGAACGGATAGGCAACGGTGAATTAATTTGCGTCATTATAACTTCATCGTTTAAGGTTGTAACAGACGACGAGAATGACTAACTTCATTCCCATTGTGCCACACTTGTAGTAGAACATGCTACAGCATAAAGATTCATTATGCCGAAGTATTGACGATTTCACCGGAGTTTGTTCTAACGATCGGAGCTTTGGAATCAACGGAAATTTTGAATAATTAAACTATTCGAATTGTCCGAGTCTTCATAGTAATTTCGCCATTGCTTTTCAAAATAATTAAATAGTTGTAGAATTTTCTTTCCGTTCAAAAACGAAAATGGGTGTTTTGCCCCTTGTTCTATACCCATAAAAGGTCACAAAGAGAATGTTTCCATAAAATTCAAGACCAAAGACTGGCAAAGTTCGATAGAATTCAATTTCAATCTTATAAAGATTTCGATATCAGGCGGCAAATCTGATGAATACTTTAAATCGTTCAAACAACCTTTCCCTTTCTTTCCAAGAACTTCGTAATCGTCTTCACAGGCTCAAGTTCACTATAACGATAATTGTGCCCATGACTATTGGGATGTATGAAAAGAAAAGTGGTCTTATTGCTTGAATTTACCAGGTTAATTGAAGTGACGGCCTTTTCTCGATTTCCTGTAAATTCACTACCAATAAGTGATAGGATCTTGACTTCCCTTTGATGTTATTTCTGTACTTTTCAATGTCAATTATGAAATCGATCTTTTCTACTAGTATATGCAAGTAAAACAAAGTTAAAATAATTTCCGAAAATTAATACTTTTCTATTAGTTCAATTTTATTTTTATACTCAATCACAAGATTTAAAAGTGATATTGTTAAGAGGGTTCCTCCAATGGATGATCCGATAATTTGAACGATAGTGCTTTGGAAAAAGTATGAAATCAATATCAATACACAACCTATCATAAAATAAAGCGTGAATGACAACAAAAAGCCATGCCATATTTCCTTTTTTATAGTACTCATTGAATTAAATGTTTTTATAAATGATATTTACTAAACTGATAGCATTAATCGATATCCAGATAATTAAAAACCCTACGAATAGTTGTTTATCAAGTACCTTCTTGTATGCCCTAAACCTCTATCAACCAATTCTTCTATATGCCCTTCTTTAGTTGAAATTCTTGAATAAATTCAAAGAAATCGTGAATACCAGACCTGTTAAATTTTTGCAAGCCTTGAAAGAAGTTAATATTTTATCCTCAAGTTTTGAAGGCATTTCTTTGTCTTCATTTTCAAGAGAAATAATTCTTTCGAAAACTGAAACATCCTTCCTCTTTTGAGAGAATAACTTTTTATCGAAAATAGATTTATCAGAGATATGCCAGAAATAATTAATAGTAGGGCGTGGATAAATATGTTTAGCTACTAAGATTTGGGTTAGTAATTATTGTTGTGCATAATATTGAGGCAATTGCTAAAAAAATGATTGAAATGTTAGATGAAATGAGCGATAAGATTGAAGCAGGCTATCCTGCTGTAGTAAACCATTCCGGGTGTTGATTTAGTTTAGCGTCATTATTTTGATTTTTCATCGAAAAGAGATCAGGTTACAATAATAAAGAAAATAATATTTTTTCAAATTGAAATCAATTTTTTAAGAGGTGATGTCTATTTCTTAGTTGAAAATTTTCCTAGTGGTTTTTTACTTAGGTGATTTTTGATTGCTTCCTGTAATTTATTTAGGTGTTTAAAATATGAATTTTATTTAGATTATTTTCTAATTTAACAAAGCTGCTGCTACCCATCTTTGTCGTTGGTTGCTACTGCTCCAATGTTTGACATTTCGCAAATATTTAGCCATTTGAGAGTTTATGTTTTTCGATGCACTACATAGCTCGAGACTCCTATAAATATTTGAGCTACTTTTAATTTATGTAGCGTCAATGTTTCTTCCATCCCTTCCAACAAGGAGTTTGCTGCATTTTGATTGATTTTTAATAAGTCCTGATGGATATTCATCAAAGTTGATTTTGCTTTGTTATAATCCGGCTCTCGATAAGCGTTCTGTATTTTTGTCTTGTAATTTGACTTATCGCGATCGCTTAAATAACTCAATACATTTTCTCGTTTGTGCCATTGACAACGTTGAACAACGGCTTTTTTCCCAAATACATCTTGTACTGCTTTATATATTCCTTTACTTCCGTCAATCACAACCAACAAGCCGTCTTTAAATGAAAATTTTTTTTCGATTATTTGTTTCAGCAACTGGCCAATTGCTCGGCTATTTTCACTAGAAGTTTGAATAAATCCTACTGGAATTTTTATCCCCTTATCAGTCACACCCAGTGCAACCACCATCTGTTCGCTAGCTAAATATTTTCCGTCAATTAATAGGGCAACAAAATTGTGATCTTCATAGGTCCGCTCGCAAAATGCTAAACGCTTCTTGACTTTGTTCTTTAAATTCACGACTGACCTGACTTGAGCTTAATCCAAAGCTTTCTGCTAAATGTGCCGTTACTTTTTCATAATCTCGAGTACTTATGCCGTGAAGCACTTTTTTGAGAACCTCTTCGCTTGGTTGCGCCAAATTTCTTAAGTTTTCAACTTCGGCAATGGAATACATTTTCCGCTTGACGACTCTCTAATTCGAGGAATTTGAACCGGTACCGATGTTCGCCCATTTTTATACTTCCCGGATTAAAGCCATGACGGTAATATGCTTTAGGCCCTGAACCGGCATGTTCATAACGCTCCCCCGTCTTTTCGCGAATAATTTCCTCAAAAATTTGATTAATCATAATCCGACTCATCTCAAAATGGTTCATAACCATTTCAAATTTGATGTCGATTGGCTGTTCGTAAAACCAAGTGATGTTTTCGCCGTTGAACTTTGTAGTTTTGCTCATGGTAGTTTGATTTAGTTTTTAGTTCGCAAACCAAAAATATAAATATCAAACCACTTTGGTAGCAGCAATTTGCTTTGCTGCTACTTTTTTTTCAACTAACTTTGGGACAATACCTTTTAGAAACTTCCGGATAAAAGTTGAAAGTTATTTTGCCAATGGAATTTGTAGTTAAATGAATTGTAATTTATACAATCCTTACTCGCTGCCTCGAAGGAATTCCCATTTCCTTTGCTTTTGAACTATGCAACTTATAGTCCACAATTCAAGTCTCATTGTCATACAAAATAGTGAAACTTTTATGCTGCGGAGAATTAGACAACCTGTGTTAATAGTAGCCCTGGACGTTGTTTATGGTTGTAACAGATAGCGTTAAGCAATCAATCTCAAACCTGCATAGCAGATTCCTGGCAGCATCACGCTACTGCATATAAATCCATTGTGTAGAATTAATGACGTTCGCGTTGATTATGAGGATTATTGAGTGATCAGCGATCAGAATGCGCAATCAGTGAATGGCGATCGGCAATCAGCAATAATTTTATGTCGTCTATCGGCGAAGTAAGAACGAATCAAAGAAGCCCATGCCATCACCATCGCCCGATGAACGACACGACAAAAGCCACCCGTCACGTCATTCGCCGAAGGCGAACCTTGTAAGTTCTTAAAGGAGGATCATAGAGTGATCAGTGAACGGCGCTCTGTTGGAACGATCAGCGATCAGGAAGAGTGATTAGTGATTAGTGATTAGTGATTAGTGATTAGTGATCGGCGATCAGAAAGTGCGAGTAGTGAACAGCGATCAGAGATGAATACTGTATCGTTCATCGAGCGAAGTATGTGCGAATCAAATTTTCCAATGACACGGCGATGTAGGGATTAAACCTTTTCAGGGTTCGGCATCGCGGCTTAACCCGCCTTTTCAGGCGGGGTTACTGAGCGAACCTTTCAGGTTCAGCTGTTTGTTTCATTTTCCCCGCCTTGCAGACGGGGTTACTTTGGGTTGAACCCTTTCAGGGTTGTGGTTGAGGGAACTCCTGTAATGTCATTCCTGACTTTGGTGAAGAGTGATCGTCGGTTTGAAAAGGCAATCAGTGATCATTGAAAGGCGTTTAGCTATCAGCGATTAGTAAACGACGATCAGCGATCAGAAAAAGGCGCACAAGAAATTATTAAACCAACTAAAAAGATAACTGGTAACCAGCTAACCAGCAAACCAGCAAACCCACAACACACCCTACCTCACATGCCCCCAATTCTCCCCCGACTTAATACGGTAGAGTTGCATTTCGGAAATACCAAAATAGTCGGCGATGTCGCGCATGCGCTGGCGGCGGTCTTTGGCGTTGATCATTTGTTTGATACGGCGCACACGATTGGCAGTAAGTTTATGGCCTTTGGTACGGGTGCGTTCACGGTAGGATTTTACACCCGGACTTCCCTGCTGGTGCTTCTCCATTTCTTCCTTGCTGGCCCAGCGAAGGTTCTTGGCCTTGTTATTCAGCTTGTTATAGTCGAGATGGATTACAAAATCCTTTCCGCGGCCACCTTTGGATACAAAGTGCCCGGCAACGAGTTTGTGAATATAGAATTGGTAGTCCTTTGCTCCTACTTTGATTTTCAGGGCCGGATATCCGTTTACTAATGTGCCTTTCAGCACTTTATATTCTTTCAGGCTTTCTTTAAAAGAGCAGACCCGTCCGGTATTTGAAACGCCGTAGCGGGTACGCTGCTTTTTCGCTTCAATCCGAATCTCCTTCCATTCTTCGTTTTTTAAGGTGTTCGTCATTTTGTTGGGATTTGTTGGGTTGCATGCCGATTATGTTGGAGTAATGCGGCAAACTTTTTATTAAGTGCAATTGTTGGGCAGAAGAAGTATGACAAATAATCTTTGAAAAACCGCTCACGGCATATACATTTGTCACCGCAGAATCCAAAACTGCCTGCGGAACCGAAATCCTGGTTTGCGATAATGTATAACCGGTCAGAATCATAACTACTAATAATATGGTTGAGTCACTCAAAATGTTTTATACCAGTGTGGGAAGAAAGCTGGTGATGGCCTTAACGGGCTTATTCCTTTGTTTGTTTCTTCTTGAACACTTGTATGGTAATTTATTACTGTACAAACTCGATGCAGGCAAGGCCTTCGAAGAATATTCAGCGTTTATGGCCGGCAATTTAATCATTCGCACGGTTGAATATCTACTTTTCGGCGGAATCATTATCCACATGCTCGACGCTTTATTCCTCACGCTGCATAACCGCAAGGCGCGTCCTGTCGGTTATGCCGTAAGCCATCAGTCGAAGAACAGCACCTGGTACTCGCGCAATATGGGCCTTACCGGTTCCATCATTCTTTTCTTCCTCATCGTTCACCTTCGCAGTTTCTTCTTCCCGCATCGTTTCGGTGCTCCTGAAACTTCGATGTCGTACGATGTGGCTGCTGCCTTTCAGGTTCCATGGTATGCCGCTCTGTACCTGGTTTCTATGGTACTGCTCGGCTCACACCTGAATCATGGCTTTCAGTCGGCTTTCCACACGCTTGGACTGAACAACCTGAAATATCGCAAAACCCTTCGTTCGGCAGGAACTATTTTCGCTCTGCTCATCATGATCGGCTTTGCTTCTTTCCCGATTGTTTTCTTCTTCGATCTGTTCGGAGCAGCAACTAATGTTCTGGCAAAATAATACTCACCAATTAGCACTTCTCCGGAAGACCAAACGCTAAGAAACAAAAAAATATGAGCAAATTAAACTCAAAAATTCCTGACGGACCACTTGATCGTAAGTGGACTCAATATAAATCTACTGTCAGACTGGTGAACCCGGCCAATAAACGCCGGATTGAAATCCTCGTAATCGGCCTGTCTTGCCGGTGAGCTGCCGCAGCTACACTGGCCGAATTGGGTTACAGCGTAAAATGTTTTGCATTTCAGGATAGCCCTCGTCGCGCCCACAGTATTGCGGCACAAGGTGGTATTAATGCTGCGCGCGAAAAATTATTCAAACGACGGCGACAGCGTTTTCCGTCTCTTCTATGATACAGTAAAAGGCGGCGACTACCGCGCACGCGAAGCAAATGTTTATCGTCTTGCAGAAATCTCTACAGCGATCATTGATCAATGCGTAGCGCAGGGTGTACCGTTTGCCCGCGAATACGGCGGCTTGCTCGACAATCGTTCATTCGGTGGTGTGCAGGTGTCGCGTACGTTTTATGCACGCGGGCAAACCGGACAACAGTTGTTGCTCGGTGCGTACAGTGCCATGGCGCGTCAGATTGCGAAAGGTAATCTCAAGATGTACAATCGTCATGAGATGCTTGAGCTCGTAAAAATCGATGGCAGAGCACGAGGTATTATTGCACGTGATCTCGTTACCGGAAAATTAGAGCGTCACTTCGGTCATGCCGTTGTACTTGCTACCGGCGGTTACGGAAACGTCTTTTATCTTTCTACCAATGCGATGGGCAGTAACGGCACTGCTATCTGGAAAGCCTACAAGCAGGGAGCATTCTTCGGAAATCCGTGCTTCACTCAAATTCACCCAACCTGTATTCCTGTTTCAGGAGAATATCAGTCGAAGCTGACGTTGATGAGCGAAAGTTTACGTAACGACGGCCGTGTGTGGGTGCCAAAAGCAAAAGGCGACAAACGCAAAGCCGAAGATATTCCGGAAGAAGAAAGAGATTACTATCTCGAGCGTCGTTATCCGGCGTTCGGAAATCTTGTTCCACGCGATGTAGCTTCACGTGCTGCAAAACAAGTTTGCGACGAAGGTCGCGGCGTTGGTCCTTCAGGACTCGCTGTGTATCTCGATTTCCGTGATGCTATCAATCGTTTAGGTCAGCACGTAATTTCAGAACGCTACGGAAATCTTTTCGAGATGTATGAAAAGATTACGGGCGACGATCCGTATCGCACACCGATGCGTATTTATCCTGCCGTTCACTACACCATGGGCGGACTGTGGGTAGACTACAATCTGATGACTACAGTTCCCGGATTGTATGCTCTGGGAGAATGTAATTTCAGTGATCACGGAGCCAATCGTCTTGGTGCTTCTGCATTGATGCAAGGCCTAGCCGACGGTTACTTCGTGATTCCATATACCATTGGCGATTATTTAGCTGATGAAATCCGCGTGCCTGCAATTCCAACCACACATGCTGCGTTTGAAGAAGCAGAAAACAAAGTTCGCGAGCGAATTGAAAAATTAAAATCCGTAAACGGAAAACAAACCGTTGAAGATCTCCATAAGAAATTAGGAAAGATCATGTGGGATTACTGCGGAATGGGAAGAAACGAAGAAGGACTGAAGAAAGCCTTGGTGATGATTCGTGATCTGAAAAAAGAATTCTGGAGCGACGTACGCATTCCGGGAGAGATCAACGAATTCAATCCGGAGTTAGACAAAGCCGGTCGTGTTGCCGACTTCATCGAGCTTGGCGAGTTGATGGTGATGGATGCGTTGATGCGCAGAGAATCCTGCGGCGGTCACTTCCGTGAAGAATCACAAACCGAAGACGGCGAAGCAAAACGCGACGACGACAACTTCAGCTTCGTTGCCGCCTGGGAATTCACCGGCGACGCAAGTGAACCTGTACTGAATAAGGAATCGCTTACTTTCGATGTAGTGCATCCGACGCAGCGATCGTATAAGTAAGAGTGATCGGCGATCGGTTTGACGGTGATCGGTTTTGGGTGATCAGTAATCGGTGAACGGTAATCGGTGATCGGTTTGGGGGTGAACAGTTCTGGGTGATCAGTGTTCGGTTTAACGGTGATCAATTCTAGAATTGTGGATGGTTTGGCGAACTTACTATCCTAATTAATGATGAAAGGTGAATAATTTAATTGCGGGTTGAAGATTTATCAACTTATATTAAATGAGAAAAAAACAAATGGCAATTAACTTTCGGGCTAAAAACCCTAAATGAAAATTGTTAGCTATAAGGAATTAATAATCTGGCAAAGAAGTATACAGTTAACCCTTAAAATATATAAAGAAACCAAATCCTTCCCAAAGGAGGAATTATTTGGAATGGTAAATCAGATGAGAAGAGCAGCGAGCTCAGTACCGGCAAATATTGCAGAAGGCTGGAATCGCAATAGCAACAAATCGCTGATCTATTTTCTAAGCATTTCAAAAGGATCGTTAGGCGAACTAAATACGTTTACGATTCTTGCAGAAAAATTAGGTTTCCTTAAAAAAGAAATTTCATCTGAATTGCAGGATGAAATTGATTTAATTAGTAAAAAGATTTTTCGGTTACAACAAAGTTTGCAACCAGTAATAAGTATAAAAAAAGAAGAAACAAAAAACCAATCTGAAAGTAGTTGATCACACAGAACTGATCACCGACTAACCGATCACAGCCTATGGAAACGATAAATCTGAAATTAAAGATCTGGCGCCAGAAGAACACCGCTGCCAGCGGCCGCTTCGAAATTTATGACATGCCGGGAGTGAATACGCATATGTCATTTTTGGAAATGTTGGACGTATTGAACGATCGGTTGATTCGTGATGGGAAGGAGCCGGTAGCGTTTGATCACGATTGTCGTGAGGGTATTTGCGGAATGTGCAGTATGTTCATCAATGGACGTGCACACGGTCCGTTGAAAGGAACAACGACCTGTCAGTTGCACATGCGTCATTTCCACGATGGCGAAACGGTGACGATTGAGCCTTGGCGCGCTGCTGCTTTTCCTGTGATTCGTGACTTAGTGGTGGATCGTACACCTTTAGATAAAATTATTGAAGCCGGTGGATATATTTCAGTGAACACCGGTAATGCACCGGATGCAAACAGCATTCCGATTGAAAAAGCAAAAGCAGACGAAGCTTTTGATGCTGCAGCGTGTATTGGCTGCGGAGCTTGTGTAGCTTCCTGCAAGAATGCATCTGCGATGCTCTTCCTGTCTGCAAAAGTTTCTCAACTCACTTTACTTCCACAGGGTGATCCTGAGCGCCGCGAACGCGTTCAGAAAATGATCGCTGCTCACGACGAAGCCGGCTTCGGTACATGTACCAACACCGGAGCCTGCGAAGCAGAGTGCCCGAAAGGAATCTCCATCACTCACATTGCACGCATGAATCGTGAGTATTTGCGTGCGGGGTTGACAAAGGCGTGAGTTAGTTGCTTGGTTGCTTAGTTGCTTAGTTGCATAGAAATTGTTTCTCGTACTGTTTCTCACTGTACTCTGATTCTGCTTCTGTTTCTTGCTCTGTCTCGCACTGTTCACTCAGTTGCTTGGTTGCTTGGTTTCTTAGTTACATAGAAATTGTTTCTCGTACTGTTTCTCACTGTACTCTGATTCTGCTTCTGTTTCTTGCTCTGTCTCGCACTATTCACTCAGTTGCTTGGTTGCTTGGTTGCTTAGTAATAGTATCTCCTACTGTTTCTCACTGTACTCTGATTCTGATCCTGTTTCTTGCTCTCTCTCGCACTGTTCATTTATCACTTCTTCTGTCACATTCGAGTAAAAGTCTTCAGCTCATTTAAATCTATCAGTCGTTTCATCTCTTAAATTTCTCCCTTTATTGCATTAAGTTTTATTAATTCCCTTTCCCTTTTCATTGTAATAAAACTCAACAAAACTCACTTTTACCTATTTTTTCCTATATCCATCAAAACAAAGACTTCTTCCCACCCATTTTTTTTCTTAAAACAGCCCCTCAAATCAACAAATCAGATATACCGCAGAGCAACCAGGCAACTAAGCAACCAGGCAACCAAATCCATTTCTTTTTCTAAATTTGACTCTTCCGCCCGTCTCTGCTATTGACGGGCTTTTCAGGAATTGAGATTGAATAATAAGAACCTAAACCATGACTAAAAAATCGATTGCCATCATTACGACGATGATGCTTATGATTGCTCAGGTATTTGCGATTAATCCTGTAGCAGAAAAAGCGAAACCACTAATCAAGGATTATTTATTGAAGCACAAAGCAGAATGGAAACTGACTGATGAAGATATTTCCAATTGGAAAGTGACAGATGCTTACACCGGTCGTCAGAACGGAATCACATATGCTTATGTAAATCAACAGGTGAAAGGTGTAAACATTTTCAATGCCGTGAGTGCTGTTTCAATCCGCAATGATCAGGTGTTGTCTTTTGCGAAAAGACTTTATTCCAATGCACTGAATCAGGCTAATTCAACATCGCCTTCAGTAACACCGTCGGCAGCGATTAATAATGCGGCTGCTCACCTTGGTCTTACCCTCAATTCCACACCAAAGCAAATCAGTTATGATAAAGAACGCAACACATACACATTTGGCAATTGCGGGATTTCAAGAAATAACATCAACGTAGAAAAAGTATTCATGCCGGTCGACGGCAGACTGAAATTAGCATGGAATGTAACCATCCGTATGATCAATGAAAATCATTGGTGGAACATTCGTATCGATGCTATGACAGGAGCATTCATCGATAAAAATGACTGGACGGTACACGACAATTTCACCACTCCAAGAAATCCGAAAGCAGTAAGTTCAATTCCTCAAATACAACAAAGAACTACAGCAGCCGGTACAAATTCTACCAATTCAACCGGCTTTGCAGAATACCGCGTTTACGCACTTCCTACAGAGGCTCCTTCCTTCGGACCAAGTTCACTTCGCCTTGATCCGTCAGATGCCGTTGCATCTCCTTACGGATGGCACGATACCGATGGCATCACCGGCGCAGAATATACAATCACCCGCGGTAACAACGTATATGCCTACGACGATATCGCCAATCAGGACGCTCCGGGAACTTCTCCGGATGGAACATCAAGTTTGTTGTTTGATTTTCCGACAAACTTTTCTCAGCAACCGGTAACCTATCTCGATGCATCAAACACCAATTTGTTTTACATCAATAACATGATGCATGACATTACATATCGTTATGGATTTGATGAAGACGCAGGAAATTTTCAGGAGAACAATTATGGTCATGGTGGTCAGGGAGCCGATTATGTTCATGCAGAATGCCAGGACGGCGGAGGCACAGACAATGCAAACTTCTCTACTCCTCCTGATGGACAAAACGGATGGATGCAAATGTATTTGTGGTCAGCCGCTGCTGCAACTTCAGTATTCACTGTAAATAGTCCTGCAGGAATTGCAGGTGATTACACAGCCGCTGCTGCACAATTTGGTCCGGCAGTTACTGTTCCAATCACTGCTGACCTTGTACTTGCCGACGATGGTACAGCTCCGACATCTGACGCTTGTACTGCATTGATTAATGGCGCAGCAATGAGCGGAAAGATTGCAGTTATTGATCGAGGTACATGTACGTTTGTAGACAAAGTATTATCTGCACAAAATGCCGGTGCTATTGCTGCGATTGTTATCAATAACGTAGCAGGTGCACCGATTGCAATGCCTGATAACGGAAATGGTTTTTCAGTGACGATCCCTTCGATCATGATTTCTCAGGCCGATGGTGCACTCATCAAAAATCAATTACTGCTTTCACAAACAGTTAACGGAACTCTTAATGCTTCATCAGGTGGCAATGTCAACCTCGACGGTTCACTTGATAATGGAGTGATCTGTCATGAATACACTCATGGAATATCCACCCGGCTTACAGGAGGTCCTTCAAATTCAAATTGTCTTGACAATGGTGAAGAAGGCGGAGAAGGCTGGAGCGACTATTTTGCTCTGATGATGACGATCGAACAAGGTGATCAAGGCACAGATTCACGAGGTATGGGAACTTATGCTTATGGTGAGCCGACATCAGGCGCCGGCATTCGTCGTTATCCGTACTCAACTGACATGGGCATTAATCCACAAACCTATGGTGATCTTGCTACGAGTTCGGAAGTACATGACATCGGTGAAATCTGGTGTGAAGTACTCTGGGATATGACATGGAATCTGATCGACAATTACGGACTTGATACTAACTGGGTGAGCGGAACATCAGGTAACAATGTTGCTCTGCAACTTGTGATTGAAGGAATGAAACTTCAGCCATGCAGTCCCGGTTTCTTGGATGGACGTGACGCCATTCTCCAGGCTGATGATAATCTCTACGGAGGAATTCACAAATGTCTGATCTGGGAATCTTTTGCTCGTCGTGGTATGGGTTACAATGCCAATCAGGGAAGCAGTCAGACTGCAGGTGATGAAACAGAAGATTTCTCTATTCCTCCATTCTGCCAGACGCCAACATCAGCACCTACTGCGAATTTCGCTGCTGATGTTACAACTACTTGCTACGGTATTGTTCACTTCACTGATTTGTCGACAGACATTCCGCAAACATGGTCATGGGATTTTGGCGACGGAGGAACTTCTGTGCAACAAAATCCTACTCACACCTATACTGCAGCAGGTAACTACACAGTGACCCTTACGGTTACCAATACGCTCGGAAACGACTCTGAAGTAAAGACTTCTTACATCAGCATCGTAATTGACCCGGCTCCTACCGTAACAGGCGACACTGTTCTCTGCAGTGGTTCTACAACTACGCTCACCGCAAACGTTATTTCCGGAAATGATGCAGAATGGTACGACAGCAGCAACAATCTTCTTGCAACAGGAACTACTTACACTACTCCAACTATTCTGAATCCGGTTACCTATAACGTTCGTCAGATCACACCAACTGTTGCACAACACGTTGGTCCTGTCAACGGGTCTTTCGGTGGCGGTGGTTATCACAACACTACATTCGAAGGGCAGGAATACTTTACCACATTCGCACCTTTACGACTGATGTCAGTATGGGTTGACGCATCCGGTACTGCTGATCGTACATTTAACTTATACAATGGCAGCGGTGCATTGATTTCAGCAAAAACAATCACGGTTCCAAACGGACAAGGACGAGTAACGCTGAACTTTGACATTCCAACACCTGGCAATTATATACTTGGTGTAACAGCCGGTTCTAATTTGTATCGTAACAACAGTGGAGCAAGTTATCCTTACACCATCAACGGACTTGTTTCGATTACACAATCCAATTCAACTACAAGTACGCTTACCTATTACTACTACTGCTATGATTGGGAAGTAGAAGAATTGCCTTGTACCAGTGCACCTGCAGTGGTGAACATTACACTGAACAACACTGTGAACGCACAGTACACTTATTCAGCAACAGGTCTTGATGTACTCTTCCTTAATTCTTCAAGCGGTCCGATTACATCTTACCTCTGGGATTTCGGTGATGGCAATACATCAACATTGCAAAATCCGCAGCACACTTATGCTGCTTCCGGAACTTACACTGTAACTTTAGTTGTAACATCAGCTGATGGTTGTCAGAACAGCTCTGCCCAGATTATGACAATCACCGACATCGGTATCTCCGAGCTCTCATCTGATGGAATCAAAGTTATTGGCAAAGGAAACGCCATCAGTATTTCCTTTGACAAGGTTCCTGAAAACGCTTTAATCAACATCATCGATGAACTCGGTCAGACCATCCACTCCGATGTATTCTCCGGAAGTAATACATACAATTGCACATTGAAAAATGTAGCCACATCGTGTGTGTTTATTTCGGTCAGAGACGGAGACAGAAAGGTTTTAAAAAAGTATTTTATAAGCAAGAACTGATTAGTAAGTAGTAAGTAGTAATTAGTAATTAGTAATTAGTAATTGGAGAGCGGCGATTGGAGGAAGGGCAAATTGGACCTATCCTTTCTGATCGCCGTTCTTATTTTCATTCCGTTTGCAACCGAGCAACCAAGTGAACAGTGTAAGACAGAGCAAGAAACAGGAGCAGAAACAGAGTACAGTGAGAAACAGTACGAGAAACACTTTCCATGCATCTAAGCAACTAAGCAACCAATTACTAATTACTAATTACTAATTACTAATCCCTATCTTTACTGCATGAAATCCTTCTTCCTTCCCGCCCTCATTCTACTGTGCATTTTTTCAGCTTGCACGCAGGTGAAGCAGGAAAATTCAGGTGAAAAAACAATACCGATGACTAAAGATTCGCACAGCTTTGCGCAGCCGGATGTGGCTGTGGTAACGCATCTATCGCTCAAGCTCAGCGTTGACATGGATAAGCACATTCTCTCCGGCAGTGCTCATCTTGAATTTAAGAAATCGAAAGAGGCAGAACAGCTGATTCTCGACACGCATGATCTTACGATCACCGGAGTTACAGAGAATAACGATTCAACACCGCTTGATTTCAAATTAGGAAATGACATTGAATATCTTGGTCAGGCTCTAACAATTTCACTTAAACCGACAACAAATTCCGTCACAGTTCACTACAGCACCAGTCCCAATGCAATGGCATTACAATGGTTGACAAAGGAACAAACCGAAGGGAAAACGGCTGCATTTTTATTTACGCAATCTCAGGCAATTCTTGCCCGCACCTGGGTTCCCATTCAGGATAGTCCGGGTATTCGTTTCACCTACGATGCGACTATAACTGTTCCAAAGAATCTTTTGGCTGTAATGAGTGCTGAGAATCCACAACAAAAAAATGCAGAGGGCATTTATCACTTCAAAATGCCACATCCGATTCCTGCATACCTGCTTGCGCTGGCTGTTGGTGATATCGTATTCAAACCGCTTGACAATCGTTCCGGAGTTTACGCTGAGCCGGCAAGCATTGAAAAAGTTGCATGGGAATTTGCCGATATGCCAAAGATGATTTCTACTGCCGAGAGTCTGTACGGTCCGTATGCCTGGGAGCGATATGACATCATCGTATTACCACCAAGTTTCCCCTTCGGTGGAATGGAAAATCCAATGCTCACCTTTGCAACGCCAACTATCATTGCCGGCGACCGTTCGCTCACCACACTTGTTGCGCATGAGCTTGCACATTCATGGAGTGGTAATCTGGTTACCAATGCCACATGGAACGACTTCTGGATGAATGAAGGCTTCACCGTATATTTCGAAACGCGTATCATGGAAGCACTATACGGAAAAGATTTTGCCGATATGCAGTCCATGCTGGGTTTCGAAGATTTGAAAAGTACGATGGAAGAATTAGGCGACACCAGTGCTGATACACAATTGAAATTAAAACTTGACGGTCGTGATCCCGACGACGGAATGACCGATATAGCCTATGAAAAAGGCCATTTTCTGCTTTTACTTATTGAAAAAACCGTTGGCAGAGAGAAATTTGATGCCTTTCTGAAGAATTATTTCAGCAGACATGCGTTTAATTCTATAACTACAGAAGAGTTTTTAAAAGAATATCATTCTGATCTTACACATAATGATACGGCAATTGAAAATCAAATCAGAATTGAGGACTGGATATACAAACCCGGACTTCCATCCAATTGCCCGGTGATTACATCTGAAAAATTCACCAAAGTTGAAGCCGAAGTAGAAAAATGGAAAAAAGGCACTCCGCCATCTCAGCTCGACACAAAAAACTACTCGGCTTATGAGTGGCTTCGTTTTCTGGGAAAATTACCCGAGAAAATGTCTGTTGAGCAGATGGCTTCACTCGATGCCGCCTATCATTTTACCGAATCGGGAAATAAGGAAATACAGTTTGCATGGCTGGAACACGCAATCAGAAATAAATACACAACGGCATATCCGGCCTTACGAAATTTCCTCAACCATGTTGGGCGGAGAAAATTCGTGAAGCCGCTTTACGATGGAATGATGAAGTCTCCTGACGGCAAAAAGATGGCTCAGGATATTTTCAATGAATCAAAACAAAACTATCATTCCATCACCAGAGAAACAATTGAAGAAATGTTCAGGAATTAAACTTTTTTCTTAAGCAGGAAAATAGATCATTCCTGTAACCGGAAAAGTAAATGAATACATCAACTGTGTACTTTGATGCAAATTCTTGCGCAGTTAATTGAATTCATCTATTGCAATCAACTATCAATACACGAAAAAAAACAGAAACGATGAGAAAGCTGACAGTAACACTTGTATTAAGTTTGTTTGCAACATTCGCTGTTGCTCAGGACTACAACAATGCCATCGGTTTACGACTTGGCGGAATCAGTTCAGGAATCACTTTTAAGCACATGGGCGGTAATGATGCTGCATTTGAAGGCATACTCGGCTGGGGCCGACATTCCTTGCTCATTACCGGCCTTTATGAAAAGCATTATGCTTTTGGAAATGCTGAAGGACTCTACTGGTTTTTTGGAGGAGGCGGGCATGTCGGATTCTTCAATGATGAATACGGTTATGCATACTTCAAATACTACAAGAAAAAGGGAGTGGTTTACGTAAACGAAAAATACTACGACAGCAATGTCTCTCTCGGACTTGATTTCATAATCGGCGTTGAATATAAATTTGAAAATGCCCCGCTCACATTAGGTCTTGATTTCAAACCATTCTTCGATATCGTCCCCAGCTTCTATGGATACGGTGAGGGAGCATTCAGTGCGAGATTTACTTTCTAAATCCCGCACTGATTCTCTTTGAATTCATTTATCAATTGTAAACGCAATTTCGAAAACTCAATCACACCAGGCAACCAGGCAACTGAGCAACCAATCACAGCTTCTCCACCTGCAAAAACGAATACTCCTTCGCATAGTCGAGCATCTGCTCGATAAGCGTTTTGGGGTATTCAACCTTTACATCTTTAATTACTCCATTTTCCATTACAGGAACGAGTTTTGGTTGAATGAAACCCATATAAGGTGCGATGTTGAGCTTCTCAAAACGTTGGTGAACTTCCTTCAGTATGTCCTGGTCTACTTTCACGCCGTAAGTTTCCACCAGTGCCTGGCCTGCTTTAAAATCGCCTTCTGATTTTATTCGTTGAATTTCGCGCAACAGCATTCCGAAAAGATTTCTCAACTTCTGATAATCGTTGATGACAAAATATGTTTTACCGTCTTTGACTACCTTTTCAATAACACGCTCCTTCTCTCCCATTTTATAAGCCCACATTGAAATCATCTGACGATTGCGCATGTGTGCTTCTTCCAGATTTTTACCCGGTTCAATTCGTTGCAATTGTGTCATCAATCCATTCAGGATATATGCATCATATTGCGCCATTCCAACTTCCGGACTTGGTGAAACACCGATATCAACTAACTTTTTATCCATTGTATAATACAAACCAACAAGGTCTGCGCGCGCTTCTTCCAATACGCCTGCATAATTTTTCAAAGTAATCTCAAACGGCTGCACTCCGTCAGCAATTTTTCCGGAAGCATGACCGATGACTTCGTGCATATCGACATGCAAGTCGGCTGCAATTGCAGCATATTTGCTCGCGCGTTCTTTTACTACATCGTTAACGCCGAATTCATCCATCATAGGGCTTTTCGCTTTATAAAAATTGTAAGCCTCGATGATATTGCTCAGCGATACTGACTTGGATCCACTGTCCTCGCGAATCCACTCATTGTTCGGAAGATTAATTCCAATTGGTGTAGATGGAGCAGCATCTCCGACTTCCGAAATAATTGTAATAACTTTTGCGCTGATGCCCTTTACCTCAGCCTTCTTATACTTAGGAAGAATCGGACTGTTATCTTCAAACCATTGAGCCTCGTGAGAAATCGCTGCAATACGCTTAGTTGCTTCCATATCCTTCATTGAAACAATTGACTCATACGCAGCCTTCTTCTGCAAAGCATCAAGATACACTTCAATGAATCCATTCACTGCATCAATAGTTGAAACCGAGTCCTTCACCCATGAAATGCTGTAATTGTCAAAATCAACCGGGTCACCGCTCTTATAAAATTTGACTAACTGCTCAAGAGTTCTTTTCTGCCTGTCATTTTCTGCAACAGCAATTGCCTTTTGCAGCCAAAAGACAATCTGCTTGATTGGCGCTGCATACATACCATCTTCTTTCCAAACCAATTCCTTCAATTGTCCATTTTCCTTCACTAACTTTGTATTGAAGCCTAACTGCGAACGATTGCCGGGATTTTTTTCTGCAAGTTTTTTATAGTAATCTTCCGCTTCCTTTTGAGTAACACCTTCATAAAAATTATTGCAGCTGGATGCAACCACATCTTTTGCTGAAAGATCCACTACCTTAGGATCTACTTTCGGGTCAAAAACAATTGGTTTTAGTTTATTCAAAAAATCGTCAACAGAATTTCCAGCCAGAGGCAATGAAGCCGGATCAGATCCTTTCACCAGTGAAGCAAAATAATCGAATGAACACTCCGGAATCATTTTATCAGCCGAGTAATGGTGGTGATTACCGTTGGCAAAAAAGAAGCGGTTACAATATGTAATAAACTGTTGCCATTCATTACCGCTTTTATCGCCTTTGTAAGTATTGAGAATGCCTTCCAGTGTTTTACGAATAACGAGGCCATGACGATATTTCTGATCGTAAAAGATGTCACGTCCGCACAAACCCGCCTGAGTCAGATAGTATGCTAATTCTTTTTGCTTCGGACTGAGTTTTTCAAAATCGTGAATCTTATACCTCAACACCTGAATATCGGCAAAGCGATCAGCTATATAATCAAATGGAGTTGTGTCTTCTTTTGGCGTTTCTGCGGTAGCAGGCTTTTTTTCATTAGACCCGCAGGCAGAGAACAATGCAAGTGCTCCGCCAAGAAGAATATAAGCGTATTTCATTTCTCGTAGATTGGTTAAGGTTTGAGATTGTATTTAGTCAGGTACTTTCTGTAAAGTTGTTTCTGGACATCATCCAGATCAATTTCACGACCGCAAATGTATGCGCTTTCCACATTCTGTGTACGCATATCCAAAGCATCCCCGCTTGAAATAAAGAATGTCGCATCTTTTCCCGTTTCAAGAGAACCGGCTGTAGAATCGATGCCTAAAATAGTAGCTGCATTCAGGGTGATCGCCTTTATAGCTTCTTCCTGGGTTAAACCGAATCCGGCACCCGTACCGGCCATAAAACCAAGATTACGGCTTTGCCATGAACTTTCTATACTCATAGTGTACATTACACCTGCTTTCTGAAGAATGGATGGCAATTTGAATGGCAGAGCCACATCATCGTCTTCGCGTGATGGTAATGAATGCGTACGGCCAAGAATAATTGATACATGATTATCGCGTAGTAAATCGGTGATCAGATAGGAATCAGCTCCGCCGACAATAACCAGCTTCAAAGAATACTTTTTTGCGAAGTCAATGGCACTTACCATTTCGCGTACATAATCGCAGTGAACGTAAAGATTTTTCTTACCGTCAAACAATCCGCGCATTGCTTCCAGTTTCAGATTCTTTTCAGCAGGTGCTGAATTCTGACAATACGCTTTCGCTTCGCCAAAAAACAAATCCAAATCATTCAATGCTTTCGTCATTTTCTGGCGTTGCACATCTTCCGGATCAGCCTTTGGGTAACGACTGATGTACATTCTCGGCCAGTTGACGTGAATGCCATCGTCTGTTTTATAGGCAGCATCTTCCCAGTTCCATGCATCCAATTGTACGATGGAACTTTGTCCTGAGATGATTCCTCCATTCGGAACAATTTGCTCCAGCAAAACTCCATTACTTCTAACTGTGGGCGGAATTTTTGAGTCTGTATTGTAAGCAATAATGCTTCGCACATTGGGATTCAACTCCCCTACTTCGTTATTATCGTTTGTTGAACGAACCATATCGATTTCCGTCAGTCCCAATCCTGAATTACAATCAATGAATCCCGGATAAACTTGCTTTCCGCTGGCATCAATTATTTTCGAATAAGCGTCGCGATTAATTTTAATCGTCCGTGCATCCGCCACAAGTGTAAGTTTTCCATTCTCAAAGGCAATCGCAGAATTCGGAATCATCATTCCGTTTCCAAGATGTGCAGTGCCGTTAAGGATGAGAATTCTTCCCTGCGGCATCTTTGCAGGTGCAGGGTTTTGCGCATGAGCCATAGCTCCAAATACGACGAAGAAAAGAGTGATGTATTTTCTCATGTTGATTTCTGCTTAACGGATTAAAATAAATTCTGAACCATCGCAATGTTTGATCTCTGTAGCCTTCATCGATGGCTTTTGAATACTTTCTCCCTTGTTCTTTGCATCAGACATTTTTTTGAGAAGTCGGCCACGTTCTGCTGCTATATCTTTTTGTAAATCTGCATCGCGTTGCAGATCGAAGTATTTAATTCCGTCAACGAAGGTGTAAACCGGACGTGAATAAATTGAAAGAGGGTTATCGGTCCATAAAACCAGGTCGGCATCTTTGCCAACTTTGATACTGCCCACCTTGTCATCTACATGCAACATCTTTGCAGGATTCAGTGTCACAAATTTCCAGGCATCGGCTTCAGGAACGTTACCATACTTCACAGCTTTTGCTGCTTCCTGATTGAGTCGACGAGCCATCTCCGGATCATCGGAGTTATATGAAACATTCAGGCCCATACGGTACATCAGTGCGCCATTGTAAGGTATCGCTTCATACACTTCATATTTGTAAGCCCACCAGTCACTGAAAGTTGATGCTCCGCGTAAGCCGTGTGCTTTCATTTTATCTGCCACTTTATATCCTTCGAGAATGTGCGTAAATGTGTTTACCTTAAACCCAAACGTATCAGCCACGTGCATGAGCATATTGATTTCACTTTGTTCATAACTGTGACAGGTAATAAATCGCTTGCTGTCCAAAATTTCTGCTAAAGCATCAAGTTCAATATTTCTTCTTGGAGCCGCACCTTGCTTCTTTGCGTCAGCATTGTATTTTTTCCAGGCGAGTGAATATTCTTTGGCACGTGTGAAATAATCCATGTACACCTGCTCAACGCCCATGCGCGTCTGCGGGAAACGAAGCACTTGCTTATCGCCCCAATGACTTTGCTTTACATTTTCTCCCAAAGCAAACTTGATGAAACCTGGCCATCCTTCAAATTTCAATTTCTCAGGAGCAGAACCCCAGCGCAATTTGATCAGCTGTGTTTGCCCGCCAATAGCATTGGCACTACCGTGTAACAAATGCGAGCATGTAACACCGCCTGCGAGTTGACGATAAATCTGAATGTCATCTGCATCCACTACATCACCGATTCGTACTTCTGCACTTGAAGATTGTGTACCTTCATTCACATCATCTGAAACTGCAATATGTGAATGCTCATCGATGATTCCCGAGGTCAGGTGTTTTCCCTTTCCGTCAATCTCTTCGGTATTTGCAGGAACCGATAGATTTTTTCCAACGGCAGAAATTTTTCCGTTAGAAACATATACATCAGCATCGGTTAAAATTCCTTCAGCTTCATTTGTCCAAACTGTTGCATGACGAATCACAAAGTTCGCAGCCTTTGGCAACTCTTTAAAACCATATGCCATATTCGGATACCAAACCGTTCCGCGTGTAGTATCGCGTTTGCTTGTGTCTGCTTTCGCAACCGGAGGAACAAATGCTGAATCCAATTTAGCAGTCCACTTATTCCAGCTTCCATCAGGAAGAAGAACATTTCCGGTCCAGATATTTCCCTGTGTACTGCCGGTAAGTCGGTAAGTGCCTTTTGCACTTTTCTTCAGATCAAACTGCAAAGTGATCATTGTACCCTGACGGATAACCTGTGACTTCACAGCAGTCGTATCTTCATAAACAGAAACATCGGCAGCCGAAGGATCGGAGCCTGAAATTTGCATCCGCATTGGCTTTTGTTGAGCAATGGTCAGCGAGTAATTTCCTCTGATATCAGCCTGATTCATATCTGCAAACTGGTAACGCTTTCCATTGATCCAGTTTTCGTAAATGAAATTGTCCTTATCGAAAAGCGATTTCGAAGTGATGAGGAAATTGGCCATCATACCTTTCTTCAAACTGCCGGCTTTATCATCAATCTTCAGAAGTGCGGCTGGAGTTGCCGTAAGCGATTTCAGTGCATCTGCTTCGCTGAGTCCATTGTCGATTGACTTACGAAGATTTTTCCAGAAGTCGGCTTTGCTTTTCAGATCAGAAGTAGTAATGGCAAATGGGATTTTCGCTGCAGCAACCATTGATGGATTTGAGGGAGCAAGTTCCCATTCTTTCATCTGACGAATTGGTACGTTCAGCACATCATATGCATCAGTGAAATCGTATGCATCAGGGAAGTTTAGCGGCAGAATCAAAGGGCAACCGGTTTCGCTCACTTCAGAAATTCTTTCGTATTCATTTCCTCCGCCCTTTACGATAAAATTAATTCCGAATTCTTTTCCTATTCTTGCTACACGTAAATCATTCTGCTTATCGTTGGCTTCAAAAATCTGTGGAAGATCTTTTTGATTATTGATGGCTTCGAGTGAAATATTGTATTCTTTCTGCTTTCCACCGCCGGCATACCATTGTGCATCGTAAAAAGACTGACGGATCAATGCAATGCTTCCCATGAGCGACGAAGGATAATCCTGTGTAGATGAGCCTTTGTCAAACGAATAATTTGCGGCCGAGCGGTCTTTCACAATCAAATCATTTTCGCGTGCATCGCTCAACAGTACAACCGATGAAGTGCCTCGAAAAATTCCGTCACGCATAATTGAATTCACCATACCGAAACCCAGCTTTCGCATCTCTTCTGCTTTTTTGGAATCAGCAGCAAAGTTTCTGTTCACTTCGAATTCAGAGCGAACAGCCTGATTCCAGTCGTATGCGCCTTTCGTATTCGAAATAAACTGCGGATATCGATCAAAATTTGTTTCGCGCTTTACTTCAGGCAGACCGTAATCGGAGAAGGCGTCGATTAATGAAGGATACACATGTTTTCCGGCTGCATCAAAAACAACTGCTCCTGCAGGAATGCTGATTGACTTACCGACCTCAACAATTTTCCCGTCGCGGAAAATCAAAGTTGCGGAATCAATCATCGTCTGATAATCGACATGCACCTTCGCATGAATAATGGCGTAAGTGGTATGCCGCGGATCAGTGGTGCCATTGACAGGAAAAGTCTCCTGAGCGCCGGCTGAAAAATAAGCCATGAAGCACACCAGAAAGGCGAGTACAGATTTTCTCATAGGTTATGAATGAAGCTGACGAATGTAAAAATTTCTCTTTAGCCGCTCTTCTGTTTAACATTTTGATAAGAAATCCCACACCTACCTACATGGGTTCAGCGAATGATTTTAACGATCATTCGGATATCTCGCAAAATGGACAGATTTTACTTCCTCCAGCAGGAGTTTTCGCAATTCGTCGATATTAGTTCTTTTTGCTGCCGAAATAAAAACGCATTTCCCGTCAATCCTGTTCAGCCAACTGCGTTTTAATTCTTCGAGTGAAATGTTCTCTCTGGTTTCAGGCGTGAGATCGTCAGCATCCTTTTGAATCCAGTGATAAGCATCCATTTTATTAAATACGATGATCGTTTTTTTGTCGCCTGCTCCGATATCAACGAGTGTTTGATTGACGACATGCAACTGATCTTCAAAATTCGGATGAGAGATGTCGACCACATGCAGAAGAATATCTGCTTCGCGAACCTCATCGAGTGTTGACTTGAACGATTCAATCAGATCATGAGGAAGTTTGCGAATGAATCCTACCGTATCCGAAAGTAAAAAAGGAATGCTGTCGTAAACAATTTTCCTGACGGTAGTATCGAGTGTAGCGAAGAGTTTATTTTCAGCGAAAACTTCACTCTTGCTCAACAAATTCATCAATGTTGATTTGCCCACGTTTGTATAACCGACTAAAGCAACGCGAACCAATTCACCACGCTGTTTCCGCTGGGTCTGACTTTGTTTTTCAAAATCTCTAAGCTTGCCTTTGAGCTTTGATAATTTGTCTTTAATAACCCGGCGATCCGTTTCAATTTCCGTTTCACCCGGACCACGCATACCGATACCACCGCGTTGTTTTTCGAGGTGCGTCCACATGCGTGTAAGTCGTGGAAGCAAGTACTGGTATTGTGCAAGTTCAACCTGCGCCTTGGCCTGAGCTGTGCGTGCACGGTTTGCAAAGATGTCGAGGATAAGATTATTTCGATCAAGCACACGACACTCGAGTGCCTTTTCAATATTCCTGATTTGCGAGCCGCTCAGTTCATCGTCAAAAATGGCAATTGCAACCTGATTGGCTTTAATATAGTCGTGAATTTCGTGAAGCTTTCCGCTGCCGATAAAGGTTTTCGGATCGGGATGTTCTAAACGCTGAGTGAAACGACGAAGTGTAACTGCGCCGGCCGTTTCTGCAAGAAAAGCAAGCTCATCAAGATACTCGGTAACCTGAGCTTCATTCTGGTTTTTGTGAATCAGTCCGATGAGAACGGCAGATTCCTTTTTCGTTGACTGAACTTCTATAGCCTGGCGCACTGAAACAATATTTACTTCGAAGTAGAATCAGCCGGAGCTACTTTCAAACTTTGAACAAAGTTGGAGACAGCAGCAATTTCTTCTTCGCTGAGGAACCCTGAATAACCCGGCATTTTCCCTTTACTACCATCATGAATAAACTGCAGATCATCGTCATAACGCAGGTAAGAGAGTGTTAAATCTTTTGCTCCGCGGTACATTTTTTTACCATCGGTACCATGACAAAAAGCACAGTTCTGATAAAACACCATAGCGCCTTGTGCATACTGAGCATCGCCTTCATTGGTTTTCATCTCCACATTCGCTTTGATGAAAGGTTTGTTCTTACTGGCTTCAGCGAGACCATAGGCACCGATGATCATGAGTAATGAAATCAGCGCAAGTCCATATTTCATCTTCTTGAAGCCGATCACTGCCAGAGGAATGCTTGTAAGCACCAGCACCAGTTTAATGATGTGCAGCACTTTTATACCACCCAGCATTACAAACAGCCAGATACCTGTAACAAGGAAAAGCACGCTGATGATCATCTCCGGAACTTTTGTCACCTTGCTGTATTTGGCAAGCATAGGCTTGCTGGTAAATAGCAGGATTGTCTTGATCAGATACGTCAGCAGGAAAAGCATTACAGATATACTGTGAATGCGAACTAGTAAGGTTGAGTCCATGGAGATAGTTTGGTAAGTAGTAAGTGGTAAGTAGTAAGTAGAATTGATTTTCGTATTCTACTTACTACTTACCACTTACTACTTACTTTTTTTATTTTCTGATTTGAAACTGTTTGCTCGTCACCGATTTTTCATTGCTGAAAAGATGGAGAACATAATTTCCATTGGCAAGAGCGGAAACATCGATGGTTTGACGGTCGTCGCTGAGAGAAGACTCCATTGCCAATCGGCCTGACGCATCATAGATGAGAGCTTTCAGTTTGGAAGAAGACTTCAGTTTAGCGTCGATTGTAATGAACTGACTGGCCGGATTCGGATAGAGATTCAGATAGACCAGTTGATCTTTTGCTTCATCAATACCAACAGTTCCTGAGAAGTTAAGTGAATCAACCGTAAAAGAACTTCCCGGAACAATGGTAGTAGTTCCGACAGTTCCTTTAGAAGATTGCAACAGAATCAGGAAGGTATCAGGCTGAGTGAGGAGATCTCTGTAAACCAGAGGAACGATAAACTGAGTATAAGTTGAAGCTGTTGATAGTGCCAGTACTCCGGCAGCGATAGTATCACGTGATGTTCCGTGGAAAAGATAAACGCTGACTACAGCGCTATCTGTTGAAGCAGCAGGGGCATATTTGTATTCACCGGTCAGATAACGTGAGCGGGTTGTATCAGCAGTACCACCAACCGGAGTAAGATTTGAAATAGTACCATTGGTTGCAATACCGGGGCCTTTAACTGTTCCGAGTGCCAGCCAACTTGTCATTTGGATAGCGTATCCTCCTGAGAAAGCATCCGTTGTTTTCACGGCTGAATGTGAACCGCTGTAACCGAGGATGGTTTGGTCAGAAGTTGACCATGCATTTGGATCTTCTCCGGAGCCGGCAGTAATGGTATACGGAGTCCATGCTTCGAAGCTTGAGTTTAAAATTGTCTGAGCTTTTGTAGCAAAAGAGGCAATCAGCATAATGAAAGTGAGGCGCAATGCTATTTTCATAGGAATTTCTGTTTCTCCAAAAGTAGGAAAAATCACTTTTCAATGGATGCCGGTCAATAAAAAAGCGCCTCTAAAAAGGGCGCTTTCTGACAATCTTGTAACAGTGGATATCAGCCACCAATCATTACTTTCAGTTTCGTACCTACTTTGAGGTCGTTTGACTGAAGATTGTTGAGCTGTTTGATTTGTTCTACGGTCAGGCCGGAGTAACGCTGGGCAATTTTCCAGAGCGTATCACCGGGAGCTACTGTATGGAATACTACTTTCTCCACGCAATCATTATTTACGTTTTGAGCAGATGCAGTAGTTTGTGTCGGCGAATTAGATGTATTTGATGCAACCACTTCCTGTTTCACAGGAGGTGCGGCTTGGAATACGGTGAGTCGCTGACCTGCTACGAGCTTTGAGCTGCGCAGGTGATTCCATTTCTTCAGATCTGCAACAGAGCAATCGTAACGATTAGCAATGGTTTGTAAATGCTCACCACGTTTTACTTTGTGAACTTTACGGATAGTATTATCTGCGCTCAATTCTCCTTTAGTATCATCAGAACCGGCAGCCATATTTGCAGCATAATTGTCGGTATCTTCAGGTTTGAAAACAGACGAGAGATTCGCGAGATACGAATTGATTTTGTTGGAAGGAAGGCGAACCGGCATCGGTTGGTCGGCATCAGGAACGATACCACGTTTGTAAACTGGATTCAGATACGTGAGTAACTCAAGAGGAGTATTGGTCGCATCGGCAATGGAACGCAATGTAACTTTCTGATCTACCATTACTGTATCTGCTTCGAAGTAAGTCAGCACAGGAGGAACTGCAGTGAGATTATGTTCTGCAGGATACGACATCAGGTATGTTACGGCGATAAATGCAGGAACATATCCGCGTGTTTCTTTCGGAAGATAAGGTGCAATTTCCCAGAATGTATGCTTGCCTCCGCTGCGGGCGATGGCACGATTCACATTGCCTGCTCCGCAATTGTATGCAGCAATAACTAATAACCAGTCGTTATAGATAGCATACATATCCTTGAAATACTGACATGCTGCCAATGTTGCTTTCTCAGGATCACGACGCTCATCAATCATTGAATTAATTTTCAGATTGTAGAGTTTACCGGTACCCAGCATGAATTGCCACAGTCCTGTTGCTCCAACGCGAGAAACGGCCATCGGATTGAGAGCACTTTCAACGATAGAAAGATATTTGAATTCCAGAGGAAGGCCTTGCTGATCGAGAATCTGTTCGTACATCGGGAAGTACAGATTCGAAAGTCCCATGACACGCTCAGTGAGTCCGCGTTTTCTCACAGCATACATATCAATGTAATCCTTCACCATGCTGTTGTAGCAAAGAGGAATCGGAGTCTGAATTTTTTCCATTCTCTTCTGAATGATGTCACCTGAGTAAACAGGTACATCATTGGAAGAAAAATTATTTCCCTGATGAGAATAGATCGACACTGCATTCAAACGCTGAACGTAGGTAAGATTCACCAGACTGTCGAGCGTAGCAGCGATAGGATCCACGTCAGTAGGTATGGCTGTCGCTTCTTCATTGATCAGCTGTGCCTTCGACGGGGTATAAAACAAAAACATTATTGCCGGAAGCAATAATGCGGATTTAAATAATTTCGATACTTTCTTCATCTTTTCTAAGCCTTCTTTATCAGAATTAACCGGATTTTACATGTTTTCAGGGGTCGTGTGGATGTTTGCAAAGATATGATTTCGGGTCAAATTTGCATTAATAATACGACGCCCATTCCATTTGTTTTCAGCTAATTGCCTGATGTTCTTACACTTCCGAAAAATAGCCTTTCTGGGATTAATTTAAGCTACAGAAAGGGGGCGAAAATGGGGGAAATTGGTTGCCCGGCTGCTTAGTTACCTGGGTGCTTAAAATTCTGAATTCAGAATTCTGAATTCAGAATTTTAAATTAAAAGCCCATCCACTCACACCCGACAAGAGCACATTTGCCCAATTAAATGGACTTACCTGCGTAGCGGGGGTACTTTTACATTGTCTTTACCAGACACCATGTTGCCTCCCTCTCTGAGGCAGCATCCTCTCCAAAAACCAAGACCGAATTGAACCGGTGCCGTTGTGCCGGTTGACTAAAACGCGAAAGCATATGGAAACTGCTTTGCTTGGACTTGAATTGTCCGAAGTATTGAACAAACTGAAAGAGATGTTGCTTCGTCAGGGCTTCACCGTGCAGACGATGATGACCGGCAATCCGGTAATAGTAGCCTACCGCGAAGGTGGCTGGTTTCGCAAACCGAAACAGCTGGTGCTTGAAATCAGCAGCCTTCAGAACAATGTCACCCGTATCGACATTACCGCCATCATCACAAATAAGAAGAAGAAGGAAGACTTCCAGGCGGAAGAAGTAGTTGCAGAAGATTTTGCAACTGCCATTTATCACAACTTTAAAACCTTAGTACATGCACATGGGATTCGATGAAATCACCCCGCATCTGAATAAGATTGCCACACTATACCTGAAAAACAACAAACGCAAAGTCGGTTGGCTGATGATCGACAACTATACGCGGCAACAGGAAAAGGTCGGGAAGATAATTTACTTTATCAGCGTACAGAACGGAAAAAGAATGATGACGGAACTCGAGAAACAGGATCACGCTGCGCTGGAACCGTTTCGTGAAGAAATACCGCTCGAGCTGATAGAAAGAATCAGAAGTTCAAAATAGAACTTCTTCAATAATGGATTGGTGCTGTGGAAGAATTATGACTTCTTCTCTTCGTCTTTCTCTATTCCGTCTTTGGCATCTTTGAATTCTTTGATGCCTTTACCCAGTCCGCGTGCAAGATCAGGAATACGTTTTGCGCCGAAAAGCAGGAGGATAATTACCAGTACGATAAAAATTTCTCCTCCGCCGAGGTTCATAAATCCGAGTAATATTGATGAGATCATTTTATTCTTTGGGCTGATTACCGCAGCAAAGGTAGCTAAAAGTCCCGTACGTGAGTACTATTTTTTATACTCAAAATACGAAAATTGAGGCTATAAACCGCGTTTATATTGTCTTTTGTTAAGAAGTCACTGATTTAGCGTCGCGAGGCAATCCAATTCTCAGGATTCATTTTATTGCTGCCCTGCCATATTTCCAGATGCACTTCGGTCTTGCCGTCGTCATCGTTGGTTTGAATTGATCCGATCGGCTGTTTAGTGATCACCTTATCGCCCGGTTTCACATATACCTGTTCCAGATTAGAGTAGAGCGTGAAATACTCGCCATGCTGGATGAGTACGGCGTACTTATCTACAACAAGCAATACACGAAGTACTTTTCCATCAAAGATAGCCCTCGCCTTTGAGCCCCGGGTTGAACTGATGTCGACACCGTTATTATTTACAACAACATCTTTCCAGACAGGATGAGAATGTCGGCCGAACGACGAACTGATCACTCCCTGTTCAACCGGCCATGGCAAATGACCGCGGTTACTTTCGAAATCGTTGGAAAGTTTGATTGACTCCGGAGTATTTGAAAGCACGGAAGCCGACGAAGCTTCATACTTCCGCTGACTCGTACTTGCTGTAGTTGTACTGTTTGACTTTTTCTTTGAAGCCTGCTGTGCCATTTCAATCTCACGACGAATAATGTCTTCAATCTTATTAGCCAGTTTTTGCTCCTGACGCATTTTCTCGCGAAGGTCGGCGCGAAGTTTTTTCTCTTTTGAAGTAAGATCGTTCAGAACGTTGACCTGTTCTTTTTTCTCTCTGTCGAGCTGACGCTTTTCCTCCTGTTGTGAAGTAAGTAATTGCTTTTTCTCCGTCTGAATTCCAACCAGCGTTTGCTTCTTTCCATTGAGAGAATCCTGAAGTGCAACTATTGCTTCTTTCTGACGAATGCGGTACTCACTTAATGCATGCAGGTACTTCATCCGTTTATAAGCCTGATTAAAATTCGCCGACGAAAAAACGAACATGATACGTGAAAAAGCCGACTGATTGCGATATGCATAATACAGCATCTGACCATATTGGCCTTTCAGATAAGTGATGCGGTTTTTGAGCGAGTCGATATTATTGCTGACTGATCCGATTTCATTGTCCACATCACTTAATTCAGAGTGGATAGTCGAGATCAATTCCTGACGATAAGAGATTTTCTTATTCAGCATCACCAACTGATTTATCGAAGCCGACTTGCTCTTCTTCGTTTGTTTCAGAAGCTGATTTGTACTTTCAATTTCTTTATGAATCTGCTTTTTCTTCTTCTCCAATTCCTTTCTGCTCTCCCCATACGTCCGGTTCCCTGCACTCAGTGCCAGCCAAAAAAGCACGGCCAGAAAAAGCAAAACCACTTTCCCCGGATGGAATTTCCTCAAAAATGACCCCTTACGGCTTAAAAACACGTTCACCACGGGAGTTTTAACGGTGGGGAGGCGGGAAAAGTTTGGGTTTGGAGGGAATTTCTTGAGACAGAGATTAGCTAATTAGCAGATTAGCTAATAAGCTAATTAGCTAATTTATTTCGCCTCATACTTCTCCGGCACCGAAAAAGGCATCAGCAGTGAATCTACGCTTTGGGCGCGGGAGTATTCGACTTTCATGATGGTTGGTGAAGAGGATGAAATGGTAACGACGCAGCTGGTTGGGAAAAGGAAGCCGTTGACGTCGATAAAGTCTTTGTAGCTGGCTTCGACCCAGCGGTCGCGTTTGTCGTCGGTGATGCGTGATTTGGCGATTCGGAAATTGCCATTGATCCAGAAGTCTTGTACTACAGGCTTGGCCGGATCTTTTTCTTCCATCGAGCGTCGGGCCTGGCGTTTGTTGAGTGAGCTGAGAATGATGTAAGGTTCTTCTTCGTACATCGATTTCAGCTTTTCGTTTTTCAGATACTGAAAGTAATTGCCTACAACTACTGCCTGAATCATGTCGTAGTTCACATTCGTCTTCAGCATATCTTCGAAATATCCGTAATCGCGGCGCATCCATGTTTTATGAACGCGATCAAGAACCGTAACACTGTCGCGCGTAATCATCAGTCGCGCTGCTTCAATACCGAGAAGAGGTGTGATCGATATCCAGATCGCACTGTCGTATTTCATACGGAGATTAATATCGAAACTCTTCGTATCGCCTGATTTATCGGTGTAATCTACATTAGCTTTTGCTGAAAAATAATTGAAAGCAAACTCATGCGCCATAACGCTGTCAAAAGCCTGAATTACTTCTTCGCCTTTGAGTTTAGTTTGCGCTGATGGGGTTTCAACAACTTTCTTCGTCGTTTTACACGAAAATAAAACCAGAATTAAAATTGCCGGTAAAATAAAAGTAAAACCGGAAGAGAATACGGTTCTTGCAGGGGTAAAAAGTTTCATCTTCCTTATTCGAATAATTTTTTCTCGAGAATTTTCTTGTCTAAAAATTCCGAAGCACCTTCACCGGCAGCTTTTGCTTTTTGCCAGTATTCCAAAGCTTTCATTGTATCGCCCAAACGGAAGTAAACATCGCCAAGATGTTCAAGAACGGTGGCGCTGCTGTCTTCACTGTTCGAAAGTGATTTTTCAATCCATGTTTTAGCATCAGAATATTTACCCTGCTTGTACATAATCCAACCATAGGTATCCTGATACGAAGCCTGTGTCGGTTCCAGTTCATTCGATGTACGCGACATGGATTCTGCCTTATCCAGCTTTTCACCTCTCATGGAAAGATAATAAGCGTAGTTATTCAGAACCGTTGCATCTTTCGGATTTATCTCAAGGGCTTTGTCGTAGGCTTCGTCGCTCTTGGAATAATTTTTCAATTCATTGTAAGCATCGCCCAGGCTGGCATAAAATTGTCCTTCGAGTGATTTATTATCGACCACCATTTTCACTCCTGTATTGAGTGTGCTCACAGCGTCAGTGTAATTCTTCATCTGAATATTCGCAAGACCGTTGAAGAAATATCCCATCGGCTGATCAGGGAATAAATCCATTGCTTCCTGACTGTCGATTTTCAGTGTATCCCAATCGCTGAGTTGTGCATCAAGAAGCATGAGTTGACTATAAATTGTAAACTCTTTACTTCCCAGTGCCTGTGCTTTTCGGTATTCCACGCGGCCTTCGGCAGGTTTTTTATCCTGAATCAGAAAGTCACCATACACAGCATGTGCATGCGGTTCGCTCGGATGTGATTGTACCAGGAGCTTACACATTTCAATGGCCTGTTCGCGCAATTCGGGATGAAGATCGATGAGATTATAATAAGAGCTGAGAATACTTATTTTAGTATCGATGTCGAGTTCTTTATTCGAAAAAGCTTTTTTCAATTCATCCACCGATTTCTCTTTATCACCATTGGAACGATAAAAATCAGCCAGCGACAAATGGATGTAAGGATTATTCGGATCAACGTCGAGTACCTTGTTGTAGGTTTCGAGGGCTTTGTCTTTTTGTCCCATCGACTGATAAATTTCAGCCATCATTCCGTAAATCTGAGCGTCTTTCGGATCAAGGTTGATTAGTTTCTGCAACTCTTCAATCGCTTTATCATTTTTGCTCAGACGCTGATAAATGCGCGACTTCTGCATACTCACTTCGCGGGTCACTCCTGTTTTTGCTTCGAGTTTGTCGAATACTTTTAATGCATCGGCAGGTTTCTCGGCGTACATGAGAGCATTGGCCCAGTCAAAATAAAATTCATCCCGGTCTGGATAGTCAGTCACCAGTTGTTCCATGACATCGGCGGACTCTGCATACTTACGATTTTTCTGAAGGATGTCGGAATACGTCAGCGCATACCATGTATTCTTTCGGTCGAGCTGATAGGCTGATTTTGCAAAGTACAATGCATCTGCAAAGCGCTTCTGATCGGCATAGATATTTGCCAACTCAAAAAAGGAAGCTGCATTGGTCGGATCTTTACGGATAACTTCAGAAAATAATCCGGCAGCATTTTCATAGTTGCCGAGAATTTTCTCCTTATTGGCATTAAAGAAAATATTAGTGACATCCGCCTTTTGCGAATCCGTCATTTTCGATTTTGAACCACTGCTCTTCGTTGCCGTTTCTCCACTCTTACATCCTGCAAGTACAACGACGGCAAGAAGGGCGATCGAAAGAATTCTTTTCATCAATGCGAAATTATTTGTTTGTCAGAATTAAAATGATCAAGACTGATGCGTGGAATAATCACTCAGACTTAATTGTTCCGGTGCATTTGAATATTCGGCATAATGTCCGATCATACTATTATCGATCACTGAATTTTTGATCTTAGCATTTGTCTGCACAATCGAATTGGTAATTACCGAACTTTCGACTCTGCAACCTGCGCCGAGTGACACATGCGGACCAACGATGCAATTTTTCAATTCCACTTTCTCACCAATGAAGCAAGGTTCAATGATGATTGCATTATCCTTTTTCACATCGGCAGCAATCAATCCCGTGTTGCGATTAAGTTCAAGAACACGTTTGTTAGTGTACACGGTTGCGTCTTTATTTCCGCAATCGAGCCATTCTTCTACTTTGCCCGGAACGAAGCGCGTACCTTTCGACTTCATATTTTCCAGCGCATTCGTTAACTGAAACTCGCCTTTTTCTTTAATATTATTGTCGATGAGGTATTGCATTTCTTTACGCAGGTAATCACCGTCTTTGAAATAGTAGATACCGATAATGGCCAGATCTGAAACGAAGTGCTGAGGTTTTTCAACGAAGTCGGTAATGATACCATCACCATTCACCTTTACTACGCCGAACATTCTCGGATCTTCAATTTTATTTACCCAGATAACGCCATCCTGTTTATCGTCGATTTTAAAATCAGCACGGAAGAGTGTATCGGCAAAAGCCACGATAACCTTTCCATGCAACGCACTGCGGGCGCACAATATTGCGTGTGCAGTACCCAGCGGTTCGTCCTGATAATGAATAGTTCCCTTTGCACCCAATCGCTCTGCGATAGCAACCAATTCTTTCTCAACAGCTTCACCGAAATCGCCAATAACGAAGGCGATTTCCTCCACTTTCTCGGAACAAACTTTTGTAATGTCCTCCACCAACCATTGTACGATTGGTTTCCCTGCGACAGGAATAAGAGGTTTGGGCACTGTTAACGTATGCGGCCGCATTCTTTTTCCCATTCCGGCCATTGGGACGATGATTCTCATTGGTTGCTAACTTATTTAATCGAAATAATTGTCCGTATGAACAATTCTGAATTCAGAATTCTGAATTCAGAATTTAATTTTCTACTTATTCCCTGTCGACCCAAATCCCCCAGATCCTCTCTCCGTTTCTGCGAGCTCGGTGGTTACTTCCCATTCTGCTCTTTCGTGACGGGCAATGACTAATTGGGCCACACGTTCGCCGTCGGTCACAACGAATTCTTCTGAAGAAAGATTCACGAGGATGACTTTTATTTCACCTCTGTAGTCGGCGTCGATAGTTCCCGGAGAGTTAAGGACGGTCACGCCTTTTTTGGCGGCTAGTCCGGAGCGTGGACGAACCTGTGCTTCGTGTCCGACCGGCAATTCAATGAAGAGTCCGGTAGGAATTAGTGCGCGGTCGAGCGGCTTGAGTGTTACAGATTCCGTTAAGTAAGCCCGGATATCCATTCCGGCGGCATGCGAAGTTTCGTATGCAGGCAGGGGATGGTGAGATTTATTGATAATTCTGACTTTCATGAGTGAAATGGCTCAGGAAGCGCGAAGGTAACCATTTTTCTTCCTGAACTGAATCCAGGCCAGGCTGATGAAGAGGAGCAAAAAGATTGTATTCACCACGAAAGTGGCCACATTACCCAGATGCAGGTAAGTCGTGAGGGCATCACCTGCTAACCAGAGTACGACTGACAAACCGATGAAATAAAAGAAAGGCACAAGTTCATACGGTACCGGATAGTACTTTTTCCCGAGAAAGTAGGAAATGATCATCATAGAAGCATAGCAGATGAGTGTTGTCCATGCTGCACCCATGTAGCCCATCACAGGAATCAGGATAAAATTAAAGAGAAGCGTGATGGCGGCGCCTATCACTGATATCCATGCGCCCCAGATGGTTTTTCCGGTGAGCTTGTACCAGATTGACTGATTGTAGTAAACACCCAGACAAAGATTCGCCATCAATAGCACAGGCACGACTTTAAGTCCGGCACGGAAATTTTCACCGATAAAATATTTGACAACATCCAGGTAAAGCATGATGCCAAGGAATATAAACGAACAGACGAATACGAACCAGTTCATCACTGTGGCATAGGTTGCTTGTGGATTTTCTTTCGAAGCATGACTGAAGAAAAACGGTTCGGCAGCGTAGCGGAAGGTTTGATTGAACAGTGTCATTAAAATCGACAACTTATAACAAGCACCATAAATTCCCAATTGCGACATAGCTTCCGTTTTATTGGTGATGAGGTAAGGAATGAGAACGCGGTCGAAAGTTTCATTGATCATTCCTGCCAAACCTGCGATCATAAGTGGAAAGGCATAGACGATCATGTTCTTCCAAAGTTCCTTGTCGAATTCATATTTAACACCAAAAATTTCCGGTGCGAGTAATACAAGCGTGAAAAAGCTGGCGATAAAATTCGACAGAAAAACATAGCCCACTCCAAAGCCTTTGAGATACATCCAGTCGAGCCAGGAAGGCAGGCCGGACTTTGCGAGCGAAGGCAATAACACAAGGAAAAAAAGATTAAGTCCGATGTTGATTCCGATGTTGATCAGCCGAAGTGCAGCAAACCGTTTCGCTCTGTTTTCCTGCCTGAGCTTTGCAAACGGCAGAGCCGATATTGCATCACATGCCAGTACGCCACCAAAGAGTGCGATGTAAGTCGGGAAGAATTCGCTGCCGCTTTGGCCATCGACTCCGATTATAAAAGAGAGTGGATTTCTGAAGAGAACAATTCCAAGTCCGAGGATGACTGACGAAATCATCAGGCTCATCATGCCCGATGAATAAACCTTCGGATTTCCTTTTTCCGAATGTGTGAAACGGAAGAAGGCCGTATCGAGTCCGTATACGAAGAGCAGATTCAAAAAAGCGATGTACGCATAAAGCTGCGTCACCACACCATAGTCGCCTGTATCAAACACCCGCGTATACAGCGGAACGAGCAGGTAGTTGAGCAAACGCCCTACAATACTGCTCAACCCATAAATAGCCGTTTGTCGGGCTAACTTTTTAACTGAACTCAAAATACCGTCAACTTAAGCCTCAAAAATGCCGAAAGCCTTTGATGAACGTACTTACACATTGGAAATTTTATTAAGGGCCGGGGGTGAAAAAGAATTAGCTAATTAGCTAATTAGCTAATTGGTTAATCGATTGATTGACACACAACTTTACAAGTTTTTCCAAATAGTCTTGACAGGCATGAATCTATATCGTAATATTGCAATATTAAATTGAAGTCAACATGGGAGCAACGAAAACCGAACACTTTACCGACAAGCAGAATGCAATTGCAGCAATGGCTAAGGCTTTCGGTCATCCGGCACGGGTAGCGATAATGGAGTATCTGATGAAAACGGAGAGCTGCATCTGCGGTGATATCGTTGATGAATTGCCATTAGCTCAGCCAACCGTTTCCCAGCATCTCAAAGAGTTGAAGAATGCAGGGCTGATCAAAGGAAACATTGAAGGCAATGCTATTTGTTATTGCATCGATGAAAAAGCGATTGAAAAACTCCAGAATTATTTTGATGCCATTGCAACTAAATTAAATATTAAGAAGAGCAAGTGTTGCTAACAATATAAAAACAGAGTTATGGAAAATTCAGAAAAATTAAAAGAACTGGTCAGACAAAAATACAGTGAGATTGCATTGCAGGATAAAGACACCAATCAGTCGTCGTGCTGTGGCGCGGGTGGTTGCAGTACGGAAGTATATAATATCATGACGGATGATTACAGCACTGTTGAAGGTTATCACGCCGATGCCGATCTCGGTTTAGGTTGTGGCTTGCCAACACAATTTGCAAAAATCAAAAAGGGTGATACTGTAATAGATCTCGGAAGCGGAGCGGGTAACGATTGCTTTGTGGCTAGAAAAGAAGCAGGCGAAGACGGGCGTGTAATCGGCATCGACTTCACTCCTGCCATGATTGAGAAGGCAAAAATCAATGCTAAAAATTTAGGATATGCGAACGTAGAATTTCGTCAGGGAGATATTGAAAGCATGCCGGTCACTTCAAACATGGCTGATGTAATCGTAAGTAATTGCGTATTGAATCTCGTGCCGGATAAGAACAAAGTGTTCTCTGAAATTTTCCGTGTATTAAAACAAGGCGGACATTTCAGTATTTCCGATGTTGTTCTCGTCGGAGACCTTCCTGATAAATTGCGGAATGCCGCAGAAATGTATGCCGGTTGTGTATCGGGTGCCATTCAGAAATCAGATTACCTCGGTTTTATTCGCTCCAACGGTTTCACGAACATTACCATCCAAAAAGAAAAAGCGATTATTATTCCCGACGACATTCTCATTAATTATCTGAACGAGGATGAGATTGCAGAATTCAAATCATCAACCGCCGAAAACAAAGGAATCTACAGTATTACAGTATATGCAGAAAAACCAAAATCCTGCGGCTGCGGGCCGGAGTGTTGCAACTAATATGTTCTGAAAGAAATACAAAAAAGCGATTTTGATTACATCATCAGTAATCCTCTAACAATTCATCTTTGGATTTGATCCGAAGTTCTGTATCATCAATATCATCTGGCTGTTTGTATAAATGGTCAACGCTCTCATTTAAACAATGAAGAAAAAGATTTTAGTTCTGTGTACCGGAAACAGTTGTCGTAGTCAGATAGCTGAAGCCTACCTCCGCCATTTCGCCGGCGACAAAGCCGAAGTTTACAGCGCCGGCGTTGAAACACATGGCGTAAATCCAGGCGCCATCGCCACGATGAAGGAAGATGGAATAGACATTTCTGCGCACACATCGAATAACGTTGACGAATACCGCAACATAGATTTTGATTTGATCATAACCGTCTGCGACAATGCCAAAGAACGATGCCCCTATTTCATCTCGTGCCCAACGCTTCCATCACAATTTTCCCGACCCGGCGAAATTCAAGGCCGGAAGAAACTGTTGCGAATTCAGGAGAGTGAGATCAATGATCAAAATTGCGGAAGTTTATTGCAACAAATGTTTAAACAGGTAAATTAATGTCAATCCTGAATCTTTATTAGATAAAACTGTGTAGCAGTTACACATGATTTCCGAAAATTGAAATAATATTCCCGGCAGATATACAATTCTCTTTTGATTTTTCATTTAGGAGGTATAGTTCAGTAGAAAATATTCGGCAAGACATATATGTTTCCGGACTAAACATCAATGGTCAGGTCTTGATTTAAATTATAAAATGATAAAGTACTATTTCTTTGTATTACAATTCAGCGAGAAGTCAGATGGCTGAAGCTACCTTAAAAATTTGGTGGGGACAGGTTCTTCACAGAAAGTGCCGGACTTGAAGCTGGAAAACTCAATCCGTTGGCAATAGAAGTAATGAAAGAAGACGGCATTGATATCACAAAACAAAACCAATGATGTTTTTGAATATTTCAAAGAAGGTAGACTATACCAATATGTCATTGCAGTTTGCGACGAAGCAAGTGCAGCCAAATGTCCGATATTTCGGGGTTAATAAAAGGATCAATTGGAGTTTTGCGGATCCTTCAGCTGAGGCAGAAGAAAAGTTAGCAGCTACGAGGGAAGTTAGAGATAAAATAAAAGCAGCAGTGCAAAATTTTATTAGAGTTCACAGAAAATCTTAGCTGAAATAATAGGACATTCGGCCTGGTCTTTTGCACAGGTGCAATTATTATTGATGAGAAACGCATGGAGCCGTGACCCACTGGAGTAGCAATCCTTTCGGGTTAATCGTACTGAATGATTTATACTTTCGGAGAAATTTCAGGCGCCATTTAACTGCAATTCCATAGGTTTTGCAGTTGCAAAGCGCTTCGATGTAACACAAATTTTACCTTATATCACTTCATTATCGGTGCCTTTTTAGCCATTGGTGTTTTAAAATTTCTTTTTCCTGAAAATATTAATCTTGGATCAACTCTGCCTGCCGGTTCTCAATTCAAAGTTTTATACTTGAATTCATCCTTTCTGATGCTGGTCATCATAAATGTTTCGGGTTCAAAGGAAGTGGGCGTATTGGCAGGAATTGCCATTGGAGCAACGTTGGGCTCGAAGCAATGTTTGCAGGTCCGGTTTCAGGCATCCATGAATCCTGTCAGAAGTTTAGCTCAGGTATATTATCAGGCAATATTTCACTCTTTATATCTATATACTTGCACCAATAGCAGGAGCAATATTGGCATTGACATGAGAGCAATGAACGCCGGAACCATGACGATAAGTGATTAAAAGTTACGCCGGAAAATGCGGAGACATTTTAGAAGCAAGGCTTTGGGGCTAATCTGAATTAAAGTCTTGAAGTAAAAAAGACGATCTCAAAAAGTCAATGGAGAAAATTTTTTTGATGATCCGGATCAATCTCACAATAGCGTAGTAAAGTTTGCAGAAAGTTCTTTTGCTCCCGATGATCCTCCTTTAATAAAACACAATGATCGCTTTCGGCAAATGAAATGGTTTATGAAAATGGTCGTTCATCTACAATCAATATGAGATCTCGCTTTCGCAAAAGCGCCTTTCATTCAAAGCTGACATGTTCGATTAACAGGAGCCGCCGGCTTTTTACTCTCTATGCTATGATCCTCCCTTAATAACTCACAAGGTTCGCCAGCGGCGAATGACATGTTATTTTGAGATAGATTTCGTTCATCTGACGATGGCAGGCACTTTGGCATTTAAGAATTTGAATTACCGTCAGATGAACGACAAAATTTTTTAAAAATCCAATCACACGAAACCTTCCACTTACTACTTACTACTTTCAATTACTAATTACTAATTACTAAATACCAATCACTATTTACTCTCTAATTATGTAAAGAACAGAAGTCGCCATTAACATACTTTAAGAATTTAATTGCCATTAAAATTATGGAATTGAAAAAGCATTCTCTCTTCATCAAAACTTAAAACCCTACTCATGAAAAAATCATTTGTGATAAGCACGGCGGGAATGCTCGTGCTTTTTATTTTTTATGCATGCGATAACAATCAGAAATCGGCTGAGAGAATTCCTTCGAATCATCAGCCAAGGAGTCTTGAAGCGAATAAAATTTCAGATGCAAGTTTGAAAGATCAAGAGCAGAAGTCGGAAGGAACATATATTGTAAGTAAAAATGTTGCAAATTCTACGATGGAGGAATCCATCTCATCTTCAGCAGCACAGGTAAATCCGGCGGATCGCGAATACCGGTTTATTCGTACAGCTGATATAAAAGGGAAAGTGAATGACGTGAAGAATACGAGTGCGAAAATTGAAGATCTGACAAAAAATTTCGGAGGCTTTGTTACCAATACAATGCTCAGCAGCGACATCAACCGCACCGAAAGAATTCAGATTAGCGAAGACAGTACATTGGAAACTACCTATTACCAGGTCAGCAATTCAATTACGCTGCGGGTTCCGGATTACAATTTGGATACGACTCTAAAATCGCTTGCGACGTATTTTTCATTTATTGATTACCGAAACATAAAAGCTGATGATGTTGCCAGGCAATTAGCAATGAACAGTGCAACTATTCGTCATGCGCAATATGTGCAAGACCGCATTCACCGTCACATCGACGAAAGCAATGGTAAACTCAATCCAAAAATCGAGGGTGAGAATTCTGCAGAAGATTTCTGGCAACAAGCCAATGATGCGCGCTACAACAACAAAACCCTGCATGATCAAATTCAATACAGCACCGTAAATTTATCGCTCTATCAAAACCCATCCATCATCCGCGAGCTTCTTCCCAACGACAAAAATATCGATGCCTACAAACCCTCTTTCTCTTCTCAACTTTCCGAATCCCTGCAAAACGGCTGGCATCTCCTCCAAAGCATCCTCCTCTTCCTCGCCAAAAGCTGGAGCGTGATTTTGTTGATTCTGTTGGGGTATTTGGGGGTGGTGATGGGGAGGCGGCTTGTTGATTAGCTAATGTGCTAATGTGCTAATGTGCTAATTAGCACATTAGCACATTAGCAAATTAAGATGTGTACTTCACATACGCCCACAACACCAGCCCAACAAAAATAGTTGCTCCGATGAGGCCGGTGATCATGTATTCGCGCTGGGCTTTGCGGAGGCGTTGGATTTCGTTAATCTTTAAGATGGAAGAGAGAACACTCGTGTAGGTGCTTTGATTGCCTTTGATGAAATAGTCTACTGCGCCGCGACGAAGGGTTTCAAGAGCGATCGCCATATTATCCTGAGCGGAGAGCATGATGATTGGAATTTTTTTGTTGCGCTTACGAATTTCGTCGAGCACTCCCATACCATCGTATTTTGACTTCGGGCCAAAATCATAATCAAGAATCACCAGGCGTTTTTCATCATCACCCATCTTTGCTAAAAAATCCTCACCGCTTTCGTACATCTCAATTTTACGAATATTCATAGACAACAAATAATCCCTCAACGTCTCACGAAAAAAATTATCATCGTCAATCAATGTAACAGTAAAAGACGTTGTGTCAGTATTTGCTTTTTCTGCTTCAAGCAGTAAGAAAGTGAGGTCGTACATGGGGTGGGAGTTGCTGGTTGCTGGTTGCTGGTTACTGATTACTGATTACTGATTACTGATTACTGATTACTGATTACTGATTAGAGAATTCTGAATTTTAAAACAAATTATTCAATTTTTAATTTTCAATTTTCAATATTCAATCCCTAATCCTTCTTTACTTGAAATCCATCGAACGTCTCTGAAGGGCAAACTGTCACTACCACTCTATCCACTCTGGCTCTTGCCGGTCCTACATGGCACCACTTTACAAATTCGTCGAGTACTTGTTGTTCACCTTGTGCAATGACTTCTACAGAACCATCATTTAAATTTCTCACCGTTCCTTTAATCCCAAGTTCAATTGCCTTCTCCTGCGTATGCTTCCTGAAAAACACACCTTGTACAAGGCCGGTGATGGAGAGGTGGAGGGTGGGCATTTTTGGGGAATTGGGGAATTAGCTAATGTGCTAATGTGCTAATGTGCTAATGTGCTAATGTGCTAATATGCTAATTTGCTGATGTCTTAATGTATTAATGAGCTAATTTGCTAATATGCTAATGTAATAATGTAATAATGTGATAATGTGCTAATCTGCTGATGCTCCAATTAGCTAATTAGCACATTAGCATATTAGCACATTAGCTAATTACCCAACTCACTTCCGAAACTCCGCCTTCCTCTTCCCCAAAAACGCTTCAACTCCTTCTTTGAATTCCGGGGTGCCGAAGCAGGAACCGAATTCTTTTACTTCGAAATCGAAGCCGTCGACGCCGTCGGTGAAGTAGGCGTCAACGCAGCGGACGATGCCGGCGATAGCGCGTGGACCTTTGGAAGAAATTTTAGTGATGAGTTCAGAAGCTTTTGAGAGTAATTGATCGGGAGTGGTTACATAATTAACCAGACCGAGTGTTAGTGCTTCTGCAGCACCGATCATATCGGCCGTCATAAGCAATTCCATTGCTTTGGTTTTGCCGATGAGTTGAACGAGTCGCTGTGTACCTGCATATCCCGGGATCAAACCGAGATTTACTTCGGGCTGACCGAACTTTGCATTATCTGATGCAACACGCAAGTGGCAACTCATTGCCAGTTCGCAGCCTCCGCCGAGAGCGAAACCATTGACAGCAGCTACGACAGGTTTTGTACACAATTCGATCGACTTAAATACTTTTTGTCCATCGCTGCTCAGCTTCATCGCCTGTTCGTTTGTATACCCGGCAAATTCTGAAATATCAGCTCCCGCCACAAACGCCTTCGCGCCACTGCCGGTGATGATAATTCCATACACTTCTTTATCCATCTCCGCCGCCTTCACCGCTTTGCCGATCTCCTGAATCGTATCATAGTTCAACGCATTCAGCTTATCCGGCCGGTTAACAGTGATCGTGCAGATGTTGTTAGTGGTTTGAGTGAGGATGTGGGTGTACATGTTGCTGTAATTTTCTTTTGATGTCTACTTCGTAATTAGCTAATTGGCTAATTAGCTAATTAGCTAATTAGCTAATTCAATCTGCGTTTCGTCACTTCCGCACGAATGTACTCGATAATAACCGACGTCTCCGTTCCCGGTGGGAAAAGTTTGCCGCAGCCTTCGGATTCGAGTTTGTGGACGTCGGCGTCGGGGATGATTCCTCCGCCGGTGAGAAGTACGTTTGACATTCCTTTCTCCTGCATGAGCTTCATGATTTTCGGAAACACCGTCATGTGCGCACCGGAGAGAATGCTTACACCTATAACATCAACATCTTCCTGAAGAGCGGCATTGACTACCATTTCGGGCGTCTGACGAAGACCGGTATAGATGACTTCCATGCCGGCATCACGCAGAAAAGATGCAATTACTTTTGCGCCGCGGTCGTGACCATCGAGGCCTACTTTTGCAACTAACACACGTATCGGTCGGTTCATGAAATTTTATTTTAATCTTAATTGCCCGCAAATATACAAACCCTCTGAAATTACGAATCCATTCTGCACACATCATTCTACTTACTAATTACTACTTACTGATTACTAACCAAAGGCATTTCTATATAAAAGGTCGTCCCCACCGCCACTCTACTCTCAAACCACACCGTTCCTCCTGCCTGGTCAACAAGATTTTTTACCATGGCCAGGCCTAAACCCATTCCACTCGACTTCGTCGTGAAATTCGGTTTGAAGATTTTGTCTTTCTGGTCATCAGGAATTCCTTTTCCGTTATCGCTCACTTTGATAAGCACTGAATTATTTTTCTTCTCCACATTCACCGAAATTTTTCCGGCTACATCATCAGGAATGGCCTGCATGGCATTTCTCAGAATGTTGTTAAAGATGCGGTTCAGCTGATCTTTGTCGGCCATTACTTTTACATCTTCTCCCTTTTCTGTCAGACTAATTTCAAGAGTTGGAATTTCACTGTAAAGGTCGAGCAGCGGCCTCAGCACATCGACCGGATTTATGATTTCCGGTGTAGCCTGCGGCATTCGTGCAAAATCAGAAAATGCCGTGGCGATATTTGCCAATGTATCTATCTGTTGAATGAGCGTTCCGGAAATTCGGTCAACAAATTCTTTATCGCTTCCACCCTTCTCCATCAACGTTCGTTGCAGATGTTGCACGGAAAGCTTCATTGGCGTAAGCGGGTTTTTGATTTCATGAGCAACTTGTCGGGCCATTTCACGCCAGGCGGTTTCACGCTCGCTTTGCGCCAGCTTGCCGGCACTGAGTGCAAGCTCGTCGATCATGCGATTGTATTCTTTTACAAGCTGACCGATTTCGTCGTTCTTTCTATATTCAATTTGTTCGTTCGCAGATCCCAGCCGAATGCCCGACATTTTCTCCTGAATCAATAAGAGTGGTTGTGTTATACGTGTCGAAATAAATACAGTGAGGAAAATAGCAACAGCAAGGAGGAAAACATAAATATTCAGCAATGCTGAAAGGAATCCGCTGACTTCTCTATTGAGTTCATTCTGCTTTTCGAAATACGGCAAACCCAGGAAGGCTTTAATTTCACCATTGCGATTCGTAATTGGCGCATAGCCGGCCAGGTATTTCAACTTACCGGCATTTTCCGGATGAATAAATTGGGTTAGTCCTTTCTCACGAATTTCAAAATACGCCTCCGGATTCATTAAGGGCGAGATAATATTTTCATTGAAGATCTTGGGTTGTGAAGAGAAAATCAGATCGCCCGATTCATTGAAGACATTGAAATTAATATTCGTTGTTGTCGCAAAACGATTCAGAATATTTTCCAGCACATTGCTGCTATCATTATCGAGATATGGCAATGCATTTTCGCTTACCGTAAACCACAAAGCATTGACCTGGTCTGAAATACTTTTCCTGACATCGGCTTCGTATTTCTTGTTGATATAAAATACTGTTCCTGCTCCAACGAGAACGAAAGAAAGTACAACGACAAAAATTACATTCACCTGAATTCTTCTGGTGAGATTCCATGTAAATCTTCGTGGAGAAGAGAATATTGCATCGCCTGTGAAAACAATTAAGGCCAGAATTCCGAGTAATACCAACATCCAGCTAAAGAGCGTGATCAGATCCAGAATTGTTCTTGCCGGATGACTGACAACAATGATGGAGGCTGGATTCAGCTTGTAGATCAGGTGTGAAAATCCGTTCTGTACGACTTCCGAATATTCATCGCGCACATTTCCGAAATCTTTTGACGAAAGAGCATAAGTATAATTTCCGAATTCGTAGATGAGCGACTGGTTATTGTATCGCGCTATCGAATAGTCGCCGATGGCGCTACCTGTATTTTGTCCGCTGAGAAAAAGCTCAGGGAACCCTTCGGCCGTCTGAAGAATACGAGTGGTGAGTATGAGCACCAGCGTAGTTTCCGGATTTTTCGCCTTTCTCAGCTGATAGAATCCGATATACGATGATCGTCCATTCTCATTATTGATGAAGAAAAGATTTTTATTCAGCGTACTCTTTCCTGTTTCCGCCATTGCATTGAAATACGACAATGGTTGTCCGCCATCTCCGGTTTCATTTCCATAACAGATGTAGGCATTACTTTCAAAGCGCGCCAGATAGCCGGCAAGGTAGCGCTGTGAAATTAGTGTCGAAATTTTTTCCGTATTCCTTGAACGATTTTCAGAGAGCCCGGCAATTTCTGCGTCAGCTTCAATTTTCTTACCGGCTTCTTCAAGAAGATATTCTGCAACCCGATCCTGACGCACTTCCACCTTTTGTGCAAGCAATTTTCTGGATTCCACCTCACGTCGTTCATTCAAATTAAAAAGTGTGAGCGAAGAGTACAGAGCACCGAGAAAAATTCCAACCCACAAGTAGCCGACTCTGATTTTCACCTTCCATGTTCGTTGAACCAATCCAGCAGAAATAAACAGCAGCGATAAAATCAGTATAGCAATACCTGTAAATGCCCAGATACTGAAATCATCGAGTTCGAGTGGCTTACTTACGTCGTATGAAATACGAGAGTTCACGATCAGACTTACAAGCAACAAATGCGTCAGCGCACAGGCAGCTGCGAGAAGAATTAATGAAATCCAGGCCGGAAATTTTTTTCCTTCTCTTTCCAAAGAAAATCTGTAAAAATTATAAGCGAGAATGAGAATGAAAGCGACATTAATGAGCAAATCGCCCAATGAGTGGAAGAAGAAAGATGAGGCGTATAGCTGCGGGCTGAAAAGCTGAAGCAGGTACAGCTCTTCAGGAATCGACATCATTAACGCAATGGTTCTGATGGCCCAGAGTAACGCTACAACAACAAGTCCTGCAAGAAGTGATTTCGAAATCCTCGTCGGATGAGAAGATAACTTCCCGCAAAGCCGAAGAGCAATGCAAATAAATAAAGCCATTTACCGGTGTTATTGACAGGAGTAATTCCGGCTTCGTAAGTAAGTTTTATCTGACCGGCATTGTTTGGAAGAGAAAGAGTAAGTGTTCCGTTTTTATCGGACCTGAATTCGTTGCTTAGTCCGATGGCAGGATTAAATTCGTTGACTAAATATTTATTTTCATAATCATAGTTATGCCGAATAAGTATTAGTCCGAATACTCTGCGTTGTCCGGCATTTTTCTGAAACAAAAGGAAGTCACCATTAGGCAGATTAATTAACTTCCCGTTTTCATTTTGCAGAAATTCATAAGGGCGAAAGACCGGTTCATTATCGGACCAATACACCATGCGACCATTTTCAGTCACATAATAACTAAAGCCATCTTCCCAGGCCGATCCATGCAGGAAAAAACTATGAAACTGTTCATCGGTATTAAATGCAGCAATTGTTTCCAGTGACACCGCCATCTTTTCCGACAAAACACTGATTTGTTTTTCCGCCCTTGCAATACTTTCCCGGGGAGAATTTTCAGTACTCCGTTGAAAAATTTCAGCAATAGCGGCACAGGCAGCAGAGAGCGCAAGAAAAAGAATGATGAGCCGTATTTGCTTCGTCATGCAGGAATATTGAACGTAGTGCGAATTACTTTTTCACTCACCACCGGAAAGTAAGTGTATTCAAGTTCGTGAATTTTTTTGGCCAGTGATTCAGGTGAGTCGGTTTTCTCTACATGACATGCCGCCTGGAAGATGATGTTTCCCTCATCAAATTTATCGTTGACATGATGAATCGTAATTCCCGAAATAATTTCTTTGTGTTCAATCACACTTTGGTGCACACGATCGCCGTAGAATCCCTTTCCTCCGAATTTCGGAAGGAGTGCCGGATGAATATTGATAATTTTCCCGCTGAAGGCACGGATCAGATTTCCCGGAACCAACAGAAGGAAGCCGGCAAGAATGATGAAGTCGATCTTTTCCTCTTTGAGTAACTGTTCAACACCGGAAGGATTGGAAAACTCTGCTTTGCTAAATACACAACATTTCACCGCCAGCCGATTGGCACGTTCAATTACGCCTGCTGAAGGGTTGTTAGTGATAATGAGGCTGATACGCCCTACAGAAGAAGCGGAAAAATGAGAAATCAGTTTCTCGGCATTGGAACCCGAGCCGGAAGCGAATACTGCGATACGAATCATTACAGACAAAAGTACGAGGAAGCTTTAGAAGTGCTATTGAGTTTTGAAAATCGGGAAAGAAAGCGTTGCAAAGAGATAATGGCAAGCGAAATTTGGTTCACATATTCCGGTCGGAAAGGCAAGCAAAGGAACGATCTTTTAGTCCATTCTATTTTTTCCACAATCAAAAAACGGATGGACTATTTTTCATTACTTTACGCAAGACAGGAAAAAGCACACCAACTTTCTACAATCCTGATTTTGAAGCACTCTATAAATTAGTAAACAGCGAAATCCCGTATAACTATGTCACTGAATTCGATCTTCCAGTATTTCACTCCGAAGGACCGCAAATTTTTCCCCCTGTTTGAGCAGGCGGGTGCCAATCTGGTAGAAATCTCTAAAGTACTTGTTGAAATGATGACGACGCCATCGCTCGAGAAGCGTACGGCTTTAATTCGTCAGATCGAGAAGTTAGAGCATGTGGGTGATGAGATCACGCACACAATTTTTCAGGAAGTAAGTACAACTTTCATCACGCCATTTGATCGTGAAGACATTCAAAAGTTAGCCAGTTCGCTCGACGACATTCTTGACTACATCCATGGTTCGGCCAAGCGAATTGAATTATACAAAGTAGAAACAATTCATCCTGCGATGATCAAGCTTGCTGATCTCACTCTTGAGTCGGCTATTGAAATCAACAATGCCATCGGTTCATTGCGCAGCATGAAAAACATTATGAAGACACGTGAGTCGCTGGTGAAGATCAATTCACTGGAGAATCATGCCGATGATATTTTCGACAATGCGGTAGCACGTTTATTCGAAGAAGAGAAAAACGCCATTCAAATTATTAAAATCAAAGAAGTATTATCAGCTCTTGAAACCGCGACTGACAAATGTGAAGACGTGGCCAATGTTCTGGAATCGATAATCGTAAAACAAGCCTGATTCGTTTTCGGCAATTATCTAAAATCCTACATCCGGTATGACACTTCTTATCATCGTTGTATTACTTGCCATTGCGTTTGACTTCATCAACGGATTTCATGATGCGGCCAATTCCATTGCAACCGTTGTTTCCACGAAAGTGCTTACGCCATTCCGTGCAGTATTGTGGGCGGCATTTTTCAATGCCATCGTCCTGGTATTAGCACAAAACAAGTGGCTGGGATTTGAATTTAAAGTAGCCGATGCCGTAGCGAAGATTGTCCGCACGGATGCCATCGATCTCTACGTCATTCTCGCCGGTTTGCTTGCTGCCATTGCCTGGAACCTTCTCACCTGGTGGTTAGGAATTCCATCGTCTTCTTCTCACACCTTGATGGGCGGATTTGCCGGAGCGGCCATTGCAAAGGCCGGATTTGGTGTATTGGCTGACATTGCAAAAATTTATCAGACCGTTGCCTTCATCGTTCTGGCGCCTCTGATCGGATTACTTATATCGTACATACTCACGGTCATCATTCTACATATATGTAAGCGATCGAATCCTTCGAAAGCCGATAAATGGTTCCGTAAGCTTCAGCTCGTATCTTCCGCCCTTTTCAGTCTTGGTCACGGTAGCAATGATGCCCAGAAAGTGATGGGAATTATTGCCGCTGCTTTGTTGGTTTACAAAACGCAATATCTTGGAATTCCGAAAGATGTAGACGTTACAGGCTGGAATAATGTGGTAGCGATCATGGACGATCACGGAAAGCAGAAGATCACACACATTCCGACCTGGGTAGAAGTTTCCTGTTTCATGGCCATTGGTTTAGGTACGCTCAGCGGTGGCTGGCGGATCATTAAGACGATGGGAACAAAAATTACAAAAGTTACTCCGCTTGAAGGAGTTAGCGCTGAGACAGCAGGAGCAATCACGCTTTATGCTACTCAGGCACTGGGAATTCCGGTATCTACGACTCATACCATCACCGGTTCAATCGTAGGTGTCGGATTATCAAAGCGTTTGTCAGCCGTACGCTGGGGAGTAACCATTAATCTCTTCTGGGCCTGGGTACTGACGATCCCTGTTTCTGCCCTGCTGGCGGCGCTCATCTTCGTCATCATGCGCGCCTTTGTTGGATAATTCTCCTCATAAAGGCCGAAAAATGCGAAAAACCAAGCCTTTGGAATTTTGATTTTCGGCTGAATAGAATTTACTTTGCACCTCATTCAAAAAACACTTACCAAAAAAGATTAATCATGTCAGACATTTCAGCAAAAGTTAAAGCGATCATCATCGACAAATTAGGAGTTGATGAAAAAGAAGTTACTCCTGAAGCAAGCTTCACTAATGATTTGGGAGCAGATTCTCTCGACACTGTGGAGCTGATCATGGAATTCGAGAAAGAATTTAATATCGCTATTCCGGATGATCAGGCTGAGAAGATCGCTACGGTAGGACAAGCGATTGAATACATCGAGAAAAACGCAAAATAATTTTTTTCAAAAACAAGCATGACCGACACTCCTGCCGGTCATGTTTGTTTTTAATCAGCTGGTAAAGCCATCCGCTGAAATTTTCACCTCAAAATTCCAGCACAGGAATGCAACTGAAAAGAGTCGTAGTAACCGGTATTGGAGCCCTGACTCCACTGGGAAATACAGCACAGGATTATTGGACCGGCCTCATCAATGGTGTGAGCGGAGCGGACCATATTACTAAATTCGATGCATCCAAGTTCAAGACCCGTTTTGCCTGTGAGGTAAAGGGTTTTGATCCGCACGATTTTTTCGATCGTAAGGAAGCTCGTAAGCTCGACTCTTTCTCCCAATACGCTTTAGTAGTTACTGATCAGGCGATCAAAGACAGTGGTCTTGATCTTGAAAAGGTCAATCACGATCGCGTGGGCGTAATCTGGGGATCAGGTATTGGTGGATTAAAAACATTCCAGGATGAAGTGTCAGCTTTCGCCAAAGGCGACGGCACACCACGCTTCAATCCGTTCTTCATTCCGAAGATGATTGCCGATATCGCTTCGGGTCATATTTCTATTCGGTATGGTTTCCGTGGACCAAATTTCACCACGGTATCAGCGTGCGCATCTTCCACCAATGCGATCAACGACGCATTCACTTACATTCGTCTGGGCCGCGCCTCAGTGATGGTTACCGGCGGATCAGAAGCTACGGTGAACGAAACCTGCGTAGGCGGATTCAATGCACTGCAGGCTTTGTCGATGCGTAATGATGATCCGAAAACTGCTTCACGTCCCTTCGATTTAGATCGCGACGGATTCGTCATGGGTGAAGGCGGCGGTTGTTTGATTCTGGAAGAACTCGAGCATGCAAAAGCGCGCGGCGCAAAAATTTATGCAGAGATTGTCGGCGGCGGTATGTCGGCTGATGCGTATCACATGACGGCACCACATCCGGAAGGATTGGGAGCAGCCAATGTAATGCGTGCCGCTTTGGAAGACGCCGGAATGACGACAGCAGACATTGATTACATTAACGTACACGGCACATCTACACCGATCGGTGATCCACAGGAGATCAAAGCGATTCAAACCGTTTTTGGTGAAGATGCATATCGTTTAAATATCAGCAGTACAAAATCGATGACCGGTCACCTCCTGGGTGCAGCCGGAGCGATTGAAGCGATTGCAAGTATTTTTGCCGTAGTGCATGGCATTATCCCTCCGACGATTAATCACTTTACGGATGATCCGGAATTTGATCCGAAGCTGAATCTGACGTTCAACAAAGCACAGAAGCGTGAAGTACGTGCGGCATTGAGCAACACATTTGGATTTGGCGGACACAATGCCAGTGTAATTTTCAAGAAATACGCCTGATCTGCGCTTAAAAAAAGACTTCTGCTTGAGTGTCTTTACTTCATTAAAACATCTTTTCTCCAAAGACCGGAAATTCGCGGTATCGTTACGTAATCTGCTTGGATTTACGCCGGCGAATCTTGCTGTCTATCGTTTAGCCTTCCGTCATCGTTCTACAGCTTCTGAACACCCGAGTGGTGTGAAGCTGAGTAATGAACGTTTGGAATACCTGGGTGATGCCGTTCTCGGGGCGATCATTGCTGAATTACTTTTCAAAAAATTTCCATTCAAAGAAGAAGGCTTTCTCACCGAGATGAGAAGTAAAATTGTGAACCGCGAACATTTGAACAAGTTAGCTGTGAAACTCGGCATTGATCAGTTCATGATACACTCTATTGATCCTGCTGCCAAGAATCGTTCTGCTTACGGCGACGCTTTTGAAGCATTGATTGGCGCAGCCTATATTGATCAAGGCTACAATGCTACGCGGAAGATGGTTCTCGAACGATTTCTGAAACACCATGTGGATCTGGAAGAAATCGAAATGCAGGACAAAAATTTCAAGAGCAAGCTGATCAACTGGGGGCAGCGCGAGCGCAAGGCAGTTGAGTTTGAATTACTCGAAGAAATCGATAACGGCGGAAAGAAACTCCTTCGCGTCCGCGTCATGGTCGAAGGCGTCGAACGCGCCCGCGGCGAAGACTACTCCAAAAAACGCGCAGAACAGATTGCAGCGGAGAAGGTTTGTTTGGAGTTGCGGCTGGTTGATTAGCAAATTAGCTAATTCGCTGATTAGCTGATTAGCTAATTATCCTTAGAATTTGCTGATGGCGAAACTATAAATCTGGTTGATTTAGGTTGATATAGGAAATGCACTTTGTAGCTAGCTGGACTGAATTAGCTAATTAGCTAATTGGCTGATTAGTTAATTGTCCGTAAATCGTGATAAGCACGAAACCAAGATCACAGATCATTACAGATAAATAAGAATAAGCACTTTGTCAATAGGAGGTTTCAATAAGCTAATTAGCTAATCAGCCAATTAGCTTATTCGTATCTTTCCGCCACCCAAGTAGAACCACCGACAATGGCCAAAACCGTCCTCAAGCTTACGAATGAAAACAGCTACGACTTTTTGTTGTTTGGGATCATTTGTCAGAAGAAGGATTATCGGTTGTGTCGGGAGTTGAATTTAAAATTGGGGATTGAGATGGTGCGGAAGGATGATTACTCGGTTTTTAATAACAAGCGGATGGAGGATCATTCGTTTTCTTTTTTTGAATATGTGAATGACGACGAAGATCAGTTTAACTTGATTTCGAATAAATGTCCGAAGGGAATGCTATTGCCCGAACACAGTCAATTTGATTTTCTTTTTATCATTCGCACTGAAAAACTACGTATTGACGAGAGTAGTATGATCGCAGATATGAAACAGATTCCGTTTGTGCTGGGAGTCTTTAAGCTCGACGCTTCGAAGTTGAAGTCGAGGGAGAATTTGGTCTTTTAGTTGATTAGAATAATCTCCTTTTCATAATAAAATCCGCCGATGTTCTATTCTCCAAAAAAAATTTCAGGCATTGTCTGAATTTCATTCCTGAAAAATGACAAATAAATAGTAAGGTAATTTAATTCTCCTTGTTACATTTGAGTAATATTCTAAATTCCTTCACTGTTTAATTTAGTCTTATTCCACATCAACTATAAAATAAACTTCTATGAAAAACTTTCTACTCCAGTTTCTATTTTGTCTTTTCTCCGCTACTCTCTTCGGTCAAAGCTCCTTTTCTTATCGGTATGATTTATTGACCGATAGCTTAGGTAGCTGTGAGACTCAAATCAGGCGTTTCTCTGACGGAAGCCTTATTGGTATAAATCAAACTGCTCAACAGGATAAATTTTATCTCTTTCGACTTGATTCCGACGGTGTGATGTTATGGCATAAACAAATTGATCTCGGATTTGAAGCAACAACTGCCATGTCGCTTTGTATCACGAATGACAGTGCAGTTGTGGTTGGTTTTTTTAGTCTGACACCTTCGAACAGTTATTTACTGAAAGCTGATATTAATGGAAATATCCTTTGGGCTAAAGAGTTTTGGGTATTTGCATTTCCATATCATCTCGTTCCCTATGGAGCCGGTGGTGTTTTGGGAGAAGGAACGAATAAACTTATCTTTATTGACAACACGGGAAATGTTGAACATGCATATTCTCTGACTGGTACAGGAACCTTTGCGACTGAAGGGCTTTCCGGTGAATGGGCAGGTATCTATAAGTTATTTTATAAAAAGTATTCTACAGGTAACGGTTTTGATCCGGGCTTACTCGATTTTGATGTTCAGGGAAATGTTCAGAATGCATATACTTTTCCTCAGCCCATTGATACATTTAATTTATCACCTTCTTCACCTTCTTCCGTCATGATTTCTGAAGGGAGGCTATACAACAATTGTTCTCGAAAAAACGCACGTCACTGTCGGCTCTGCAATGTCAAAAACATGGGTTGATATTTTATACATTTAAAACGCCGCACGTTTTGATCTCTATTTTGATTCTCGAATCTGATTATCGGCACAAATGGTTTATTCCGTTTACGAGATGATCGAACGAAACCTGTATATTTTTAATCTTGATTACTGGACAGGGAATCTGTTTTCTTGTGATTCCCGGAAGTTTGGCATCATCATTCGAATATGAAAAAGGCTATCGTCACTAATTCGTGGAAATAACGGATTCTATCTGACGTCAAAACAAACGGGATGACCGTTTCCGAAACTGACACATCAATTTCAACACAACAACCGCAACTTCCAGATTCCACCTCAAGCGGCAATTTTCTTACTGACAATGCGGAAACAATTACACTGTATGATTCATCTATCGTTTCGACGCTCACATTGTCTGTTGCTGATGTGCCTTTAATCAGATACGATGCCTGTACCGGCACAGCCATTGATCCATTAAATTCAGTGAGTGAACCTTTCGATGATACGTTTATGGAAGTTTCCATCATACAGATGGTATCATTCACATTAATTTTAAAAGTGAAGTAAGTGAACTGAATATAAGTCTACTGTCAGCCGACAGTCGTTGTGTACTATTAGAAAGGCTTATCCCATACTGGATCAGCGGAGCTATTTTGCAAAACATCCCCGTCCGGAAGTTACGTACTTTCAATTATAGCGGATCGTCATTTAATGAACAGGAAGATCGTGATTGGCATTAACTCCTTGCGATGATAACGGCACTCTTATTAAACGGTCAGTTCCACGGAATTAGAAACAGGGTTTATTGTATCTTTGGCATCGGTGTCTTGCTTTGAATCGCAGATATTCCTTACGGCAAAACGAAAATAGTTGCAACAATAGGTCCGGCGTCATCTTCACCGGAAGTCTTGCAGCGGATGATTTATGCGGGCGTGTAGCCGGCTGAATTTGTCGCATGGCGATGACAGTGTACATGCCAGGTGTCATTCATACCATCCGTCAGTTAAATCTCGAGAAAAATTTCCAAACTTCAATTTTAGTTGACCTTCAGGGGCCGAAACTTCGTATCGGTGAAGTGGAGAACAATTCGATTCTTCTGGAAAACGGCAGCGAAGTTGTTTTCTCCATGCATGAATGTGTGGGAACTCCTGAAAAATTGTATATGAACTATCAGGATTTCGCCAAAGATGTAGCCATCGATGATAAAATTCTGATCGACGACGGAAAAATTGTGTTGAAAGTAATTTCAACAAATCGTATCGATGAAGTTCATGCCGTGGTTGAAAGCGGTGGGAAATTATCAGGACGCAAAGGAGTCAATCTTCCGAAGACTAAAATTTCACTTCCATCTTTAACACCGAAAGACCTCCACGATCTCGATTTTGCGCTCGAGCAAAATGTTGACTGGATTGGTTTATCTTTCGTAAGAAGTGCGCACGATATTATTGATCTCAAACAACGCATTCAAAAAGCCGGTCGCAAATGTCGTGTGATTGCAAAAATTGAAAAACCCGAAGCACTTGCTGAAATTGATTCCATCATCCGTGAAACTGATGCGCTCATGGTAGCACGCGGTGATCTCGGAGTAGAATTACCGATGGAAGAAGTTCCGTTGATTCAGAAAATGCTCGTCAAGAAATGCATCCGTGCCTCTAAGCCTGTCATCATCGCCACGCAGATGATGGAGAGCATGATCAACAACTACACTCCTACCCGCGCCGAAGTAAATGATGTTGCCAATTCCGTGATCGACGGTGCCGATGCTGTGATGCTGAGTGGCGAAACATCAGTTGGTTTATATCCCGTTCGTGTAGTTGAGCACATGCGTATGATCATTTCCAAAGTTGAATCGCAGGGCTATCACTACAACCGCAATCTTCCTCCGGATGTTATGAGCGAAACTTTTATTTCCGATTCTGTTTGCTTCAATGCCTGCACCATGGCGTCACAGGTTGGGGCAAAAGCTATTGTCGGAATGACACGTTCCGGCTACACTGCCTACAAAGTAGCCGCCCAACGACCGAATACCGACATCTTTATTTTCACCGATCGTCGTGAAATGCTCAATGTACTCAGCCTCGTCTGGGGTGTCCGCGGTTTCTATTACGACAAACAAGTCACGACCGACGAAACCATTAATGACCTCCAGGAAATTCTGAAAAATCTAAAGCTCGTCAAAACAAATGA
>JAXLTM010000010.1:0-90267 GCA_046330055.1 Bacteroidia bacterium | reverse complement strand
TCATCCGCTGAATCCATTTCTCCCGAAAAGATCGAAAAGATCGAAGGCTCTCTCTGCCCCGGATTCGTGAATACTCATTGTCACCTCGAACTGGCTCACCTCAAAGGACGGCTTACAGAAGGAAAAGGTCTGCCCGAATTCATCCGTGAAATTCTCGCTAAACGGGATGTCGACAACAGTAATTTGTTTCCGGCCATTGAAGCAGCAGACAAAGAGATGTGGAAGGGAGGAATCGTCGCCGTCGGTGATATTTCTAACCGGGCCGACACAATTAATGCCAAGCGTAAAAGTAAAATTTTCTATCACACATTTATTGAACTGTTCGACATCTTTCCGGAACAAGCCGATGAGCATTATGCCAACGGAAAAAAATTGCGCGATGAATACACAGCAGCCGGATTGTCCTGCGCACTTGTTCCGCACGCGCCATATACGGTTTCCGAAAAATTATTTCACCTGATTGATTCCGATAAACAGTCTGCACAATCTGTTCTTTCCATCCACAATCAGGAGACGGCTTCTGAGAATGAATTTTTCTCTTCCAATAGCGGAACTATGTTCGAGCTTATGGCGCGGGTTAACAAGAACCTGCCCGGGCAATGCGCAAAAGCTGAATCGTCGCTGCGATTCACGCTGGATCAATTAAAGCATTTTAAATCGCTGTTGCTCGTTCATAACACCTGCACTCGCAAAGAAGACGTAGAATTTGTTGTGAAGAATTTTTCGAACATCTACTGGGCTTTTTGTGTGAATGCTAATCTCTACATCGAAAATCAAATTCCACCGATTGAAATGCTTGAATCGCTCGGTGCAAAAATTACGCTCGGCACAGACAGTTATGCGAGCAACTGGTCCCTGTCAATCATTGATGAGATAAATGCTTTATTAAAAAACATTCCTCATCTTAAACTTGAAAATCTGCTTCGTTATGCTTCTTTGAATGGAGCAAAATTTTTAGGGATCGAAGATACATTCGGCAGCTTTGAGAAAGGCAAGAAGCCGGGCATTGTTTGTCTTACTTCCGGCACCAACTACCTGTTGAAAGCCAATCGTCTCCTCTGATTCAATGTGGATCATGTATACAGTCCTTGCCCGCCTGGGTGATTTTTTTTTACCACACAGGTCACAAGGGGCACAAAGAGACACAAGGGGCAGATACAAAGTTGGGGTATACTTTCGTAGAATTGGGAGGATTGGTATATTTGCTCAGCAATATTATTTCCCATGAAAAAATCACTACAACTGTTCCTTGCTCTTTTAATTACGGCTTCATTCAATGCCGGAGCGCAATCCTTTCCTTTTAACGACGACTTTGAGTCGTATACTGCTTTTCAGGCACCGGTTCCTCCATACACCGGTGATATGCAGGTTTACCTCGTACATGGTTATGCTAATTCGCAAGGTGCTATTGCAAATATGAATTCATTCAATGCTGTTGATTCACTCATCACTCCACTCATTGGGCCAATTCCGATGGATTGCAAATTAACGTTTGACTGGAGAATAGTTGATCAGGCTTTATATCCTCATACACCTGCTACTTTAACAATTGATGATGGCTTTGATGTTTACGCTTCTACCGATGGTGTTAATTTCAATCCATTTTACTCCATCAACCAATGGAATTATCTCGGAGATACTGCCTTTGATCAAGCCATTGTTGGAATGGACAATTATTTAGGCCAGAATGTGTATCTGATGTTTATGGCACATCGCAATGGAAGTGGTTCTTCAGAATTTTTCTTTGACATCGATAATATTTCCATCGATCAGATCAATTCCAGTCAGCCGGTTGTTAAAAAGGAAATGACCATCTGTCCAACATTGGTAAATGATCAGTTAAACATTAATTACGTCACTGCCGATCAAGCTCCGGTAACTATCACCGATCTCGCCGGCAAGATCATCTACAGCGCTACCCTCCAAAAAGGAGACAATCGTATATCTTTAAGTCAACTTAGTCCCGGAATTTATCTCGTTAAAGCTGAATCGCAGGTAGAGAAAATCGTTAAGCAGTAAAGTCCTTGTCAAATAAAGCGTGGCCTACTGAGTTTACTAGGCTGGCTACTTACCATTTTCTACTTTCCACTTACTATCCTGTAAGATTTTGCGGCATTTTTCTCCCTTTTCAACATGAATTTTGGATAAATTTAACGAAAAAGGAGGCAATAATAACTTGACATTAGTAACGTTATGCTTATTATTGGAGTATAAAAAACATCTGTTGGCGGCGCGAAAGTAAGTTTTCACCTGAAAATATTTCATAGGGGCTCAGCGTCGTTGTATCTTAATAAGGTTAGAGGAAAGGGAGTATTCCCAAAGCAATTTATGATCAAACGAATTTTCATCTTCTTAGCTGTTTGCATGGCCGGAGTCGGGCTCTCCATGCGTCTTTCAGCTGCTGCACCTGATAGTGTGGCATCGATGAATTTTTCGTATCCGACACTTTCCTACAACTATTCACCGGATTCAACTCTCATCGTCAATGAAGGCGAAGTCAAAGCCGGACTGCTGTATGACGTGATGAATCAAAAAATTGTCTGGCAGAAAAACATGTCGACAAGCTTTCCGATTGCTTCACTGACCAAAATGATGGTCGCTCTTTTAGCAGTGGAAGATGTTTATGCCGGCAAGATTTCATGGAACGACAATGTTCACTGGGTTCGCTCTTCTGTGGTCGGCCGTAGAAAAAACCGCCGTACGGTTTATTCTGACGTCAACTATACGCTGAGAGACGTTTTCAAGGCAGCCATGATTGCCTCAAATAATGAGTGTGCTGATATGATGGCGCGCTTCCTTTCCAATGGCGACCTTCAGGCAACGATTGACCGCATGAACGAACGTGCCCGTCAGCTTGGAATGATGAATACTTTTTATGGCAACCCTACAGGACTTCCTGCAGCACATGCCATGTTCGACAATTCATCAACTCCAACCGACCTTTTGGCTCTTACTCTTGAAATGTTGAAATATCCGGAAGTGACTGAAATCGCTTCAATGGGTTATGCTACTATTGAAAATGGCCGTTCAACTTCCGTTATCCGCAATCATAATCACCTTACGATCGATTATTCGGGTGAAGTTGACGGATTGAAAACCGGATACACTCGCCGCGCAGGATTCTGTCTTGTTGCCACAACAGCCAAATGTGAACATCGCCTCATCAGCATCGTTCTCGGCAGTCGTGGACCGGCAATCAGAAATGAAGTGGTGCGTGATATGATTAACAATTATTACACATCAATTGCTCTGGATCCACTCGGACCCAATTGCCCGAATCCTTATTCAAATCAAAATCTCGTTCAAAGCGGTACCAGCCCTTCGGGAGATTACATGATGGTGAAGGAGAAGGTGAAAAAGATTCACGTGGTCAGAAAGGGCGAAAATCTGGCTTCCATTTCCAATCGTTACGGTGTTTCTCCGTCACAATTGAAGTCATGGAATAAGCGCTCTATCCATAATAATCGTCTGCTCAGCGGCCAGCAACTTGTAGTTTATACTATTGAGAAGCATCCTGTCTTTATTTCCAAGCCGGCTAATGGAAATGAAGAAGACGATGATCAGCCTATTCTTACGGATGCTGAAGAGAAGAAAATCAATGCTACAGACGACGATTCATCTGTTGCTGTTGTACAACCCAAAAAAGTTGTTGCAAAAAAGACGACTGTAACTAAAATTAAAACACCTGCCCGCTTTGTATACCACACCGTTGCTCCAGGTGATACACTTTTCAATATTGCACAGCGCTATGAAGGCGTTACCGTGGCAGAACTCAAAACACTGAACAAAATCAAAAACATTCATTCTCTGAAGCCGGGGATGAAGTTAAAAGTAAAGGTTCAAGCCTGAGGAGTAAGTAGTAAGTAGTAATTAGTAATTAGTACTTTGTACTTTTTATTTGGTGAGTTGGGATCACTTTCTAAGCAACTAAGCAACCAAGCAACTAAGCAACTAAGCAACCAGGCAATCAGGCAACCACCCCGTCATCTGGCACCCAAACTTTTTTCCTACTTTTACCTTTCCAAATTCACAGCCTTAAAATGAAAAAGATCCTGCTTGCATTCTCATTGATTGTAATTAGTATTTCTGTTTTTGCTCAAAAGCCAAGTACTCCTGCTCCGGTGACATTGCCGGTAGATTCCATTACTAAACTGATCACTTACGAAGGTGTAATCGAAGTCCAGGGCGTTTCAGCAGAGGAACTTTATAAACGAATCAATGAATGGTTTCATACGTTCTATAAAAACCCTACGGAAGTAATTCGCAGTAACGACTCCATCGCACATAAGATGACGGGAAAGCCGAGATTCCGAATTCAGAATCCTGCCGATAAAGACGGTACGAAAACCGATGCAGGAATTGTTCAGTACACCATCACCGTTGCTGCAAAGGACGGAAGATTCCGTTTTGAAATTACTGAATACAACTGGAAACAACTTTCATATTACCCTTGCGAACGCTGGATGGACACTAAATCACAGTCGTATTCCAATGCATATCCTGAATACCTGACTCAGCTCGATAAATACACCGCCGATCTGATTACCTCACTGAAAAATGCAGCCACACATGCGAAGTCGGTGAAGGATAGGGATAGCTGGTGATAAAGAAGTAAGTAGTAAGTGGTAAGTAGTAAGTAGAATGTATCGTAAAAAATCTACTTACTACTTACCACTTTCTACTTTCTAATAGGCTCTTAGCTATTTCCAAATCTTCCCAATACGTTATTTTAATATTGAATCGTTCACCTTCAATCAGGTGGATTTTATGACCGGCGGATTCGAAGACGGTGGCGTCGTCGGTAAAAGATTTTCCCTTAGAATTTTCATACGCTGCTTTTAGCATACCGGCCTTGAAACATTGAGGAGTTTGTATTATTCTGAGATTTTCGCGCTGAACCGGTTCGTTTTGATCTTCTTTTACAAGCCTGATGGAATCTGTCACTGCAATGCATGGGATTGCAGAGTCATTCAATTCAGCTGCCTCAAAACAATTCCGGATAAGTTGCTTACTCACCAACGGCCTTACTCCGTCATGGACTGCTACGATGGCTTGTGCAGGGACCTTATTCAAACCGTTGATAACTGATTCGGTTCTGGTGTTTCCTCCTGCTACAATTGAGTGTGGAATGGCGAATTGATACTGTTCACACAATCGCTTCCATTCGCTGATTTCACGCTCGGGAAGAACTACGATGATATTCTGACCATAGCCGCTTTGAAAGAAAACATCAATGGTTTGCATTAATACCGGCCGACCTTTAAGTAAAAGAAATTGCTTGGGAATATCGGATCCCATTCTGCTTCCTGAACCTCCGGCGACAATCAATGCATATGTAATCATCCTGCAAATATCAGTTGTTTTGACCGGATTTCAATACATGTTGTATAGTCGGGCCATACTGTAATTTGAAATAAATGCGGAATAAAATCAAGAAGCCAAGTGCTATCGTACTTAGTAAGGCAAGCCCTACAGCCAGAAAAATATTGCTGTTGGCCTGCGGCATGGCAAGATCAATCTTTGTGATGGCAGGGAAGTCCTTATTGGCCATCGCTTCCAGTGACAGATTGTATAGACGCTGAGATGATAAAAGTTCATTCGTAGAATTCTCTATTTTATCACTCAGCTGATTAAAACGAAATCGCTGGTCACTCCAGAAATTTTCTCCTCTTGAATCAATGGCTGAGATTCTGGTCAGACTGCCGATTATCGAATCAAGCCTTCCTTTTAGAATCAGATTGTCTCCTTTTAACTGCTCAAGGTATGCTTTCGATACTCTTGCTTTGAGTTTTAAAACATCAACATAATAATCCTGATTCATTTCATTGAGATAATTCAATACCTCATTGGCAATGTCGGGGGCAAAGTATCTGTACTTATCTTTTATCGTTACATTAATTGTATTGAAGTTGGTCTTCGAAACATACAAATGATGGCTGAGTTCATTAATTGTTTGCTGTAAATGGAATTCCTTTGTTGTATCTATACCATAATGACGCGCAAGATTGAATTTATTGATGAGGTGAATTTTCATCGTTGTGGAAGTAACCTGCTGATAGACTCTACCAAAATTATCACCGGAATTCAGATTGGAAAAAGCTTTGATATCTACCTGCGGAGAACTCAATACATCCATGTCGTTCACGAAGAAAGATGCAGTAGAGGAGTAGTCCAGTATTTTAAATTTAAACAAGTAAGAAAAGGCTGCGAATGATATTGCCAGAATCAGGAGATACTTCCATTTTCGCTTTAAAGCATATGAAAGAATTTCATGTGTTTCTACTTGTCGAAATTTAACCGGACCGGTTGTCATATAGGTATAAAAATAGATCGGCGAATTTTAAACATTTTTATCGTCACTTTTCAAAACTTTTTGTAAAATGCATAAATCTTTTAGCCAACTACCAATGTTTAAGGGGATACTGCCCCGGGGTGAGGCCCCGTTTATTCCGGTTTTTCTGTTTCTTCTACTTCCGGTGATCTGGCTTCCGGCTGCATTTGACCCTGATCTGACTCCACGTCTGGTTGCAACGTCTGCATTTGCCATCATTGCATCATTGCTGTTATTCAGAACAAGTAGTTTATCAATTAGCAGGAGCGGTCGATTGGCACTAATGATTAATGCTGGCGCTCTGCTCTGGGCAATGTTTTCTGCAAGATTGACTCTCAACAGTGGAGTGGCAATTGCTGAACTGGCTCGGCTGACATTATTGTTGATTTTCTTTCTGTTCACTTTATTCTACTGGAGCAGAAGAACAGACGGATTTGCTGAAGTCTCACGCCTCAGTTCAATTTCGATTCTGTTGTACAGCGTTTTCGCTGTCTGGCAAACACTGGAGTATATTCCTGACCTGATAAAGTACGGAACTTTTCATATCGGTACTTCACTGGCTTCAAGCTTATCGAATAAAAATTTTTTCACAGATGTACTGACCGTTCTTCTACCGGTCAACTTATTCGGAGTACTGAAAGATGAGCGTAAATGGAAAGTGCTTCATATAATCGCCTTAGCGCTCTTGCTTTTTTACCTTTTCTTTTTGCAAAGTCTGGCTTCATGGTTGGCAGTGGGTTTTTCTTTTTTGGTTTTTCTTGTAATGGTGATCAGAGTAAGAAAGGATCTTATTACTGACAAACAGCGAAAGATAATTGTCCGGACAATGTTCCTCGTTATCATTGCCGGTGTCGCAGGATTTGCCAGTTTGTCAATGATCACCAAAGACACGAAGGCTCTTTCCAATAAACTGAACGGAGCTTTAATTTACATTCGTCATCCGGAATTGCTTGATTCAACAACGGACGCTAACAGTAATAGTTCGTTTGACAGAATGCTCATGTGGCGAAACAGTATCCGCATGATCAGACAACATCCGTTTGCCGGAATTGGTCTTGAAAACTGGAGAGTAATGCATGCATCTTATGGTGTGGGAGGAACCCTGCAAATAGATTCAGGCTATCTCAACTTTGAACATCCGCACAATGAGTATCTTTTCCACTGGGCCGAACAAGGACTTCCGGGCTTGCTTCTTTTTCTGTCTGGTCTTTGTTTTGTATTGTATGTCGCTTACAAAAAGGTTAAGTCAGTCAAAGATCCCGGAACGGCAATTTTCATTTTGCTTGCAGCAAGTTCTGTGCTTTCATATTCAATTCTGTGCGGTTTCAGTTATCCGCATATGCGTATGGTACCGGCCTTGCTCATTGCGTTTTTAAGTGCAGCTGTATTAAGTTTTGAAAGCAATGAATATCCTTTTAAAAAGTCAGTGCTTATTATTACTCTGATCTTTTCAATTATTTCTTTGCGTATTTCCATCAGCAAGCTGAATGCTGAAATCAGAATGGCGCCAATTCTGAAAGCACATGCCTCGAAAAATTATGCACGACTAAAACGCGAATCCGAAAAAGCTCAGTCTTATTTTACACCTTATGACTATACAACAACATCGTTCGACTGGTATATCGGACTTGCTGAGGTTTCTTCAGGCATGCTGCAGGAAGGGAAGACGTCGTATCTAAAGGCCTTAGAACAAACTCCATATCACATTCGTCTGCTCAATGACCTTGGAAGTACATATGAACGACTTGGAGAATACGATAATGCCATTGAAATATACAATCGTGTTCTGAAGTTGTCTCCTTCATTCATGGAAGCAAAGTTGAATAAGATTGCAACGCTTTATAATAAAGGTGACCTAAAGAGTGCAATGACATTATGTGATGAAATCAGGCCGGTGAAGAAAAGCCTGAATGACTCTCTTAAATTCAGAGATAATCTGTACGTTGTACTTGCAAATTCAGTCGACAGGATTGTACGAAGTGAACCTGATACATTAGCAGCGAATGAAGTATATTTGTTCCTGAATAATAAGGATAGTCTGATCAGTATGTATCTTCATTTTCCCGGAGCCAATGCCCCTGCTCCGGAACAAATTTTACAACTGATCAAAGAGAAAAAATCTATTAAAGAATAAGAATGTCAATCGTAAAACGTCACCTCCTGATGGATGTTCATTCGGGAGAAACATATCCTGCTGAACTAACCATATCCGGAAATAAAATTACTTCCTGTCGCCGCCTTCCTGAAGGCTCGGAAGTTAGTAAGGGAATACTCATGCCCGGCTTTGTGGATTCTCACATTCACATTGAAAGTTCAATGCTAATTCCATCGGAATTTGCAAGACTGGCTGTTGTGCATGGAACAGTTGCAACAGTTAGTGATCCACATGAGATTGCTAACGTATGTGGAATGGAAGGGGTGCATTACATGATTAATAATGGGAAGACGGTTCCTTTCAAATTTAATTTCGGTGCACCCAGTTGTGTTCCTGCAACAACATTTGAAACAGCTGGTGCTGCACTCGACTCTGCATTGGTGGAGGAGCTGCTGCGTATGCCGGAAATCAAATACCTGAGCGAAATGATGAACTTCCCGGGAGTGCTTTTCAAAGATCCGGAAGTGATGGCGAAAAGTGCTGCAGCACACAAACTCGGTAAGCCTGTTGATGGTCATGCTCCCGGATTACGAGGGCAACAAGCAAAGGATTATATAGCTGCGGGTATATCAACCGATCATGAATGTTTTACTGCCGGGGAAGCATTGGATAAACTTTCATTTGGTATGAAGATCCTTATCCGCGAAGGTAGCGCAGCAAAAAACTTTGAAGCTCTCGCACCGCTGTTGAACGAGCATTTCAAAATGATGATGTTTTGCAGTGATGACAAACATCCGGATAGTCTCGTTCAGGGACACATTAATCAACTCTGTGCCCGTGCTGTTGCTATGGGTGTTGATGTTTTTAAAGTGTTACAGGTGGCTTGTGTGAACCCTGTGAATCATTATAAACTGGATGTTGGCTTGCTGCGTGAAAATGATCATGCAGATTTTGTCGTAGCTGAAGATGCTGTATCATTCCGTATTCTCGAAACATGGATCGACGGAAAGTTGGTTGCTTCCAATGGCGAAAGCAAAATTCAACGAACTTCAGCAGGCGTTATCAATAATTTTTCCTGCTCAGAAAAGAAAGTAAGTGATTTTGAAATGCCGGCTGAGACAAATGATGTTGTGCCTGTTATTGAAGCACTCGACGGACAACTTATCACTAACCGACTTGATCTGAAGGTTCCGGTAAGAGATGGAAAATATGAAAGCGATACAACGAATGATATTCTGAAAATAGTCGTTGTAAACCGATATTTTGATGCACCGGTTGCCAAAGCATTTATCAGAAACTTTGGGTTAAAATCAGGAGCACTGGCATCTTCTGTTGCTCACGATTCACACAATATCGTTGCTGTTGGCACCGACGATGAAAGTCTGATGCGTGCCGTAAATCTGGTTATTAAAAGCAATGGCGGTGTAAGCTGCGTGAATGGCAAAGAGGAAAGAGTAGTAGCGCTGCCGGTAGCCGGACTAATGAGTGCTGATGACGGATACAAAATTGCCGATGAGTACACAGCGATTGATCAGATGGCAAAAAACGCAGGCTCAAAACTCGGCGCACCTTTTATGACTCTTTCCTTCATGGCTTTACTCGTTATTCCTCACTTGAAACTGAGTGATAAGGGCTTGTTTGACGGGGATGCGTTTCGTCTTTTGAAGAGTAATTAGTGATTAGTAATTGGTGATTAGAGATGCGAACAAAGGATACTACATCCCGTTTCTAATCACTAATCACTAATTACTAATCACTAATTACTAATCACTAATTACTAATTACTAATTACTAATTACTAATTACTAATTACTAATTACTAATTACTAATTACTTCTTCGGCACAAACCTTTCCACCACGGTCATCTGCGATGCAGGATCTTTTCCGGTCAGCTCCACATAGTCGATCGAGGGAAACCAAAAGCTGCCGCCGGAAATCATGATGAAAACTTTTTTCAGTTCACAAAGCTTGCCGTTGATATTAGTAAACATACCATACTTTCCATTGCTCTCCGGTAAGAGATAAAGTGTTTTCTTGGAGTAGGAGACAAATTGTAAAACGTAGGCGTTTTTCTGGCCGCCGTAAGGACGAGAAGTCAGGCCGTATGCATATTTACTTTGAATATAGGACAGATCCTCAATTGCGCTGTCGGAAGCATACCTGATCCAGTAGATTTTTACAGGCTCCTGAGGATTTGGAGTGCCGTCCGGCATCCGGTTAACTTCGTAAATAATGGAATTGGTATTCTTACTCCGTTGAACGTAGAATAGTGAATTGTCGTTTGCAGGCGGAGTCGGAAATGATTTGACAACAGGAGGGTCAACAGGCTTATTGAAAAACAATAAGAGAAAAGTAAGACAATGACTGATAAATAACATCTGCTAATCCTCGTAAAGTGTGGGTCGGGGCTTTTTACTGATCATTAGATCGCCGCAAATTCAAGGCGGTGATACTATTGACGGCTGCAAAGATAGCGCATAATCCGAATATTCCCTATTCAGAATCAGGGATTCATCTGATTCTAATAACCCCATTTCTGAAAGAAAACAGATTGAACTGTCCTTAGAAATCAAGCTTCAGACGTGCCCGTATTCCATAAGTGGAAACATTCGGGTGGTCAAGGTAATTGATCCGCTTTACGAGATCTACGCGGATGAATTTAAATATGTTGGCTACACCTACGCTGGCTTCAATATACGGACGGGCAGACAAAGAGTAGGTAATCGGAGTGCCATCAGGTTGAATCGGTAGTTTGAAAAGATCGGGATGAAGTGATGGATCATTCTCGGGAGTAATACGGCCATAGATCATTTTCAGTGACATTACTTCACGCCACTTAAGTTTTTTGAAAAGCGGGATTTTATTGAAGAAAAATCCATTCCAGTAATGTGTGAAATAGAGTGATGTGTATTCATCACTGACGAATTCCAGAAAGTTCATCAGATTGTAACTGTCGACCTGATAGCTATAAGTTTGATTCGCCCTGTGGATTTCCAGCAAGGGATATGGAACTTTTCCGAATACTTTTCCGGCTTCTACTTCAAGATCTGAATAGCCGATAGGAGATACGTTGATCCGTTTGAAAATATTTACGACGAGATGATGAAAGGTGTAATCGCTTTTCAGTACATCTTTTAATGAGCCTTCATATTTCACCTGAATAATCGGATACTCATTATACATCGGTTTCCGGTAGTTCTTGTTCTGGTAAAATTGTTCATGAGGAGCATAACGAAGCAAAACACTAAGCGATGTTGTGGTAATTTCATTTTCCGTTTGAAGATTTTTAGCATTGTAATCTTCAGTATTGAAATGTAATGTTCCCGCAGGCGACTGAATTACATTTTTCACCCCGATGTTATAACTGAAATGACTTGGGAACTCGCTCAGGTAATCAACGCTCATAATTTTATTGTACAGGAGCTTGTCGTTCACACCTCGCTTGATTGACAAGAGTCCATTGTCTTCCTGTACAAATTGCAATTCCTGCCCCGGAATTTTAGTTTCACGGGAATAGCTGATTGAAAGATTCTTCTGAGGGAAATCTATGAACGACGATTTACCGAGAGCTTGTTTTACACCAACAAAATATTTCCATTTCTTGTCACCAATACCATACATCACATTCCCTTCAAATTGCATTCGTGGCGTAAATTTCGTCGTTGTTCTTCCTCCGAATCTGACACGGTAACCTTCGATGGGATTGTAACTTACAAAAGTATTGATCGGACCGATTTCAATTTTTCCGAAATCTTTATAGCCAACCAATAAAATTTCCAATAGACTGACCGTATGACGAAAAGCCGGAACTTTTTGAATGCTGTCGACCATGGTGTAAACACCTTTCTCAGCCTGTGTCAATTCAAGGTGACGATGCTCATCAAAATAATTCTCACTGCGCATCGAAGCCGAATCTTCTTTTACTATTGAAAGTCCTGAATAGAATGATTCTTCTTTTGGCTGATTCAAAGTGTAATTATTGAAATTCATAGCCCTTTGTCCGAAGACTCCTAAGCCGTTTTTCCCGATACCAAAGTCTATGGAAATATTATCAGTCGTTAAAAGATATTCTCCCGGAGAAACTTGAGTGTATTCCTGCGTAATCTTCAATTCTTTTACGAAGTTGAGATTGATGTCAGGACTTACCATCATTTCATTTTTCCGTACGGCATAAGCAGTGTCGAAGGTGATCCACAACTCACCCTGAAAAACAAAGTCGGCTTTATTGCGAGGGTAAAATGACATGTGATAGCAACGAGTGTTGTCGAACAGAACCGTGTCAAGAATGTAATAGCGATAAAACAGTGGACCGTTATCTGCAATCGGGCTGATGAAATTGTTGGTGAGAACCGGAACAGTATTATCGTAAATATTGATATCCTGATAGAGATAACTTACAAAAGTTCCGACTCCGTCGCTATTCGCCAGATCATTGAAGTCAACTTTCTTCTGCGCTTTGATGATTTCTTTTTGCCCCTTTGGTTCCTTCTTGTAATAAACGTCGGAAAGCGTTTCCTGGAGATACATCGGGAGAATTACTTTCCCGGGCATTTGATTCGAGTCAAGATTATCAAAAACAAACTGGAAGTTTTTCATGTACTTCCTGTTTTTGAATTTCTCGGAAATATTACTGAGCGCAAATTGAACCTTTTCGTATTTCTCATACTGAAATGCTTGCAGGTCTTCCTTACGATTGAGTTTTTTATTGTCAATGACACGACGAATCAGATCAACAGCCGGATTGTCTTTGTTTTTGTATCGTTGTTTTTTTCCTTCAATGCTCACCTCCTTCAGTTGATGAGATTTTGCCGTCATTTTTACGGAGATAATTTGAGATTGCCCTTCTTTCAAATCCAATTCCATTGTATTGTATCCAATCAATGTGAATTTGATTTTTTTGGCAGGCTCATCAGTCTGTATTAAATACTGGCCATTGAAATCAGTGTTTTTTCCAATTGTAGTTCCTGAAATTTGTACACTTACAAATGGGAGCGGATCGCCGGTCTTTTCATCCGTGACAACGCCGCGGACAATGGTTTGAGCCATTAAAATGCCGGGAAAGGAGAGTAGAAGAATTAAAAGAAAGGGGAGCAGGCCTTTAATTTTTTCCGGTTGACGCATACGATTTATTCGCTTGAAAAATAAGAAGAATATATGCTTGTGATTGAAATCTGAAGTCAAATTTTCCGGCTATTGAGCTCTATTCTTTCTGTGAATATGGCTTTTCTGCAAAAATAATATAGATAGTCTGATTTTTACTCTATCATGAGCTAATTCAGTGCACAAAATCCACGATCAATACCTGAATTTGACAGGGGCATTGCAATCCGGATTTTCCTTTCAGAGCTTTCTAGAAGTTCAAAAGAATCAGAGCCCGTACAACAAGGTTGGCGTATACTCCGGCTAAAATATCGTCGGCCATGATTCCAATGCCGCCTTTTAAACCGGAGAGCCGGCGAATGCCTAATGGTTGAATGATGTCAAAATATCTAAACATGATAAAGGCTGCCAATAAGTATTTACCTGAAAAGGGCAGAAGTAACAGACTCACCCACATACCTGCAAATTCATCGATCACAACCTGATTAGGATTGGGCCCGAGTCGCTTCTCTGCATCACCGGCCGTTATAATTCCAAGAATTATTAAACCGATAGTTAATCCGATTTGAGTGGCAGGTAAAAATGTAAAGTTGTGATAAATCAGATACCAAACCACTGCTCCTGCCACTGCCCCAGGTCCCTGTAATAAACAGTATCTGCCCAATGCGCAAATACAGACGCAACTACTCTCGACAATCTCTCCATGCCCCAAAGATAGAATTCTGAATTCAAAATTCAGTAATTATTATTCAGAATTCAAAATTCAAAATTCAGGAATCAGAATTCAGGAATCAGAATTCAGAATTCAGAATTCAGAATTCAGAATTATCCCCTATCTGCCTGTCTTAATACGATTCTCTTCATCAGCTCCAACCCTGTGCTCGGTTTGCTTAATTTCTTTCTTACCAAAATTGTATGAAAGATGCAGACGTAAAAACTGCGTGTCTTCCCATTGCTTGAAATGAAAATTGATGTTGGAATATTTTACCGAAGCGTCTGTGATTTCAGTGTGGAAAACATCATTGAAGTTGAGTTTCATACTTAACTTATCACCGAGAAATGATTTGCTGATTCCGCCGCCTAATGACATTCGTGACTGCATTAACCATGTTCCCCAATAGATCTTTGACTGATAGTAAGCATTGATCTCAATTGTCCATCCTCCATTCAGATTTATGTAATGATTGGAACCAATGTAATAAGATGTTTTTGAATTATCGATGTTACTTCCTGCAGCATAGCCTTTGAAATGATTATTGAAAACCACTAGATCATTGGATGAACTCCATTTTTCAGTAAACTGAATTGGAGCACTGACCGATAAACTATAATTGTCAGTCGATTTGAGGTTCTCTGTTGTAACGAAAGTTGTATGCGTAGAATCTATCTGCTTTGCCAGTTCAGTCATGTTGTCAATAGTATGACCATATCCAAAGCTAAGTGAAATGGTCTGGAGAAATATGTGCTGAAACTCGAAATTGTCAGTGATCTGCGGCTTCAGGTCAGGATTGCCCTGCATGAAGGTATATTGATCAAGAAAACTTCTGAATGGATTGAGTTGATGGTATTGCGGGCGATCAATACGACGACTGTAACTGAGTTTGGTCTGATATTTATCCGAGAACTTATAGCTCAAAAAAGCACTCGGAAAGAGTTGAATGTAATCACGTGTGAAACTCTGATTGAAAATTTCCTGTTCACCTTTTGCTACAGTTTGCTCAGCACGCAGTCCGGTCTCAAATCCGAATTTTTTGATTTCGCCTGAAATGTTTGCATATAATGCGTGGATGTTTTCTTTGTATGTAAAGTGATTACTCTTTGTAGTGTCATTTACCGGCTGATTGTCGAGATAATTATAGTATCTGACATCATTGTCAGTGGTAACGTAACTTGACTTTGTACCTGCTTCGAATTTGAAATTGTTTTTCAACGGTAATACATAATCGGCTTTGAATGACTTTACATCAATTTTCGAAGGCTGGTCGTCGGTTGATAATTCCCATGAAGGTAACTGACCATTGGAATAATATCGTTCGGTGAGAAAGCGGAAGTCGTTGCTGTTATCGTAATGTGCCATGTCGCCGTCGACAGTGAGTTCTTGCCCGGCTGTGTCAATTTTAAACGTGTAATTCAGCGTACCGGATAGATTGTTCCATTTGGTCTTGTTCGAATTCAATGTGACGTAACCTGAATCAATTGCTTCAGAAGTGTTGGAAATATTCGTGGTGGCAACTGTGCGGTTGTTATTCAAAGAGTAATTGCCTCTGATCACTCCGCTTACTGAATGTTTTTTTGAAAAATAGAAATCGGCACCTGCCTGGAAATTGTGATTATCATACTGTCCTTTGCTAAAGGAATTTTGAACGAATTTTGAATTTTCAATGCTGTTCGAGAAGTATCTTGTCAGGTCTGTTTTTTCATAGTAGTAACCGCGGCCGTAGTCGTAACCTCCGAATACGTTGTATTTTTCTTTTCCGTAGTTGAGACTTATTCCACCACTGTAATCGCAATAGGCGCCCTGACCAAAACTTCCGTGCAAATTTCCATTCAGGCCAACATCCTGACGCTTTTTCAATTTGATGTTGATGATTCCGGAATTTCCTGATGCATCATATTTCGCAGACGGATTGGTAATAATCTCAATGGAGTTGAGTTGATCGCTGTTCATATTGCGCAGCATTTCATACAAGTCCTTCACCGATAAGTACGATTGCTTTCCGTCGATCATTACATTCACACCATCTTTTCCGGTGAGGTGAATGTTGCCGTCGTTGTCGACAGTTACTCCCGGACAACGTTTCAGAATTTCAAGAACAGTTGATCCCGCATTCACAATACTATTTTCAACATTGACAACAGTTTTGTCGATGTGATGCTCAATGAACGGACGTTGTGCCGAAACGGTTGCTTCCTTCAGGTTCACAGAAATATCTTCCAACCCGATTTCTGAAATGGAAATAGTTTCGCCTGCATTCTTTATGGTGAAGGCATCGCTGAAAAATTTGCGGTAACCGATTTGCACTACCATGATGCGGTAATCGCCGGGAACGATGTCTGTGAATTCATATGTGCCTCTTTCATCTGTTAAGGCGCTCTTAACAACTTCGCTGTCGACGGCTTGTACTACAAAGACATTTGCGAATTCAACAGGTGCTTTCTTAGAGTCTTTTATAGAGCCTTTCACATTTATACTTCTTGCGAAAGCCTGATTTGACAGCAAATAGAACACTGTCAAGGATAGTAATAGTCTTAATGGCATTTTCATGTGGATTTCACACGAACTTAATTCATGCTCATATGCAGGGAAGTTAAGGGGAGGTTAAGGGTGGTTAAGAATTAGCTAATTAGCCAATTAGCTAATTAGCTAATTACGGATTAACGCATTAGCACATCAGTACATTAGCACATTAGCACATTAGCAGATTAGCACATTAGCAGATTAGCACATTAGCAGATTAGCACATTTGATAGCACATTAGCACATTAGCAGATTAGCACATTAGATGATCAGCTAATTAGCTAATTATCCAATTGGTAATTGCAGGCAGGCAGCGCACTCCCGTGGCTACTTCTTCTTAAAGTACCCTCTCAAAAGCCAGCTGTGTTTCAAAGCTTCCATATTCAGGTTGAAATTGCGGGCGCTGGATTCAATTTCAATTAAGCTGCGGCGGACGGTGTTGGCTGTTGCTGTGTCGCGGGTAAGAAGATCAATGGTTCCATTGCCTTCATTGATCTTTTTGGTTATGCTGTTGAGATTCTCAGCTGCACCATTGATCTGGTCGCTGCTTTGTTTGATTTGAGAAAGTGTCAGTTGCAGATTGTTGGCCATTGCTGTATCGGTGACAAGTTTACCTAAAAGTCCTTTGCCATTTTTTACGTCACTTGTGAGTATGGAAAGATGCTCGGAAGTTTCATTCAGGTTCTGTGAAATCATTTGAATGTTACTAAGCGTGTTTCTCAAACTTGAAGCAAGTCCGGTATCCATCAATACCGTATATAATGTGCCTTTGCCGGTATTGATTTTCTCCGTGATGTCTTTCAGGTTTGCAGAAATTGTAGCCACATTGTCGTTCGTAAAATCAAGTTTACGCAGCATTGCTTCCGTATCTACTCCCGCCATGCTTGAAAGCGAGCTTCCTTCTTCCACCAAAGGCGATTCGGCGCTGCCTTGTTCGATGTTGATGAGTTTGTTTCCCATCAGTCCGTCGGTACCTACAGAGGTAAGTGAATTGAGATGTATACGATCTTTTAACTTCGATTCAATTTTCATTTCTACGCGAACTGTAGTGTCATTGATGATTTCAATTTTAGTAACGGTGCCGACATCAATGCCTGCATACCGAACATTGTTGCCTTCCTGCAAACCGTTTACGTCGTGAAAACTTGCGTAAATGGTGAATGTGTTTCCAAAGAGGTCGCGGTTATTTCCAATGAAGTATAATGCAGCGAGCAGGATGAGAGTTCCTGCAATAACAAAAATTCCCAGACGAATGTTGTGATTGGTTTCCTTTTCCATAATTAGTGTTCAAAGAAAGCGTGAACTTTCGAATCGTTCAACTTTTCCAGTTCTTCATAATTACCATCGGCGTAATTTACTCCATCAATCATTACCGTCATCCGGTTAGATGTCATTCTTGCACACACCATATCGTGAGAAATTATGATGGAAGTGATTTTGTATTTCTCCTGCATGTCGAGCATCAGTTTACTGATCTCCTTGCCGGTGATGGGGTCGAGACCTGTTGTAGGTTCATCGTATAAAATGATTTCCGGCTTTGTAATAACCGAGCGCGCCAGACCGATACGTTTTCGCATTCCGCCGGAAAGTTCTGACGGCATGAGTGAAATGGCATGCCCCAAGCCGACATTTTCCAGTGTTTCTTCCACTAATGAGCTGACTTCCTTCTTTGACAGGTGCTTTCCATGTCTGCGCAAAGAAAATTCCAGATTCTCTTTCACCGTCATTGAATCATACAAGGCACTGCTTTGAAACACAAATCCAATTCTGGCACGAAGCTGATCGAGTTCTTTTTGTTTCAGATCTTTTATCTCCTGACCAAAAACTTTCAATGAACCGGAATCATACGACAATAAACCTACAATGCACTTAATTAAAACCGACTTCCCGCATCCCGATTTTCCCAATATCACCACACTCTCCCCGCGCTGAATTTCCATATTGAAATCCGTCAATACCCGATTACTCCCAAATGATTTTTTCAGGTGCGAAATGGAGATGACGGTTTCGGTGGTTGGCATGGGAGGGGGGGTAAATTCTGAATTCTGAATTCTGAATTCTGAATAGATAAGGGGAATTTGGGGTGGCGTTTTTTAATTTTTACGAATTAATTTTCTTTATTCTAAGGTATCAATGAACAACATTTACAACGGATTCTGAATTCTGAATTCAGAAGGGGAATTTGGGGTGGCGTTTTTTAATTTTTACGAATTATTTTTGTTTATTCTAAGTTATCAATGAACAACATTTACAACGAATTCTAAACTCTAAATTCAGAATTCAGAATTCAGAATTTCCTCCTATACGTATCCAAAAAACGTCGTTATCTGCACCGCAATCAAATCAAGCAGGAAGACCAGTAGCGAAGCGACTACGACGGCGGAGTTGGCGGAGCGGCCGACACCTTCAGTTCCTTTTTTGGAGTTGTATCCTTTATAACATCCGATGATGCCGATGGCATAACCGAAGAAGAATGACTTTATGAATGCAGGAATGAAATCAGTGAATGAAACATTTGAAAAAACCTGATGAAAGAAAAGAGTTAAACTGGTGGCACCAGTAATATTCACTGCCAGATAAGCACCGTACAAGGCAATAGCATCGCCGATGATGATCAGCAAAGGAATCATTAGCGTAGTGCTGATCACACGCGTAACAACTATGTATTTAAACGGGCCATTTCCACTCACTTCCATGGCGTCAATTTGCTCAGTCACTTTCATAGAGCCTAATTCGGCGCCAATGCTTGAACCGATTTTGCCTGCGCAAATCAAGGCAATAATCACGGGACCAATTTCCCTGACGATACTGATGCTCACCATCGCCGGTAACCATGATTCGGCACCAAACTCAACCAGCGTAGGCCGGCTTTGAAGGGTGATAACTAAACCAATGATAAAAGCGGTGAGCCCTACAAGAGGTAAGGAACGATAGCCAATCTCATACGACTGACGAATAATTTCCCGGAACTCATAAGGCGGCTGAAATACTTCCTTGAAGAATCTTCCGGAGAAGCGGGCGATTTCTCCGGTTTCATTGAAAAAATCTCTTAGCCCTTTTGGCAGAAAATTCTTAGCAGCATTTTCTTCTTCATTGATACCCATTTCACAAAGATAATCTTTGTCCGCTGCTAAAAAGTATGAGAAATGTGGTTTACCACCCACTTTTTACTCTGAAAAGACTGATTTTAGTAACCGCTATAAGAGATTGCCACAAGGTATGAAGCTACAGAAAAAAATAATCGATAATCAGACCCTAATTACTAATCACCAATTACTAATTACAAATCACTAATTACTCCTTCAGTTCCCCTGCCCATAAATCCCCTTCTTCTGCCATGTAAATTTGTAAGCAAACTCAAGGCTGAAGTATGTGAAAGAGTCTTTCATGTTTGGATTGCCGCGCGGACTGGTCACGGGACCTATGAAGCCATTGGTTCCGTATCCGGTAGGGTCTGAAATGTATTTTGCAATTTCAAAATCATTCGGATCAGGGAAAGCGTTGTGCAATTCATCGTATGTGGCGTAACGATCGCTTACATCATCAAGGTAATCGGTCATGAATACGTACCAGTTGAATTCAGCACTGATGGTGATAAGCTTTGAATAAGAGTACCGAAAACCACCGCCTACAGGAAATCCGATATTCAAATTCTTATAAGGCTGTGTCGAGTGAACTTCTTTGCTGTAACCTTGTCCTTCAGTCATCCATTGGTGCAGATCAGTTTCATACACTCCGTCTTTTGTAATAATGTTTCCGATTCCCTTATCGTTCTGTGCAACATCACGAATGGTTCCGTCTGTCCATGTATAGTAACGATTGGCGATATCCACTGAACCGCGGAATAAATCGGCTTTCGGTTTACCGTAGAATAATCCTGCTCCTGCGGTGAAGAAAATGCTGAAGCGTGGTTTACTCAGCGGGGCGTATTTGTTCAGATAGATGTTGTAAGTGAAATCAATCTCCGAACCAAAGAGGTCGTTCCGGAAACCGATACCGCGCAGGTAATTGCGGAGTTCCATTCCTTTTTTGGCACCGATAGGAGTCGTTTCGTCGTATTGCAGACGATGCCAGCTCAAACGGATCTGTGCGTCGAACGACGGATACTGATTGTGCGTCCGTTTCGGATTATTCAAGAAGTTACGAAGCGTGACAGCCACTCCGGTATTGGCAGAAGAAAACGGGAAGATTTTTTCATTGGCAAGATCACCGATGTAATTCACTACACCACCTGATACAGCAATGTTAGCCGTACGCTGTGCCGAAGAAAACAAGGCAGGCAATAATGCAATTAAAAGCAGTAGTTGTTTTTTCATGACGAGAGTTATTGTACCGGTCTTTTTAGAATTCAGTACATTGATTCAGGCTTGATTTGCATTCCTGAAACAGCACACTGAACTAGAGTACTTTCGAAATAACTCCATGAAGGTAAATAGTTTATTCTTTGCTTGATCCGGTTTTTTGACGAACGGCCCGGTTTTTTGGCCAACGGTCGGAAATTGGCTATGCAGGAAGCCTGAATGCGGACGAAAGGAAGTGTATGGCCATCGTATACAACAATGCAAGCGCTAAAGAGGCCAGTATTACATTCATCATCCTGCGTCGATCACTCTTTCGATGATCGGCATTTTTTACTTCGTCGAGATTGCCCAGTTGTTTGAAGTTGTGCAGACTGAAAAATCCGAAGAGTACACAAAAGCCACTGCGTATCTCAGAGTAGAGAATGATAGTGGAAAAAGACGTACACAAGAGTAAAATCCACAACAAAACAGAAGCAGGGTAGATAAAGGCAAAGAAAGATGCGGCAAACGTGACCGGTGCAGTCAGCAACAGAAACTTTCGGCGTACACCAATTTCCCTGGGCCCAATATTACATTGCCCCGGACGGTAGCCACTTTCGGTATTTTCCTTTGGATTCAAACTGACAATGATAACAAAGGCCGAAAATAAAAGTTTTTCCGCCTCGATTTTTCCTTTTCTACCCTTAAAATTCCCTCTTTTTACCGTATTTTCGCGCCTCAATTTGGCCCTGTAGTTCAACGGATAGAATAGAAGTTTCCTAAACTTTTGATGGCAGTTCGATTCTGCCCGGGGCTACTTAGGAAGTTAGAAGTCAAAGGCTGAAGGCCGAAGAGGGGATTCAGAATTCAGAATTCAGATTTCAGAATTCTGAATTGTGCCTTTCATCAGATAATTTTTGGTTTTGCTTTAGAATTTACATTTTAGAATTCATTTGAATTCCGGTAATAGAGCCAATGGTTTTTGTTTTACCTTGGTACTATAGTTTAATCAGTTTTATTTTCTCATCTCATGCGCTACAGGTTGATATTATTTTTTTGCTTGTTCGGTTTTTCTGCTTTGGCTGATTTTTCCCGTGACTCGGTTCGTGTTGTTCGTTGCATTGACACGGAGGAATTTGATACTACATGGGAATATTCTTCAACAAAATACAGGAATACTTACGACGTAAATAATCTGTTGATCGCACAGGAAGTTTTTACCAATACTTCAGGCAGTTGGGTGGACTCGGTGTTGTTCAATTATTCATATGATGCGCAGGGGAGAAGGATTGTCAGCCTGTATCAGATATTTTCCGGTGGCAATTGGGTGAATCAGGAATTAGATTCAACATTGTTTTTAATAAATGGCAGTTTATCCCTGACTTCAAATTATTCCTGGGCAGGCTCGTGGCTGCCTTTGAGTGAAAGAATCGAATGGACGTATAATGTTCTGGATTCACTCGTACTTAAACAAGTTCAGCATGCCAATGGAAATTCATGGGAAAACTATACTAAGAATGAGATTACATGGAATCCGGATGGCAAGATTACAGCTTCTGTAAATTCTTCATGGCAATCCAATGCATGGGTATTTACCGATATGATCTATAATTGGTATGATATGAATGGTAATGATTCTTTGTCAGTCAACCAGTATTGGAGCAGTGGAAGCTGGATTGATGGCAGTCGTACCATCTATCAAACCGATGTGATGGGAAATGATTCAATCATTATCTCGCAAAATTGGTCCGGTACATCCTGGGAAGATATAAGTAAGCACATGCTGTCATGGGATACACAAGGCCGTTTATTAAGTGATACGACAGCGTACTTTACAACCGGTTATTGGATTTATTCGGCCCTTATCACACACATTTACGGAAGTAATTCACGTACTGATGCATCATTTACTTACAATGCCCTTACCATGCAATTTATTCCGGATTCTAAAGAGGAATACTTTTTTTATCCATCCGGTGTTGTTGAGTCGAAAATCGTTCATGAAGATTGGTCACCCGATGGAGCCTGGGTGTTTTGGCGGTCATATTATTATAACCCTGACGGACAAATTGCGGGCAGTTCTTCAACATGTATCGGCTGCGGATATTACGATGATTCTTATTTCTATAACAATTTTGGATACCTGATTGCATTCGAATATGGCGCCACTACTCATGGTGGTATTCAAAGCGGGGAAAGATGCGACTATTATTATACCGGGCTGAATGGTAACCCTGCTATTTGCAATAGCGGAACAACCGTTCTGACTGCTGATTCTGCTGTAGCTTACCTTTGGAACACCGGCGCAACCACACAACAAATTACTGTTTCTCAGCCGGGCATTTATCAATGTGATGTAACATATGCTGATGGTTTAGTGCTTTCGACTGCTCCTGTAAATGTTGAAATCATTCCGGCAGATATTGTGAATTCTAATTCTGACTCTACCATTGTTGCTTGTGAAGGTTTCTATCATGTGCTGTCGTTACCTTATTATTCAAATTGTTCTTACAAATGGTATCAAACCAAGCACTCTACCGGGACTACAACTTTGATTAATTTATACAGCTCTCCGAATGAACTGACCATTTATCCTACAACAGATACAACCACCTATTTCTGTATCATACTTTCACCTTGCGGAAATGATACTTCTTCAAAAACAACTTTAGTTGATTTAGGACCGGCACCGCAGATTTCTTTTCTTCCTGCTTCAGGCAATTTCTGTCAGGGTAGCACACTTGACTTATCAACCGTAGCAGCCGGTGCAGTCAGTTATCTGTGGAGTACCGGTGATACCACTCAAAGTATCAGCATCACCAGTCCTGCTCCTTACTACAACGTTCAAATCACATTTAGTTCAGGTTGTACAGCTACGGCATGGAAATTTCTTACAGCAGTTCCCGGAGCGCCGCATCCGGAAATATCTCAGAATGGTACAACTTTACTGGCTTTATACAATGCCTCAGCATCTATTCAATGGTATAGAAATGATACGCTGATTGCCGGTGCAACATCTTCTTCTTATACTCCCTCTGCAAGCGGAAATTATACTGTGGTATTTACCAATAGTAACGGTTGCTCTTCCAAGTCTGATGTGTATCACTTTGATCCGAGTGCTTTCATCGCCGAAGCCGGTACGAGCCATCACATTTGTCCCGGTGATAGTATGTTACTCGGAATGTCAGCCAATACAGCTTATGGTGGAACACCCGGCTATCAATATTTGTGGTCACCTTCGCAAGGGTTGAGCAATACTGCCATTGCTACACCTTATGCTCACCCGACACAGACGACGACCTATACTCTAACCGTAACCGATACTCTCGGTCAGATAGCGACCGATTTCATTACCGTCACCATCGACAGCCTGCCGGATGTAACTGTTACTTCCTCAACAGGAGTGTTGGATTATTGTATTCCAAATTCTTCCTCATTTTCTGCGGAGTACAATAGTGCTTATACATATCGATGGTATATGAATAACCAGGTGATTTCACAGTATTACGCTGTCGGTGTGGGTACTCCCGGTATATACCATGTTTTGGTTACGAATTCTCTCACGGGTTGTTCAAATCGTTCTGCAGATATAAATGTCGTCGGACTCACCGGCCTGAGCGGAGTAAGTATATACACCACCGGAAGTACTATAGCTTGCGGCGGAACCGGTGTACAACTTCATGCGCTCGCAGATTCAGCCGTCAGTTATCAATGGTACAGCACGTATACGGGAATATTGACAGGAGAAACAGATTCTATTCTTTCAAATGTTACTACTCCTAATTTTTACTATGTTATTGCACGAGCGGGTAATGGTTGCCCTTCTCAATCGACTACAACGTACATTCAGTCAGATACTACATTAATGATTCCGCCGGTATCAGCATCGGCAAACACTTTTTGTAACACTTCCGTAATTGACCTGACTGTTGATTCAATGAGTGGATATTCCTATCAATGGTATCTCGACGGAGTTGTAATTTCCGGAGCCGATTCAAATCATGTTTCTACTTCCATCAGCGGACAATTTACTGTGCAATGCACCAATGCATCAGGTTGTCATGGAAGTGCTTCGCATTATGTTTATGATATTCACGACCCTGATACTTTGGAAATTGTTCAGTCAGGTGCAGAATTGGAAGCCATCGGAAATTCGTCTTACTTTCAATGGTACTTGAATGGTAATCCGATTCCGAATTCAAACACGCCCACTTATCATCCAACACAACCGGGAGTTTATACTGTTGGTACATCTTTTTCAGCGCTAAATGAAATTTGTTCTTCAATCTCATTGCCTTTTGTAGTGAATTGTGTTGCAACCTGGCAGACGGTTAACCTTGGTTGTAATCACCAGTGCATCGGAGAAATTAATCTAACCACAGGCGGGTCTTCGAACTATTCGTTGCAATGGTCCAATGGCAGCACCGATAGTGTACTTACGAATCTCTGCCTGGGTTCGTACATTTTTCATCTGACAGATTCGAACGGCTGTGATATAACAGACACAATCGATATTGGGGATGCAAATCCTATTTCACTCTATGCATTCCCTACAAGTGTTTCGTGTAAAGATTATTGTGATGGAAATCTGACCTTGATGGCTGAAGGTGGCTGGGAAATTTATCAATATTACATGAACGGAGTGAATTGTTCCAATTACATTCAGAATCTTTGTCCGGGTACTTATTCGATTTTAGTCGTCGATCTTTCCGGTTGCAAAGACTCAGTAGTAGTTGATTTTATGAATCGCCCGGGAATTACTATCACCGGACAATCGGTAACTCCCGCTACATGTGCTTCTGTATGTACAGGCAGTGCTGTGATCAATGCGATCAGCCAGACCGGTATTTCACAGGTAAATTGGAGCGATGGTCAAAGCGGATTATCCCGCACAGGAATTTGTCCGGGCGATTATATTGTTTCTATCTATGATAATTACGGCTGTCGTGTTAGTGACAGTATCACTATTCCGACGCTTACCACTCTTAACGTTGCTACAAGTCTTCAGTCACCTAATTGCTCAAGCAGTTGCGACGGACTTATTACTGCTTCCGGTTCAGGAGGTGTGGCACCGTATCACCATTCATGGAGTACGGGTGCATCGTAATGTTCGATCAACGTATGCAGGAAGTTATATTCGGTAGACGACAGATTCAAGCGGCTGTCTTGCCGATACTTTCCCTGGTTACTGATCCGGATACGCTCATCGCTACCTACAGTGTTACCGGCACAACTTGCATTGGCTGCACGAATGGAAGCATAACGATTAATGCCACCGGCGGCGTCCCTCCGTATCAATATTCCATTCAACCATCCGCCGGACGCAGCACATAGCTTCAAAAACACCGGCAATTCAATCCTAAATCTTGCTGCCGGCTATTACATTGCCTGCGCCACAGATCAGCACAATTGTATTTTCTGGCAGAATACCTCAACGTCCCTGACGATCCGACGAATATAGTATCTATAAATAACGATGCTGAATTCAGGATTTCTCCGAATCCGTTCAGGTCAAGTACGATTCTGTCGTCAGTAAATGCTATTACGAAAATATTCAATGTCGAGATCACTGACCTCAGTGGTAAAGCAGTAAGAAAATATGAAAATCAAACACTGCCTCTTTCAATTGATCGGATCGATCTAAGCCCCGGAACATATCTCCTAAAACTCACTCTTGAAAATAAAATTCGCTGGGTAGGGAGGATGGTGGTTGTTGATTAAATTCAGAATTCAGAATTCAGAATTCAGAATTTATTTTTTCCCCAACAACTTCATCAACTCATCCAGCTTCGGTGAGAGAATGATTTCGGTGCGGCGGTTTTTCTTTCGTGCGTCCGGTGTGGCTGCGGCGTCAATGGGTTGGTATGGGCCTTTGCCGGATGGTGTGATACGTAACGGGTCTATGTTGGAATCACTCAGCAAACTCTTAACTACCGATGTTGCCCGCAGTACACTCAACTCCCAATTGTCTTTCGCTCCGCTTGGTAAGGTGCCGTTGATCGGAACATTGTCGGTATGACCTTCCACTACTACGTTGATGTCTTTGTTGGAAGCTAAAACTTTGCTGAGATTTTTCAAGGCGGCCAAACCGTCTTTTTCAATCACAGTACTTCCGGAAGCAAAGAGCAATCGTTCTTCCATAGAGACGTACACTTTTCCGTCTTTCTGGTAAACAGATAAGCCGTTGTTCTCAAAGCCAAGCAAAGCATCACTCACTGCTTTCTTCAGTGCATTCACTGAGCTGTCGGTACGATTCAGAATTGCTTCCAGCTCATCCACACGTGCCTGCTTTTCTTTCAGACCTTCACGCAATTCATCCAGTTTCTTTTCACGATCATCCAGTGCAATGCTGTCTTTTTTCATCTTGTCCTCGCGACGTTGTAACTCTTCGCGGGTCTTGTCTAACTCTGCAATGAGCTTGCGGGTCTCTTCTGTATTTCCGGCCAGCAGCTTTTCGTTGTTGGCTAATAACTTGTCGTATGATTTGGTGAGCTCACTGTACAATCCGGTCAAACGGTGGTAAGCCGTGCCCATATCCGTCGTGTCTTTCTGCAATTCCACAATATCTTTTTGCATCTCAGCGCCGGAAGCTTTCAGCTCGGTGTTCTCAGTGGTGAGGCGTTGATTTTCTGCTTTCAGTGTTTTATTTTCGTCCTGACACGACTGCTCCCTTTTCTGCAGGTCTTCGAACTGACGGGCAGGAACACAGGAATAGATAGTGGCAACCAGAGTGAAAATTGCAAGAATTTGAGGGAATTTTGCTGAAAGAAATTTCATGGGATCGTATCTTGATTTTTGGAATATACCGGTTTCAGGCAAAGTTACCCCGTTTTTAAGGGTAAAACTCCCTGCCTTCCCTGTAATTTTCAACAACCGGAAACGAACATTTCCGGATGATTTTGCGTTATTCGGATATCAATTAAACGGATATGGTAGCACTCAATAAAAACTGGATTACAGAAAATCAGATTGACTTTGAGTACAAGAAGTATGTACTGCTCGCCTATCTTCAACATGTCAGCGAGAACTTCACAGAGAATCGTCTTTATCCTTATCTGAGCGATCTGGTAGAGCATTACAGAAATCTGAAGGCGCTCAAAGACAATAAACAGCATCTCTACAATCTCTTTCCTGAACGCTTGCGCCAGGTCGATGTGGAGAAGTTTCGTTTGATCTACGACAAAATGGTGGAAGACGATGCCATCATGCAGGAGATTGAATCTATCCTCGATTTTTCAATTCCGCAAATGGAGAGTTATCTGCGTGAAGGAAAAAAGATTTATGATTTTATAGAAGAACATCTTCGTGTTTTTCCTGTCGGCGTCATTCCGCTTCAGAACGATTACGGTTATTTATTTCTTCACGAAATCAAGTCGCCGGAAATGCGTGTGTATGAATATCACATTTCCATCTTCGGCAATGCATCGGATAAATTCCGCGGAATCAATCTTACCTACCTGCGATCTTTTGAAATCACACTCATGAATACGTTTGAGTCGGTGAAGTCTGAATTGCTCCGCTACAATAAAAGTTTACCGAATCCTGCGACGTATGTCATCGAAACCGATCTCGCCATTCCGTTCGATGCAACTTTTTTACCTCTGGCGAAGCGAACACTTGTGAAGAGAATTGCAGGTGCAGCGTAATAGTGCATTAACTGTCTCTGCCTTTTCCGGTCAGATAGAACGATAAACCGAAAAGTGTTTTTACAATCTGATAGGAGAACCAGTAATTCAGCTTATTCAGGATCCCTGATTTTTTCTCAAGTATCTGCGGAGTGATTTGTACCGAATCGTTCTCCATAATGTGCAGAATGTGACCGGCAAGGTTTTTCGAAAAGGCTTCGTCTTTGATGTCAAGGTTCAGCTCAATATTGCTAAAGGTGCTAAGATTGTTGAGGTCAAATGAACCGATCGTTGTCCACTGATGATCGGCAATGAGCACCTTGCCATGTACATTTGAATGTTTGTATTCGTAAATGTGAATGCCATTTCTGAGGAGCCAGGCGTAGAGGTACTTTCTCGCATTTTCCATCACACCTACGTCGCTTCGCTCCGAGAAGAGAATTTTAATTTCCACTCCCTGACGCACGGCTGCTTTTAATAATCGTCGGGTTATTCCTCCGGGCAGGAAGTAGGCTCCAACGAAAATCAATGAGTCTTTAGCCTGACGAATAGCCTGGCGATAGCTGACTGCAATTTCGTTCTGATTGCGGACAAAGTCGTTTCGCCGTATGCGCAACGGAGTATGAAAACCGGGCTGGTGAAGGTCCAATCCGTCGATCAGTTTCCCGAAATGATGCCCTTTCCACCTTGCTTTGCAGACATACCTCAGGCGGCCGGCTATTTCTCCTTCGGCAATGATTCCGAAGTCGAGCCAGGCCTTGCTTTGCTCTGTATCGTTGTAATGATCGGAGATGTTCATTCCACCCACCAATGCTGTTCGGCCATCGATAACCAGTACTTTTCTGTGCAATCGACGACCGATATGAAACCTGCCTTTTGAGTACAGCCTGCCGTAACGGTGGAGGTGAATACCTGCGTCCACCATCTTTTTTTCGAGATCTGCATTTAAATCTTTTGAACCGAAATCATCAATTAAAAGAAAGACCTGAACGCCACGTAAGGCAGCAGCAATAAGGCTTTCAGCGATCATTGTGCCTGTTGAATCGCTGCTGAAAATGTAAGTCTGAAGATGTATTTCCTGCGAAGAGAGTGAAATCAGATGAGCCAGTTCTCTGAAGAATCCGGAGCCGCTTTGCATCCATCGAACCTTGTTCTTGTTCAGATAAGGTTTACGAAAACTGCGAAGTGATTTTTTACCGGCCATACAGGGTAGGGAAACGGATTCCCACGGGTCTTATTCGATGTTCAGGATGAGCAGGTTGCAGCAGGTGAAATATATTTTTTAAGTTCGAAAAAATATTACATTTGTATAGTTTTGAATGAATAAAAGTATGCAAAACGAAGATCAACTGTTCACTCAACTCATCTCCATTTTCTATTCCTCGGCCATGGTCGCTTTAGGCAAAATTAAGAACCCGGCCACCGATAAAATTGAACGTGACCTGGCTCAGGCGGGGCAGGCAATTGATATGCTGGAATTGATAAAAAGTAAAACCAACGGTAACCTTTCAAGCCAGCAAAATCGTATGCTGGAAGCGGCACTTACGGATTTGCGATTGAACTTCGTTGACGAAAAACAGAAAGACTCCATTCCATCTTAAAACTCTCCCAACACAAAAATGGATAACCAGGAAACCGGCAAAGCTGAATACCAGGAACAAGGACCGAGAAAAGGTATTGTCATCATCGTAATTACCATTCTTCTCGGAACAAACGGCCTTTTGCTCTGGCAGTTTTTTGACAAGAAAAATCATCTCGATGCTGCCAATCAAACCATCATCACCACTTCGGCAGAAAGAGATGCTCTTCAATCTCAGTTGAACGACTTCAAAGTTCAATATGAGAAATTGAAAGCCGAAAATTCAGACCTTCAGAATCAACTCACGGAAAAGGATGAGCAAATCAAGGCTAAAGTTGCCGAGATTCAGAAACTCATTCTTGCCGGCGGACCTGCGCAGATTGCAAGGGCAAAAGCTGAACTTGCTAAGCTTCGTGAGATGAATGATGTTTATACCGTTCAGATTGATTCACTCAATAAAGTAACTGCTCAATTGCAGGCTGAGAATCAAACACTGAATTCTACTCTTACACAAGAACGCTCGAAGAATGATAACCTCAGCAGTGAAAATAACAGGCTGGCCAATAAAGTTAATCTGGGTTCTATTCTGAAGGCAAGAGATATTATGACCGAGGGCTTGCGTTATAAGAGCAATGGCAAATCTGTTGTGACCAATAAAGCAAAGCAGGTGATGCGCATTCATACGCATTTTGTGCTTTCGGAAAATCATGTGATTGATAATGGTTCGGTAGATATTTATCTGCGTGTGATCGGCCCTGACGGGAATGTGATGGCTACCGGAAGCGATATCGTGCCGGGTAATTCAAGCAATCTGATCTACACCAAAAAACAGACTGTCGACTACGCAAATGCCGATACTCCTGTTGATGTTGAACTTGCAAAAGGTTCACAATTCCAGCCGGGAAATTATAAGATCGAGATCTACCATAGCGGGGCTTCGATTGGGGAGTCGAAGTTGGTGTTGAAATAAAGTCAAAAGTCAAAAGGCAGAAGCCAGAAGGGAAATGAATTCTGAATTCTGAATTCAGAATTGGTTGATTAATTTTCGTAATCTCTTCAGATTCCTTTTATATCCGATTTTTTATTGTAATCAAATTCTGCGCAAATCTGCGGGAGAAATCTGCGCCATCTGCGGGAAACTGATTTTAAAATTCTGAATTCTGAATTTAAAAGAACGCCCTAAACTGCACCCCGCCAGTATGCACCACTCCGGAATCCTGTAGCTTTCTTCCGTCGTAGTTGAGACTAAGTTGCATGTAGGTGCCGATGTTTCGTTGCATGCTGATGTTCCAGGTGAAATTTTCTCCGGCTTTGAAACCTTCGAGCATTTCGTATGCAAGGTAATTGGAATCGCCTGCATTATAAATCACTTTGATATAACTAACCTTTCCGGTGATGGAACCTGAATTCACCGTCGTGTACTTGGCTTCAAGATTGAACTTGTTGATGAAGGCATGCTCGCTTTCTCCAATGCTGTTACGCTTGTCAGAATAGCGATAGGAAAGTGCTACACGGAAAGAATTGCCGGGCTGATAGGTCACCTTTGGCTCGACAGCATTGGAAAACAAACTGTAATCGTGCGTGGAGAAAAATTGCGCACTGCTCGACTTATCCATGTTTTCATACAATGCATTGAGCAGAAATGATCGCCCTGCATTCCAGCGTACATTCAGGGTTCTGCTATTGACTACGCGGGTTTCAAAACCGCTGCTGAGGAAATTCTTGTTGCGTAATTGCTGAATGGTAAAATCGAATCCATAAACCGGACTCATACGGTTGAAGTAAATGGTATTTCGCAAACTTGAATTTGCCGAAAGCAAAGCCGTGTCGGCGACTTCCAGACCAAAAGGGTTCAATGATGATATCAGGCTTTCTCCCTGCGTTTTTTTATCGAGCCGTACAGAAAGCTGGTCAGACCAACGATGAATGAATTTCGTTTTTTCCGCGGAAGAACTTTGCTTACCGGCAGGTGTGATGGTAAGCACTTCGCTGAATTGATTGCTGCGTGTTGTAATGTATTCATTGGTCGGAAGAAATACGCGGAGGTATTCGGCTTCACTTTGAAAAGCTGCAGGAGCAAATTCGTCAAGATCTTTTACGCCGTTGCCGTTCAGATCGCCGAGATAGGCATACACACCCTGACCGGCTGGTACCTGCAGGTAATAGTAAGTTTGCTTGCGTTCCTGTCCGGTTCCGATTTCATAATATGTAGTTGCCGTTAAAACGCCTTTGAACAAATTCACATAGTGATCGATTCTGTTCAACAACGTTTTCGAAGGCTCCAGCGTAGTTTTGGTTGTATCGCTCACACGCAGCTCGCGGTAGGTCGTGACCGTGCGCACGGTGTTGTTCATGTTGGATGAAAAATCTGTTGCTAAGGAAATTTCATCAGCTTCCGTTGACTTCACAAAAAGATTGGATGACGGCAAGCGATCAATTCTTTTCTTATACGTAAGCGATGCATGCGATTTTGAACTGTCAATGGTATTGATATAGCCACTGAACTCGTTGAATGAATAACTGGTAAGCTGAAGTGTGTCCGAGCTTTTTGAACGGTACCTGTTGTCTTCGCTGTTCTCCTTTATGCCGGCTTTTAATTTTCCGAAAGTGCGGGCGATTTCATTCATGTGACGAAAGAATTCAGTGTTTTGAACGAGGCCTGATGTGTTCAGGAAACTTGCATCTGAATTGAAACTATACTTGCCGGCATTTAAACGTACTGATTCGCCATGCATCAAACCTTTAAAAGCTGCTCCTTTGTTATAGGTTTTCAACGAATATGTGAATGATCCAAGCGCTGATTTTGAAAGTGTAGTTTGGAACATTCCGAGATTCTCATCATTGTAAATGCTTGTAGTTCCAAGATTCCAGTCGCGTTCGAATTCAACATTTCTGTATCTGTCAATTGCTTTGAAATCTCTGCCCGTAAATTCGTAATTGACTACTGAAGTGAGTTTCCATCCTTTTAAGGTGTCGCTACTCAATGGTGTTTCATTTTTGTAGATGAATTTGGCTGCGTAGCCGGCATCATTTGACTTGTCAATTTTTGAGAAGAGATTCACATCGTTGTTGCTCAATGCTCCTTCCACTGACACGGTGTTTCGCTGATTGATTTTGTAATCAGCGCCGGCCGTCACCATTTGCTGTTTCTTTGGCGTGATGAGCAAACTCACCGGAGCATAGTTTCCCTGCGGAACTCCACCGACCGGTTCTACCCATTGAAATACTCTGCCATTGGCAGTAGAATTTTGTGCAATGTAATCGCCCTGATTACTTCCGACTTCGCTGAAATGCACTTGCCAGTATGCACTGTCAGCATTGGTTGAGTAAATAAAAATGGAGTAGGTGCCCGAAGCTGTTATTGTATCTTTCTTTTGATAAAGCACCGTAGTCGAGTTGAAGGCAACACTGTCGTATGATGGATAGAATGCATTCTGAATGCTATCACCAACTGAGGCCATGATGGCTTTTCTTGTGCTGTCAAGTTCAAGTGTCAACGGCTGACTTTTGCTGTCTTGTTCTGAGTACACATTCAATCTCAGATTCAGTCTCGGACTTTGATATTCAGTATTTGCAACAATCAGTGATCGTGCATAATTCTTATCGGAGTACTCAAACTCGGCTGTGATGCGTGAATCTTTTGTAATCAGTCTTCGTGTCGTAAACGTAACTTCAGCAGTATTGTAATCAATGATGTAATCATTCTGCATGCCACGGGTCAACAGTTGTCCGTCGAAATAAATTCGTTCCGTTCCGGCCAGAATGATGATAAAACTTTCGCCATAGTTTCCGTAAAGTCTATACGGTCCTTGATTGCCTTCGGAAACTTTAATGGTTTGCCGCGCTTGTGTTCCCTTTGAAACAGCAAGCCCGGCACCAATACGGAGAATGTGTGTTGAGGAATCCGGCTTGTTTTTATCCAGACCGATTTCTGATGTAAAGCCTGCTCCCTGTGCTTTCTTATAGTAATTCATGAAATAGCCTTCAGGCTTTTTCAATTCAAAATCTCCTGCGATGAGTTTGTTATGCTTGTCTGAAATCTGAATAAAGACTTTATCGAATTCCTGTAATTGCTGCGTATTTCCGTCGGGTTGCACAGGAATGTTTTCATCGGTAATTGCAGCGAGAATTTCCAGATTGTCGTTCAGCTTTCCTGCCAATTGTAAATTGAGACTGGAGTTTACAAATACGTCCTGCGCATTTCCGAAGGTGATTCCTCTTGAAATACTTCCGTTGCGCGTCAGTCCCTGGATACGAAATAACTCCGGTTCGGATGAACCGGGATTGTATACAAATGGATTTGCCGAAGCTACTTTATTGATTAAGTCTGTTGACTTCCGGCGATATTCTTTGGAAAAGAGAAAGGAATACACGCGGTAATTTGCTTTTACCGAGTCTGTAGAAATCTGCCGGTAGGAGGGGGCTGACTTTTTCCATATCAGTAACGAGTGTACGGGATCAAGCAGAAAGGCAGAGGTGTCTATGGAGGATCCATCTGGTAAGGTTAAGCGGAAAGTGGACGATGAAATACTCAGTGTGTCCAGTGCAACAGTGTCTCTTCTGACTGAAACATAGACTGACCTGAGCGTACTCAAGCCCTGTCCGTTGCAGAGCGCAGCAAGCAGAATAAAAACAAAGAGTAATCCTGTTTTCCGCATCAGAGGTTTTTAGAAGAGAGCATTTACCACTCAGGAACTAATTTACAAAAGCAAGCACATATTCCGGGGGAGCAGGAGCAGGAGAATTGCAATGGCTTTTGGCAAATTAAAGTATGAGAGGTATAAAAGTAAAAATTCAAATACTCTTCCCGGACAATTTCGGGAAGAGATATTAACGACACATCCGGCAAAGTATTTCCAATGGGTGCCATAAAAAAAGCCGCCCTTTTTGAGGCGGCTTTCGAATTGTGTCTTTGCTGATTATTTCAGTCCGAGTTTTTCCTTTACCAGCGGCATGATGTCGTCGCTTGGTTGTGCGTAAAGCACGGTTCCCAGACTGGTGTCAAAAATATACGAGTAACTTTTTTCTTTGGCGATTTCTTTAATGGCGTCTTCTGCTCTTTTGAAAATCGGTCCGTATAACTCTTGTTTTTTATTGGTGATGGATTCCTGAGCATTTTGTTGGAAATCCTGAATACGCTGACCGAGATCAGTGAGTTCTTTTTCCTTAATGGTACGGATAGCTTCAGGCATTGAATCAGCTTTTGACTGATAGCTTTGTAATTTCGACTGATATTCGGCAGTCATTGCTTTTAACTGAGCATCGAGAGATTCGGCAAAACGTTTCAAAGTGCTATCGGCCTGCTTGGTCTGCGGCATCATTTGGATAAGCGCGCCTGAGTCGATATGACCGAATTTTAATGATTGTGCAGTAGCAGTCATACCTGTGAACAACAGGGCAATTACCGCAAACAAGAGTGATTTTTTCATGGTTATTAAACTGGTATGGATTGATTATTTTTTAGGTTCGTCTTTCGTGTCGCCGCCGGTCTTTGGTGCCGTAGTATTGCCACCAGTTCCCGGTGTTGTACTTCCGCCTGTTTTACCGTCGCTGCCTGAACTCTTTGCAGCAGGCTTGTAACCAAGAGCAAGAAGAATATCATCGCTCTTATCGTATTTCGGATTGGTGTAAAGCATGATCAGGTCGCTTGATTTATCGAAGATCACAGCGTAGCTCTGATCAGTTGCCATTTTCTTTACGGCATTATAGATTTTATCCTGAATTGGTTTTACGAGTTCTTGTTTCTTTTTGAAGAGATCGCCTTCGTAACCGAAACGTTGCTTCTGAAGATCTTTTACATCTTTTTCTTTCTGGGTGATTTCATCCTGACGACGTTTTTTCATTTCATCAGTCAAAAGCACTTGCTCGGCCTGATATGCTTTGTAAAGTTTATCGATGATGGCGTATTTATCCTCGATTTCTTTTTGCCATGTAAGTGAAAGATTGTCTAATGTCTGCATTGCAGTTTTATACTCCGGAATGTTGTCCAGGATATACTGAGTGTCGACATAGGCATATTTCTGTGCACCGGCTTTGCCCAGTGAAAGTACCATGATTGCAATTACCGCAAACAGGGTTTTGATTGTTTTTGCGCGATTCATGACGATACGAGATTTGCTTGTTTTCATGGGGAATCAAATGTATGAAATTAAAATTGCTGACCAATTGAGAAGTGGAACTGCCCGCCGCTGGCTGCTGGTTGGTTTGGAATTTTGTCGAGACCAACTCCGTAGTCAAGTCCGAGTAATCCGAATACCGGCAGATAAATGCGGATACCGGCACCAAATGAACGCTTGGCGCTGAATGGATTAAACTCGTTGAACTTGAGCCAGGTATTTCCTCCTTCGGCAAAAGTGAGTAAGTAAATTGTGGCGGATGGATTCAATGAAAGAGGGTATCTCAATTCGAGCGTGTATTTGTCAAAGATTGTGCCACCTATAGTTGAACCCAGTGCATTGGTCGGTGTAACGGAGTTGTTTGAATAACCTCTTAAGGCGATAATTTCACGTCCGTCGAGTGAATAACCACTCAGTCCATCGCCGCCAAGATAGAATCGCTCAAATGGTGAAGCACCAACTTCATGATTATAAACTCCGAGGAATCCGTACTGAATTTTGGTATTGAGAACTAAATCGCCAACGAGTTTGGTAAACCAGCTCGAAGAAAATTTCCATTTGTGATATTCGATGAATTTGTACCGCTGAGCATCCGTTGCTGTCTTGTAGTCAATAGAATTGAACAGGGAATAAGGCGGAGTAAATTGCAGCGTGAGCGATAATTGAGAACCGGATCTTGGATAAATCGGAGCGTCAATTGAGTTACGCGAAATGCTTTCCTGAAAACTCAGGTTGTTGGAATTACCATTGCTGAAAAGGAAAGTTCCGCCATAATTCTGCAGAGTGTAGTACTGATAGCTGACTTCATGGTAAATTGTGAAGTAATCATCAGGCCATTTTAAACGCTTTCCTAATCCTACAGATGCTCCGTCAATCACAATGGATTGTCTGTTCGGCTCTGATTTTGCCACGCCGTTACTTTGAATCGAATGGAAGATGGATACTGAAAGCGAGTTTGGCTTTTTACCTCCTAACCATGGTTCGGTAAATGAAGCATTGTATGACTGATAGTATTTTCCATTGGTCTGCGCACGGATACTTACACGCTGACCATCACCCGATGGAAGCGGAGTGTAATAGGATGGATCAAAGATGTGCTTTGCAGAGAAATTGTTGAATGACAATCCCAGTGTTCCGACTAACTGATTAGCACCGTAACCTCCGGAAAGTTCCAATTGATCGGATGGTTTTTCTTCTACCGTGTATTCAATATCCACCGTTCCGTCAGCCGGATTGGGTTTCGGATTCACTCCGAGTTTTTCCTGATCGAAGTAGCCTAACTGAGCGAGCTCGCGTTGGGTACGGATGATATCGGCACGACTAAATAACTGTCCCGGCTTGGTGCGGATTTCACGCATGATAACGCGGTCATTCGTTTTTACGTTTCCTACAACAGTAACTTTGTTGATGCGGGCCTGCTTTCCTTCGTAAATGCGCATCTCAATGTCGATGGAATCATTCGTTACGCTGGTTTCAACAGGTGTAACGTTGAAGAACAAATAACCATCGTCCATGTAGAGTGAACTAACGTCATTGCCGTTCTGACTCATGAATAAACGCTGATCCAGAACAGACTGATTGTAGATGTCCCCTTTCTTGATGCCGAGAACAGCATCAAGAGTTTTTGAAGAATATTTTGTGTTACCTACCCAGGTAATGTTACGGAAGAAGTATTTGTGACCTTCGTCGATGTGAATGTCGATGTTGACTGTTTTATCATCGTGACGGTATACAGAGTCAGAAACGATCTTCACATCACGGAATCCTTTTTCAGTGTATTTGTCGAGGATTTTCTTTTTATCATCTTCATACTTGTCTTCCAGATATTTTGAAGAAGTGAAAATCTTGTACCAGCGTTTTCTCTTACTGTCCTTCATGGCCCGGCGTAATTTGGAAGCCGTAATGTTTTCATTGCCGTAGAAGTTGATGTCGTGAATTTTGATGCGGTTCTTTTTGTCGACGTCGATGACCAGTTGTTCGAAATTCGATGTGGCCGAATCACGTACTTCACGAATAGTGACAGCAGCATTCAGATAACCTTTTTCCACGTAAAAATTTCGTACAACATTTTTCACATTGGAAAGGGTATTTTCTGTTACCACTTTTCCGGACTCTATCAATCTCTTTTCGCGGATTTTGTCAGCATCTGATTTGGAAACTCCTCCTGTAAAACGGAAGTTCGACAAACGTGGACGTTCCTGTACTTTGATTTCAAAAAATACAATGTTGCCTTCAACCTTCGAAACAAGAATGCGGATATCGGAGAAGAGTCCCTGCTTCCAGAGATTCTGAATTGCAGTAGAGATTTTATCGCCGGGGATATCGAGAGAGTCTCCGACAGAAAGTCCTGAAATATTGATCAGCACATTCTGATCAAGGTATTGAGTACCGGTGACGAGAACTCCGCCGATATGGTACGTCTTAGGATTTCCGTAATCAACTTCAAGGTTGTTGCCACCGATCAGTAATTGTGCGTTCGCCGTCACACTGAGCAGAGCGAAGGTAATCAGGGCAAAAAGGTGTTTGATCATTTTGTATTCAGTTGAGCGCTGACTAAGCCAAACCTTCTTTCACGGTTTTGATAATCGATAAGCGCTGTATAAAAATCTTCCTTACTGAATTCCGGCCATAGTTTGTCCGTAAAATACAATTCAGTGTATGCAATCTGCCAGAGGAGAAAATTGCTGATTCGGTTTTCTCCGCTGGTGCGAATCAATAATTCAGGATCAGGAATTCCCTTTGTTGTCAGGTATGTAGAAATTAATTCGTCATTGATTTGCTCAGGCTTCAGCTTGCCTGCTTCCACTTCAGAGGCAATCTGTTTCATTGCATTCACAATTTCCCAACGTGAACTGTAACTTAAAGCAAGCACCAGCGACATTCGTGTGTTGCCGGCAGTGTCACGGATGGCTTCCATCAGTTCATTGTAACAACTCCCAGGCAACGATTTCAAATCACCGATGGCCAACAAACGGATGTTGTTTTTGTTAAGTGTTTCTTTCTCTGCGCTGATCGTATGAACCAATAATTCCATCAAAGCATTCACTTCTTCGACAGGACGATTCCAGTTCTCGGTAGAGAAGGCGTACAGCGTCAGAAATTTTATTCCCAACTCTGCCGCAGCTTCCGTGGTATCACGAACAGCTTTTACACCATTCTGATGACCGAAAATTCTGTTCACACCCTGCCGCTGAGCCCAACGTCCGTTTCCGTCCATTATTATGGCTACATGCGAAGGAAGTTTGTCCGGATTTATCTTGTTTTTGAGGTTCATGCCCCTTTTTGAAAGATGCGCAATTTAGTAAAAACGCCCGTTTAGAACCGATCGGGGAGCTTAAAATGTGTTAATAAGGGGCAAGTTTATCTTATTGACAACCAAATGATTAAATGTGTGGCAAGAAGATATTTCCTCAATGACTAAAATTCAGAATTCAGAATCCAGAATTCTGAATTCTCTTCAGTATCGCCTGTTCCTAAACGGATGGCAAATATCCTTCATCATACTGGTCAGGCGGAAGTAAAGGGTGATGCCGCCGAAAAGGTACCAGTCGGGGGTGGTCGAGTCTCCGCGTTGCTTTTGCCAGAGGGGAACGGGATGAGTGAGTGAGGTGTCGTTTCCGGTGAAGGAGCGATCCGACATGATCACAGCGAGCGGACCACTGTGAGCCAGCAATTGTGCTTTCTCGGCGTACAGCGTACTTACATCATCGAGGTAATCAGTGTATGCGCGTCTTGCTCCGATTTCAATTCCGATACCGATTCTTCCAACATTGAATTTTACTCCTCCGCCAATGGGAATGGCGAAGACTAAACGTTTGTACTTTTTTTCTCCGTTGTATCCTTGTCCTTCAGTACCTAGTGGCTGAAGTTCTACAAGATCGTTACCGAAATAGGCTTTTGGATTGAAGTGAAAAATACTCAGCCCGGTGAAAACGTACGGCGTCCAGGGATAATCCGGTCTGCCTGTTTCATAGGCAAAGAAGTTGAATTCTACCTGCGGAGAAATCTCCCAAATGTCGGATTGAAAGCTGAGGTTCCGGTCAATTGCATAGCCATTGGAAGCATATGCATCGTTTCCGGAAACACGGCCATAGTTGAATTCTATTTTCCATGACCATCTTCTGTCCCAGTTATGACGATAAAAAGCGCCTCCTGCAAAATGCAGAAAACGGGTGTTGAATAGGTGTTCAGAGAGTTCGCCTTTGTAATTGGAGCCACCTGCCATAATCCCGAATTCTTCGTATTGTGCACTGGCCCGGTTAGGGAAAGTAAGCAGAAAAAACAGCGAAAAAAGAGCAAACAGAGCTTTAATACCTGCTCTATGGAAGGCAATAAAGCTGAATCTGCAGTTTTCTGTTGCAGTCCGGTTTATTAATGGAATAAGGGGCATTTGAAAGATAAAATCGTGCAGGCTATCATTAACGGATTCTCCGGTAAAAAATTGACCGCTTAGAATCGAGGTAAAGCACTGCGGCCGTTAGTCAGCTTGTAGTTAATGCTGAAAATGGCGAACATATAGGAATCCTTTTCGCGCGGATCTCCACGTTGTTGTCCGGGAAGTGTAATCTCCGGACGAGTGTGATTAGAACGATCAGCAAGCTGCTGTGATAAAGGATTTGCTTCAGGATAATTGGCGAAGTCGAAGTATGTAGTACTTACGTCATCGATGTAATCGGTGAAGGTTTTTCTGATACCGAGTTCAAGACCGATACCAAAGCTGCGATCCAGTGTGTATTTAAATCCAATACCAACAGGGATGCAAAGCTGGACCAGACTGTATTTTGAACGTGTAGCCACAAAACCCTGCCCCTCTGTACCCAATGGCTGCAAGCGCACTACATTGCCCTGATAGTTGGTTTTCGGATCCATGTAAAATACACCGGCGCCAACAAAGGCATAAGTGTAAATTTCATATCCACGCAAACCGCGCACTTTACGGATACGGTAACGGTGACCAACCTGCTCTTGCTGGAAGGCACCTTCAAAGTTCAGATTGAATTCGTAGATGTCTGAATAGAAATTCAGGTTTCTGTAGTTACGGAATGTCTCTGTTGTGAGTTTGTCGTCACCGGCAACTCGTCCGTATGTGAGATGTGATTTTAAAGCAAAATAATTGCTGAGCTTGTAACGAAGACCAACAGCCGCAGCCAGTCGTGTCATCGACCACTCAAGGTCACGGAAGTAGTGAGTACCAATCTGATTGGCACCGCCCAGCTCGCCCAAAAAGTTGCTTACCCCAAGTCCAAAACTGAACTCATAGCGTTGTCGCTTCCAACGCTGGGCGTCAGAAACAGCAGGAATTAGCAGGGCACAGGTTAATAGGATTAGTACGAATCTCTTCATGCCTTTCGAAAGATTGGCAAATATATGAAATTATGAATACGAAGCTATATACGGTTAATGAAAGTAGGAAGGTTCCTGTTTAACGAAATTTCTTTATTAATCCGTCTCAAATACCACGATTCACAAGCCTTCTCAAAGCCCCCGCACTTGTGAAACCTGAACCGGTATTAATGCTCCTTAATTTCCCAAAAGTTTAACTTGCTGAAAACGAAGAAATTTAAATTTAAATAATTTTAGTGGGGTATGTGATTGGCGATCAGTAATCAGGGATCAGTGATCAGTAATTAGTAATCAGTAATCAGTAATTAGTAATTAGTAATCAGTGATCTGTGATCAGTGATCAGTGATCAGTGAAGAGCGAATTACGAATAGGGAAATTTAGAGGATGGTTAAAGTCAGGATTCAGTTTCCGGCAAATTATTTTTGGCTTTTGGCTTATGGTTTCTGACTTTTTCGGGAATTCAGAATTCAGAATTCTGAATTTAGTTCCTTGTATCCAACCCCCAATTCAGTTTCTTGCGCAGCGTAGTCAGAAAATTTTCATTGCTGAGGCGGACGAGGTTAACGGAGTAGTTTTCTTTTCTCACTGCCAACTGGTAGGATGAATCAATGGTCACAGAGCGGGAGTCAAGCGTGGCCATGAAGTGCTGGCTTCGTCCTTCAACTTCGAGTGAGATCACATTTTTGTCGGAGACTACAATCGGACGCACGGTTAAATTGTGAGGGGCGATCGGAGTAATTACAAACGATTCGCTTTGCGGAACCATGATCGGACCGCCGCAACTCATCGAGTAGCCTGTTGATCCGGTCGGGGTGGAAATCATAATTCCATCTGCCCAGTATGAATTCAAATATTCTCCGTTGAGATAAGTATGAATGGTAATCATACTCGAAGTTTCTTTCTTGTGAATGGTGAATTCGTTGAGGGCGACATTGTCTCCTCCGAAAATCGGATGATTACTTTCCAGGCGAAGCAATGTGCGCGGATCAAGAGAGTAATGGCCTTTGTCAAGACTGTCAATGGCCGATTCTATTTTGTCGCTGGAAATGCTGGATAAAAATCCGAGTCGTCCTGCATTAATTCCGACAACAGGAATGTTGGAGTCACGAACCAAAAATACCGTATCCAATAAAGTTCCGTCGCCTCCAATACTGAAAACAAAATCGGATTGCTCTTTCAGTTCTTCATAGCCGGAAATGCGTTTTATGGAGGCATCAAGCTTTAGATGATCTTTCAGAAAATTGTCGTACTGCTCGTGTAAACAAACGGTATGACCTTTTTTGCGAAGCAGATTAATGATTCCTTCTGCCAATTCTACCTGGTTTGCATTTCCGGGACGGCCATAGATACAGATTTTCATATCAGATCAGATTGATGATGTAAAATGGAGAAAAATTCCTGATTCTCCTAATTTGTTAATTGAATACTCCAGTCGGAATACCATGTCGTAGTAAGTGACAAAATCTATTCCTGCTCCGAATCCATATTGCCATGAATTGACAAGTGGATTTCCTGACTTAAACTGATTATCCCAAACATATCCTGCATCTCCATACAAATTGATGTAGAAGGCATATGGAATGGTTGCAAATTTATCGAGAGGAATAAAGCCTGCATGAATTTCATGCTTTGGCAGGAGAGTGAACCGGATGTTTGATTTTAAGAGACTGAAATTTTGTCCGTCGATAACATAATACTCATATCCGCGGATGAAATCTTTCCCGTAACCAAGTGCTTTTGTAAAGTAATACGGAACTTTTCCCTGCACATTGTATTTTCCGGAAACACCAAAATTGAAATTCCAGTGTGAAGAAAGCGGAAAGAATTTTTTATAGTGAGATAGTATATACGTCATGTCGACGCCTTCATTCAGAAACGGTAATCCGTTTTTGACAGCTTCTATGTCGAAGAAATATCCTTTCGTTGCATAAACTGCCAGATCGCGGTGTTCCACTTTGAGATAATACCGGAGTATACCGTAATTGGTTTTATTTCCTTCAGAAAAGTAATTTTCATTGAGTGAGATGACCGTGTCTTCTACTGAAGCATGACGGAAACCGGCCTCTACGTAATGTGTTACATTGATCTTCGGCCGGAAAGAAAGCACAATGCTTCCGCCGTTTTCTTTCCGTGAATATCCTTCGCTGTCTTTGAAGTATTCGGTTTTGTTGTTGAGTGTTTCTACAGGTGTCTGATGCACTCTGGAGTAAGCATAGCTTAGTGTTAATCCGGTTTTCTGATTTCTAGTAATGGATGGAAAGCTGTAATAGAAGCTGAAGCGCTGAATGTAGCCGAGACGAATTGTTGCGGCAACGGTTTCATTTCTTCCGCGGAAATTATTCCAATTCAGAATTCCGCCGTAAATCACTCTTGAAAAATCTTTTTCCTGCCACCATACATTGAAATTCCGCTCTGCGATTTCAAAAACGGGAACAGGGAAAATGTACCAGCGTTCTGCGACCAGCACATAGATGTTGGCTTTGAATCCATCCTGCAGCCAGGTGATGTGAACGTTATTGAAGAGAGAAGTGTTCTGCAGATTTTCTTCGCTTCGGCGAATGAGTTGAGGTATGTCGGCAGTGCTGATGGTGTCTCCTTTGTGAAAGGTTAACTCACGCAGGATAACAGACGATTTGGTGATTTTATTACCGATCAGGACGATGTCGCCAGTAATCAGTTTCGTAGAATCGGGTGTTGTATTCTGGGCTCCGGCGTTCAGGCAGAAGAACAACGTTGCCATGATTGTCATCAGGCAGGATGAGAAAAGCTGACGCCTTTTGAGCATGTGATCAAATTCCGAGGTAATTCATCAATGAATCGTATCTTGATTTGATATCATCAATGAATTCACTCTGGTGATAATGTTCTTTTACGTAATATCCGTGACGTGTAAAGGAAGAAAGAATCCTTGAAAGTTCCTGCTGATTTACTTTTAAAGTCAGATCCAAAGTTTCGTTTTCAGGATTCGGCGTTACGTAACTGCTCAGAATTTTTGCATTTTCATTTTCGATGATCGATGCAATCTGACTGAGTGAATAATCTTTTGCACTTACTTCTAATACGATCACTCCGGTGGCGTCATCAAAAATTCCGCTGTCAGAATAATGCTTGAGAATGTCAGCGAGCGTTATGAGCCCGATGTAATGATCTGATGAATCCAATACGGGAATAATCGTGAGTTTGTCTTTCGAAATCAGTTTTACCACTTCAAACACCGGCTGATTATGACGGACGAAAGGTTTGATCAATGGTAATTTATGATTGGCCAGCGGCTGGTCAAGCGCACTGAGCTTGAGAATGTCTTCTTCGTTGGCCAAACCGATATAATTTACTCCGTCAACGATCGGCAAATGCTCCAGACGAAATTCTTCCATCCAGTTCAGTGCCTTCAAACCTGAGTCACTTAACTTGAGCGGAGGAAAAGAGTCGTTGATGAGATCGCGTGCAATCATTGTATTACGCCTGAATTTGCAGTTTTGGCCGGAGAATTTCGGGTTCCAAACTTACGTATTTTAGCTTATCAAGGTTCGCATTATTTGGCCGACGTTCTTGCAGCGGCCTTTTTTAACCTAACCTTTTTGTTTTCATAATAATACAGCAAGTTTACGACCGGTTTTTTCAATTGTGGAGTTTTATGTTCAATTTTACAATTCAATGATATGACCAGACTCAGCGTAAACATTAACAAAATAGCCACACTCCGCAATGCCCGTGGTGGCAATGTTCCGGATGTTATTAAGGCAGCCATTGATATCGAACGCTTTGGTGCTGAAGGTATCACGGTTCATCCAAGACCGGATGAGCGTCATATCCGGCGCCCGGATGTGTATGAATTGAAGAAAGTTGTAAAAACTGAATTCAATATTGAAGGATATCCTTCGAGAGATTTTCTGGATCTGATTCGTGAAATTCGTCCTGCTCAGGCTACACTGGTTCCTGATCCGCCTGATGTGCTCACCTCAAATGCCGGGTGGAATACTAAGGATCATAAATTGTTCTTGAAAGATGTCATCGAAGAAATTCATTCTTTCAACGTAAGAGCATCAATCTTTATTGACCCGTCGCCTGTTATGATGGCTCATGCCGCAGAAACAGGTTGCGACCGGGTGGAATTGTATACCGAAGCCTATGCTGCAGGTTATAGCAGCAACCGTGAAAAGGCTATTGCGCCTTATGTGGAAGCCGCTGCTGCTGCAATACAAAACGGACTCGGACTGAATGCCGGTCATGACCTCTCACTTGAGAATCTTCGTTATTTCGTTACGAGAATTCCGGAAATCAAAGAGGTTTCTATCGGGCATGCCTTGATATCTGATGCTCTGTATTATGGTTTGGAGAATACGGTGCAGCTGTACCTTCGTCAATTGAAGAGTCTATGAAACTCTATTTTAAAAAAATCGGCGAAGGTAATCCGCTCATCATTTTACACGGATTGTTTGGTCTTGGCGATAACTGGGCAACATTATCGCGTCAATATGCCGATCAGGGTTATGCCGTTTACCTGGTTGATCAGAGAAATCATGGCAGGAGTCCGCACGATTTCGAATTCAGCTACGATGCTATGACCGGTGATCTGCTCGAACTTTTAGGTGATGAAGGAATTTCAAAAGCCGACTTCATCGGTCATTCAATGGGCGGAAAAACACTAATGTTTTTTGCACTGCAACATTCTGCTTTCATACGGAAAATGATCGTAGCTGATATTGCACCGCGGTATTATGCTCCGCATCACCAATCTGTTTTAAGTGCATTACATGCAGTTGATGTAGAAAATATTTCTTCGAGAAAAGAAGCGGAAGAGCGATTGCGGTTATCTCTGAAAGATGAAGGAACGATACAGTTCCTGTTAAAAAATCTTTACTGGAAAACTGAAACAAAACTCGACTGGCGATTTGGTTTGAAAGAAATCGAAGCCAACATCGATGAAGTTGGAAAAGCACTTCCATCCGCACCACCGATTTCAACACCGGTATTGTTCCTGAAGGGAGAACGTTCAGGGTATATTTCCCGCGAAGATGAAACGGAAATACAGACACGCTTTTCAAATGCTGAAATTGCAACTGTTCCTTCTGCCGGTCATTGGCTCCATGCTGAAAACCCAAAAGCATTTTTAGAAATGACAACCGCTTTCCTGAAAATGTGACTTGCGGGCCTATAACTTTCCAGGCAAAAAGCATTCAGGCAACCAACAGCGCAAAAAAAAATCCCTCCTCAGGAGGGATTTTTCCAATCTTTTTAAATCTTATTATTGAACGTCAATTGACGGATCACGAATCAGAATTTCAAGTGTTCCATTGTACTCGGTAAGGATACCGGTTACAGTTACTGTTCCGGTCGGATAAGCAGTTGAAGCGAATGTTGCACTTGATGTAGTGAATAATGCAATCGTTCCGGTTGCATCAGTCAGTGTATTTGTTCCGCTGTATGTTCCGGAACCTGTGATAGTCACTCCGCTGATAGTTACCAGCTGACCTTCCCATGCGTTGAAGTTTGCATTGATGTCAGCAATAGTTGCGGCTCTTGGAGAAATAGATAGTCCGGAAGAGAGAACGGCATTAGAGTTTGGAACGTTATTGATCTGAAGCACTCCTGAGAATGTAGACAATTCCATTCCGCTGATGTTGATGTCAATCACTGAACCGCGAGGGAATGTATTTGCTGCAGTGAAACGAACCTGAATAGCATCAGTACCGTCCTGACAATAGATGTTCTTGGAAGTGATCATGCTGGTTGATAAATCGGAAGTCACAACCACGCGGATAAAACGATCTTGCGGTAAAGTGAGGGTATTTCCGGCACCTGGATCAAGCATACGTACGCTGTCGAGCGGCATAAGAGTAGCGTTCGGATTTGAACCGCAACGATTGCCTGTCATGTCTGCATCATATGTATCACGAACCTGTAATTCACCTGCACCATTGTAGATAGTATAAACTCCCATGATGCTTCCTTTGCCTGTCGGAGTGAGTTCGTATGCGAAGTTGCAATATGAGCTGGTGTAAACATCAACCTGATTACCTAAACAATCTTCAACTACAGAGTTTGATGTTGCCCACGCAACGCCTTCAAAACCGCTTCCGAATTCAACGTTTTCTAATTTTACAAGAGTATTGGTTGGAACCAGACCTGCAGCAGCAGCAGCAGGAGTTGCAATAATCGGAGCGACTGTTTGTCCCCATTTTCCTTTTACAAGGTAAAGACTTACCATGTTTGAAGGAATGCGGCCTACTGAACCACCACCATTCACACCGATTTCGAAATTACCACCGTTATTTCCGAGGTAAAGACCTTTACATTTTACGAAAACGCGACGACCAATCGGGTATTCAGTATAGAAATTGGTAATGTCGACCTGAATTGCCATACCAAAGGAATTGTCTTCGATGATGATTTTCTTGTAGATGTTTCCTGAACGGTCATCTCCCACAACAACACCTGCAATAGTGTAGTTGCTGTCAATCTTCAACATGTCGCCATCGTTCGGAACTAATGCCTGAAGCTGCTGAATGGTATGTGTTATCGGAAGATCCGGGTCAACATTGGCAGTTGATAAATCATCGTACTCTTTCTTAACACATGAAGTAAGTGACATTGCCGCTAACATCATGATGAATGCGAAGCGGAGTAAATGTGTTGCTCTTTTCATTTTATTTGGTTTCTTTTTTTGTTAGCGGTTTGATTAATTGAATCGGAAAGTTACGCTTGCGAAATACGTTGCTCCGTATGCGTAAGCGAATTTTGTAGGGAAAACGTTTACATCGTGTTCGCGGGTGTCAAAGCGTAATTGCTCGTAACCGGTTGAAAGCATGTGACGGTTGTCCAGTACATTTGTGATTCCCAGATTTAATACCATGAAAGAATTTCCTTTCAGGGATTTGAATTTATTGTTCATCTTCCAGCTCCATCCACCTGAAATATCCATGGTGAATTGACCTTTGAAATGTTCCTGACCAAGGATGCTTTCCCAGCCCGGAGTTCCTTCATTGACATTTTCAAGTGAGCCCATCGTACGACGAACAGGGTTGAAGTCAACGTAGAAGTTTTCGAAGTAATTGAAGTTGATGTTTGCAAACCAGAAATGCTTTGAGCGGTAATTAAAGCCCACTGTATATGCGCTCTGCGGACCACCTGAAACACGGAGATTTTTCGCGAAGATGGTTTCATCAATTGCCAGCAATGTGTCTTTGTTATCCTGAGTAACTGTTGCTTTAGGACGATCGTTGTAAATAAACTGACCAACAGAAGCAACTGCAGAAGCAGTTAAACCTTTTCCGAGATTCACTTCATAAGCGATTTCAAGGCCGGTGTGTTTCTTGTCGATGTTAGTCACGGCATAGTTCACGAATGTCTTGTAATCGTCGTAATAGAATGAACGTGCATCGCTGATGTCGCTGAACTGAGTGATGTAGCCTGTCAAACGGAATTTCATTTTCGGCGCACGGTACAAATACCCTCCTTCTACAGAAGAGATTTTTTCGTTTTCTGCACCGGAGATCGCAAGATTACGTGTTCTTGGAGAAACGAATACGTTTTCGAACAATGGTGCACGTTGCATCAATGCACCGTTTACATAGAAGTAATTTCTTCCATTCATCTTGTAGGTCACGCCGCCTTTTGTTGATGGTGCAATGAATTTGAAGTCCATTGACTCACCCAGAGAGTTGGCATAGAAAATTCCGTTACGAACATTTCCTTCGCGATAGTAATTGGTTTCAACGAACTGTTGAGAAAGGAAGAGGTCGAACTTAGTATACTTCCAGACAGCCTGCATCCAGAATTCTGAACGCTGGATGTGTGCAGTGTAATCGTAAGCGTATTTATCGCCTTCGTATATTTTACGATTCGGATTGTCGGCATTATTCTGAATGTTGGCAGAATCACTTAATGTAGTCTGATCTGCGAACTGGTTCAGGTCAACAAAGAAGTTTCCGCCGAGAAGGTCTTCAACTTCTTTGTAGTAGTTGATGTCCTGCTTCTGATAGCAGAAACCTGCAGTAAAAGTTGTGTGATCGCTGTAATTGTTGTTATAAGTTGTGTTAAAGCCGAAACGTTTTGCATCGGTAACACGATTGGCGATAACATATTGAGCTGTGTCATGAAGCTGATTGGCTTCGTAGAGTTTGCTCCAGTTGATCTGACGTGCACTCTCATTGGCAGCAAGATAGTTTGCCAGAGTAGTGGAGTCGGCTTTGTAATCCGGATTCTCACCATAGGATGGATCGAAGCTTGGAAGATTTCTGTAGTAATCCGGACGAGGGTCTTCTGCATTGTACCAGTCGATTCCGGAGACTTTATTTTTTCCGAACTGATAAGATACAGCTGACTCCAGAGTGGATTTATCATTAACATTCCAGTTGTGTGAGAGGATAATCATCGGCTGGAAGTTTTTACCTACCACAGCATTTCTGACTTTTCCGTCCTGATAACCCCAGCTTGGATTGTAGTAATTGGTTCCGGCCAGATCAAACATTTCCTGAACCGAAGGAGCGGAGCGACCGTTTTTGGTATTGGCAGCAAATGCAGTTAAAGACACAGAGTGATCAGCATTGACTACTTTTTCGACTGAACCAAAGAATGAATGTCCATCGTAAAAAGTTCCTTTTACGTATCCTTCATCTGCCCAGCGACGTGAATATGAAAGTGAGTAAGCCCAGCCTTTGGAATTTACTCCGCTGCCGTAAGTCACCATCAGACGATTGTCGTAAGTGCGGTTTGAAGAAGCGTAAGAAACACTCAGCTGCTTGCGTTGACGTGAAGCGCGGCTGTCGATATCATAGACACCGCCTACACCGCCAAAGGCAAAGCCTGTTGGTGCAAGTCCGTATGAGTTATCGCGTGAACGAACGACATCATTCAATCCTGTCCATACGCTGTATTCGCTGCGACCATTGGCAAGATCCGTCATCAAAGCACCGTTCATCAGCGTCGGGAAATTGTCATCTTCATAACCACGGATGCGGAAACGAGCAGCACTGAACACAAATGTTGCTGCCGAAGAAAACGGATCACGAGAAGCAGTAAGAACGCTTGAAACGGCCTGAGAAGAACTTTCTTTTGAATCATCTTCTCCCAACGAAATGGTTGGAATGTCTCCCGAAGAAAGACTTGCTTCATTTCCTGCAGCATGTGAACTGATATCAGCAGCCACTGTCGAAGAATTTACATTTACGGTTTCCGTTGCAAACGGATTTGAGTCTTCACCCACCACCACAACTACAGTTCCGTACGGAACGTTTGTCAGTTCGTAATTTCCATTCACATCCGTTACGGTTTGAATGGTCGTGCCTTTGACGTGGACTTTTGCAGAGCCTACAGGCGCATTCGAATCGTCCCGCACCGTTCCTTTAATGGTTCCGTTTTGCGCAAAGGCAAGAACCGGAAAGAACAGAACGAGGAAGATCAATAGTTTTTTCGTCACACTCATAATCTTTTGTTCTAGAAATAATTTTTGGGGTGACAAAGCTAAACAAATTAGCATATGAGACCAGTATACTCCGGTCACTTTATGGGAGATTAATAACGTTTTAATAATGAGCTATTTTACTCAAAAAAATGGCTTTTATTGTCATGAAAGTGGAAAGTTCATCCGAGGTACCAAATATTCACTAAAAATGCCCTTTCCCTTTTGTGGTTTTTGTATGTTTGTCACCCCAAATTCGAAAATAAATGAGAAAAAGCCTCGTAGTTGTACTTCTCCTGCTGGTATCCTTTTCCGGTTTCTCCCAAAACAAACCCGCGTATAAGGTTGGTCTGATCGGCTTTTATAATCTTGAGAACTTTTACGACACTATTAATGATCCTAAAACAAGTGATGAAGAATTTCTTCCTGACGGAAGCAAGCATTACACCGGAGCTGTATATCTTGATAAGGTAGGTAATCTGGCGAAAGTGCTTTCACAAATCGGAACAGATATTTCACCCGACGGATTATCGATCATCGGTGATGCAGAGATTGAAAATGAAAATGTGTTACATGATCTGGTGAATCATCCTCTGATGAAATCAAGAAATTATCAGATCGTACACTATGATTCACCGGATGAGCGTGGTGTTGATGTTTGCCTTCTTTACAATCCTAAATATTTTAAGGTGCTTTACAGCGAACCACTTTTTGTTCCGTTGTTTAATGCTGACAGCACACCACGTAAAACACGTGACATTCTTTTTGTCTATGGAAAATACGATGGCGAAGATATGTACATCATGGTGAATCACTGGCCATCGCGTCGCGGAGGAGAAGAAGTGAGCGCACCCGGCCGTGCGACTGCTGCAGCCATCTGCAAACACAAAGTGGATTCAATTACGAAGATAAATCCTGATGCAAAAATTGTCATCATGGGCGACTTAAATGATGATCCTGTTTCACCAAGCGTTGCTGTTACTCTGGGGGCAAAAGGCGAAAAGAGTCAGGTTTCTCGTGGCGGTATTTACAACCCTTGGGTCGAACCTTTCAATAAAGGAATTGGTACTTTAGCCTATGGCGATAGCTGGAACTTGTTTGATCAGATCATGGTTTCATCAGGATTCCTTAACCGTGATCAGTCAGGTTTCTTCTTCCGCGATGCACACATCTTCAATAAGCCGTGGATGATTCAACAAACCGGTAAATACAAAGGCTATCCAAAACGTACTTATGATTTTGATAACTACATGTCGGGATATAGTGATCACTTTCCTACTTATGTGGTGTTGTTAAAGGCGATTGGTAAATAGTAAGTGGTAAGTAGTAAGTAGTAAGTAGAATCATGTTACCTTTCAGCTTACTATAGTCTAATTTACTACAACTTTAGTCGACCTCAAAATGTTCTCTTAAATAAAAATCACAAATTGCCAGTAACCAAAAATCACTAATCACTACTTACTACTTACTAATTACTACTTACTAATTATGGGTCCTATAAGTCAATTCATGGAGAAACACTATCTCCACTTCAATGCCGCCGCTATGATGGATGCGGCAAAGGGTTATGTTGCGCATATGGATGCGGGCGGAAAAATGATGATTACGCTTGCAGGTGCAATGAGTACGGCAGAACTCGGAATCTCGCTGGCAGAAATGATTCGTCAGGATAAAGTATCAATCATCTCCTGCACAGGAGCAAATCTGGAAGAAGATATTATGAATCTTGTGGCTCATAATCATTATAAGCGGGTACCGAATTATCGCGACCTGAGTCCGCAGGAAGAATGGGATCTTTTGGAAAATCATTACAATCGTGTAACCGACACGTGTATTCCGGAAGAGGAAGCTTTTCGTCGTTTACAAAAACATATTCATAAAGTCTGGAAGGATGCCGATACCAAAGGTGAGCGTTTCTTCCCTCATGAATACATGTACAAGATTCTACTGTCAGGAGAATTGAAACAGTATTATGAAATCGATCCAAAGAATTCATGGATGCTGGCTGCTGCTGAAAAAAATCTGCCGATTGTTGTTCCGGGATGGGAAGATTCTACGATGGGAAATATTTTCGCCAGCTACGTAATCAAGAATGAAATTAAAGCCACTACAATGAAGAGTGGTATTGAATACATGGTCTGGTTATCTGACTGGTATCGTAAAAACTCTTCCGGAAAAGGTGTGGGCTTTTTCCAGATCGGCGGAGGAATTGCAGGTGATTTTCCGATCTGTGTAGTACCAATGATGTATCAGGATCTGGAATGGCATGATGTTCCATTCTGGTCGTACTTCTGCCAGATCAGTGATTCTACCACAAGTTATGGCTCATATTCCGGAGCTGTGCCGAATGAAAAAATTACGTGGGGTAAATTAGATATCCATACTCCGAAATTCATCGTGGAAAGTGATGCTTCAATCGTTGCTCCACTCATGTTCGGATGGATTCTCGGTTGGTAAATTTTAAAATTAGCTAATTAGCTAATTAGCTAATTTTTTTTCATGAAACTCAAAGATATCCTTAGACAACCCTATCCCGTCAACGGTGATTTTCTGCATCATGTCAGAAATGCTTTTCTCGGAGGACTGATTGTATTTTTATTCCTTCGCATTTTTAAACCTTTTGGTATCAGTCAGGCACCGGTTTCAAATGTTACGATTTTTACACTTGGTTACGGTATCATAACCACGCTCACGATTTTGATTCTTCTCTCCGTCATGTTTCGAATTCCGGGGTGGTTGGAAGAAAAGACGTGGACGGTCGGAAAAAACATTCTTCTTTATTGTGCAATCGTCTTTTTTATCGGCTTATTCAATTTTTTATATACAGCATGGTATTTCAATTTTCCATTGCACATTGAAGGTTTTATTACCTTTCAAATATTCACAGCGACAGTTACTTTTTTCGTTGCCTCCTCTATGACGATGCTTCGGTTCAATTGGGCAAAACGATTTTATTCTGTTCAAGCTACTGAAATTAACGCTGAAGTGGAAAAGCATCCTGTAGTTTCTCATCACCAACTTTTGAAATTCGTGGCTGAAAACGAGAAAGATTTTTTTGAAGTCCGGTCGGAAGAGCTTTTATATGTTGAGGCGGCAGATAATTATTGCAAATTCTACTATCTGAAAAATGGACAGCTTTCTACCTTTTTGTTGCGAAGCAGTTTGAGTAAAGTGGAAAAGACGGCAGCGTTTCCTGAACTTTTTCGATGTCACAGGACATATCTGGTAAATCTTCGTCATGTCACGCGCGTCAGTGGAAACTCTCAAGGGTGCAAATTGCATCTCAGACATGTATCTGAAATCATTCCCGTGAGCAGAAGGCTCGGGGAGGAGTTGAAGGAGAGGATAGTGAGTCGGTAGGGGATTCTGGATTGAAAATTGAATATTGAATATTGAAGAAATTGAATATTGAATATTGGTGATTGAAAATTGAATAATTCTCTCATGAGCTTTCAGGAAATAATGAAATACAGCTGATTTAAAAAATCGCTTTCAAATCTCCCATTTTTCAAAATTGAATATTTAAAATTGAATATTGAATATTGGTGATTGAAAATTGGAGAATTCTCTCATGAGCTTTCAGGAAATAATGAAATACAGCTGATTTTAAAAATCGCTTTCAAATCTCCCATTTTTCAAATATTCAATATTCAGTATTCAATATTCAATTTTCAATCCTCTTCCTTCTGCTGAATTTATTTTTATCTTAATGCAACATTTCAAGGAAAGCTATTGTCATCTTATTAATTCCAATCGCTTTGAATGAGTCAGAACTTGTACTGAACTGCTTAAAAGGCAAACGTGATTCACAAAAACAACTTTACGAGCGCTATGCCCCGAAGATGTTTGCTGTATGCTACCGCTATGCCGATTCCAGAGAGGATGCCGAAGATTTCCTTCAGGAGGCGTTCATTACGGTGTTCAGGAAGTTGAATCAATGGAAGGGTGAAGGCGAACTGGGTGCGTGGATAAGAAGAATAGTAGTCAATACTTCACTCAACGGAGTGAAGGCGAAACATAAAATGACGGAAGTTAATTCAGAGTTGACGGCGGAGGACTTGCCTGATTATGCAACAGGGTTCCTGTTTCATGAAGGCAAAGAATTGCTGGAACTGATTCACCATCTTCCTCCGGGGTATAGAATGGTTTTTAATCTGCATGTAATTGAAGGATTTTCGCACGAAGAAATTGCCGTCATGCTGGGAGTGAAATCCGGCACTTCACGATCGCAATTTCTAAGAGCACGCAAATTACTCATCGGGAAATTAACCGGTAATGACAAGAAATTAAGTAGTCAAAATGGATGAAAGTCAACATATAAAAAAAGCAGCAGAAGAGTTCTCCATGCAACCTCCTCCGGAAATCTGGGAAAAGGTAGATGCTGAACTTGGCAGAAGAGAGAAGAAAAGAAGGATAATTCTTTTTGCGCTGATCTCCGTTGCTTTTCTTTCAACAGGAATTTTTCTTGGTGTTTTATTTTCCGGAAATCATCCTGAAGAAAGAAGTCCTGTCCAGCATTTTGAGCAAGAGAAAAATATCCCGGCGCTGAGTTCTTCCGACAAAGCAAGTCAAAACTTATTTATCGATTCTTTAAAACCACAGCCGAAACAAGCAGAATTACCTGCTGTCGAAAAGCAAGTTTCTTCGTCTGAATCAAATGATGCCGGTTCTTTTGCTGCAAAGGCAGCCGGAGTAAAATCTGATCATGGTATAACAACCACTGCTAATAGCAATGTTCTTCCAAAGGTGAATGTTGAGCAAACTTCTCTCGCTGTTGATCAATCGCACACTTCCACTTTAGTTCATGAGGGTACTGTCGGCTCGTCGAAAGACAGTGTTTCCGAAAATTTAAGTTTAGAAAACCCGGCACCCGGGGAAACCATTTCGAAGGAAATGGTATTTGCCCCGACTACCGATTCTGTAAAAGTGAATCCTGTAAAAAGTGATTCTGTTGCAACGAAGAAGGATACTGTGGCCGCGAATTCGCATAAGGGTAAGTGGACAATCGGAATTTCAGCAGCAGCATTGCTTTCATTTTCTAGCCTGGAAGAAAGCGGTGATTACCGTTTTGTAGCGAACTACAGAGATTCATCTGATAAGAAGTGTGTCACCGGAAGATATGTTTTCAATCTTGGTTATCGACTGTTGCCGGAACTGGAAATTTTTTCCGGACTGGGCATTTCTTCTTTCGAAGAAGAAATTCTCAATCGACAAGTTGTCTATAAAATTGATACAAATCATGTCGTTACTCTGCCTGTCCCTTTGATCACCATTTCCCGTGGATATCAAAACCTTTCGTCGGATTCATCAGGCACAACGTTTAACAGATATACGTACCTGGAAATTCCGCTCGGATTCAGATATGAATTCTTATCCGGAAAAAGACTCAGCCTTGGTTTTGAACCGCAAATACTTTATCACCACTTGCTAAATCAGAAGGGTGTATTATATGATTCCGGCAATCAACAATATCGTTCCGTTGAAAGGAAGGATTTGAATTCCGGTCTTCTGTCGTGGAGGTTTGGGTTGTCCTTAAATTACAGAGTATCAGAAAAAGTCTCAGTCGATTTCTCCCCGGGATATGAGATATATTCAAAATCATTATTCAATAAAAATTCTTCAATGAAGAAAAAGCTGGAGCAACTTTCTGCCGGAATAGGCGTGAAGGTAGAGTTGTGACAATTTTTTAATCATTCATAATACAAAACTGCTTTGCCGGCAAGCTATCAGTTCAACATTCAAAAAAAACAAATCATGAAAGCAATTTTATTTACGATAGCATTCTTACCGTTTATTGTTCAAGGACAAATTCAAAACGGGAGCTTTGAAAATAGTTCAGGTGCTGATCTCAGCAACTGGGAGTGGACATGCGGCGCTGACACAGTGAATACAGCTCCTCCAAGCGGTGGAAATTGGTGCATTAAAGTGGTTGGTGGAAATATGCAAGGTTGTTTCCCGGGTTATGCATACCAGAGAATTCCATCAATTATTGCGGCGCAGCCTTATCAACTCACCGGGTGGGCTTCTGCAATTGCATCCTCAATGGTGGGTTTGTATTTCGGTGTCATTAATAATGGAGTCATTACACTTCAGGATGGCGACACCACTTCATCTGCAGCATGGACGCAATTGCAGGTGATATCAATTTTCAATTTGTCGGCAGGCGATACACCGGTGGTGGTTTTGTTTGGAGGTGTTTCGACCGGACCTGTTTTCAATTATGGTTACTTTGATCTGATTGAAATGTCGGTCTACGATGGTGTCAACGAATTGGATCACCAACATTTGCTAACTATTTTCCCGAATCCTGTCTTATCCGGATTTCAGATTAATTCCTCTGTGAATGTCAGTAATGCCAAACTGGAGTTGATCGATTGCATCGGAAGAGTAGCAGGCGCTTATGATCATCTGAACGGACAGACTTTCAATTTTGATCCCGGAAATCTCTCCGCCGGAGTCTATTCAGCACGGTTATCTGAAAACGGACAAATACTCTCCAATGCAAGATTCGTTTTTTTGGGAAATTGATTTCCGGGAAACGAACACTGCTGAGTTATACTGGAAACGGGCAGGTTTTGTGAATTTGCTAATGAAGCATGAAACACAAAAATTTGAAGATTGCATGTAATAAGCAGCATGTTGTGGGGGGCCGTCCACGCGCGTGCGGCCGCCTTCTCGGTGAAGGTTAAAAGAAAGAAGATTATTGAAAGAACAAATGCTTATTCATAGAAAGCTAAATTAATTTGTAGGCCGAGAAGGAGGCTGCGCGTGGTCGCCTTTTTCTTTGTTTCTTTCTTTTTGGCGATGCGTTCGCCGGGGCGAAAACAAAAAGAAAGAAAAATCATGGCCATATCAAATCCATGCTTTTGAAAATTGTATATGGCCATCAGCGAGAATCTAGTATCACAAAACCTGACCGTTTAAAGTATATTTCTGATTTCTTTCGTACTCTGACAGTTTTTCGGAAGTCAATCTGTCCCAAACCTTGCCATTCATCCCAAAAAGGGCCTTTGGGGTGAATGGCAAATTAGATTTGCGGGAAAAAATCAGATATGGAAACTTTCTTTCAAATTCTAAGAATCACACACATCGTCGCCGGTACAATTGCTTTCCTGGTAGCACCCGCTGTTCTCATTATGAAAAAAGGTGGCCGCACTCACAGGCTTTGGGGGAAGGTGTTTTTTTATGCCATGACAGTGGTTTGTCTGATGGCCGTGATTATGGCACCAATGCATAAAAATCTCTTTTTGCTCATGGTGGGGATCTTTAGTTTCTACCTGGCATTTACCGGTTATCGGGCAGTATTCAGGAAGAATAGTTACAAAGGAGGGAAGACAGCAGCAATCGACTGGTTTTTCGCTATTCTGAATACATTATTCTCTTTCGGACTATTTATTCTTGGAACCACTCAAACCGATACACCTTTTGGAATCATCGCCATGGTATTTGGAGGTATAGGAACATGGCTGGGAGGAAAAAACATCTATCAGTTTATCCGCCCCTCAGGAAACAAACATTCCTGGTTGTTCTATCATATGAATGGAATGATAACAGCCTATATTGCTGCTGTTTCAGCATTTTCTGCAGTGAATATGGGTTTCCTTCCTACAGTTTTACAATGGCTGTGGCCTACACTCATCGGTATTCCATTACTGTCAATATGGATGAGAAAGTACAAGATGAAACTCTCAGGCGGTACTAAAATCTCAGAGCTGGTCGAATATCGCGAAAACAATACCTGATTTATCGTTGTTTTGTCGATGCGCGCCTTCGAAAAGTGTAACTTTGCGCCATCTTTGAGGAGAATGCCATGGACAAATTTTCTTACCTCGGTAATGCCGATGTTGCCCAGATTGATGAATTGTATCATCAGTTTTTAAAAAACCCTGCTGCCATCGATTCAAGTTGGAAAGAATTCTTTCAGGGCTTTGAACTGGCCCGAACAAATTTTGCCAATGGAAAAAAGGCGGATATCATTCCTGAAAATGTTCAGAAGGAATTTAATGTCATCAACCTGATTAATGGTTATCGTTCACGCGGACATTTGTTCACGAAAACAAATCCTGTTCGCGAACGAAGACAATACACGCCAACACTTGATCTTGAGACTTTCGGACTAAATAATGATGATCTGGATACCGTTTTTCATTCAGGATCGTTAATAGGAATTGGACCGGCTACACTGCGAGCTATAGTTTCGCACTTGCAGCAAACTTATTGTGCAAGCGTTGGAGCAGAGTATAAGTATATCCGTACTCCTGAAATTGTCGACTGGCTCGAGCAGAAAATGGAGCGCAGTCGCAATACAATGGATTTTTCTATCGATCAGAAAAGAAGAATTCTATCGAAACTGAATGAGGCTGTTGCCTTCGAAAGTTTCTTACATACAAAGTTTGTCGGACAAAAGCGTTTCTCTCTCGAAGGAAGTGAAACACTCATTCCTGCCCTCGATGCAGTGATTGAAGCGGGTGCCGAAATGGGGCTGAAAGAATTCACTATCGGAATGGCACACCGGGGACGATTGTCTGTGCTGGCAAACATTCTTGGAAAATCCTACGAGGAAATTTTTACCGAATTTGAAGGTCTCGAATATGATCAGGATGAGTATTCAGGTGATGTAAAATATCATCTCGGTTATTCTGCGAATGTGAAAACGACAAAAGGAAAGGATGTTCACCTCACTCTTGCTCCCAATCCTTCGCATCTTGAAGCGGTGGATCCTGTTGTTCAGGGAGTCGTTCGTTCAAAAATTGACAACACACCCGGCGGCAATGAAGACATGATTGCTCCGATTCTCATTCATGGTGATGCAGCCATTGCCGGACAAGGTGTCGTGTATGAAGTAATTCAGATGTCATTGCTTCCGGCATATCGTACGGGTGGTACCATTCATATGGTGATCAATAACCAAATTGGTTTCACGACAAATTATCTCGACGGTCGCTCCAGTACGTATTGTACGGATGTGGCAAAGGTCACACTTTCGCCGGTCTTCCATGTAAATGGAGATGATGTGGAAGCGTTGGTCTACACGATCCAACTGGCTTTGGAATTCCGTCAGAAATTTCATCGTGATGTATTCATCGACATTTTAGGTTACCGCAAATACGGACACAACGAAGGCGACGAACCGCGTTTCACCCAACCGATCTTATACAAAGCAATTGCTTCTCATCCGAACCCGCGTGAAATTTATCATGAGAAATTGCTTGCACAAGGTGAAGTGGAAGCCAATCTTGCCCGCGAAATGGAGAAGTCATTCAAAGCAATGCTCCAGCATTCGCTTGATGACGCCAGAAGTGTCAGAAATAAAAAAGTTTCTCCCTATCTTGAAGGGAGCTGGAGCGGATTACGCATAGCAAATGCAAATGATTTTCTTCTTAGTCCTGAAACAGGTGTTAAGAAGAAAATTCTTGAAGAACTTGCTGAAAAGATTACCTCCCTGCCATCTGACAAGAAATTCTTCAGCAAAACTGTTCGTTTGTTTGAAGACAGAAAGAAGATGGTGAAAGAAAACCGCCTCGACTGGGCGATGGCCGAACTTCTGGCTTATGCTTCTTTACTCTATGAAAACTATCCGGTGCGATTCTCGGGGCAAGATGTTGAGAGGGGAACATTTTCTCACCGTCATGCCGTTCTTCAGTTGGAAGATGTGGAAGAAAAATATACGCCTCTTAACAATATTTCTCCTAAGCAGGCGCCGTTCCGGATTTACAATTCATTGTTGTCGGAATATGCCGTGCTTGGTTTTGAGTATGGCTATGCATTGTCATCTCCGAATTCATTGGTGATTTGGGAAGCTCAGTTCGGTGATTTTAATAATGGTGCTCAAATCATTATTGATCAATATCTGAGCAGTGCTGAAGATAAGTGGAACCGTATGAATGGAATTGTACTGTTGCTGCCGCATGGCTACGAAGGACAAGGAGCAGAGCATTCATCGGCACGCATAGAGCGTTATCTCAATTTATGTGCAGAGTTAAATCTTCAAATTGTAAATTGTACAACACCTGCGAATTTTTTCCATGCGTTACGTCGCCAGTTGAATCGTCCGTTCAGAAAGCCGCTTGTTGTGTTTACTCCGAAAAGTTTATTGCGACATCCGCGCTGCACTTCATCGCTCGATGAATTGGCATCAGGAAAATTCAGTGAAGTAATAGATGATTCGTCTGCCGATGCCAAAAAGGTGAAGCGCATTCTTCTTTGCTCCGGAAAAATTTATTACGATTTGCTGGAACAAAAGGAAAAAGATCAGGTTGGTGATGTTGCATTGATCCGGCTGGAACAATTGTATCCGTTCCCGATGGAAAGATTATCAGAATTGAAGCAGAAATATTCTGCTGCAAAAGAATGGGTGTGGATACAGGAAGAACCGTTAAACATGGGTGCATGGTCGTATATCCTGCGAATCACCAATGGCGTACTTCCGGTTTCATGTATCTCACGCCCTGAAAGCGCCAGCCCTGCAACCGGCAGTCATAAGGCGCATGAACGCGAACAAAATGAATTAATTCAATCAGCTTTTAAAAAATAAACCGCTATGTCAATTGTTGAAATGAAGGTTCCGAGCCCGGGAGAATCAATTACAGAAGTTCAGATTTCAAAGTGGCTCAAAAAGGAAGGCGATTTTGTGGAAAAGGACGAAGAGATTTGCGAAATTGATTCCGACAAAGCCACGCTTACATTGAGTGCTGAAGCCACGGGCGCTATTCATCTCATCGCAAAAGAAGGCGATATGATTGCAGTTGGAAGTGTTGTTTGTTCGATTGATACTGATGCCAAAGGTGAACCTAAAGCTGCAACTGAAACTGTAAAAGAAAAGAAAGCAGCACAATCAACTGTTGCGAGTACCGATAAACCTGTTGCCGTTCAGAAAACGGAAGTGAAGGAAAAAGAGGCGACAACCTATGCGGCCGGTATACCATCTGTTGCTGCCGAGAAACTGATGCGTGAACGCGGGTTATCGGCTGAGCAAATAGAAGGTACCGGAAAAGGCGGACGCATTACGAAGGCTGATGTGCTGAATCCGGTTGCTTTCAGTGAAAGTGCTCCTGCAGGTTCGAGAAATCAACGAAGAGAAAAGATGACCATGCTTCGGAAAAAAGTTTCGGAGCGATTGGTTAGCGTTAAGCAGGAAACGGCCATGCTTACTACTTTCAACGAAGTTGACATGAGTGCTATCATGGAGATTCGTAAAAAGTATAAAGATGTGTTTAAAGAGAAGCACGGCGTTAGCCTTGGTTTTATGTCGTTCTTCACTAAGGCAGTCTGTGAAGCGCTGAAAGCAGTTCCAAGTGTAAATGCACAAATTGACGGTAACGAAATTGTTTATCACGACTACTGTGATATCGGTATTGCTGTTTCCGCTCCCAAAGGTTTAATGGTACCAATTGTCAGAAATGCAGAGAGCATGACATTGGCTCAGATAGAAAACGCTATTGCGCAGCTTGCTGCAAAAGCGCGCGACGGAAAAATTTCCGTTGAAGAAATGACGGGAGGAACTTTTACGATTACCAATGGTGGTGTATTTGGTTCGATGTTGTCGACGCCAATTATCAACCCTCCGCAAAGCGCTATCCTTGGCATGCACAACATTGTTGAACGCCCGGTTGCTGTGAATGGGAAAGTGGAAATCCGTCCGATTATGTATGTAGCACTTTCATACGATCACCGTATTATCGATGGACGTGAATCGGTTGGTTTCCTGGTTAAAGTGAAGCAGATGCTTGAAGAGCCGACCCTGATGCTCTTTGGAGGTGCAGATCCGGTGAAGACATTACTTGGAGTCTGAACCCTCTTCCCGAATAATTTTCCGGATGGTATCCCGCACGTAAACCGTATCGCGGATTTCGTAAGTTTTCTTTACTACGTGTTGGTGGCCTTCTGAATTTTCTTTCGGTGAATTCGGATCCGGGACTACGTTGTAGTGATAAATAGTATCCGGCGTATCGTCCATCAGCCTCTTTTCATATTCCTGCATAGCCGGACTCTTCCAGAGGAAATAACCTGCGACAATCAAGCCAGTCAGTACTATTGCTGTCATAAAACCGGAAGAACCCGAGCCGCCCTTCTTTGACGGCTTATAACGTTCAAATTCGTTTTTGCTTTCCAGATTGTTGTGAATAGTATTCAGTGCTTGTTTCAACTCCATTCTTCCTGCCTGCCTGACTACGTCAATGCTATTCAGGTAATGAGTGAATTCGTTTTTGAATTCTTCATTCAGAAGTTTTTCTTTCAATAATGCCGCTTCACCGGAAGTCAATTCACCTCTTGAATAGCGCTCAATCAAATCTATTTCATCAGGCTTGAGTTCCATGGTTCTGATTTTCTACCAGCTTTTTCAGTCGCTGAATACATTTGTACTTTTGATTTTTCACCGTATCGGCATTGGCATATTCCAGTTGTACGCTGATTTCTTCCATGCTCTTTTTTCTGTAATAAAAGAGAACAAGTAATTTTCTGCAGGCCTCGCCGATTTCTTTCAGAAAGAAATTGATGTTTATTTCCCGAGGATTTTCATTCTCTTCGATCGTTATGAAGTCCTCGAAATTGGCCAGTGGTATTTTCTGCCCTGCCTGCTTCAGTTTTTTCAGCCATTGATTTCTTGCTACTGAATAGATGTATGTTTTCAATGTGCATGAGAGCTTCAGCTTCTTGTCGCGGAGCTTTTCATAAACTATGATCAGAACTTCCTGAAACAGATCTTTTGCATCAGCGTCGGAGCCGGAGTTCTTTCTGACAAAGTAGCTGACCATGGAAAAGTGCTTCTGATAAACAAAAGCGAAAGCTTCCGAGTCGGCTACTGACAACAATTCCAAAAGTTCATTATCTGAAAAATGTCGTTTCATATGCTTTTATACCAACAGATCGAAAAGGTAACCCACAGAAAAAAAATATTTTTTCAGGGTTACCTATTTGCATTTCAGGTATTCATTAGAAATAACGATAAAAAATATCAGAATATGAAAAAGCTAATCATCTTTTCGGCAATGGCATTATGTCTTGCCATAGGCTGCAAACGCGAAACCCCTCTTGCCGGTGGAATATTAAATACCGAATTGCTTCCGGTAAGACATTTTAGTATTACCAACGACCGTGACACGCTGGTCTTCGGATATGATGGAACAAAACTATTGATTCATGCAGGGACCTTCCTGAATAGTAAGGGTGAAGAAGTAAAAGGAGCCGTTGACCTGGTACTTAAAGAAGCAATTAAAATGAGCGACATTGTTCTTGGAGGGTTAACGACACTGAGTAATGGTGAGGTATTACAAAGCGGCGGAATGTTATATGTAAATGCAACTTCGCAAGGTGAGCAGCTTAAGATGGCAAACGGACACTTTATTGAAGCATCTGTACCGGCAGCCCAACCGGACAGCATGATGCAACTTTACCGGGGAGAACAGGCATCAGCAGGTGCTGCCATCAATTGGGTTGAACCAAAGGAGCTAAAGCTGAATCTGGTTACAGATGATACAATTCCTCACACTACTTTAGGCTGTGATAGTGCGGTAACGTATATTCAAAAAATTCCATCAGGAAAACTGAAGGCAATTGAAGAACCGCTCAAGCCGGAGTTGAAAAGTATGTCAGACACTATCGTCTCACTTGAGTTTGATGCGAATGATTTCCCTGAATTGGCCATCTACAAAGATGTAAAGTTCAAGTTGGCGAATGACCCCAATTTTGATCCGCAGGATTCAAATCATCCATGGATAAATGTTGAGATGGAAAAAACAGAAACAAGAGGTGTGTACATTATGAAATTATCGGGTTTCGATAACTCCGGCGCCGGTGTAGTAAGAAAAATACGTGTAAAGCCGGTGTTTTCGAATAATGAAGATTACACTGAAGCAGTGAAGGTTTATGAAAAGCGATTTCAATCCTACACTGAAACAAAAAAGGAAATCGCAGCGGCACAGCTAAAAGAACAGAGGCGCCGGGAACAGGCAGAAAGAGAAGCGCTGGAAAATGAGCGTCGTCTGTTGGCTGAACAAAAGAAGCAGGAGCAGATCCGTCAAAGGGAGCAGGAGAAGATTAATAGAGCGAATCAGTTACAGGAAATGAAGATTCGCCGGCAGCAGCAATTGACTACAGTTGATGCTGAAAGAGTAAATGCACTCTATTCTTTATATGTGAATGACAGGATTATGGCCTACGTCGATAAATTTTTGCAAAATAAATCCAGGTCGTATGCTTTTAGTATCGGGACGTTGGGATGGTCAAACATTGACCGGCTTGTAAAGCAGCCGGAGAGCGGGCCGGTGTGTATAAATGTAAGATTAACCGATTTCAATAGCTACGATAATGTGGATGTTTCTCTTGCTATTGACGGACAGAATATTTTCCTCCCGGCAGAAAGAGTTTCAGAATCCGGCTGGTGTTTCAGTAAATTTTCCGGTGGAGAGTTGTACCTGCCATATAATTATTCTGCTACCATAATTGTAGTTGGATATAAGGCCGGCTGCCTGTGCAGTGAAATGAAAAAGGTGCAACTAAGGGCAAAGGAAGACATTGTGGTGGAAACCCAAAACTGTACGATTGATCAGTTCAGAGATCAACTTGCAATACTTAATGATCCGGCCCGCAATTAATTTCCGGAATCGTTGCAATGATTCAAACGTACATTCGTTTGACGAATAAAGTCAGGTAATCGAAAATGAAATTGGAGCAGAAGAGGCGCACGATGGTTGGGGGCTTTGATTCGTGCCTGAAATTTCTGCTCATTTTTTAATCCCGGCAAAATCAACGCAGGAATAATCTAACCGATTGTTCTCTCACTCCTGCGAAAAGGTTTTGCCGGCTTTTTAATTTGTAAAACCCCTGCTCAGACCGCCTCGGCTACAACTTCGTTCACTTCAGGAAACAACTGCTTTAATAGCCTTTCGATTCCGGATTTAAGAGTAACATTTGACGACGGACAACCGCTGCATGAACCTCGCATCACTACTGTCACAATTCCATCGTTGAATGATTTGAAGTGAATGGCTCCGCCGTCTTGTTCTACAGCCGGACGAACATATTCATCGAGCGCTTCAATGATTTTTGTTTCCAGCGCCGAAGAAGTTTGCGTTCCTGAAATGTTGGAATCGGCAATTTGTGCAGCCGGACCTGTGAAAAGAGGATCGCCACTTTCGATGTATGATTTGAGAAAAGTCCGAATGACAGGAATCAATTCATACCAGTCAAGATCCGATGCTTTTGTAAGTGTTATGTAATTGGCATTAATAAACACTGATGTAATGCCGCTGAATGAAAATAATTGCCTTGCAATTGGTGAATTTCCGGCCTGATCAGGCGAGTTGTATTCCACACTGCCTTCCTTTAGTAAAAACCGGTCTATCACAAATTTCATCGAAGCCGGATTCGGCGTTGATTCTGCATATACATTTACGGGAGGTGACTTTTGCATGCTGCAAAGATAGTCATTGCTGCCCCACATGTTGCAAATCAATGAGTGGTTTTTCCGTTATAATTGCTCAAAGGACCGCTGAACCAATCTCCGTGCATTTCCGTGCTATTTCCGTGACTTTCCGAGGGAAACACAAAACTTTCACTAACCGGGAAAATTTTACCTTTGTCCTCGTTTATGCAAAGGAAGGTTGATTTTCTAATTATCGGCTCAGGCATTGCCGGCCTCACGTATGCACTCAAAGTTGCTCCGTACGGAAAAGTGCTGATCATCACCAAGGCTAACGCCGATGAGTCAAATACAAAATATGCACAGGGCGGTATTGCCGGAGTGCTGAACGGACCGGATTCATTCGAAGAACATATTAAAGACACACTCATCGCAGGCGCCGGATTATGCGATGAAAAAGTGGTGAGAATGGTTGTGACCGAAGGCGCTGAACGCATCCGCGAAATTATAGAGTGGGGAACACGCTTCGACAGAAATGATCAGGGCGAATATGATCTCGCTCGTGAAGGCGGTCATTCTGCACATCGCGTTTATCATTACAAAGATGCTACAGGAAATGAAATTGAAAGAGCCTTGTTGGAGCAGGTGAAGAGTCATCCGAATATTTCACTCTATACACACTATTTCGCACTCGATATTATCACACAACATCATCTCGGTAAAGAAGTGACACGCAGTACGCCTGACATTGAATGTTACGGCGCTTATGCGTTGAATCTTCACACCGGCGAAGTGGAAACTGTTTTGTCAAAGATTACATTGATGGCAACTGGCGGTGCCGGGCAAGTTTATCAGGCTACTACCAACCCGGTAATTGCAACAGGCGATGGAGTAGCCATGGTGTATCGTGCCAAAGGCATCGTCAAAGACATGGAGTTTATTCAGTTTCACCCGACGGCATTATACAATCCGACTGAGCGACCGGCGTTTCTGATTTCAGAAGCGGTGAGAGGTATGGGAGGAATTCTGAAGACGACGGACGGAAAGGAGTTTATGGAGAAATACGACGAGCGGAAATCTCTTGCGCCACGCGACATCGTTGCCCGTGCCATCGATAATGAAATGAAGATCAGCGGAGATGATTTTGTGTATCTCGATTGTCGTCATATCAACAAAGAAGAATTCAAAACGCATTTCCCGAATATATTAGCCAAATGCCTCACGCTGGGAATTGATCCTTCCGAAAAAATGATACCTGTTGTTCCTGCTGCACATTACATGTGCGGTGGAATTGTGGTTGATATGGATGGAAGAAGCTCTATCAAAAATCTGTATGCAGCAGGAGAATGCAGTTGCACAGGATTGCATGGCGGAAATCGTTTGGCCAGTAACTCCCTGCTTGAAGCTTTGGTTTATGCTCACCGCTCAGCGATGGATGTAATACAAAAGGTTTCATCAATTAATTACCGCGACGATGTTCCCGCATGGGACGCAGAAGGAACCGTGCAGCCGAATGAACTCGTTCTTATCACCTCTAATTTGCGTGAATTGCAAAGTGTGATGAGTAATTACGTTGGTATCGTCCGCTCCAATACCCGTCTTAAGCGCGCACTTGATCGCCTTCGTATTCTCTATGGTGAAACCGAAGCGCTTTATGAACGGACAATAGTATCACCAAAACTCTGCGAACTCCGCAATCTCATCGCCATTGCTTATCTCATCGTTAAATTTGCCATGGCAAGGAAGGAGAGTGTGGGGTTGCATTATGTGATGGATCATAATTAATTAGTAAGTAGTAATTAGTAAGTAGTAAGTAGTAGGTGAATTGTAAAATTCAGAATTAAGAATTCAGAATTCAGAATTCCCCATTCCAAGCAACCAAGAACCAACGGTGAACTTCCTAAAACCATACACTCACGAACAGTTCAAAGCTGAAGCCATAGAGATTTTCTATCGGCAGTATAGCGGGAATAAAGTGTATCGTGCATTTGTGGATGGAATGAAAGTAAATGTGGCTGAGGTGAGAGAGTTGGAGCAGATTCCGTTTTTGCCGGTGGAGTTGTTTAAAACGAATAAAGTAACGACCGGAGATTTTTCTGCCGAAGCTGTTTTTACAAGTAGCGGGACTACAGGTGAACAAACAGCTCAGCATTATGTAAAAAGTCTGGAATTGTATGAAGCGGATTTTACGGAGTCGTTCCGGACTTTTTACGGGTTGCCGCACGGGTGGACTTTTCTGGCTTTGCTTCCTTCTTATCTTGAACGCGAAGGTTCTTCACTCATTTATATGATGGAGAAACTCATTGAGATGAGTGATGATAATCGGAGTGGTTTTTTTCTGCACAATCATCATGACTTGTTTAATTTGCTCATGACACTTAGAGCGGAAAAGAAGAAGACTTTGCTTCTCGGTGTGACTTATGCCTTGCTTGACTTTGCTGAAAATTTTCAGATTGAATTTCCTGAACTTGTCGTTATGGAAACCGGAGGAATGAAAGGGAAACGAAGAGAGATGATTCGTGAAGAAGTTCATGATTTACTGAAGAATTCCTTTTCTGCCAAGGCCATTCACTCCGAATACGGAATGACTGAATTGATGTCGCAGGCGTATTCGGATGGAAACGGTTTATTCAAAACACCGCCGTGGATGAAAATTCTGATTCGCGATGTATACAATCCGATGGACATACTTTCATTCGGTCGCAATGGCGGAATAAACATTATAGATTTTGGAAATGTTGACTCCTGTTCATTCATCGCCACACAGGATACCGGTCGACTGCACGCCGACGGCAGTTTCGAAGTCACTGGCAGAATTGATTTCAGCGATATCAGAGGATGTAACCTTATGGTAAGCTGATTGCCTATCTTAAAAATTAGCTAATCAGCTAATTAGCTAATTCGATAGGGTAGATCAACAGTATCAATGCTCCGAATCCTTACCTTCGCTCCATGTCAAACCGTCGCAGATTCATCATCGCCTTTCTTTCTGTAGCCGCAGGAAGTCTTATCTCTCTTTATATCGTGAAAAAACGCATGGGCACTCTCAGTCGTGATGCTTACATGCAACTCGGAATGAATTTTTTCTTTGCCGTGGCGATTGTGGTTGGAATTGGAATATTGCTCTCGAAGGTGAATAAGAATGATGATGAGAGGAAGTGAGTGATCAGTGATCGGCGATCAAATATTTGTTAAGTGCTTTTTTAGAAAAACATTTATTGTATACTGATTATTTTTTCAGACACCATTCCGTATTTCGTTCTCAGTTCAAGGTAATAGATGCCGGAAGCATTTGAATTTACCGGAAGAATAATTTCATTCATACCGGAATCGCCATGAATGGCTTTTGATAAAACAGGTCTTCCGAGTAAGTCATACATGGTAAGTGCAATCTCATTGCTTCCGTACAAGTTAAATTTCACTGTCAGATTGCCATTACCAATGCCGGCCTCTAATGAAAGTACAGGGCCGGAAAGTTCATTTACCTTCAAAGGTGCCGATTGCAATTTTACGACCCACAGATCTTTCATTCCATGATTGAATGGCAGATCGCCGTCATGGGATTTTGAATAGCCGGTGAAGACGATATTACTATCGGTGTCTTCGGTGATTGAATATATAACTTCTGAATCCGTTCCGCCATAAGCAGCCTGCCAGATTAAATTACCCATGGAATCCATTTTTGCAACATAGGCATCTGCTTCCACATTGAGGCCTGACATCTGGTGATAATTTGAAACATCCGGGCTAAAAGTGGTTCCGCCTAATATTAATCCGTTATCGAATGAACGGCACATTGATGATATTGCATCTGCTTGGATACCACCTACGCATTGATTCCAAAGTATATTTCCGGAGCTATCCATATGCACCACCCATCCATCCCTAACACCGTGCATCACAGATGTAATATCGCCATCATTAGAATAGGTAAGACCTCCTAAATAAAAAGTGTTGTCCGTTCCCTTTAATAAACAGAATACCTGATCTGCATTTGAGCCCCCATAACATTGATCCCAAATAATATTTCCAAGTGTGTCAAGTTTGACCACCCAAATTCCAATACCCGGGTTGTAACATGTCACATCGCCGGAATAATCACTTAGAGATCCTGATAATACAATCGTCCCATCGTCTAGTTCAACTATACCTCCTAGATAATCTTCCAATAAATTGCCCAAAGCCTTCGACCATAAGATGTTTCCGGAATCATCCATGCGAACTACCCAGTTATCGGGAAAGGCATTGCAGTTGGTACAGGTGACATCGCCGCCATTGCCTTGTACTTGTCCGGCGAGTATATAGCCCCCAAATCTTGATTTAATCAATTTCAAACCTGCATCACTATTCGGGCCTCCATAACAATGTTGATAAGTAATCTGATTAATTGAATCCAATTTAACAAACCATAAATCAGTCGGACCACCCCAGGGAGTTACTGTGTGCACACCGGATACGTCATAATCATTGAGATCACCCTTTCCGATAAAACTTATACCGGAAACGTCCTGTATCATATCACAGCCATCGTCCTCGCCTGAACTCCCATAGCATTTACTAAATAGCACATTGCCTTGTTGATTAAAATTGAGCAGCCAAGCATCCCAAGTTCCTAATGGCCCATACTTATTTGGAATATCCACACTCGATGAATCAGACGCTGTATAACCAAGTATTACAACCTTGTTGCTTTGGATCATTACACTCCGCCCCATTTCATCAGCGGAATCTCCCAACACCCGTTGCCAAAGAATTGTGGGGGCTTGAGCATTAACAAAGGAGCCAGGCGTCAGTGCAATCAGAAATAAGACTATTGCTTTAAAAATTTGCATGTGCCGATTTAAGAAGAGGATCCAATAAGATATTAAATGTAAGAGTATTCTTCTCTTATTCAAAATAACTGACGAAATTCAAGACTGGCAAAAATTCTTCTTGCCATTGCTTTCGTAAAATTTGAACGAGTATTTTGGTTGGCAGGAGTAGATTTTCTTCCGGAAAAAGGATGTCATCGCTTTTGGGACGGAAAACGATTTATCAGATAGCTTTTTTGTCGGGATACATTTTTGCTTTGCATCCGATACTGCGAAATGGGTTGAACCCTTTCAGGGTTCGGGCAACCTTTGTCCATATACTTCTCCGGTTTCACCGGAGGTGACTCGGATTAAACGCTTTCAGGGTTTGGGAGTAAGCGGTCATCATTTGCCATGTTGCAGTGGTCTCATCATTTACTGTGTTGCAGTGGTCTCCACTGTGAAGCATTTCCTTTCCTTACAACTTCTCTATGAAAAAGCGGCTGTGGTTTCAGCTCCACCGACGGGTGGTATGGGCGTGAATTATAAGAGTCAATAGATGGGAGGTGCTGCATAGCTGAAAAACGACAAAGAATTTATCACAAGTCAACCTCTCGGTAAATCTACTTACAACAACTCCTACTCGCCACTGCAATGATTCCAATTCTAGAAAGTAAAGTCCATCAGTTACAGCTACAGGTAGTTGGAATTGATTTGTTCCAAAGGTCAAAGCTATTTTTTCATTTACAAGCAATTGTCCGGTTAAGGAATACAATTTGAGTATGGCACTTTGACTTTCGAGTTTGGAATAATTTATTTCAAGACTGCTCTGATTAAGGTGAGCACTGATACCATTATTTTTGAAGGCAAATCAAAAGTCCCGACTTGTAATGGTGCCGTCCTTACAATCAGATATCTCGATCCCCATAATTATTTGTTACGTCTCCACCGGTTCCGAAGGAATAACCAACTGATAAAAAACTATTATCATCCAATTCAATAGTTTGATAAGGTTGATCAAAAGAATAACCCCCATATGAATTCGACCATTGATAATTTCCGGCACCATCCATCTTAATTAAGAAATAATCCATACCTCCGTGAGTATTAACCACAACTCCTCCATCGACAGTAGAAACACCACTTATAATGTATCCGGAATCTCTCGTCGAGGAAATTGTTTGAGCCCATTCTTGAAATGGGCCTCCAATACACTTATGCCATTGAATGTTTCCAAGACTATCACATTTTACTATCCACGCATCACCTCCTCCATTCGACCCGCTCACATCACCATCGGTAGATCCGCTTCCGCCAACGAAAATAAATCCGCCATCTGGAGTAGAAATTATCTTACTTGCATCATCTCCTGAACTACCTCCATAAAACCGTTTCCAAACGTCCCCATTAGCATTTATCTTGAACACAAAAGAATCTTCATCTCCATAAGATGTTGTAATATCCCCGTTGATCGAACGAGTAATTCCTAGAGCCAAATAACTGCCATCTGCACATTGAACAATATCAGTACATTGGTCATCATCAGTTCCACCCATTGTTTTCTTCCACTGAATCTGTCCAGTGCTATCTAACTTGCAGACATATCCATCTGTGTAGCCACCATGGTAATTTGAAACATCATAACCGCAACATTGTACAGTAGCGGATATTATACATCCTCCATCGCTTGTTACAAATAAATTTGTTCCTTTATCATCATTTAGTCCACCTATACATCTTTGCCACAAGATGGAATAATTAGAATCAAGCTTTGCAACCCATAAATCATATGAGGTACTATGATTTCCTGTAACGTCTGAATCATTAGAGTTCGTGGTTCCAAGTAAATAAAACGAATTTGAAGTGAACTGTTTAATAGCAACAATCTCATCGAAGTTCGTACCACCGAGAGTTTTCTGCGTTTGAATATGAAGTAGAGTGTCAATTTCAAAATCCATATATCAGAAGTCCCCGGATTCGGCCCAATATGATGACCAAAACGATCATAATTATTCGACTTAGAAAAAGAGCCGATCAAAAATCGGTTATGGCTAAGTTGTATAACAGACCTGCCCTCGTCGAGATTAGTTCCACATAATTATTATTGCTTAATACTGATTGGCTATAACAATAAAGAACTGAAATTAATGTGAATAGGATAGAAAAACTCAGTCGTTTCATATCTTAATTAACTTTATATATACATTTTCACCTACAAGAACCAGGAATACCAGGTGATAGAGAGCCGGGCGTCAGTGCAATAAGAAATAAACTATGCTTTAAAATTTGCATGTGCCGATTTAAGAAGAGGTCCAATAAGATATTAAATTTAGAATTCTTCTCCTATTCAAAACAACTGACGAAATTCAAGACTGGCAAAATTCTTCTTGCCATTACTTTCGGAAAATTTGAACGAGTATTTTGGTTAGCAGAGTAGATTTTCTTCCGAAAAGGGATGTCATCGTTTTTGGGACAGAAAACGATTTATCAGATAGCTTTTTTGTCGGTATACATTTTTGCTTTGCACCCGATACAGCGAAATGGGTTGAACCCTTTCAGGGTTCGGGTAACCTTGTCCATATACCTCCGGTTTCACCGGAGGTGACTCGGATTAAACCCTTTCAGGGTTTGGCGGTCATCATTTGCCGTGTTGCAGTGGTCACCATCATTTACTGTGTTGCAGTGGTCTCCACTGTGCAGCATTTCCTTTCCTTACAACTTCTCTATGAAAAAGCGGCTGTGGTGTTTCATCGCCAACTTGTAAGGATTGGGAAGGGCGTGAGTTATAAGAGTTAATAGATGGGAGGAGCTGCATAGCTGAAAATAAATCCGCTGAACATTCCGCCAGTGTCAGGATTTTACTCTCGAAGGCAAATAAGAATGATGAATGGAAGTGAGTGATCAGTGATCAGTAGATAGTTGCAAAGTTTACTAAGCTTACTCTAATCACTAATCACTAATCACTAATCACTACCTAAGAAACAATCACCAAATAATAATTCTTCTTCCCCTTCTGTGCGAGAATATATTTCTCTTTAATGGTATCGGTTGCAGAAATTTTTCCTTCGGGGTCTTCGATTTTGTTTTTATTGATCAGAACACCGCCGCCCTGAATCATTTTTCTGGCTTCGCCACGCGATGGGAAAATTTTTGTTTTGTCGGAGAGAAATTCTACAACATTAATTCCGGCCTCAATTTCTGAACGCGGGATTTCAACTTTTGGAACACCGTCAAATACGGAGAGTAAATCCGATTCAGATAATTTCATCAACGACTCTGCTGTTCCTTTGCCGAATAAAATTTCTGAAGCTTCAATTGCTGCCTGCAAATCTTTTTCACTGTGTACCCGTGTAGTGATTTCAGTGGCAAGCGCCTTTTGGAGCGTTCGTTGATGAGGTGCTTTTGCATGTTCAGCTTCGATTGCTTCAATTTCTTCTTTCGTCTTCAGCGAAAAAATGCGAATGAATGTGCCGCAATCTTCATCGGAAGCATTCAGCCAGAACTGGTAAAACTGATAAGGTGAAGTTCGCTTTCCATCTAACCAAACATTGCCACCCTCTGTCTTTCCGAATTTTGTTCCGTCTGCTTTTTTGATCAATGGTGTGGTAAGGGCAAAGGCTTCACCGCTATCCTTACGACGAATCAATTCAGTGCCGGTCACAATATTGCCCCACTGGTCTGAACCACCCATCTGAAGTTTAACTCCATTGTGTTTCCAGAGGTAATAGAAGTCGTAACCCTGAACAAGCTGATATGAAAATTCAGTAAACGACATTCCGTTTTCCAAACGGTTCTTCACCGAATCTTTGGCCATCATGTAATTTACCGTAATATGTTTGCCCACATCACGGATGAATTCAAGAAATGAAAAGTTCTTAAACCAATCGTAATTATTGACGATTTCAGCAGAGTTGGCGCCGCAATTGAAGTCAAGAAATTTTTCCAATTGCTTTTGCTGACAGGAAAGATTGTAACGAAGTGTTTCTTCGTTAAGCAGATTTCTTTCCTGCGATTTGCCTGAAGGATCGCCTACCATTCCGGTGGCGCCGCCGACAAGTGCAATCGGCTTATGGCCGGCTCTTTGAAAATGAAGCAGGGTCATAATCTGAACCAGATTTCCGACTCCCAGTGAATCAGCAGTCGGGTCAAATCCGATATAACCTGTAACCATTTCAGAATTAAGCAATTCTTCTGTTCCGGGCATGATGTCCTGTAACATGCCTCGCCAGCGTAATTCTTCTACAAAATTTTTCATGGGCCAAAGATAACTTTACTGAGGCCATCTTCAAAGCAGGAAAGAAGAGTGAAAACGGACTTTTCCGGTGTCTGATAATTCGGCATCTTTGAGCAAATTTTGGAGATGATACTGGTTACCGGAGCCACCGGAATGGTGGGTGCACAAATTCTTTTCGATCTGACTTCAAAGGGGCAGAGGGTTCGTGCTTTTCGCAGGCCATCGAGTAATCTTAAAGTGGTTCATCGGATTTTTAAAAATCACTTGCAGCAGCTTGATTTAGTAGAATGGGTGGAAGGTGATGTAACGGATTTCTTTTCTCTTGAAGATGCAATGGAGGGAATTGATACAGTGTATCACTCTGCAGCTTTCATTTCTTTTCACAAGTCGGATCGCAATCAAATGATGCGCATCAATGTAGAAGGAACTGCAAATCTTGTGAATCTTTCTCTTGAAAAGGGTGTGAAACGTTTTTGTCACATCAGCTCCGTTGCGGCCATCGGACGCACTGCCGGTGAAAGTAAAGTGAATGAAAATTCTGTCTGGAAAACGTCAAAGGAGAATTCAAATTATGCAATCAGTAAATATGCCGGTGAACGCGAAGTGTGGCGGGGAATAGAAGAGGGACTGCCGGGAGTGATTCTCAACCCAACTATCATTATTGGTCCGGGCGACTGGAATGTCGGCAGCTCGCAAATGTTTCAATCGGTCTGGAAAGGTCTAAGCTTCTTTGCTCCCGGATCTACCGGATTTGTTGATGTGCGTGATGTGGCCCGTGCTGCCATCCTGCTCAATGAAAAAGGAATTACGGGAAAACGATACATCATAAATTCAGAAAACCTTCCTTATAAAACCGTTTTCAATGCTATTGCAAGAGCAATGGGCAAAAAGGAAGCAACCATTGAAGTAACTCCTCTTCTCGGCGAAATCGGCTGGCGCGCCAAAGCTCTTCGTAGTTTTATTCTCCGTAAGAAAACATTGGTTACAAAAGAAACCGTCCGCAACGGAATTCAAAACTGGGAATATTCAAACGAAAAAATTAAAAAAGAATTTGGATTTGAATTTATCTGTATTGAAAATTCTGTGAAAGATACTGTTAAGCAATTTATGGAAGAACTGAATCCTATAGCTTAAATTCTGAATTCTGAATTCTGAATTCAGAATTTTTCTTCGGCTTCGTTTTGCATTTTGAATTTATCTCCATCGAAGACAATACGAAGGGTCCGGTTGGGATTTTTTGGGAGAGCTGAACTTAAAAATTCTGAATTCAGAATTCTGAATTCAGAATTATCATTGTACAAAGGCTTCGCTTGGAATTTATCTCCATCGAAGATTCTGTGAAGGATAAAGTAAAACAATATATGGAAGACTCGAATCCTAAAACCTAAATTCAGAATTCAGAATTCAGAATTCTCACTCTACTGCCGCTTCGCTCTGCATTTTACTGAGATTCGTCAAAACAGAATCATAAATGCTTTTTATAAGGCCTGGATTTTCAGTGTAGAAGCGGAGGCTTTTTACATACTTTTCATTGCTGATCTTGTGCTGATTCAAAATGTAATCAGTGTATTGCTTCATTGAATAGCGGGAAGAATCTGCAGTTGCGTTGACCGTCATTGCCGCTTGTGCAAGGTGAATATCTGTAAGCAAACTTGTCATTTCCTGCTCGTTTAAAACGTCGCCGGGAATTGTCGGTTTTTTCTTACTGCAGGAAATTGCAATAAATGCAGTAATCAATAACAATAGGATTTTATTTCTAGCGCTCATAGAACTGCATTCTTTCTCCTTTGTGTTCCTCGTGAAAATTACCGTTGTCGAAAACAAGATTACCGTTCACAAATGTTTTTTCCACTGAGGAACGGAAGTTGTATCCTTCGAACGGACTCCATTTGCATTTGCTTAGTATGTTTTCCCGGGAAACAGAATAGTTTTTAGAAGGATTCAGAATTACGAGATCGGCCATATATCCTTCTCTGATATAGCCGCGTTCTTTGATGTTGAAACAAACGGCCACATCGTGCGATGACTTTCTTACGATTGTTTCAATCGGTAATTTTCCATCGAGATAAAATTCCATCAAGGCAGAAAGTGTGTGCTGAAGTAATGGTCCGCCCGAAGGTGCTTTAAAATACGACTGATTCTTCTCATCAATCGTATGCGGAGCGTGATCGGTAGCAAGTACATCTAATTTATTTTCGATCAATCCTCTTAACAAGGCTTCACCATCAGCCTTGCTTTTTACGGCAGGATTCCATTTGATTTTTGTTCCGAGTCTTTCATAATCATCGGAATTGAAAAATAAATGATGCGTGCAAACTTCTGACGTGATTCGCTTTTTCTCCAGTGGAGTTGTATTGTCGAACAGATCTAATTCGATCGCTGTACTGATGTGGAGTACATGTAAACGCGCACCGGTTTTTTTTGCTAAGCCGGTAGCGAAAGAAGAGGATATGTAACATGCTTCGGCATTCCTGATTACAGGATGCATTGAAATCGGAACGTCTTCGCCATATTTTGCTCTTGCTGCTTCCATATTGGCGCGAATGGTGGCCTCGTCTTCGCAATGTGTGGCAATGAGCATCGGTGTGCCGGAGAAAACTCTTTCAAGTACTGCCCGGTTATCGACCAGCATATTCCCTGTCGAAGAGCCCATGAAAATTTTCAGTCCGCAGACGTTCGTCGGATTGGTTCTCATGACTTCATCGTAATTGTCGTTCGATACTCCCATGTAAAAGGAGTAATTGGCGAGTGATGTACGTGAAGCGATGTCGTATTTATCCTGTAGTAAATCCTGAGTCAGTGTATTCGGAACTGTATTCGGCATTTCCATGAAGGAAGTAACACCACCTGCAACACCGGAGAGGGCTTCAGTATAAATATCGGCTTTGTGTGTCAGTCCCGGCTCACGGAAATGAACCTGATCATCGATCAGTCCCGGAATTACAAAATTTCCTTTTGCGTCTGTAATTGTTGCACCGCCTTCTGAAATGGCCGATGCAATTTTCTCAATCCGCCCGTCTTTTATCAAGATGTCTCCTTCGAAGATTTTTCCTTCGTTGACGATCTTCCCGTTTGTAATCAGTCTTTTTTTCACCTTCGTGGTGGAGTTGAAAATTATCTTTTGCCCGGGGCTTTGGGATACTTGCGGAAAATGCTTTTCCATTTCATTAAAAGCACTCCCAGAATCGCTTCCTTAAAAATGCCTTTGCTCATCTTGCTGGTTCCTTCAGTACGGTCAGTAAAAATGATCGGGACTTCTGTAAGCTTAAAACCGCATTTAATTGCCGTGAATTTCATTTCAATCTGGAATGCATATCCGATGAAACGAACTTCATCGAGCGGAATTGTTTCCAGAACAATACGCTTGTAACATATGAAGCCGGCAGTAGTATCCTTGATGCGGATGCCGGTAATGATGCGGACATAAACAGAAGCATAGTACGACATGATCACTCGTCCCAATGGCCAGTTTACCACATTCGCTCCGCGGATATAGCGCGAGCCGATTGACATGTCGGCACCTTCTTTTGCGCAAGCTTCGTATAATCGAACTAAGTCGTCAGGATTGTGAGAGAAGTCGCAATCCATTTCAAAAATATATTCGTAGCCATGGTTCAGCGACCACTTGAAGCCGTGAATGTAAGCAGTGCCAAGTCCTAACTTTCCTTTCCGTTCTTCAATAAAAAGGCGGCCGTTAAATTCCGACATTAATCGTTTCACTATGTCAGCAGTTCCGTCAGGAGAGCCATCATCGATGATCAGGACATGAAAATCTTTCGGAAGAGAGAATACCTTCCGGATCATCTTCTCGATGTTCTCCTTTTCATTGTATGTTGGTATTATAACTACTGAGTCGCTCACAAAAAAGATATTTGGGGCTAAGATAGAAAAAGAAAAAGCTTCTTTTTAGCAATTAGTGATTAGTAATTAGTAATTTGTACCTGGACCGGCTCGTGCTTTTACCCTAAAAAGGCCTCGCCGACAATTATCCGGCATGAATTCTAATCACTATTCACTAATTACTAATTACTCTTTCTTACATTTACAGCATGAAGTTATTTGTAAAAAACATCGAGGGTTCCGTGAATGAAGTTTTACTGGAATCTATTTTCCGTCAGTTTGGTGAAGTTGCGGATACTAAAATCATCTACGACAAAATTACCTGGGAGTCCAGAGGCTTCGGTTTTGTGACCTTTAAGAAAAAGGAAGATGGACTGAAAGCCATCGAAGCCCTCAATGGTAAAGAGCTTGTCGGAAAAAAGCTCTCTGTTGAAGAAGCCGTTGAAAAACGTTAACAAGCAGAATCAGATGGCAATGCTCCATCGAAATTGCAGCGTCAGTCTGATTGCTTTCGTATGCTGTTTGCAGACTTTTTTTTCATATGCACAAACAGCAGACACCATTGCTTATTCACTAAAACAAAAGCCACGTTTTTTTTTATCCCTGGCTTCATTCAATACTTTTATTGATCACGATTTTGCCAGCTTCGGCGGCGGCAAGGCCGGACTGGATTTTAATCACAGGATTCGATTCGGTCTCGGCTACCTGGAGCTGACAAACAATTCTGTTGTGAGCGATGTTTTGGTGAACGACGGAGTTTCAGAGTATGTAACGAACGGTCAGCTCGAAATGTCTTATTTCAGTTTGTCGGCCGAGTATTCATTCAGAAATAATTTTCCATGGCATTTTGCAGTAGTTCCTTTTCAGACCGGATTTGGATCTGCACATTACGAGTATATCAGTCATGCTGAGAAAAAGCGTGTAAGTACTCCTTCCGAATTTATCATCCTTTATCAACCGGAAGTGAATGTTCAATACAGTATCATCCGATGGTTCGCTGTCGGAGTAACTTCAGGCTACCGCTTCACCATTCTGCGATCTAAAAAGCAAACCAGAAATTTCAACGCCATCAACTTTTCATTCGACATCAGTATTTCGCTGGATGAATTGTATGCGGAATTGGTTGGGCCTAATTAGCTAATGTGCTAATGTGCTAATGTGCTAATCTGCTAATCTGCTAATTTGCTAATCTGCTAATCTGCTAATGTGCTAATCTGCTAATGTGCTAATCTGCTAATGTGCTAATCTGCTAATGTGCTAATCTGCTAATGTGCTAATCTGCTAATGTGCTAATCTGCTAATCTGCTAATGTGCTAATCTGCTAATCTGCTAATGTGCTAATTAGCTAATGTGCTAATCGCTAATGTGGCTAATTTGCTAATTTGCTAATTTGCTAATTTGCTAATGTGCTAATCTGCTAATCTGCTAATCTGCTAATCTGCTAATGTGCTAATTAGCAAATTAGCTAATCAGCTAATCAGCTAATCAGCTAATTAAAACAACCCGCCCTGTTTCGGTTTACCGAGATGTTTATACGCTGCGTCGGTGACTTCGCGGCCGCGTGGAGTGCGTTTTAAATAGCCCTCCTGAATGAGGAAAGGTTCGTAAACTTCTTCAATGGTTCCGGCTTCTTCGCTAACCGCTGTTGCAATGGTTGTAAGACCAACGGGACCGCCTTTAAATTTATCTATGATGGCTGAAAGGATTCGATTGTCCATTTCGTCAAGGCCATGTTCGTCAACATTCAGCGCTGTGAGAGCGGTATGTGAAATGGCCAGATCAATAATGCCATTGCTTTTTATCTGCGCAAAGTCACGCACGCGACGTAAGAGAGCATTTGAAATGCGCGGAGTGCCACGACTTCTCCTGGCAATTTCAAAAGCGGCATCGTCGTGAATTTCGACGCGGAGTAGTTTTGCAGAGCGTTTAACAATCTTCTGCAACAGTTTGGCATCGTAATATTCTAACCGGCTCGTAATACCGAAGCGTGCACGCAGTGGTGAAGTCAGTAAACCGGAACGAGTGGTAGCACCGATTAAAGTAAATGGATTGAGTTTGATCTGAACCGAACGTGCATTCGGTCCCGATTCAATCATGATGTCAATTTTGTAATCCTCCATAGCGGAGTAGAGGTATTCTTCCACGACGGGACTGAGGCGATGAATTTCATCGATGAAAAGAACATCATTCGGCTCCAGATTGGTCAGCAATCCGGCTAAGTCGCCGGGCTTGTCGAGTACAGGGCCGCTGGTCGTTTTGATATTTACGCCGAGCTCATTGGAAATGATGTAGGCCAGTGTTGTCTTTCCCAGTCCCGGAGGGCCGTGAAGTAATACATGATCTAATGCCTCATCGCGTCGACGGGCAGCTTCAACGAAAATCCTAAGATTACCAAGTATCGATTGTTGTCCGGTAAAATCTTCAAAAGCCTGCGGACGCAACACTTTATCAATTTCCTTCTCCGCAGGACTCAACCCCGCGCCTTCCGGATCCAGATTGGGATTCATGGGGTGAAAGTACGGATTATTTTGCCTTGAAGCCCCAATTAGCTAATTAGCTAATTAGCTAATTGATCTGGCTTCAATTCTTCTTCTTCATCCTCCCCGCATCCATCAAAGCCTTTTGAAGCAGATATTCAATCTGCCCGTTCACACTCCTGAAATCATCGTTAGCCCATTTCTCCAGGGCTTTAATGACTTCAGGATTGATACGCAGGACGAACGCTTTTTTTTCAGACATGAAGGGAGAAGGTTACTGGTTTGCCGGTTTGCTAGTTACTGGTTTGCTGGTTTCTGGTTACTGGTTTACTGATTACTAATTACTAATTACTACTTACTAATTACTACTTACTACTTACTAATTATAAAGCGTTCCCGTATTCACCACCGGACTTCACATTCTTATCTCCAACGAGGTGAGATTACTTACCATAGCAGCTTCTAGTTCTTCGTCTAAAGTGACGATTTTTCTGACAATTTAGACAAAGCCATTTCCACCATTCCTACTGCACCTTCAATGATTTGCTGGACGGGCTGCACTACGGTTGTACTTCCGCTGGCGCTGAAGCATGGCGCCTGCAATTTCGGGAGCATAGGCAAGGTGACTGATTCTTGCTTCTGAAACAAAGATACCGGCTTTTCCTAAACGTTCATTGAGTTCTTCGACGAGCATTTCGTGAACTTTCTCCGAACTGCCGCGGAGAGTGACAGTGGTTTCATTGTCTTCCATAGATTATCAAAGTGGACAATTTCCCGCCAGATGACGAACGGCTGCTTCACTCTGGCCATACATGATGTAGTCGTTCACTTCAAAAAGTGCTTTCGCCGTATCGCGTACCTGCCAAACAATCACAGCTGCAATTTCAATCGGGTTACCCATTTTATCATTTACTTTCAATGATTGCCCGTTGAGATTTCTTGCGCGTAATGAAACAGAGCGTTTAATCATGAACGGATTTGCCCAGAAGAATCCATTGTCTTTCACCGTTCCTGAATATGAACCGAACAAGATTAAAACTCTCGACTCATTCGGATTGATAATCATAAATCCGGGCATGAGAAAAATTCCGATCACCAGACAAGGAATAAAACCGGGAAGTATTTGCTGACTTAAAAAATAGAAGCCGAGCGCTTCAACTCCGAGTAATACGATCAGCATCATAAAACCTGAGAGGGGTTTGTAAATTTTTTCGGTAATCATGGTTGTGATATTAAAATGATATCACAAAGGTATCATCCGATTTTTTGAAAAGTCAAGTAAAATGTGAAATTAATTTTCAGGGTTCGAAATTTTAAAAAATAGGGCAATTTAAACCGGGCGTCAGGGCCAATGAAGTCAGTATACAACATATCTTATCGTGTCGCACGCATAAAACAGCTATTTTTACCCGATGCACAATACCTCCTCTGTTGAAGATTTTATCCGCTCCCACGCTGCCCGACTGGGCTTTGATTCCTGCGGTTTTTCTAAAGCAGATTTTCTGGAAGAGGAAGCTCCCCGATTGGAAAAGTGGCTGAAGGATGGTATGCATGGAAAGATGACTTACATGGAGAATCATTTCGACAAGCGTCTTGATCCTCGCAAATTGGTTCCGGGAGCTAAGTCAGTGATTTCTCTTTTACTTAATTACTTTCCTTCAGAGCAACAAACAGATTCTTCAGCACCTTTTGTCAGCAAGTATGCTTACGGAGAAGATTATCATGATGTAATTCGTGATAAACTGAAAGAGTTAGTGGAAGTCATCAAAGAAAAAGCAGGGCACATAGAAGGTCGTGTTTTCGTTGACTCAGCTCCGGTGCTCGACAGAGCGTGGGCTAAAAAGAGCGGACTGGGTTGGATCGGCAAAAACAGCAATCTTATTTCTAAGCAGGCCGGAAGTTTTTTCTTCATCGCTGAAATAATTTCTGATTTGGAATTGCAACCCGATCACCCCGTTGGAGATTTTTGCGGAACCTGTAACCGATGCATTGAAGCTTGTCCGACCGGTGCTATCATAAAACCTTATGTTGTGGATGGAAGTAAATGCATTTCCTATTTTACGATTGAGTTGAAAGAAGAAATTCCTGTTTCTTACTCGGGTAAATTTGAAAACTGGGTGTTCGGCTGTGATGTTTGCCAGGATGTTTGTCCGTGGAATCGCTTTTCTATTCCACACAAAAATGAAAGACTAAAAGCCAATCAGGAATTGCTTGCACTTAATCACGAAGGCTGGAGAGAAATGACGGAGGAGGTATTCAAAAAAATTTTCAGCCGGTCTGCAGTGAAGCGTACCGGATACAAAGGACTAATAAGGAATCTGGAATTTATCAGGAGGAAACCTTCCTGAACGCTTCAACGATCACATCGCTGTAAGCGGCGAACGTTGCAACACACCATATCTTCAATAACCGGCGTTCATCTTTCTTAAGAATCTGTAACGCCTTGATCAACTCTTTGCGAAATAGGTTCCGATCGAAACTCACTTTCGTCAAAATCTGCTTGGTGTACTCGAACATGGAATTCAGATTAGTTTTGGTCAGCCTAAATTACCTGTTTTATGATGCTTTGTCAAGCAATTTTTTCTTAAAGGTTTACAAAGATTTCAAAATGTTAAAAATCAGCATGGTTAATTTTTCGGGCAGATTTCCCTCTGATTTTGGTGTGTTTACCTTGAAAGTATTGTGATTTAAAAAGTTATGAACCGTTTTCATTCCATCGGTAACCTGCATTCTCAAAGCCGGCTAAATCCAGTACCCGATCGACAACAGTACCGGCCAGTTTTTCAAAGCTGTCAGGCCGTGAATAGAAGGATGGTGTTGCAGGACAAATAATTCCTCCGGCCTCGGTAATTGTTTTCATGTTGTTGATGTGAATGAGGCTGTATGGCGTGTCTCTTAAAACGAGAATCAGTTTTCCTCTTTCCTTCAGCATAACATCGGCAGCCCGTGTGATCAGATCATTTGAAATGCCGCTTGCAATACGTGCCATGGTTCCCATAGAACAGGGGCAGATTATCATCGTCCTGTACAAGGCAGAGCCGCTGGCAAAAGGAGCAAAGAAATCTTTGGAGTGGTAGGATTTGAAAGGGATGCTCTCGTAGGAATTGTCGCCCAGTTCATACTTCCAGACATCCTTAGCATTCTCTGAAAACACGACTCCCGTGGCTTCAATCTGCTCTCCCAGATTCTTTAATTTATCAAACAGCACCTTGGCATAGATGGAACCGCTTGCTCCGGTAACGGCTATTACAATCTTCTTCCTGGGGTTCATCATTGCTATCTTTCAGAATGAAATTAACGATTTGCTTCCAACCACACAAACAAATACAAGGCTATTCAGTTTTTCTCCTGCTGCCTTTTCCGGTAATAATTAAAAATGTACAATCCTAAAAATGCCCCAATTGAATTGGCAATGGCATCTCTGACATCGCCTGTTCTTCCGATGAATATTGTGGCCTGAAGAATTTCTACCAATATGCCATAGCCGATACTGCAGGCTACAGCCATTGCTTTACTGTTTTTACGCAACCATTCACTATTGCCGTTATTTTGAAAGGCGGGTATTAAAAGAAAAGATTGTACACCAAAGAGTATCAGGTGTACAATCTTGTCGGGCCGCAGCCACTGAAGAAAAGAAAGCTTCGGGAGATCATGTCCGGGAATGCCGCATAATATCAAAACAAGCACTGCCCATGACAATGCATACCGATAGTGCTTCCGGAACATGAGTTATTATCAGGCGTCTACGCCAACCATTTTGCGATAATCGGCAGCTGACATCAGGTTGCTGACTTCCGAAGGATTAGTCATTTCAACCTTAATCATCCAGCCTTCTCCGTACGGATCTTTATTGACAGCATCAGGACTGCTTCCCAATGCAGGATTCACTTCAATCACTTTACCCGAAACCGGCATAAATAAATCCGATACCGTCTTCACCGCCTCCACAGTTCCGAAAACTGCTTCGTGATCAAGTGTATCACCTTCTGTTTCGATTTCTACATAAACGATATCGCCCAATTCACTCTGAGCGAAATCAGTAATTCCAATAACTGCAACATTGCCTTCTGTACGGATCCATTCGTGATCCTTCGTGTACTTAAGATTATCCGGGAAATTCATTGGGGTTAAATTTTGACAAACGTAAGAAAAATTAGCTAATTGGCTAATAAACCAATTGGCTAATTAGCTAATCTGCTAATTGGTTAATGTGCTTATTGGTAAGGGAAAATTAGCTAATTAGCAAATTGGCTAATTAGCTAATTAGTTACTGTGCCAACGTAAACCTCACCGCTATCCCCGCATTGGTATTGGAGTTAGGGTAGGAGGTGGAAACGAATGGGTCGTTTGCGTTGTAATCGTAGAAGGCGCGGACGTTGAAGCGTTCGTTGATCGGGTAGTCGGCCGAAATCTTAATGCCGAGTGTTTGTGTACCGGCACTTGGCGTATTTGTTCCTTCAACAACTTTACGAAGGATGGTGGTATTGTTACGGAGATTGACGTCAATCTTCACCGTCATATCGTTGCTGAGTTTTTTAGTACCACCGAGTTTAAATGGCAGCGTTACGCGCTTGAACTTGTAACCTAATCCAATCGTATATTCTATGCCTCGCACTTCTGTTACCTGTGTATTTGAATAGGCAAGGGTAAGTGTACGGTCGCGTTTGATTTCAAAACGGGTTTGTAAACTGTTCTTCCATGTCATGTCAATGCCAATCAACGGTGCCAGCTGCTCGGTGATGGAAATCTGCTGGATGTCGTACTTCGGAATGAAGTTTCCGGACGAATCAAGTGCAGAGGAATTTCCAAGCTCGTTCACATCTCTGTAAAGAAGATTTTGTGAGAAGCTGTTGACGTTAAACATTGAACGGTAGCCGTGTGATATCGAAAGTGATTGAAGGAAATTCGAGAAGAATTTCAGCTTAGACAATCCATCATAAGTAACTCTCCAGTTTGGAAGCGGAATCATGTCTTTGAAATTCTTTACGCCTTTGGACTAAGGAGATTTACCACTGTAAGCTGCAAGGAATGCATAGGTGAGTACTTCCTGCTGTGTTTTTCCGTAACCCTGAGCATATGGTGCAGGCGTATTAGAGCCGGCTGAATATGGATTTCTTGCCGCAAGAATCTGAGAGAAAGCCAGAAGGTTGTCAGTGAACTGAGTGAAATTTTTATTCGAATAATCTTTCGCATCAGTCACAAAGTGCGTACTCCAGGTCAAATAGGAAACGGAGAAGGTTCCGCTTTCAATCGGATTGTAAGAATGGAAAATGCCATCGGATGGACTGTACTTGTAATACTCATTATGATTCAATGAGTAGTTTCTGCTTCCGGTGAGTTCAATCTTGAAACTCTTTACAGGTTCTACTGTTGCCCGTAAGGTGAGATTCTCAAGAGTGGTGGTCGAGAAATAGGAGTTCAGTGAGGTATCGGTGGTGAGCCAGTGGTATCGTACACCGTCAGGACGAATATCCTGCTGACTACCGAAGATAAAACCAATACCAGGCGCATTCGGACCGCCCTCAAAGTTGTAATCCTGACCAAGGAAGTCCGGCTTACCACGGAAGCCCGGCACAGTGGTACCATTGCTGACCGTATAATTCACTGAAGCATTCTTCAGCATCATCAGCGTTTTGAAAACGCCTCTTGCAATCGGAGCAAAGGCACTTTCAGTTACACTCTTTGATTTGGTAGAATCCTTGGCAGCCGGTGTTGCTCCCGGTTTCGGTTTCGGAGCAACAGGTTTCGGTGGAGTAGGAGAGTTAATTCTCTTCAGATATGGAATCTTGTTGTACAGATTCGTGAAAGTAATGCTGGCATTGTAGGTCCAACCCTGACTATTTCCAATCGTATTTCCCCAGCTGTTCTCAACAAATTGCTTGAGGGAATCATTGTAATACAGCGGAGCTGCTGTCCAGTTATACTTGGCATCGTACCGAATGCTTCCGGTGATGAAATCGGTTGCCGGGAATTTCGAGAAGGGCACGTTGTAAGTTGCACTCGATGCCTGATTGTAATCTTTTAGTCGCCCGAGTCGAAGTAAGTTAGTGCGGATCGAATCGCGTTCTTCCTGCGTATCAATTCTTCCTGCCGGTTCGTCAATCACTGCATTTGCATTCGCATTGAAATCGAGCTTGAGTGATTTGGTGAGGTCCCAATTGAATCCGTAATCACGGCGCATGGTGAATGATTTCACATACGTCGGAGGAAGGGTGTATGGTGTCTCTGTATTATTTCTCAATGCTGTTTCGGAATAACTGCGGTCAAGCGATGCACGGATGTTGATGGCATTCGGCTGCGGATTGAAATTGAAATCTTTCACCAGCTTCAGCCAGTTTGAGCTCAGGACTTTTGATTTCGATTTTTCAAATGGCGCAATTGGCTTTGGATTGTTGTTGTAATTGTACCCTGCTACACCCTGATAGGTTCGGATAATGCTGTACTGTGTATTGTAATCGCGGTGGAAGTCTTCCGTGTACGCATAGGTGAAATTCAAATTCTCAACATCGTAGATATGAGCTTTGGCGTTTTGTTTGGTCTTCACTTTACGAACATTCGTAAAGTTCAAACTCTTCTTCTGCTCATAGTCTGTTACGGTTTTTCTGATCTTATCGCCTTCTTCAGAATTCGGAGCCTCGCTGATGGCCTGATCAAGGGTTACATCCGGATCAAGCGGATTGTACTGCGGATCAATTTTGGCTTCGGAGTAAGAGAAGTACATCGGAATTTTAATTCCCGATTTCTCAGGAAGGAATTTTCCTACTTCGATAGAAGTTGAAACGTCGTATTGTGCTTTGTCGAATTTATTTCGCTCACTCACTTTTTGTTCTATGCTTCCCCATCCGGCTGTGCTGCGGTAACCACTCAATGTGGCTGTACCGAGATCGGCAAGTTTGGCCGTCACTTTGGCTGTACTTGCCCAGCCGCCTTTTTCATCGAAGTCGCTTAGGCGAAGTTCGTTGAACCAGACTTCACCGCAAATGGTCGGCCCTGTACCGGAAGGATCTTTCGGATTTCTGACACCGACCATGATCGAACGAATGTTACTTGTATTCGGCGAACCTTTGATTGTAATGGTGCGGTCTCCGTCAGTGACTTTGTATGGGGTGAGAAGATTGATCGTTGTATTGGTTGCCATCTCCTTGTTGCGAAGAAGTTTTGCAGCTACAAGTTTGTCAAGATCAATTTCCATGATGTTGGCATCCGGCCAGATTTCACTCGGGCTACTGCTTGGATACGAAGACATCTTCAACGGAATATCGTATTCGTAGTAGTTGTCGCTGAAGTCACTTCCGATGCGTACGAAAGCGTGCATTTCACCATCACTCAGCTGACGACCATTCTTAGGCGATTCAGCGTGGATGAACATTTTCAGCTTGTGGTAAGAACGAAAGTCGAATTGTGTATTTCTGTAAGCTGCGCGGGCATCTCCGTCTTCGAGTTCACAAACTTTGAGGGAAAGCGATTGTTCATTCAGCACAGCATTCGCTGTTGTGCTGAGATCTCTTTCCTGCTCAATGCCCGGAGGAAGTACGTATGGGAATGGTTCTTTCGCACTGTTCTCTTCAATGCTCACAGCTGCAATGTCGAATGTTGTTGAGCCGGGAACTTCAGGAGTAGGACTGTATTCACCCGGATTAAGAAGGGAGAACGTATAACGACGCCATTCACCGCGGAGTAATTCAAGTTTTGCAAAACGACAGATAACCGGCGTGCTGAAGTTCTTCATGAACATACGGATGAATTCAATGTTCGTGAGTTCAGGCGAACCAACAGTCGCATCCGGTGATTTAATAGGAATTTTGAATTGGAACCAACGTACCGTTCCGCTATGTCCGTCAGTGTATTGAACGGGTGCGTCGATTTCATCGGTGATGTAATTCTGACCAACAACAAGTGAACCCGGCTTCAGTGTGATTTTATACTGGAAGTAATCTTCCGTCGTATTCATGTTGTTGTCGCGGTTGATGTCTTCCTGATCGGGAAGGTTCGTTCCCATCGTCAGTGTCGAGCTGCTTGATGTTCCGGCAATGGAGTTTCCTTCCATTCCATTCCAGTTTTTGTAACAATCAAGCGGAGGTTCCTGGGCATTGATTACTTTGTCGCTGAGGAAATAGCTGTAGTCGTCAGTTGAAGGGTCAGTTTGCGCATTGGTAAGCGCAGGTGAACCCGGACAAGCATTCGAAATGTCAGTGATGTACAACTGAAATTTTCCTGACTCACTGCTGTTGTTCAAACCATCCAGACCAACGTCCTGTGCACTGCGGCTGTCTGCATCGTTATCGAATGCGTTGACAATCGTTTGTACGTTCGGATAAACACCCCAGGTAGTGGTCGATGTTGTGTAATTGTTTGATGGTGCCGGTAAGCCGTTTTCAAAACTCTTGTGATTGTCTTTCAGGATATCTTCCGAAATTGAACCGAGGTTGAAATACAACTCTCCGCCTGAACCATCG
>JAXLTM010000001.1:0-200747 GCA_046330055.1 Bacteroidia bacterium | reverse complement strand
TGTCTATCGTTTGTCCCGGAAGAATTAAAATGTTGTTTACTTCAACAATTTGACTTGGCGGGCCACACAGCCCGGGCATCATAGATTCATAATTGAAGTTAAAGTGAAAGATAGTATCCGTTCCATTATTCTTTACAGTAATTCTCGGCACCATTACAATATCATACACAAAAGAGGGAAGGGCCGGCGGATTAAAGGCATATGTAGTATCAAATTTGACGAGAACCAATTCTAAATCTGTATTTGTATGCAAATATTGTCCGTTAGATTCAAAAGATTTAAACATACTGTAATTTTTATTGCCAATATCCCGACCGCCACTAACGATTGTATCACCACTGAATACAGGAGGAATAAAAAACAAGGAATTTAAACCCGTACTAAAACTATCTATCATTGTCAGGGTAGAATCAAACAATGCGTAGCCTGTAGATGTGTGATTAGATAGCAAAACGTCATAGTTGCTGACAGAAATATAATCGATGGAAAATGGTAATTGGCTCAATGAAAATTGATGGATCGAGTGCAATAAAGAATCGGCTATTTGAACAGCGTTCCCATTAAACATAACAAAACGATTTACATCAATAAAATGAATTCCGGAAGGTGTGCCAACGGAAGAATATGCATGTAAAAAATTTCCACCGGAGCCATATTTTGCAATACTATTTGAAGATTCAATGATAAAATTAGAATTCCCTGCTTTGCAAAGATTATTAATTGTGTTAGGTGTTAAAAAACTCGTCAAAGAGTCTCCAAGTGAATCAAAGATAATTATAGTAGAATCACAGCTTGCCACGATGTTCCCATTTTCCAAACCAATTACATGTCTTATTCTATTATCTACAGGAACAGAAGTTGAAACCGCATAATCTTTCTGCCAAAGTATAGCTCCGGAAGCATCTACCACGAGTACTTTCCCCGCATTATAGTACACATCACAGCCTTCGGTATATCCGGCTATCAGAATATTTCCGCCGGATGTGAAGTCTATAGAATTTGCATAACTTAAATCGGAAAATATTAATTCAGTTGAATGCAAAATTGTGCCGTCTGATTTAAATTTAATTAATCGGATTCCGCCACCGGGTGTTCCGGCGAGTGTGTTCTCAGATGTTGCATAATAGTTTCCTGCTCCATCAGCAATCATCGTTGAAATACCTGTACTAAGTGAGGGCTCAAAAGCATATTCGAAATGAGTCACCTGACTGAAAAGTTGATTGCTTTTAATAATCAGGAGAAATAAGAAAAAGACAGATGTAAATGATTTGCTCATGATAAAATGACTTAATTTCAAATAAAGATATGAAGGATTCCATAAAAAGCAAATGAATCTTAGTATTACCAAATCTGAATTCTTAATCTTGAATTCAAATTTTAAATTTCAATTGCCATTTCAATTTGTCGGACGAACAGCTTCAGTCCAATTTGTTCTATAAAAGAATTGGTCTCGATCGATTTCGCGTCGATGTTAATGAACATCACTTCGGGAGAATGATTTTCAGCAATATGACTCAGAATTGAAGATGCAACTCTCTTTCTTCTGAATCTTCGGTCAACGGCAAGTTGCATGATTCGTTTCGTGGCTTTGTGATAAATCGCAAAGCCGGCAATTTCATTTCCTGACCATGCAGCAATATTCAAAATTTCATCCGATAATTTATTTATGGCCGTACTACTGTTTTGCCATGATGGCTGCCAATCGTAAAAAGAACTTTCGTCAGCCAATTTCAATTCATCAACTGGTGTAACTCTAAATTCCGGTTGTGTGAGCCTAACATCAATCTGCCCTCTGTAAGAATTCAAAATCCTCTTTTCGGAATACCCCAGCTTACGATAAACATGACGAGCCTTTTCATTTTGTTCAATCACCTCCAATACATTTGAGTGAATTTCTCTCTCAAGTAGTTTCGGAATCAGTTGTTCATACATTCTACTTGTCAGTCCCTGACCGCGATGTGAAGGAATCACTCCGGTTCCGGAATTATAAGAGAGCCACTCCCCGCATTCCTCTTTTACTCCAACCAATATAAATCCGACTAACTTTCCGGCTTCAATACAGGCCGGTGATATGGCGAGATCTACACTTCTGCCTTTGATCATTGATGTCAACGCTGCAACATCAATGTGCATGGGAATCACGTAATCAGAGAACGATTGCGAAAAACAATCGGCAATCTGATGCAGGTTAAATTTTTCAAGAGTAGAAATTTCGATTTCCGGCATGTCTTTTTTTCAGCCTGACAAAGAATTTAAGTGTCTTTATCACTTTTATGCAATGCATTCATTTGATTCAGCAATATCATAATGCAATACAACTATGCTTGCCGGCCTTTATTTCTTGTTGCCAACCATCCTGCAATGAAAGCCATTGGTAAGTATGCAACAACAAGGTCAAGTACATTGAACCACATTGGAGCAGGAATCATGTACACGGCAGAAATGCCGCCGATGAGATTAACGATTCCAATGACCAATGCAAGACGCGTCTTTCGCGTAGCGGCGATAAGTGCCGTTACCAATGCCCCGACAAAAGTTCCCAATGCATGCGCAAGGAAAGGCATCAGAAAATTGATAGGTTTAAAAAGAGGAATAGCTGCGGCAACACCTTCGGGAGTCGACAAATCTGTGCCCGGAGGATATGGAACAAGTGCAGGACTAAAAGTAACAATGCCCATATTCACAGCGCCTCCAACTAAAAGGCCTACGATAATTGCAATAATATTTCTTACAATCGGATTCATGTTGTTTTGTTGTTTAGCGAAAGATAATCTTATTTATACAATTTCAAAAAAGCATCATATACGGCCTGATGCATTACGGTAGCATGATCTTCGTTTGGAAGATAGTCGAGCCAGACTTTAAGATTTTGATTTGCTTTTAACTTTTCAGCAAGTAGATTCGCATCCACTTCCATCACGTGGGGGCTCCTTGACGGCGCTAAACCTTCTTTCCCTGTCGCAATGAATATTTTTAGCGGGCGAGTAAAGTTTTTCGAAGTAACTTCAGAATTTATTTTTAACAACGATCCGTCGTCCCACCACAAGCTCGGACTTACGATGATGTAGTTATCAAACATTGACGGTTTCTTCAATAAGACTTCAGTCGCAAATAATCCGCCGAGCGATTCTCCAATTAATGTTCTTACAGAATTTGTTCTGTATTTCTTATTTACAAAAGGCTGTAATTCACTTTCGAGAAACGACATAAACTTATCTGAATGCCCGGTGGTCGGAAAACTTTTTCGCTCCTCCTCTACCGTTGATGGAATTGTGAAATCCCGCCGACGATCTACCGTTGCAATACCAATAACAATTGATCGAGGAACACGATTGATCCATTCAAAACTATTGAACTGAACCAAACCAACAATGTGAATGAAGTCCTCATCGGCTGATCCGTCGAGCAAATAGATTACGGGATAATGTGTGGTATCATCTGCAGAATAACCCTCAGGTAAATATATATTGAGCACGCGATCTTCGCCCAATATTTCAGAGTGAATTTGCTCAATGGATCCAAGAACAAATGGTTTACCGGTATTGGCTGATTGTCCGCTGCCTGATAGTGCTGCTAAAAGCAGGCATACATGTAAAAACAGTTTTCTCATATCATCATGTGTTTTATCAAATATACATCAAATTCGCAAATGCAAATCTGCGCCTGAACCGGCCGAAGATTAAATGATAAACGCTTTTTGAGCACGCCAGGTAAAGTAACCGATAATCGGTCCCCCGGAGAATAGAAAAATAAAACTTAACACCAAAGTAAGTTGTGGCGACACTTCGTTAAGCATTGGCCAGAATGAAAAGTAATTGGCAATCACCAAAGCACTAATCGACCATGATAAAAATGTTGCACTTACCCATTTCTTTGAACCGGGCAATGTTTCTTCAAAATGCTTTCTGTACTGAAAATACCCGGAGAGATACCCGCCGATACTTGTTGCAAGGAATATGAAAACGAGTGCCGGAATACCATCCAGTTTTATTTCGTAACCTATTCGTGCTATTAAAACTCTGGCCATTGATAAAACAAAAAATGAAACTCCGATTCCGAAAACTCCCCACCACATCCAGGTTAACGGAACCGGTAATTTTTTTCTCAAAACAAGCCATTGAAAGAAATAGACTCCTGCGGCCATTCCGCTGCCAATTGCAAAAAGATCAAGGTGAATTAATCCGAATATGTCAGCAATCATCATGGAAAAGATAAACCCAATCACCCAACCCAGTGAGGTCATAAGTATCCAGGCTCCTTTTCTGATTGGTGATGACATTTTGCCTTTTATTCTGTTAGCAGAGCGGAATTCATCTGCTCAATGGTTTTCCTATTTTACTTTAAACGAAGCAAGCACTTTTTCTGCTACTGCTTTGTATTTATTTGCCTCCGGAAGGGCTGCCGTGAAAGTTACCACGTATGCTTTTTCATTTCTAATGAAGTAATATTGCTCTGTGTACAAATTGAAATCGCCCTGTTGTCCGGTATAAATTATTTTCTGAAACTCTCCATCAGCGCCTTTAAGTGTTTCGCTGCTTATCACCTTCCCATTCTTGATTTGCGACCTCACCTGCCCTTCTGAAAGTGTAGTATATTTTTTCAGATCAAGATCTCTTCCCTTCAAATCCTGAATAATCAAACTCACATTCTCTCTGAACTTGTCTGTTGAGTCCTGAATGGGAGCAAACAGGATAAACTCTGTGCCGTATCTTCCATCGTGTACCAGCTCAAAGCTGTCAGGAAACAAAATTGAGAACGCAGGCTGATTTAATTTCTTCCATCCTTCGAGATCTTCCTTCTTATTATCTTCCTGCATGGAAGAACATGATGAAAATATCACAACTCCTGCAAGAATCACAACCCAATATGCACTTTTCACTCTACTCATTATTGTATTCCTTCTATTAACTGTTCAAAAAAACCACCGATCTTTTTTTCTCTGTCGACGAAATGTATTTCCAGAATCCACCTCCGGTCATTGCCATCAGCATCCTTCTCAAAGATATCAAGATCGTTTTCCGGATGAATGTACAAACCAATTTCACCCTTTGAAAGTCGCTCATGCGGAAACTTTCCTACCAGATGCCCCGCTATTTCACCTCCAAATTCCCAACCAAGCTTACGAGCAAGGTCACATACATACTTATATATATCGGACGAACGAAGCGAACGATGTTTCATGATCCAGGTTCGGGTCAGGTACCAGGCGCTTTCAATATTATTGCACAGCCTTATTTTATCTGCATCGGTTCCGATTACATAGGTTCTTCCGAAATCTGCTTCATACTCTTCGAAGACCGGACCGAAATCCAGAAAGAGAATTTCATCTTCGCGCAGAATAAGGTCGGGAGGATTTTCATCGTACGGACACAGCGTATTCACTCCGGCTCTCACTATTCTCTTATGCCAGTAGGTTTCAATTCCGAACAGTTCGAATGCAAGAGCGAAAATTTCTTCATTGACTTGTCGTTCCGACTTGCCGGCAGCAATGATTCCTCTTTGAATCACGGCTTCAAAAAGTATTGAAGCTTTTTCTTCGGCTTCAATCAACTTCGACAATTCAGGCTGAACAACTGTCATTGTTAATTATCCTTAAATTTTTGCTGACGTAAAATTAGAATTATTTATTCACGTTCGGAGGGGTGACAGAATTATTCTTGTATGTTCTTAAAGCGGATTTTCATGATTTAGACGAATACACATTTTAAAAATCAATAATGAAAATACTGCTATTAAACCCTCCGCATTTAGCCATCGGAAGTCGTCTTGCCGGTGAGCACCTTCCTCCTCTTGGACTGCTTTCAATTGCCGGACCATTGATTGATTCCGGCCACGATGTGCAATTATTAGATGCTGATTATTTTCCGCTAAAAGAAGCCGACATCCTTCAAAGAGTTTTTGCTCTTCAACCTGATGCAGTATTACTCGGTCATTCAGGATCAACCTCGGCTCAGCCGGTTATCAATTTGCTTACAAAAGCTATCAAACTAAGAATGCCGGAAGTCCGAATCATTATTGGCGGAGTTTTCCCAACGTATCACTGGAAAGAAATCCTTTCCGAAAATCCTCAGATTGATTTCATCGTGTGCGGCGAGGGAGAAGAAGTATGCAAACAATTGATAAATGCCATTGACGAAAACCGGGATTTTGAAAACGTAAAAGGAATTGCATTCAACAAAAACGGACAACCATATTTCACAGGTCATGCACCACTGATACAGAATCTTGACGATTACCGTGTCGCATGGGAATTGATGAAGGATTACGATTACACATATTGGGGAAAACGAAAAGCAGTGGTAATTCAATTTTCAAGAGGCTGCCCCTACCCTTGTACCTATTGCGGACAAAGTTTGTTTTGGAAAACCTGGCGTCATCGTGATCCGCAAAAGCTCGCCGATGAAATGGAAATGCTTCACAAGTCTCTCGGTGTTGAAGTTTTCAATTTCGCAGACGAAAATCCATCATCGAATCCAAAAGCATGGAGAGCTTTTCTTGAAGCATTGGTTGCGAAGAATCTGAAACTAATTTTAGTCGGAAGTATCCGTGCCGACAATATTGTGCGCGACAAAGATTTTCTTCATCTATACAAACAAGCTGGATTTGAGCGATTCCTTCTGGGCATTGAAAATTACGATGCTGTAGTTTTGGAAAAAATTAAAAAGGCCGGAGCAGTTTCAAAAGATAAAGAAGCTATCCAACTTTTGCGTCAGCATAACATTTTGTCGATGGCTACCTATGTTGTCGGATTTAGCGAAGAACGGACAAAAGATTTCTACAACAGCTTCCGTCAATTGCTCTCTTATGATCCGGATCAAATTCAATTGTTGTACGTCACTCCTCATCGCTGGACGCCGTTTTTCCATGACGTTAAAGAAAAAGAAATCATTCAGAGCGATCAACGGTATTGGGATTACAAACATCAGGTTCTGCGAATGAAACACCTGCATCCTTTAGTCGTCATTTTCTATGTCAAGCTGATTGAAATTCTTCTGCAGACCCGTCCGAAAGCAGTATTGAGATTGCTCTTCCACAAAGAGTCCCGCCTCCGCTCCGCCATGCGTTGGTACACTAACATCGGCCGCCGCGTTTGGCTTTGGGAGTGGTGGCAGTTTTTGTTTGTCAACAAACACGACGAGTCGGGGAAGACGGCGGGGGAGTTTTGGGGGAGTTGATGGGGGATTCGCCAATTAGCTAATTAGCTGATGTGATAATGTGCAAATTAGCTGACGTGTAAGTGCTAATTAGCTGATGTGCTAATTAGCGTATCAACACATTAGCTAATTGTCACATTAGCTAATTGTCACATTAGCTAATTGTCACATTAGCTAATTAGCACATTAGCTAATTAGCACATTAACTAACAGGCACATCAGCTAATAAAGCGTTGGGTAAGTTTGGAATAACTTAAGCAGGATCACGGTCTAATTTGTATTTTGCGTCCACCCGGAATATTGAATTTCGCTAAGACATTCTGCCAGAAAAGACCAATTAGCTAATTAGCAAATCAGCTAATTTAAAAACTCCGTCCATGAAAGAACGCACGGCACTCCGCTCCACCATCCACAGCCTTGACTGGTTGCGTGGGTTGGCGTCGGTGATGGTTTGTCTTTTTCATGTGAAGAAATATGTTTACGAAACGGAGTCCCCGAATTTCTTTTTGAGAGCTTGTATGGAAGGGTACCTGGGGGTTTATATCTTTTTTGTGATCTCCGGATTTGTGATTCCGTATTCGATGTTTACGAATAATTATCAGACAAAAAACTTTTTCAAGTATTTATTGAAAAGAACAATTCGCATCGAGCCGCCGTATATCATCTTTATCGGATTATTATTTCTATGGAATTTATTCCTGTTCCATTGGAAAGATTGGGGCAGCCCTTACTTATTTTCATTTTCGGATTTTACGCTGAACGTAACCTATCTCGTTCCCTTCTTTAAGAAGCGATGGATACTTGTTATCTTCTGGACGCTTGCCGTTGAATTTCAATTTTACATTTTAACAGGACTTGTATTCGAATGGTACATGAAAAACAAATGGGTTCGCTATGCCGCTATTGTGCTTTTCATTTTGCTTGGAAAAATAATTCCTGCCTCCTACCAGACAGTCTTTAACAACTACGCCTATTTCGCCATCGGCTTTCAGGCTTTTATGTATTTTACCCGAAATATCTCTTTACCGGAATTTTTAATCACCGTAGTACTCCTGCTTACCTACATTGGGTGCTTTGAATTTATCATCGTTATTCCATTTCTCATCATCACATTGCTTGCCATCTTCTTTCTCAACATCAAAACAAAAATCAGCTCTTTCTTCGGGAAAATATCATATTCTCTCTATCTCACTCACGGACTCGCCGGCGGTGCTGTTGCTGTATTCACTGTAGTTCGCATTCCCGATCATTGGAGAATGATTCTCGCCATTTTTACTTCCATCGTCTTTGCTTTTATTTACTACCTGCTGGTGGAGAAATGGTTTTTGAAATGGTCGAAGCGGGTGAGGTACGATTAGGCAATTAGCTGATTAGCTAATTGCCTAATTGGTTCATCAGCAGATAAGGTGTTTAGAAAATTAATTAGTTCTTCTTATGGAATGTTTTATAATCAGATTTTCAGCAGTTCGAATGCGAAAAGTTAAATTAGCTAATTAGCTAATTAGCTAATTAGCTAATTTGAAACTATGGTACCGTTTAGTCAAATACCAAGCCTTACAGTTTCCAGGGGGCTGACGGTCGCGTTTGAGTAATCAATAATCGAGATGGAGTCGATGAGACCGTTGATTGCAAATTCTTCGTTATTCCATTCATCGGCCATGGATTTGCATTTGAACTTGTCTGGGGAATTTCCGATGCCGATGTGTGGGATGAAATCAATGTCGAAGCGGCGTTCGCTTAATAATTTTCCGTCGTAAAGACGATCGTGCAATTTTACAATGGATGAAAATCCGTTGTCAGGAACCAAAAATGTGTGATACATTTCACTGAATGAATCTTTATTGACTACTGCACTTTTCAGCGTAAAGTCAAATGAATTAAACCCGGACAACCCGGCTTTGATCTCTGCAATGAAATCTTCACCACTCCAACCTGAAACAGGAAACACTAAAGTGAAATGCGGATCCACAATGTGGTAATAGAGTGTATCATGGACTTTGCGGTAATTTTGTATTCGCTGAAAAGAATCCTGATTTAATTTAGGAAATGTTATCGCCAGAAGCATATTCCTACAAATATATAAAGAAGTGACAAGATTTTTTGTGGTTTTTCCTCAAAGAAATCATTAAATAACAATTTATCGCAACCCAAATTTCTCCACCTTATCGCCAACAGAGTACCTTTTCATTTCCGCTTCGAGTTGGGCAAAAGAGGCTTTGCCAACCGTATTGGCTATCGTGCCTTCTCGTAATAGAAAAATGGTGTCGCAGGTTTCATTGAGTGTGCTGAAGATGTGAGAAGAGATGATGATGATTTTGCCTAAAGATTTTAGGCGAAGAATAATTTCCGTAATCATCATGTTGCTGTGAATGTCGACACCGTTGAATGGTTCATCAAAAAGAAAATAATTGTTGCCGGTTAAGAGTAGCGCAGTTAAGGCCAGCTTCTTTTTCATTCCTGTACTATATGTTTCTGCGAATTGTTGAAGAGGCAGGTCAAACAAGTTCTTCTCCTTCGAATTTTCATATTTCACTTTTCGAGCGTTGCAAACAAGTTGCAAATACTCCTCTCCTGTCATTCGCGGAAAAAAGTTCGGATCCGTTGGAAGAAAACCGAGATGATTTTTCAGCGGCTTGAGTTCGGACGAAATATTCCCTGAAAACGATTCCAGTCCAGCTATGCAACGAAAGAGTGTCGTCTTTCCTGCTCCATTTTCTCCAACAATGCCGTAAACATTGCCACGATCAAACTGTAACCGGATGTCTTTAAGAACCTGATGGCTCCCGAAATTCTTACTGAGCGATTCAACTTTAATCATACCAGATACTTTTTAATGCGACTTATTGATTTTGTCAAAAAGAAAATCAATACTACCGGTAACAATGCAACTGAAATTATAGCAATGAACATGATCATACTAACCGGAATCGAAAGTGGCTCCGGATAAGAATAATATTTACCGGCGATAATGAGAATTAAACAAAGAGAAGTGAAAATAGTCACCCCGTAAAGAACATAGCACTCAACCGGAAAAAATGCCGTCAACCAGATCAAAGCCGGAAGTTGAGTAAGAAAAGTGTATTTCAAAGCTGTCTTGATTTTCATCCATAAAAATGATGGCGGATCGTTTGAATGAATCCAGATCAGGAATTCATCTTCCGGCTTCTGATAATACGACCACGGAATCACTCCCAGAATCAAAACCGAAACGGCACCCAAACTGAAATTCGGAATGAACGGTGAAATGGCTGTCAAAATATATAGCAAGAACAAAATGAAAACAGATTGACGAAAGCCTGAAGCAAATTCAAATGGCACTTTATAATATGGTGTAGGAATAACTATTGAAGAGCTTTTCGGTATCCTGTAAAATGCCGGCAAAATAACCAGCGCTAAGCCGGCAAATGCTTCCATGATATAACCTCCAATCATCAGCCCGACAAAGAATGGAAAACCAAGAACTAAATTTTCGAAGACACGTATTTTATAATAATCCCTCTTATTAAAAACCTGCATCAAAAATTCCGTGCGAAAATTTCCTGAAGCACGAAACACCAATACCACCTGAAGTGCCCAAAAAACATAAACGCCATTCGTCAGCTTGTAAAGCAGGGAAACATCTACGAGCAAAAAAATCAGCACCAAGATCAAAATCCCCAACACAGGATGCATTCCCTGATTTCGGAATTTTCGAAGAAAAAGATGGAGTTGAAGTCGGAAATAAGAAAATAGCATCTGGAATGATCAGTGATTTGTAATTAGGAATTAGTTAGTTGCGAATTGAGTTTATACGAAAGGCAAGGGGGGGGGGGTAATGAATTAATTCTTCATTCATATACTAATCACTGATTACAAATCACTAATTACCATCCAAAAATAGCTCTTCCCTTTAAAGTTTACCAATTCTACGAAATAATCCAAGTACAAGGGCTTAAGATGATTAATTGACATGCGAAAAACTACGAAAAATCAAAGCGGGTGCTGACATAACTCCTTCACAGCGCAATGGTGATCACTTACTTTTAGTGTATAATTTGAATTGTTGTGGGAAAAGTAATCTTAACAATGACGATGTCGGTCGACGGATTTGTTGCCGGGCCTAATGCGGGGATCAATAATCCGATGGGTGATGGCGGTGATAGTTTGTACGACTGGGTTTTTGCAAGGAGAAGTGAAAAGGATACTGAAATTCTTAACAATGTTTTTGATCATAGCGGTGCCGTTATCATTGGAAGCAGAATGTATCATAATGCCATTGAAAATTCCTGGGGCGGCGCTTCTCCATTTGCAGTGCCTGCTTTGGTGGTGACACGTCAATTTCCGAAACAACCTGCACGTGGTTTCTGCTTTGTGATGGAAGGAATTAAAAGTGCGCTTATCAGAGCAAAAGCTATTGCAGGCAAAAAAGATATTTGGGTGATCGGCGGCGCTAATCTTATACAACAATTCATCAGTCAGGAATTGTTTGATGAAATCTGGTTGCACGTTGCTCCTGTCATTTTAAACAATGGAATAAAACTTTTTGAAAATATGGATGACAGTAAGATCGATCTCAGTGTTTGCGAAGTCATCCCCACACCTGCTGCCACTCACGTCCGCTATCGTCGCAGATCAATTCTCTTCGGAGAATCGCCGTTGATTAGCAGGAAGGGGTTGGAGGAGATGGCGGATTGAATTAGCTAATTAGCTAATTTGCCAATTAGCTAATATTCTTAGTTTCACCAAGTATTATATTCTTTCTACCAAACACCTCCTCCTATAACCTTGCAGGTCTTAAGGGGATTTTGTATACTTATAGCTCGAAAAGGCCCTGCTATTGCCGGTTTCACACATCTCTTAGTCAATGACACACACTGTACGTACACACTCGTCGTTACGATTAGTTCTGCTAATGATTATGCTGTTCATCGGCAAAAGCTCATTTGCATTAGTTTCAGGATACACGTTTGCTTTCTCAACCGGCAATTACATTGCCTTGTCAGGAGGAACAAATTTATTTACCGCTTCCTGGGATGATGGAACATCGTCCACCCAAACTCTTCCATTCTCTTTTAACTACAACGGAACGGCTTACACAACTCTCACTGTAAACGCGAATGGTTTTATTACGCTTGGGGCAACGAGTGCTAATGTGTATTGCGGACTTCAAACAGCTGCTTCAAATTCGATTGCCGGTTACGGTACAGATTTAGTTAGTGCAAGCGCATCTTCAACTCTTTCCGTTGGCACTCGCGGAAGCGCACCGAATCGACAGTATGTGATACAATGGGCAGATGTTGATCATTATGGAAACGGCTCTGTCAACCATTGGAATTTTCAGATCATTCTTAATGAAACATCAAACACCGTTCAGGTTGTTTGGGGAACCAGTACGGATGTTACAACGATGGGAGCAAATTCCTGCGCAGATGTTGGAACTGAATCAGGAAGCATGGGATTACTCGGAGCCACTTCAGCAGATTTCAATTTACGGAAAATCACAAATGGCACTCATACATGGAGCACTTCAGTTGCCGGAACTGTATTATCCGATGTCTGCAACATGTCGTCCACTAACATTCCTGCATTCGGTTCTACCTATACCTGGACTCCCGGTGCAGTTATTCCTATGTCTTTTGTTTCATGCACAACAAATTTTCTGAACAATTCACAAGCTGTTGCAGCCGGAACTTCAGGCGTGCAAATTCTTCAAGTCGTAGTTGTCACAACAGGCAGCGGTTCACCATTTAATTTGACTTCACTTGCATTGTCAACTACCGGATGTACAAATGCAGCAAACGATCTCAATAATGCAAAAGTTTACTTCACCGGAAATTCAAGTACCTTTTCCTCATTAACACAATTCGGAAGTACGTTTGCATCTCCAAACGGTGCCTACGCTATCAGCGGATCTGCAACACTGTCGGAAGGCAGTAACTATTTCTGGATTACTTACGACACAAAAGCTACTGCTACACTTGGCGATTTACTCAAAGGTTGCTGCACATCTGTAACCGGATCCGGCGCAATGGGAACACAAACGCCAACAACCACATGCCCTATCGGGTCTCAGTCTATTTCTTCCATCGGTACATGGACCGCTGTTACAAACCTTGCACCCGGAAGTAACGGTGGCGCAATGTTGGTTTTATCGGATGGATCAATAATGTGTAAATCATTTTCCGGAGGAAGTGATGGCTATGGAAATACCTGGAATATCCTGAAACCCGATGCAAGCGGAAGTTATGCAAACGGAACATGGACTTCTACTGCTTCAATGATCAATACACGACTTTACTTCTCATCACAAGTATTGAAAGACGGACGTGTTTACATTGCCGGTGGAGAATACGGAACAGGTGGCGCTGCAGGCGAAGTTTATGATCCGGTTGCCAATACATGGACAGCGACCCCATCGCCGGGAGGAACAGTGAGTGATGCTAACTCTGCAATTCTTGAAGACGGCAGAGTGCTTCAGGCACTTGTTACAGGAACTTTGCGACCAACTTCAATTTATAATCCTGCAACCAACACTTACGCTACCGGACCGAATTGCATTGGAATTCATAACGAATCTTCATGGGTAAAATTACCGGACAACAGTATTCTTCAAGTCGACAGAAATGCGCTTTCTTCCGAACGATATATTCCTGCAACAAATACGTGGGTGGCTGATGGAAATGTACCGGTGAGTTTGTACGACCCATACGGGCTCGAAACCGGCGCTGCACTCTTACTTCCGGATGGGCGTGCATTTTATATCGGCTCAACGGGAAAGACTGCTTATTATACTCCGACAGGAAATACAAATCCGGGAACATGGTTAGCCGGGCCTGACATTCCTTCAAGCAATGGTCAGCCTGACGCTCCTGCGGCGATGATGGTCAATGGAAAAATTTTACTGGACGCAAGCCCTGCTCCTACTTCTGCAAATCATTTTCCGAGCCCGACTTATTTCTACGAATTCGATTACAATACAAATACGTATACATTAATCAATGCTCCCGGAGGAGGATCATCACTCAATGTGAGTACGTACGTTACCAATTTTACTTGTCTGCCCGACGGAAATATTCTTTACTCTCGTCAGGGATCTTCTCAATACTATGTTTACACTCCGGCCGGCTCTCCAATCGCCGCCGGTAAACCAACTATTTCTTCTCTCTCAGCAATTGGCTGCAAAACCTACCGCATCACAGGAAATAAATTTAACGGAATTTCAGAAGGCGCATGTTATGGAGACGACTGGCAGATGGCTTCAAATTATCCGATTATCCGATTAGTGAATGGATCGAATGTCTATTATGTGCGCACTTACAACTGGAACAGCACCGGTGTTATGCGTACAGCGGCTGATACAACTTACTTCACAATTCCAAACACTGTTCCGGATGGAACATATCAATTGTATGTTACTGCAAATGGATTTGCGAGCAATCCGGTAAGTATTACTGTGAGTTCGACGGCATCATTATCGAGCACACTCACTCCTTCTTCGGTTTGCAGCGGAACAACGTTTACTTATTCTCCAACGAGCGCCTACTCATCGGCAACTTTCACATGGACACGTTCAAGTGTTTCCGGAATCAGCAATGATCCGGTCACGGTTGCTCAGGCAACTAATCCAAGCGAGATATTACTTAACACTACCGCTTCGCCGGTGAATGTCGTCTATACTTACACGGTCAACGGAACGGGTTGCACAGTGAATACACAATCAGTTACCGTTACGGTGAATCCGACCGTTGCCGTTCCCGGCAGCATTTCGACTTCGCAATGCAAAGGCAGTTCTATCAGCATTCCATTCACAGTGGCGTGTGCTTTCGATGCAGGCAATGTGTTCACAGCTCAATTGAGTGATGCGGCGGGAAGTTTTGCAAGCCCGGTAAGTTTAGGCACACTCACATCTGCAACGAGTGGAACTATAAACGGAACAATTCCCGCAGGGCAAGCGACCGGAAGCGGTTACCGAATCCGTATTGTGTCGTCTGCACCTGTTATTACCGGTCCCGATAATGGAGTCAACATTTCGATCACTCAGTGTACATTTACTTTCAACGTCAAATTTATCATTCAGGGATTTTGTACCAGTACAACTCTGATGCGCGCAACCATTGATCCGGTTATATACCCTTCAATTTGCGATACAGCAACAATTGAGTTTCACAATTCAACTTCTCCATATGCACTAGCGAGTAGTACAGTTGGAACACTTTTGCTGAATGGCCTTGGAGCATATCAGGTGAATGGAACCCTATTGGGTGGAAGTTATTATATCGTGATTAAACACCGAAATGCTCTTGAAACATGGAGTGCAGCGCCTGTTACCTTGACCAGTGGTGCCACATACGATTTTACTTCGGCAGCAAATAAGGCTTACGGATCAAATCAGATACTAATGCCTTCGGGGGCTTATGCTATTTATAGCGGTGACATAACGAATGGTGTCACTGCCGGGACGCATGACGGTGTCATCAATCAATCCGACTTCAACGAACTTCAATCCATCTTGTATCCAACAATCAACGCTTACAACTATCATGATCTTACCGGCGACAAATTAATTGAGTCGGCGGATTATAGTTTGATCGAGAACAATGCAAAGGCGGGGGTTGCTGTGGCGAAGCCGTAATAGTGGATTGAATATTTAATATTGAAAATAGAAAATAGAATATTGTGGGAATTATAACATGGGTGGATTTGGGGTTCAACCTTTTAAAATAAAGTACTAATTGAATCCTCCGTAATCGATGTTATTGAATTCTTTAAGTGATATTAATTTAGTTTTATGCTTTTCAACTCGAATTCACCATAGGCAAATTCGTCATCGTCATACTTATATACCGTTTTAGCGAAAGCACCAAGTCGGTAACCATTTATTTCACGATACTCAGTGATTGGTGTTGACCAGCGCATTCGTCTCTTTTCTTCGAAATTGAATCTGTCATCGGAGATAAAATTGATTAGTGCGCCTTCATTGTTAAAAACGAGTATGGCAGAAATTGTAATATCCTTATAGCTGAATTTTGCCTTCACTGAATCATCGCTCAGTTGTTCCCAACTAATTCTTTTGTCAATCAATGTTGCGGGCGCCATAATGCACATGTCATTGAAAAATGTCACTGTTTCAGCGACGTTCATCTCTTCTCCATCAAAGTACTGAACCGTGAAAAGCGAAAGCAGCCTGATGTCCATAGCAGCTACTCCTTTTAGGTAATGATGATAGCCTGCAACAGGAAGGTGTTTCATCACCGCGTCCATAAAAAAAAGCCTTGTCGGATCGTGCATAAAGTTATTCTGTTCACTTTTAAATGGCATCCATTCATTCGATTTCTTCGCTCGTATTCTTCCCGTGAAACTCACTTCAAAGTGATTCACTTTTGGCTTGCCAATGGAATGCGTATACTCAAGATATCTGATAACGGGTTCAGGCAGTTCTCTAACGTCATCCATTGAAAGCATTTCACTTCCGTAATAAGATGCTTGTGAAAGATTTTCCTTGACTTCATCTTCATACGTTTTCCTGAATTGCCATGTTGAAAAGGAGACTATAACTATGAAAACGACAATTAGATTTACTACAGTACCATATTTGGCTTCCTTCCAATTTAGAATAAGTAATACCTGAGAAAGAATAATTGCCGGTAATAAAAAAGCCCAGTTTAAATTTATATCCAGATAAAGAAATACAGCTCCCGATAAAAACAAAATTCCTGCAAGCAGCCAGAAAAATCCTTGCATTGCGGAAATTGGTTCTTTCAGCACTTTGACCGCATTTGGCCTTACGCTTTTTACAAATCCTACAATGTGAATTATACCGTGTAAGAACAAAATCGTTGGAAGGATGATTTTTAACATATTCTGTGCTTTCGTTCAGCAAATGAATATATTCTTATCCGGAAAAAAAATCAGATGAGTCAGATACGGAATTGATTTCTATCATTATAAAATTTGGTCGACCTCAATTTGTTTTAAAAGAGGAAATTCGCTTTGATAGGTTTGTGCTAAAGCTTTATAAATCTTCCTGAATATTTTTGTACACCCGCATTCAACTCAAAGAAATAAAACCCGGCGATGAGATTTACGACGTCGATTGAAGTCGAATGCACTTCTCCGATTGAAACAATCCGCCCACTCACATCATAAATTGTGTAAGTATAAATGGAAGATTTCACCTGATCCGGCACATTGAAATGTAAAACAGAACGAACCGGATTCGGCGACATGGAAAGATGAGGATTTTCGAAGAGCGTTTCTGAAATTGTATTTGACAGTACACTGTCGTTAGCGTTAATTAGATTTGTCGCAGTATAATACACAAGAACGGCGCTTTCATTCTGTGGTTGATTATTGCCCCAGGCAGGAACGTTTATTAATGGCAATGGATTTCCTACCGGGTTGCCAAGCGTGTCGGCCAACTGCTGGCCTACACAAATTACACCCTTCGGGGTTTTCCATACTCCAAACAATTCAGTATTGCTACCGCCGGCCTGCGTTAATGTGTCCCACTGACCTACGACTAGCGAACTATATTTCGGCACTGTAAAATTAGAATCATACACTCGAACAAAACTATTCCAGCAACTCAATCCTCCCCAATCGGGCTTTACCATTTTTTGGTATGCATTCGCCGTCGTAATTGTTCTTCTTCCTTTCGCCATTATTACTACATCGCCAGAAGAAGTTACCTTCATATTATTCTTCGTCAGAAATGTTGTGTTTACATCCGGCCAGCCGGTATTGGGGTCGGCCCAGCCGTCAAGATTCGGATCAGCATGCGGAGTGCCAAGTGTGGCGCCCTCTGCATATTCAGCTACATAAGTTGAATTCGTCAGTGTGCCATTGCTTAATTGCAATTTGCCTAACCATGATTCATGAATGTTTCCATTGCTTCCGGTGAAACGATTTTGAAATCCAAACGCTGAAGAGTTTGCTGCAATCTGATCTCCTTCCCACAAATTCTCAACATTATTTCCATGAGCACGGGCGCCAACAACCAATTCTTCATTTTGATAATCGATTGATAAAGCATCAACGTATTGATCCGGGGATGGATGAAACGGTATCTCCGGCCGGTGTATTTTAATTATACAAACGACTCCACCATAAAAGAGCGCCACTGCTGTCGAATGCAATTACCGCCGGTTCAAAATCAGGAGTAGATAACGGCTGATTGTAACTTTTGAAATTCATTCCGAGATAAACGCAATTTGTTCTTCGGTCGACACAAATACTGCTTCCACCCCAGACCGGACAACACGATGCGTAACTGTAACCGTTGTAACCCGGACCTGTTGCAGTCGGAGCAGCAGGATCACAGGGTGTGTCGAAAAGAAAATCCGCCGGCCACTTTCCTTTTCTCGTTCCACCATTTCCGTCCGGAGAACTCTGATTGAAATCATTTGCATTCCATGAACGCAATTCACATCTGCCGGTAACTTTTAAAACGATGCCACTGTAATTAACAGAATCAATATTGTTCAACGGATTTGCAGATGCAGGAGTACCGTTCCATTCACTTCCATTCGTAAGCCAGTGCGTGCGCCAGTTCATCACCGGCTCTCTTTGTCCGTTAGAATTTAAACGATACATCGCACTCCAATCATACCCATGCGCTTCGCCGGAAACATAATACACTTTTCCATCATTGCCTACATCCCATGGATGAACATCCTTCGCCATTGATTTTGCCCAAACCACCTGCAGCCAATCAAGCGAAGAAGGAATTCCATTCAGAAAATTGTGATCAAGCTTTGCAATTATATAACCGCCGTTGTTTGCATCAATATCGCTCGTGTTACATGAGATGTACAAATCACCCACAGGCGAATACGGCTTTGTATTTGTCTTGATGAAACGAATATCCTCCACAGCCCCCTGAGGAAAATGTACGACCTGTAAAATTTGCTGCAAGTCGTTGCTTAATTGCAGAATAAAACCATACTTATTTGTTCCAAGTGAATTCGGAATTACAGCGGAGTAATTTAATTGCGTCTTCGGTGCCGAACCTGTCCAGCTTAAATCATCAGCAGCTCCCACAACTAAAAATGTCCCATCATCAATCTGCATAACATCATAAAACACTTCCTTCCCTGAATTCCCGGCATACGTTACCACATTTTGTGCATATAAAGAACTACATGACAAAACAAAAAGGCACAATAAAATTCTTGAATATTTCTCAATCATATTAACAAAAGGCATTTGCCTATCTAATTACCAATTACTACTTACTAATTACTCCCTTCGCATGATGCCTCGCATGTATCACTGTAAACAAAAGCATTTCTCTCGCTGTCATATTGCCAAGATTCGGGTGCGGACAAACATACTTCTCCAAATCTTCTTCGCTCCAGTAATTCAAAGCCGTGATAATTCCGTCTACTATATGCTTCCCTTTTTGAATCTCGTCCTGAATTGCAATTGTTATTGTCTCTTCAGGATCAAACCGCGGAGTCGATTTTATTCCTTCATCCAATCTGCTTTTGTAGAAATCCAATATACCCTGAGTCGAACGTGAAGCGTGATCTGCCATACCAAAGTTCTGAGCAATTGCATCCTTCGGCATCTGAAGATATTTATAAAATGCTCCTGATCCCTTATTAATATGTTGCACATGCTGAGCGGCCGACCATTTCCCATTGAAACTTTTCAGTTGATCTTCCGGTGAAAGTTTCAGACAATTATTCCACAACTCTTCATGAGCTTTTCTCAAATCTTCTTTCACATATTCCAATGAATCTACTTTTCCGGTGTACTCGTCGGTGAAATGCTTACGTTGCTTTGGCTGTGCGAACTTCTCTTTATTATATCCGGCAGAATTTCCGCGAGGAATTGATAACGATTTCCATTCGCCCGCCCACATTTTTCCCAGAAAAACTATTTGACCAATGTGATACGGATAATGTGCAAGCTGACGATTGATCGCCTCCATCACTGTATGCCCCTGATTACGGATGTAAATTATTTTTCCGAGATCGTCTTCTTTCAACGACTTCAAAGTCGACATAAATACTTCCCAGCCTTTTTTCCACGCTAGCAACATCGCCTCCTTTGTTTGGATATCATTTGCAAATTCCGAATCGCGGTTGCGCCATTCTTTCTCTCCATCGGTAGTAAGGAAGTCTGTCCACCTGCTGAGCATATTCCCCGACAAATGTTTTACAATGGTTGCAATGCTGTTGCTCTCCTCATTGTATTGAAGAAACAACTTTTCTTCGCTGACCTGATCAAAGGTTTTTTCCCCGAGTAATTTGTAGTATTCAAATTGCTTGATCACGCTTTCGAGGTATCCGCCTTCCATATCTTTCGGGGTTAATATTATTATTCAAATCTAATGAATTTCAGATTGTGTTTTTCATCTTTATACTTTAAACGGTCAGGTTTTGTAATAATATATACTCGGAGATGGCTATAAACAATTTACAAAAGTATAGATTCGACTTAATCATGATTTTTCTTTCTTTTTTTCGCTGAAGCGAACAAAAAGAAAGAAACAAAGGAAAAGGCGACCACGCGCAGCCTCCTTATCGGCCTACAAATTTATTGAGCTTTCTATTAATAAGCATTTGTTCCTTGAATAATCTTCTTTCTTTGAACCTTCACCGAGAAGGATGCTGCACGCGCGTGGACGCCCCCACACACAACATTCTGAATTCTGTATTCTTTCTTAAAATTTTGGTGTTTCGTGATGCATTTTCAAATTCACAAAACCTAAACGTTCATAGTATAACTCCTTCAAATGCTACTTTTTCAAATTGTTTTGTTTAATAAAATATCCTGCATAGGTGCGGTTAGAAATACGTTTTTAATTAAGGTCCTTTGATTATTTAAAAAATGCTGTCCGCCTTAACCGGCGGATAGCCTTGCAAGTGGGGAAAACTCCGGGGCGATCTTGCAAGGCGTTAGCCACACTTTTAGTGACCATTTTGCAATTACTCCAATTATATCTTAAGGACTTACCATTCCCCTTGGGGCAACCCGCTTCGGTTTCGCACCCCCGGGGTAAAATATGTATAAGCTAAAATAGATCTGCGATGCCGCGATCGGGTCAAATGAAACAAATAAGATTCCTTACTTTCTCAAATTTCAAAAAAAACACGCCTGCCTTATTTTCCAGTTCCTGAATTAGAATGTTATAAAAAAGTATGGTATCGCCACTGCAAGAGAGCGGCTCCGCCACGGCCGACAGGCCCTCTAAGGCGGAAAGGCCGTTCACGGCGGACAAGTCCGTCACGGAAGACACCTCTGTCAAGGCAGACAAGTACGAAGTGGTGAAACATATTTCAATTGTTCAGAATTTGAAATGCAAAGAGTATAACTCATCCTTATGCGGAATAACCCCGGGAATGCATATTTGTTAAATTAAGGAATCCCAGAATTTCAATTATTCAACAGCTGTAATATAAGCTTCACCCTTTTTCTCAAAACCCATAACTTGTAAAAAATCGGCATGATCAGAATTTGAAACGTGCGAATAATGGATCTCCCGAATGCCTTTATAGGACATAAATGCATTCTCCTTTTCAAAAATAAACCGGCCTACTTTGAAATCACGGTACTTGGGAACGGTGTAATTTATTTTGACCTCAGCACAACCACTCTCGTCTAATTCTGCCACGAAAATATTTGCGAAATTCAAGTCACGCAAAACCACAAAACGGATGAGTGATTTTTTTGTGTCGGCAAAAGAGAACTCAGGAAAATAAGTGACAATGTCCTTTCGATAATAGTTCAGGTATTTTTGTACAAGCTGATCGCCGGCTTCAACTTCCACCAAATCGAAATCTTCTTTTGTATTGTAAATTCGAATCAGTCTGACAATATTGATTATTAAAAGCAGACAATTGGTAATCATCACCGGCAAGGCGCCGATCATGTATCCGTAAATAATAAATGCAACCTGCCCCGCACCGTTGAGCCAACGGAAGCGGATGTCGTTATTGACTAAAAGAGAGCTTGCGAGAAAAACAGAAGCTGCGTAGCCGATGAGTTGAAGGAGAAATTGATTCATGGGGCAAAGGTAGTGATTAGTAATTAGTGATTAGTGATTAGTAATTAGAAGGGCTACGCTACCAATTACCAATTATTAATCACTAATCACCAAATAACATTTTGAAAGAATTTTTAATCATATTTGATTTGCAATTTATAATCCATTTCTCTTTTCTGACCTGAAGTGAGAATAAAATCCCAGGTTAGTTTGCCGCTGGCTTTATCCTGCATTGCACCGGACGAATCAATCAGATTCACGAAACATGCTTTGTTTGTAGAAACAGGATATTGATCTTCTACAATAATGTGTGCAGTTGATGAACGATTGTTTCTTACCAGAATTGAAAAATCATACGTGTCTTTCAGTGATGTGCCGAACATTTTCTTGTCTTCATGCTTCTTATTAAATTCCCGTTGCGCAACTATATTGGGGTCTCTTCCAAGTGACAACATAATTGTGTCTGATGTGCCTGCAAATCTAACTTGTGTCTGGCCAACGTAAGAACCTTCAAAATAAATTGAAGCATCGCCATTTACAAGATTCAATTCATTCCAATCAGTAATTCTGGCAACCAGATATGCTTCATTGTCTAGTTTTGGAATTAAGTAGAAGAGGTACTCAACAGGCAACTTAATTTCTTTCATCTTAACCATATTATCCATACCATCAGACATAATTGTATATGGTAGCTCAATTATGTTTTGCACATTTGTTACTGATGTTCGAATGGAATTTTCAATGAAATTTTGTTTTACTCTTTGCCCGTCAATTTTCTCAGATGAAATGCCACTTACCTTGCCCTGAATTGCGGCGACACTATTGTATTTATCAAGAGTTGAAATCTGTGTTGCTAAAGCTGTCACTTGCACTTCTGCCAATACTGCCTTTTCCGTCGCAAGCTGAATATCATTTGTTTTGGAATCGCCTTTGCTAATATAGATTGGGCCCGTCCTTTGCGTTTTGAAACCAATTGCAGAAACTTTCAACTTATAGACTCCTGATTGAACCGGTTTAAATGCAAACTGCCCATCAAGGTCTGTGGTTGATCCGTTTAGTATTTTATCATTTTGCATGAGTACGATTGAAACGCCAGGAATCACTTCTCCATCTTCCAGAGAATAAACGCGCCCTTTTAATTCGCCAACACCCGGAATTACATTGAGTGTTTGATTGGGGTCGTCCTGACCTAAATTCCATCTTTGCAATTCAGGTTTTGTGTTATTCATCATCGGATTGTTGCCTGACAAGATCAAATGAACATTGTCCCAGTTTTCTCCTGATGATTGAAAAACGTTCGCATTATAAACAATTGATAACGGCATTGAAATGTCATCTACTCTAAAATCATACATCGGAGTCCAACCCGCTGAAGTTATATAATATGTAATTGTAAATTGATCATCATAATCAGCACTGCATTCCATCAAAAGTATTATTCGGTTAAACACCTTCGGCTTATCTGAGTTGAGTGCATTTATTCTTTCATTTAAAGTTGCAATTTCATCATTTGCATCCAGAATCTGCCGTGCTATCTTCAACTTCTCCTCTCTGATTTCACTGATTTGCGTTTGATAAAACACAAGAGCTGCCTTAAGTGTAGCCAATTGATTTGTTGCCTTCTCTGAATTGAACAAACTGTTGTCCGATAAAAACTTCTCCTCGGATTCTAGAACTGTCTTCTTCGTGTTCAAATCTTCAATATGATGATTGATCCCATCTATCTTCTCTTGCAGCTCCTTCTGCGCATCCGACTTTTTTGTGTTTTCGGACATGTCAAGGCTTGACTTTACAGATAAAATAGTACACCCCTTTCCGATATTCACTTGAATACTCCGTGCATCTACCTCCGGAGAAACATTTCTGATCACCACCAAATGTCTGCCTTTAAGAGCAGTGACGAAGACATTTCTCGTTACCTGGGCTCCATTATAAAAAACTGTGACATTGGTTACTTTCGACCTGACTTTGAGAGTGTCAATGGCGCCGCTTACGGAACAAAACGATATCGCCAAAATGAATAATAAAATATTCCCTTTCATAACGAATGTTGTTTAGAGTGATTAAACAATCAATTACAATTATGAATGGCGCCATTCTGAAAACTAAGATGGGGAATTGATGGCCAATAAGTGTCATAGATTAGTAATTAGTGATTGGTGATTAGTAATTAGTGATTTTATTACGCAGTCTTATTACTAATTACTAATCACTAATTACTAATTACTAATTACTAATTACTAACAACCAGTTTCATTGCTTCCTCGCTGCCACTATCAAGCAATACTTTCATAAAATAGATTCCGCTTTCGAAATCTGCGGTACTTAAAACAAATTGTGTTCCTGATCCGGTTGAATTGAAAACTTCCTTTCCATCGAAGGAATAGATTGTAACACTTTTTAATTTGCCGCTTGTTGCCTGAAGCACAACAAAATCTTTCGCCGGTTGCGGGTAAACCAACAAATTTTGCGAGTGCTCCATCTCATCAACATCCGATAAAAATGAATTTAATGCTCCGGATTTTGCATTCAGAATTCGGCAATCATTTATATCGTTGCTGTATTTCTGCACAAGTCCGATGAGGGAAATATTATTTACATCAATAACATTGGTTTGTCCGGTAGAACCGGGCATAATGGAAGGCACCTGCATAGAATACGTTTGCTGATATACAGAGCCGGGATAGGCCGGCAAAGGAATTATACCTACTGTTCCTCGTGATCCTCCCCGCATCGAAAGCAAAACATCCTTGTGATGGAAGCCGATGATCGGATCTCCCCAACCATAAAGTGGTTCTCCCGGATATGCATTCGCTGAATTGTATTGATCCCATCCTGTTCCTGTTCCGTAAACTTCATTAGCCAGCACCCAGAGATTAATTCGCAAATCATCTGCTACAGTATCGTAAACCGTTGCTGTTACCGTAGCCTGAACAACACTATTAACCGGATCCCAGGTAACATTCGACAACTCCACTCCGATTGGCTCATACATAAAATTTCTTTGTGCAACCAGTGGCTTATAATCCCAGGGTGATGTGCCGATATTCACAAGGCTTGAAAATTTATAAACATCCACTCCAAGTTTGGGATATCCTCCCAATAAAAACAAAGACGCAAACTGACTACCGGTAAATGAAAGTGACGCAGAGTCCATCATGTCTCCGCCATGCATAGCAACCGGAATTGAATTGGGATAATTCGCAACTGATGAATCAAGAAACAAACTTCCTTCTGCACAAAATGTACACCAGGCCCCGGTCTTGTCAATCACTACCGGATGATGTTTGGGTAAATCAACCACAGCTTTCAGATCGAATTCATTTATGTTGTTAGAAGAATTTGCATCTGATAGTTGATAATTCACATCCAGAATTTCAAATTTAAAATGATGGCTGCCTGCTGATATCACAGGCAACCCGGAACTAATACGGAACAAATAATTCTCCTGATAGGCAATATCAATTCCGGCATAACTTTCTGTTTGTATGAGATTATTGTCGAGATAAACATTGACAGCAAATGAAGTCACATCGGTCAGACCATTATTGATCACCTCTCCGCCAATCTGCCCATTCTGACATGGGATGATATCACTATGAAAAACATTCTTCAGCCCAAGATCAAGTGTAGGCGGATCGGTAAGAAGGATGTTTGTTACTGCAAGCCCTTTTGCTTTTGTATTGTTATCGTTGTAAACAATCCTGAAACGAAAATTATTTACAAAGTAAGACGAGGGAATATTCCAGGAAAAATGTGCCCAACCGGTATAATTTGTCAATACATATGCATAGTTGTACGATACACCATTTGTAGAAAGTTCAACACGCGCTTCACCATAGGGATCTACTCCTGTGAAGTAATCAAACTCCAGATGAAGTGAATCTGCGGCCGATGCGTTTATATACGGCGAAGTCAGATAACATTTATTGCTCAGGTTTGCTGTTCCTGCTGAATTATCATACTTGTCATCATTCACTGCTGCATACGTTCCATTCGGAGGAATCACAAACCCTGCAGATCCTAAGGAATCTCCAAACTCCCAACCTACACATGGCGTCTGAGAATTATACATGGACCAGCCCAATGGCAATTGCATACCGGAGAAATTTTCGGAGAGGTAGATTGTTTGTGCATACAACGAAGTTTTCAAGAAAAATAAAATCAGCAGGGAGATCTTTTTCATTTTGTCCGATAATAAATGTTTTAGATATGTTTTCGCAGAACAAATTCTAACTAACGATAGCAAGATACTAATTTGAAGAAATTCTGCAAGTCTGATTTTGGCAAATCAACAATGAAAGTGGGCGAGGGAATTTTTTTCGATAACTGGCCGAATTATTTCAGACATTTGAACATGCAGTGAAACTATTCTATGAACGGTTAGATTTTGTGAATTTGTGAATTTGATAATTAAACAAGAAACGCCAAAATTGGGAGAAGAAATACAAGAAGAAGAATGTTGTGGGGGGCCGTCCACGCGCGTGCGGCTTCCTTCTCGGTGAAGAATCGAAGGAGGCAGATAATTCAAAGAACAAATCTTAAAGCAGAGAAAGCAGTTAAAATATGTAGGCCGAGAAGGAAGCTGCGGGTGGTCGCCTTTTTCTTTGTTTCTTTCTTTTTGGCGATGTGTTCGCCGGGGCGAAAACAAAAAGAAAGAAAAATCAAGGTAGTGTCAAATCCATGCTTTTGTAAATTGTATATGGCCATCTGCGAGAAACTATTATCACAAAACCTGACCGTTTAAAGTATACATGGCATGAAAAGTCTCTCATAATATAATATCCAGCTTTTGCGGGGTTAGAATCGTCAGTAAGAATTTTGTCCTTTGACTATTTGTTATTGCTGTTCGTCTTAGTTGGCGAATAGTCTTGCAAGTGGGGAAAAACCCGGGGCCATCTTGCAAGGCGTCAGCCGCTTCTTTCGTAATTATTGTCTTTATTTTAGTTCGGGGGTTTAGCACCCCTTAGGGGCGAAACGGTCCGGTTTCGCACCCCGGGGCAAAATATGTACTAACCCATTTGAACAATCGTCCTCTGTTACGCAGGACCTAAGAGTAATTGACATATGCATCTTCTAATCCACCTACTGCTGAATCTTTATTTCTTTAAATAAAGCAATGGAGCACAAAGTCATTTTTATTTCTACCTTTCATTCCACTATCTGCAATCTTACTCATCGCTAAAACCTAACCCTGAAGTTTCATTCCTACACCATAACCTGACTATGAAATACAGATTTCTACTCGCCTTAACTTTCCTCCTGGCAACTTCAAACGCTCATTCACAAATCGCCCTCGACCAATCCTTCGGCACCGGCGGCGTTTCTTTGATCTCTAATCCTTCGACAGGGTTTTATGAAAAGGGAATGACACTGCAGCCTGACGGAAAATTAATTGTGTCGAATGGCGCGGGAACCGTTTCGTTCGGCCGACTGAAAAGCAATGGCGGTGTTGATGCGGGCTTTGCTTCAGGGGGATGGGTGAATCTCGGCAATTATGCAGTGGGCGATATCGAAGTTCAGAACGATGGGAAAATTCTTGTTACGGCTCGACCATCAATCATCTCTAATCAGGATCTCTATATGTGGCGTTATGATAGTACGGGGACTCTTGATATGTCGTTTGGTTCGGGTGGAAGAGTAAACGACACTTCAATGGCCGGGGCAATGGAGCGCGTCGCAATGGGCGGTAACGGAAAAATTATTTGGACAGGCAGCGGCGGTATGCGCCGGCTTAACAGCAACGGATCAACTGATAATACATTCGGTAATCTCGGTCATGTTGTTTCAACACAATTGCCGATTTATATTTCCGATATAACAACAGACACCACCACCGGAGATATCTATGCCGTCGGTATCACAAAAGGAACGGGGGTAACTGCAATTATCAAAATTACTTCAGCAGGCGTGCTTGATCACAGCTTTGCATATAGCGGAATTGACTCTACTAATTATGCACCGAGTGCTTTTGGATATGTTCAGTTTATTCATCGAACTACAAGTGGGAAAATTGTTGTAGCTTCCGATTACGAAAATGGCGGGCATACTTACACTGTTGTCATGCAATTCGACAATAACGGAATGCCTGATATGAATTTCGGAACGAATGGTGTCAAGATCAATAACTGGAATACTACTTATGATGTTTTCCTTGGCGGAATGGATGTTCAGCAGGATGAAAAAATTGTTGTGACCGCTAATGCTCCTGATACAACCGGATCAGGCAGTTATTACGACATCGTAACGCAGCGACTGAATACTGACGGAACAGAAGACACGCAGTTAGGAATGGCACGACTTGATAATGCCGGAGCCAATGACCTTGCATCTGAAGGCTTAGTTCAGGATGATGGAAAATATGTCATCATCGGCAAATCCGGCGGTGAACAAATTTTTGCGCGTTACTATGATTTGATGGTTGGAATAGATGAGGCAGACAATACTTTTAAAAATATTTTCCCAAATCCGGCATCACAAAGCTTCAGTATCTTCAGTGAAAATACAAATGAGTCACTATCTCTCTTCGACACCACTGGCCGAATGGTTCTGGCCCACTCTCTTATCCAAGGGAAAAACACGATTGATGTAGGCTCACTTTCAAACGGAGTGTATATTGTTCATCTAAACAATTCTTCCACGCGGCTAATCATTGCCAAATAATCTCTGTGTCTCCGTGTCTCCGTGGTAAAATTAATTCTACCACGGAGGCACAGAGCCACTAAGGTTGACCAAAATCAGCCCACTTCATAAGATTTTTTCTTTCCTTCGGTTTAAAATATTTCATGATGCCCTCTCTCTCCGCTCACCAAATATCTCTCCTCGAAAAACTCAACACTCAATTCGATGCATCCTCTCTTTCCCATAAAAAGAAGCTCTTGCTTGAATTATCACATACAAAACTTCCATCTTCCAAAATACTCCTCCGCTATTTCGACGCACTTCTCTTTTCTGTAGCTCATTCGCCGGATCAGTCATTTCTTACCCTCTCCGAAAAGGAAATTCGTCGTGTCACCGCTTTTTTAAAAAAAAATAAAAACAAATTACCGAAGGAGTTTATCAACTCCGGTTTGCCTCACTGTGACCTCAACACCGGCTTCTCCTACGATTTTACGAAGTGGCTTTCAAGACACCCAGATATTTCTGTTCAGCTAAACGGTTTTCCAAATCCGCAATTCGACCTTAATAGCTCATTGAAACTTACACTCCCGAGCCTCGAACGCTACGAAACTACTGCCGGCAACGACAACGATGCTTTAATGCACGAGCTCAAAGTTGATCCGAAACATCAACTGGAATTTCTTCTCTCTGAAACAGGCAAAGTTGAATTGCCTTATTTCAAAGATCATCTCTGGGAGGGGATTGATCCATATGTGAAAATTGCTCCGCGAAATTCGTCTTTCTCAAAAAATGAAATTCGTCTTAATATCTCCGGGCATTATTTCCACACCGATTTATTAAAACGCTTTGATCATACGGCACTTTTTGAATCGGCACTTCCACCTTCCAGAAAATTGAGTGATCAGGATCGTCAGCTGGCTGTGGATACGATTAAAAACACCATGGCTGTAACTGCGCGCGAAACTGATCCTGCAACTTACATGGATGAAAATACATTGCGTATCTACGATCTGGAGCGCGGAATTTCTGTTGCCATATACGGTATGATTGCCGAACGACAACTGCCGCTCGAATCCTACGTCGGCTTCACGCTTTTCAAAAACGGTTTGCCGGCATCGTATGGCGGTGCGTGGGTCTTCGGGAAAAGATCAAACTTCGGCATCAATGTGTTTGAATCATTTCGCGGTGGAGAATCGGGATATATCATGTGTCAATTGCTGAGAGTTTATCGTCAGGTTTTTGGAATTACTTACTTCGAAGTGGAACCCTACCAATACGGACTCGACAATCCGGAAGGAATTGAATCGGGTGCCTTCTGGTTTTATTATCGGTTTGGATTTCGTCCGGTCGATAAAAAATTGCGGGCACTTGCTGATAAAGAATTTGCCAAAATCAAAGCGAATAAAAATTATCGCTCCTCAAAAAAGACACTCCTTCAATTTACACAAAGCAACATTGAATTGCGTTTCGAAAAAAAGATTCCAACCGGCGTATATGATATCACTCCGAAAATTAAAAAGCTGATTCAAAAACAATACAACGGCAACCGTGCCCGGGCAGAAAAAGATGCCGTCATGCGTTTCAAGATAAAAACGCAATGGGTGAAACCGCTCAACACCGATACGCAACAAGTCATGAATGAAGTCGCCCTCTGGGCCGAGGCTCTCGATATCAACGACGCACAAAAACTAAAAATCATGTGCTCCATGATTCATGCGAAACCATTAGACCTATACGGTTATCAGAGTTTATTGCTTTCATTTTTGGGTGAAACTAATTGAGTTAAATTGGTTGCGGGTTGCGGGTTATTTGTAATTATGTAATACCTGATTTCTTAATTAATTAATGCCGTCCATTTAATGGTCACTGCCTATCTTCAATAGAAATATTTTTTATTTAGCAGACACCTTTCGAAAGAACAACCAGAAACCAGAAACCAGCCAACTAGTAACTTTTCCCAAAAAATGCCAAGCCTTTCTTTATATTATCATTATCGCCACTTTGATTGTCTAACATTTCCTTCTATGTTTGAATAAATCTTCTCTCCATGGAAAAACTCATTTACAAACGCTTTCTTCTTGCCCGCGATAATTTCTACTCCGACCCGGTGAAAGTTTACGAGGCCGCCAAATCCGCCACCTACTTCCAGCCTGAAGATGTCACCGGATTACGCAGCACAACTGTCTATCACGAGCCCGGAGTGAAATCGAAAATCGAAAAAATCCTCGGCATAAAAATCACGCGATGGGATACTGATCCGGCAGAAGAAAATGGTGTGTTCTATCAGGGCCTTTCCGGCGGATCATATAAAGAAATTCCCGGCGTACATTCGGATGAACCCTACAACGATATTACAGTTTTAATTTATCTGACTCCGGAATTACCTTTCGACTGCGGAACTTCTTTGTGGATGCACAAAGAATATAAAATCACCGACCCTGCTACTGAACGTGATGCGTACCGGATGAAAATGAAACTCGGTGCCATGCGCCAACAAATGGAACGAGATACGAAAGATCGTACAAAGTGGGTGGAAGTGGATCGCGTTGGTTATCGCTTCAACCGAATGGTGGCTTATCCTTCCGGTGTCTTGCATTCTGCTTCGCGACATTTCGGTGCTTCGCTGAAAGAAGGTCGCTTGTATCAGACTTTCAGGATTGGAGTTGACTGGGGGACTTTACGAATGTATAAATAACTTTAAAATTACCACGGAGACACAGAGACACTAAGAGAATCTCTGTGTCTCTGTGTCTTAGTGGTAAATTTTTTCTCTCATTGCCGAACAAACTTTCCTCGCGCCACAACACCTTTCGCAGAAATTATCTCATAGAAATAATTCCCCGCGCCCAATTTCTCGACATTCAAAGTAGCCGCCTGCCCCATTTTTTTCTCTTCAACAATGGATGCATGCGAGTCATAGATGCGCAATAAGTATTCATCTTGTTTATCAATTTCCACTTTCAACTCACTACGCACAGGATTTGGATAAACACTCACCTTCGCCAGATCCTCATTCTTCACATCCAAAAGCACAATGCTGCTCAAATTAATGTTGTCTACATACAACACCTGTCCATAATTTCCGCAGTTGGCAATTGAGAATATTACATCAGTATATCCTGCATAAGCTGTGACATCCACCGAATCGGTTCGCCATTGAGTGGCTGTCGGAACAAATGGTGCAGAAGTGAGGCTCGGAGCAGTAGCGAGATCCGTACCGCCCCTTAAATAGAGACGATGCCAGGTGCTTCCGCAATCGGTTGATAAATCAATCTGTAAACTATCGCTGTACTGTCCTCCATATACTGAATATGCAACATCAAATTTCAACCATCCGCTCGCCAGATTTGTAAAGTCATATTTCCGTGTCCAGATCTGATCATGTGCGCCTTGTAAATCCATTCCGTAATTATTAAACATCATCGAATGTGTGCTTTGAAGATATCCGCCAATGCTGTCCGATATCGCCCAACCGGTTGGCGATATTCCTGTACCTTCCAATTGCCATGACGGATCAAAAGTGCCGGCTTCAAAATCTTCTGCAGGATAACCCGGTTGTGCCGGAACAGAGAAGATAAAATTGGATTTTGTAATTGAATCGGTCATCGCTCCATCGGTTACAACCAATTTCACATCAAATGATCCATTTGTGTTGTAAACGACTTTCGGATACATATCTGTGGTAGTCGCAGGTGTAGCACCGGTGAACGTCCAGTGATAAACAGCAGTTGATGATGCAACACTGTGTGGAACAAAACTCACAGTATCGCCGGGACAAAAATATTCTGCATAATCTGCACTGAAATCTGCAATGACACGTGAAGGTTCATAGAGTAAATTCTCCCAAACTCCAAGATCCCAGGTAGCAACTCTGATTTTCTGATCACGATAAAACGGAACAATTCGAAGCGGATCAGAAATCACAGGTAAATTAGAACCTACCACTGCCCAGTCAGGCATAGTGTTGTTCCGGTAATAAATTGGTCCGTGATATGTTCCGACATACACACCTCCATCAGTTCCCATCTGGTGTACAATGCCTTTCATCGTATAACCATCAAGTGTGGCAGTGGTAATATTCGACCAGCTTTGTCCGCCGTCAACACTGTGATATACTTTGTTTCCGTTTCCGCCGTTATCGTAGCAAATCCACAATTCATCCTGGTGATCACCGCTCAATGTAAATCGCATCTCACGACGACTCTGTGGTAAAGTAACCTGCGTAAATGTTACACCGTGATCTGTCGACTTCCATAATACAATTACATTCGAAACCACTTGCTCTACATAAAACACATCTTTGTTGGCACGGCTCTGTTCCATCCAAAGAAGAATATCTCCACTGTTTGAGCCAAACGTATAGAAAGGTGAAAACCGCGAACCTCCATCAAGACTTTGGTACATTACATTATCTTTTCCAAGATAGCCGACATTCCAATACTCCCAATCAAAAAATAATCGTGATGAATAATTATCAATGTACAATTCATTCGGATCTTTATCCATAGAAAAAGTTCCAATGACGCCATGAATCGTATCCGGTAAAATTCTTCCATCGATATCGCTGAAGTAAACTTTCTTTTCATTGCTGTAGTTAACGTAGCCGCTGGCCGCTTCGCCTCCGCCAATTGCATCGAATTCTCCGGCCGGATAACCATCTCTGCGCGCCGCATTTCCGTTGTGATATCGTCCGCCAACCTTGATGTCATCATTCCAACCTTGATCAAACCCCCAGAGTGCTGTTCCGTAAACTCCATTGCAGCGCGACTCATGTGTTGCAACAAAATCAGTCGAATAATTTATTCCGCCATCGCTGGAGAACCAAACTTCTTCCGTTGTGGGTGAAGTGAGATAAACCTTGAACTCTTGATTGTCGGGGTGAATACTTGCAACGGATCCGATGTACCCGCCAACCGGTTGAAACGTTGCACCTGCATCATCACTTCGCCACATGCTCATACCGCCAATCAGAATTCTGTCGGCATCAAGTTGTGAAGCGATGAGTGTTGTGTTGTAATAAATTTGATTGTAAGTATCATCGCCTCCAGAGAATGTCATCATATTCGGATGGGTACTTGCATTATATGGCGAGCCAATCTGTGTATGCGGACGCGACCATGTTTCTCCACCGTCGTCACTCCGATACACTCCAATTTGCCCGTGCAATTGCAACTGAGCTGAAGCCTGACTTTCTCCCGGCAAGAGCACATACAGACGAGAGGTGTCAGCAACAGTTACGGCAATTCGTCCGCCGAAACTTTGAATCAACCCGGCATCCACCGGTGGTACGGTAAACCAGCCGGTAGCTTTCAGATTGAAAGTAATTCCATTGTCTGTCGATTTATAAAAGTCTGCAATTCGTGAAATAGAATTATAGCGCAATGCGAAAACTTCACTCGAGTTAAGCGGATTGAGCGCAATTGACATGCACTCGCCTCCATATACACCGTGCCACGTCACTCCTCCATCGGTACTGCGATAAAGTGAATCTTCCGCACCGGCATAAACGATTTGCGAGTTATCCGGATTGTAGACGAATTGCCAGATTTGTGTTGAACCATTTGTAAGATGAGCGTTGCTTACCGGCGACCAGCTCGACCCGCCGTTTGTGCTTCGATAGGTGCGATTGTCGGCATTTACCAAAACAATATTTTCATTGTTCGGATCTACAGCAACGGCAGAAACCGTAGTCATATTATCGTTAAGCGAAGTATAAAACCAATTTTGTCCCTGATCAATTGTCTTGTAAACGCCGCCATTTTCACCACCTGCATATAACACATTCGGATTTGTCATACTGCGATCAATGCAATACATATTCGCATGCCACGACAACGGTTCCACTCCATCAGTGATATTATAGCGCGTCCGGTAATTTTTTTTCGGCCCGGCAAATGACCACACTGCATGATTTGCAGTACTTCCCTGTTGTGCCTGTCTTGCACGCTGCAACGATTGCTGTTCCTCCTGTTCCGTCGGAATCACAATCGATCCATCCTCTTGTACAAAGCGCTGAACATATCTTCTCCAATTCTGATAATACCCGATGTAAGGACGTTTATCATCCGGATGCAGGTTCACATACTCTTTGTATTCTTTCTCCACTTCATATACATTCGGTTGTGCGCCATACATCATGCGCGCCCAATGCGGAATTGTTGTGTCAAGTGTGTCCAGAGGTTTGAAGCAGAGCTGGGCGGAGGTGAAAAAGGAAAGGAAGAGAAGTGCAGTTAAGAGCAGAATATTTTTCATAGTAACGAAGATAGAAACTTTTACATACTCCCGAAAGAATTGACTGATTTCTCCACTCAAATTATTTTCTAATAAATGTCTTTAAATCCCATTTTATTTCAATCAGTAATTGCATTCTTCCACTATGCTATCAGACGTTCATTCCATAATATATTCCAAAAATCCTGAATTAGACAAAGCGTTTTTCAAAGATGTGTTACTGCTCACAAATGTCGAAGTCGGACGCGGCTGGTTAATCTTCGGACTTCCTCCTTCAGAATTAGCAGTGCATCCGCCAGAAGAAAACGGCCATCACGTACTCTATTTAATGTGTGATGATATTAACATTTTTGTTGAGCAGATGTAAAAACACAACATCACCTGCAGCGATATTCAAAGGAAGGGCTGGGCCTGTCAACACAACTGACGCAGCCGGGAGGTGGTAAGCTTGGAATTTATGAACCGCGGCATGAATGCCCGAATCAACGTTTATGAATGTAGTTGCTGATTCGTTTTCTGCCATTTTTTTCTCGCCATCAAAGGTATTTATACTCCTTCCTGTTTTGTTTACGAAAAATAAACTTGCTTCCAATTGGCTCTGTAAAAATATCTGCGAAAAATATGGCTCTGAACAAAAATACTTTCCGGCACACAAAATCATTTGGCTTATCTTTGCTCTATCTTTGCTCGCGACTACAGCATTATCAGCAATCACCAAACGATCATCTTAAATGCTAACCTTTAGCGGGCGCATGCATTACTCCCTAACGAATCGAAATGGATTTCATCAAAGCAATTAAGAAGACTCTCAAATCAAAGTTCGACTTAATTGACAATGAAAAATTAAAATTAAATCTGCTAAATGCATTGCCTTATTGGATTGCAGCCTTAATATCAGGTGCCTTAGCCGTACTTTACGCAAAACTTTTTTCTCTCGCCGAATCCGGTACTCAATTTATCTACACACGTGCCGGATGGAGTTTGTATATTATCTCTCCTGTAAGTTTTATTCTGGCCTGGTGGCTCGTTTCAAAATACTCGCCTTTCGCCAGAGGTAGTGGAATCCCTCAGGTTACTGCCGCCATAGAATTGTCGAATCCTAAACACAATTATAAGGTAAACTCTCTGCTCAGCCTTCGTGTCATCTTCGTAAAAATATTCTCCAGCTTAATCATGGTCTTTGGCGGCGGTGTCGTGGGAAGAGAAGGCCCTACTATTCAGATTTCCGGATCAATCTTTAAAAAGATAAACGATCTCCTTCCTGCATGGTATCCCAAAATTTCAAAACGGAATATGATCGTTACGGGAGCTGCCGCCGGTCTTGCAGCTGCCTTCAATACTCCGTTGGGCGGTATTGTTTTTGCCATCGAAGAACTTACCAAAACTCATTTCAGCTTTTTTAAATCTGCTCTTCTCACCGGAGTAATCATCGCCGGTATCACAGCGCTAAATATCCTTGGCCCTTATCTCTATCTGGGATATCCGCAACTAAGCGGTGTGAGCCTTTGGGTAATTCTTGCAATTATTCCTGTAATCTTTGCTACAGGTATTGCAGGTAGTGGAACAGGAAAAATTATTTTGTACATCATAAGAAAAAAACTTTTCCTCAAAAAAAATTATCAGAAAGCTTTGTATGCAGGTCTATGCGGACTCGCCATCGCTCTTCTCGGTGTACTCATCAGTTCAAAAATTTTTGGCTCGGGAAAAGACTTAATGGTTTCATCGCTATTCTCTGACCAAAAAAGAATGGATTGGTATATTCCTCTTCTTCGGATGGCCGGCTCCGTCATCTCTTTTACAGCAGGAACCGCCGGTGGAATATTTGCCCCTTCGTTAAGTGCCGGTGCCGCTATCGGCGCAGTCATTTCCGGCTGGTTTCATTTGTCTAATGCCGATACAAATCTGATTATCCTCTGCGGCATGACCGGATTCCTTACCAGTATCACCAGAAGCCCGTTCACTTCTTCAATTCTCGTTTCAGAAATGACCAATAGCCACAATGTGATTTTCTATATTATGATGACTGCTCTTCTTTCCAATCTCCTTGCCTCCGTTGTGAGTAAACGATCTTTTTATGATTACCTAAAGGATCAGTATATCCACGAAATTCATCAAACAGAAACACAGTCTGCTGATCCGGTTGCATTGACTGCCAATTCCGCTGCGCAATCCGAAGATTCAGAATAGCTTCTCCCTCCCTGTAAAATTAATTTGAATTGAATTTTCATTCAAAAGTTGTATTATTGTCTTTGGCACTATTGGAACAGAAAAAACTTTGAATTCACTCATCGGTTTATTCAACAGGTTATACTGATATCTTTGATTTCAATGCTGCTCATGCACAGCACAATTTAGTGTTGACTATTCCGGATGCTTCGAATTCAAAAAATATCAGAAAACTATGACTCTAACCATCATCATCACAATTTGTTTGCTGCTGCTGCTGGCGTATGTTTTTGATATCAGTTCAAGACTTACTAAAATTCCTTCTGTTATTTTACTTCTTCTGCTTGGTTGGATAGTAAGACAAATCAGCTATTTCTTTTTTCTGAAAATCCCTGACCTCAATCCGCTTTTACCGATCCTTGGAACAATTGGATTAGTATTAATTGTACTCGAAGGCTCACTCGAACTTGAATTGAATAAGTCTAAAATTCCAATTATCAGAAAAGCCTTGCTCACAAGTGTTCTGGCAATGTTCGCTCAGGCATTCTTACTGGCTTCTGTATTTCAATATTTGAGCGGGACTCCATTCAAAACCGCCTTGTTGAATGCTATCCCTTTCTGTGTAATCAGTAGCGCTATTGCTATTCCGAGTGTGAGGACTTTGCATTCGAACGAAAAAGAGTTTATCATCTATGAAAGCAGCTTGTCAGATATTTTTGGCGTACTCTTTTTTAATTTCATCGCCTTGAATGAAGTCATCAGCGCCTATTCATTCGGTCATTTCGGCCTGGAATTTCTGGTGATTATTCTAATCTCATTTATTTCAGTTCTTGGCCTTTCTTATCTGCTCAGTCGCATTCGTCACCATGTTACATTCACGCCGATTATTCTGCTCGTCATATTAATTTATTCTGTTTCAAAATTGTATCACTTGCCGGGCCTGATATTCATCTTAGTCTTCGGTTTATTTCTTGGCAACCTGGAAGAGTTAAAAGGTTTCCGGTGGATTGAAAAATTTCGACCTGAAAAACTGGAACGGGAAGTAATCAAATTTAAAGACATCACCGTTGAAATAACTTTTATGATCCGGGCCATTTTTTTTATGCTCTTCGGTTTTCTAATGGATGCCCATGAAATTCTGAATCCGGAAACACTTCCACTCTCGGCAGGTATAGTGATTTCAATTCTCTTTATCCGATGGGTAATTCTAAAAGCACTCAAACTTCCGGTCTCCCCACTACTCTATGTCGCTCCAAGAGGATTAATAACGATTCTCCTTTTTCTCGCCATCTTACCTGAACAAACCTTTGAATTAGTTAATAAATCACTGATTATACAAACCATCGTACTTTCTGTTCTGGTGATGATGGTCGGCTTAATGCCCGGAGTGAAGTCAAAAAAGAAAAAGGGAAATCAACCACTCCACTCAGAAAATATTTTTTGAACGCGATGTCTTTTCAATTTAGCGTTCGCGTATACATCATTATCTTTCTCGAATTTTACAGCACAATTTTTCTGCCCTTTCTATGCAGGCTTTTATTGTCGATTTAAAACATTCTATACACTCTGAACAAATACAGACCGAATAAATAAACATTGGGTTACCTCCAACTAAATTGTTTAATATTGCTTTATTAAATTCCTGCAATGAAATCCCTCTTCCTCCTCCAAAACGATATTACCTACTTTAACTTCGGCTCTTTCGGTGCATGCCCGAAGGAAATATTCGACGATTATATTCAATGGCAATACCTTCTCGAAAATGAACCTGTTCAGTTTATTGCCATCAACGGGCCGGGTTATGTAAAAAAATCGCGCGAAGCTCTGGCGAAGTTTATTCATTGTGAAGCAGAGGATCTTGTATTCGTACCAAGTCCTACTGTTGCCGTAAATATTATTGCAAAAAACTTCCTATTAAAAGCGGGCGACGAAATTCTCAGCACCGATCTTGAATATGGTGCCTGCGAACGTACGTGGAATTACTATTGCAAACACTCCGGTGCCGGGTATGTTCAGCAGAAAATTAATCTTCCGATTATTTCAAAAGAAGCTTTCATAGAAGATTTCTGGAAAGGGTATTCTGAAAAAACAAAAGCTGTTTTCATCAGCCATATTACAAGCAGCACCGGACTCATTTTCCCGGTGAAAGAAATTTGCGCGGAAGCAAAGAAGAGAGGCTTAATCACCATCGTCGATGGTGCGCATGTGCCCGGACATATTGATCTCGATCTTTCTTCATTACAGGCAGATTTTTATACCGGCGCTTGTCATAAGTGGATGATGACACCAAAGGGTTCATCATTTCTTTTTGCGCGAAAAGAATTTCAAAATCAATTAGACCCGTTGATTGTTTCCTGGGGCTATGAAAGTGTTGCACCATCGGGTTCGCAGTTTTTCGATTACCATCAATTCAATGGTACGCGCGACTTCTCCGCTTATCTCACCATTCCGAAATCAATCGACTTCATGCAGCGACATGATTGGAAAAATATTTCCCGTCAATGCAAACAACAGGTTCTTGATGCCGCGCCTGAATTTTATGAAGTGCTCGGCACTCAAGCTCTCGCACCACTCACACACGAATTCTACGGACAAATGTGCAGCGCGCAAGTAAACACCACTCAGCCGGAACAATTACAACGTCACCTCTTCGAACAATACAAGATCGAAATTCCTGTGATGCGGCATCGTGAAAAATGTTTTATACGTATTTCGTTTCATGCTTTTAATACTGATGAAGAACTCAAATACCTTTTTGATAGCCTGAAGAAAATTAAAAAAGAAACAAATCTAATTGAGCGTAACTAATCCCACCGTTTGATAACTTCCTTTCAAAATTATGATCAACGATGACGAAACCCCGGATTTCTCCGGCGATGATTTAGCCGACAATAAAAGCGTTCAGGAAATAAGAGCAGCAAGAAAAGCTTATGAAGATATGATTGAAGCTGCTACTGAAGTTCTTCGAACTCAATTGAAAATCAAAGAAGGCAATGACGATAAACTTGATCACTTTGCAATGTTTAAAAACTTAGAGGCATATGTTGTTGCTTCATTACATTCCGTAAGTCAGCCTAATGCCTTTTCTGTTTCGCTTATAAATTATTCATCGTCGGTCAATACTGCCAGGCAATCCTATTCAGTCGAAGATGATTATCTCTTTGGCCGCATCAGAACAAAACATACATATCCTAGAACTTACATTCATAAAGAAACCATCAAAGAAAAACTTCTCGATTTGTTTTTAAAACAAGATTTGGACTTTGATCATAGCAAATTGTTCTCGAAAACCTTTCAGGTACTTACTGAAGACAAAGGCAAACTACTTGAACTATTTCAATTCATGGAACTCGACCCATTGGCAAATTTCCGGGAGATGGAAATCGAGCTAAGTGGCAACGAATGCTTATTCAGACATTCCCGAAAACCTGTTTCACCAGAAGAAGCTCAGAACTTTTGCAATCTTGCAAAAGCATTGCTTGCAATATTTCAATGAAACACTGCTGTAGAAAATTTTGCTCCATTCTGAAATTCACTTCCCTTTAATTGCTCCTCACCCACAAAAACCGGTAATACTTCGATTCGCATTACGAAAACTCAATCTCTAAACATGCGGCACCTTTTAACAAAGCACACCTCATTCCTACCGATAGCGCTCAGTGATTTGATTTACCACCTGTGTTCAACGATTATTTTTTTAAGATACATACGCCCTTCTGATTCAATCTTTATGAAATACATACCGGCTTGCAAATCTTTAGTATCAATTACCCCTATCGAGGTTGCATAACTCTTTGAATGTACGATTTCACCCATAAAATTGAGAACAACGATTGAAAATTCTGTCGAAGGATTTTCACTTTTTACATATGCAACATCAGCCGAAGGATTCGGAAAAACAGCAAATTGTTCACTCAAAACTCTGACATCATTCACCGACACCAGATGATTCAGAGTATTCACCGTTGTACTCGTTCTCACTCCCTGATTGTAGTCAAAATAAATATCTGCATGATTTCTTATAGTTGTTCCTAATGGCAGATTCGGTTTGAGTTTAGCATAATACGTAATGAAACCCTGACTGTTCAACAAGTCAGTTGTACTGTCAGGCAATGCAGCCGGATCAAATTTAAAGTTAAGAACTCCATTGTCGGACAATGAATAACTTCCGCCTGCGGGATAAATCGTTGCTATCTGTATCGACAATGGATCCAATGACTCATCCAATGTATCTATGACCTGAATATAAAACGCGGTATCATTTCCCGTGTTTTGAAATGCTATCTTGTAACAGAGAATACTATCCGTATATGAAATACTTCCTGTAGGCCCATCGCCGGATGGAACTACATACTTATCATTTGGATCAACTGCTCCGGATGTAACACGTGTTTCGGTTTGTGAATTATTCCAAATGTTTGCATCGCCTGACAATGTATAGATGTTTGCTGTATTTGTATAAGGCGTTGCCGACGGATACAAACCGCAATGCAAAACTAAAATTATATATCGCTCTTCAAGGGGTTGCAGGTTTGAAAAACTCCAGGCTACGGTTGTTCCGCTTATCGTATCAGTACTCACGTTCGTACTGACAAAAGTGAAAATCGGGTCAAAGACAAAGTCCACACTTCCGCTCAGTGTGGTTGATCCCCAATTTTTATAATGAATTAAAATTGTCACATCGTGATTCGCCACCGGATTAATATGTGAGAAATCTATCTCCAGATCATTTATTCCCTGTATCGTCGTTAACCCAAAGACTGTTGGCGCATTAGAAACTCCATTGACTACATTCACTGAAACCGGTGCTGTCGGACATGTAGTTTGCCAATTAGCCGGTATTGAATAATCAAGCGTGTAATTTCCATCAGGCACTTCAAATGAAAACTTACCATCAAGCTGAGTAGTGGTAAAATGGTTTCCCGGATTCAAACTAACAAAGATTCCGGGCAAATTATTTTCTGTTGAATTTTGAACACAATCAGAATTTTGATCTAAATAAAAGTTGCCAATAATATTTGGATGGCCGTGCAAATCTATACATTGCATATACGTAGAAAGATCAAGTTCATCACAATAAAAGTATATATCACTTGCACTTATTTGAGGATATCTCACTATCGAATAGAGTGAGTTAGGGTATTGGCTTTCAAAATAGTCAGATAAATGCCCTTGAGAATTTACAATTGCAATAAAGTTTTTATGACTTGAAGTCGACATTGAGCCGGGACCATCGAACTTATTGCCGGACATGATAAGATTATTATGCATGTCTATGTTCATCTCTCTGTAGTAGAACAAAGCTGATGAGGAAGCAGTAAGTGGAGATGCCCAGAGTAAATTTCCTGATGAATCAAATTTTCTGATTAAACTTTGAATGTTGTAATCATACATTTTGACAGTATAAACATTACCAAGAGTGTCGATCGCCAATTCAGTAGCATCAACTGTGTTTGCACTCCATAGCGAATTCCCCAGTGAATCGTATTTGGTTAACGTAAAATCATTGGCGAGATAATATTGATTTGAAAATCTATCAAGGTAAAAGTTTCCTGATACCGGATAATGTGTTGAGTCTACCAAATACTCATTTATATATTTATACCTACAACCATCTGCTAAATTCACTGAATAATTAAAGTAAACATTTTGATGTTCGTCTTCGGAAAAGCACGGATAGCCATAGCCCCCCTGGTTATCTGAAGTATCACTACGGAGTATGTTTCCTGAAGAATCAAGAACAGTGATCACTTTTTCAGTATTCGGAGCAGTCGTTAATCCCCAAGTATAGATTAATCCATTTGTAGCAGAAAAGGCCTCAAACAAATTATAAGGAAATATCTTCTCCCACATCATTGAGCCGTTCACATCCAGTTTTTTAACGACAGACAAATAAGAAGATGATACTATTAATAATAGATTAGGATTGGGGTTGCCTGCAAAAAACAATTGTGAATTTGTAAGTGTATCGGGAATTATGGAGTCCGGCAAAACCTTCTTACTCCATAGGACGTTGCCACTGGAATCTAATTTGATTACAAAATGAGGGGCGTGTAAAAAAATAGAATCAAACCCCAGATAATAATTTGAAAATTTGTCAAGCACGGCACATTCAGTCCGAGCTTGAGGAGTTTCCTCAATCGTGTCAGTCCAAATTCTTGTTATCTGTGAATTCGAAACAAAAGGTATTAGAATGAGAAATAAGAGTATTCGAATTGCTTTCATGTAAATCAAATTTTATAACGCAGACGAATATATCTAAACTTTTCAAATTGGGAATGCCGGGCATATACATAATTTCAACTTCCGGAAATAAATTCACAAAATCCGGTTATTCAACGGTCTCTTTCACCTTCTTCACACTCACAAAATTTCCCGCTATCAGTTCTTTCTCTCCGTTAAAACGATAAGCCACCAACTCGCCGTCTTTCTCTATAGCGCCATTCAGATTGGCAACAAATGGTGTTTGCAATTTCGGATGCTCGCCTAAATAATAGTGTCCGGTGAAAACAGGAATTGGATCCGAATAAAAATTGTCGTGATTCAGATTGCCGGAAGTGATCGGTATATCTTTCAACTCATCCGGACATTTCAACAGATACTCTCCGAATGTTGCGCCCTTTGGATTCATCCACCAGCGAACTCTTACTTCGTGCTTTTTCTCACCATCGCTGCCTGTGATAAAGTATGGTTTTGGCAATGTTGATTCACGACCTTTTAAAATTGTGCGCAAATGACGATGCTCTTTATATTCTTTCTCGACTGAACGATGCAGATAAACTTTGTTCAAATGTAAGGCCGGCAGTTCATCCTTCATCGCCTCAATAATTTTTTCATCCCAACATCCATGCACTATTCTCAAACCCGGCTTTTCCAGAAATAAAGGAAGATTCATGAACCACTGAAGACATTCTTCCCATTCTGCTTCATGCTCTTCAAATTGCTTAATCGTCTTCGAATGTTGTAAAATGTTTTTCAACGAATGCTTGCGAAGATATCCGCCCTTCGATTTATTGATCTCCCAAAAACACAATGCCTGATATTCTGCCGCACCAAGAATTACTTCCGCGCTTTTATGATCGCACATTTCTTTCACGATGTGCAATACTTTGCGGATCTTTTTTCCTTTATCAATAAGATTGCCAAGGAAAATAGCCCTTCTCCCTTCGGGATGACGATAATATCCGTCAGTGTCAGTATAACCCAACTTCTCCAGCAGTAATTTCAACTCAGCTGCATGTCCGTGGACGCCTGCAATAATATCGTACTTCCCTTCGCTCATTTCTGTGTAGATGATTTTCAAATTGTTTCCAACGCCTGATTCAAATCGTAAATGATGTCTTCGAAATTCTCAACACCTATCGACAAGCGGATCATTTTATCTGTAATTGACAACGACTCTTTCAAATCGTGATCAACATCGCTGTGAGTCATTGTAGCAGGATGCTCGGCCAGGCTTTCAGTTCCGCCCAGGCTTACAGCAAGCTTTATCATCTTGAGAGAATTCAGAAAGTGAAAAGCTTCTTTCTGTCCGCCCTTCACATCGAAAGAAATCATTCCTCCGTTTGTTAAACATTGTCGTTGTTTAATTTTATATTGCTCTCCATCTTTCTCCGTGAGATTTCCGATGAAATAGACTTTACCAACTTTCGGATGACTGTTGAGAAATTCCGCCACCTTATTTGCATTAAATGCCTGTGCATCCATTCGGACTTTCAGTGTTTCCAAACTACGCATCAACAACCAGCCAGTATTCGGACTCGCCATGTTTCCGAGGAAAGAACGCAGACCTTTCACGCGTTTCATTAAATCCGAGGAACCCAGACAAGCACCGGCAATCACATCGCTGTGTCCTCCGATATATTTTGTTGCCGAGTATAAAACCAAATCAGCTCCATGACGAATCGGGTGTTGCCAGATCGGTCCCATGTAAGTATTGTCGACAGCAAGAATCACTTTCTGTTCGCCTTTTGAAAAATGTTCGGCGATATCTTTGCTTTCGCGAATATCGATCAAATCATTAGTCGGGTTTGCCGGTGTCTCGATGTAAATCATCATCAGCTTATCAGCCATCCCGCTCTTCTCCACCATCGAAATTATTTCATCCTTCTTCATCCCCACTCGAAACTCCAGAATGTTGATGCCGAACTTGGTCAGAATTTTTTTGATGAAGTGATCACTTCCGCCATACAACGGACTACTGAACAACAGCAAATCACTCGGTTTCAAAAACTCCAGCAACACTGTTGAAATTGCAGCCATTCCACTTTCAAATACAGCGCACTCCTCTGCTTCATCCCAAAGTGTGAGACGATTTTCAAGAATCTCTAAATCCGGATTATTCAGCCGGCTATAAATCAATCCGAGCTCTTCGCCTTTCTTTTGTTCTCTCAATCCATATGCTACTTCAAAAAATGCTTTACCATGTTCAGCACTCTTGAACACAAATGTTGATGTTTGAAATATCGGGCACTTCACCGCTCCTTCCGACAATTCCGGTTTATAGCCGTACGACATCATTGCGCTTTCCGGCTTCAGTTTTCGCTTCATACTATACTTATATAATCTGACAAATTTAGGGGGAGCCTAAAAAACCCGATAGAACAAAAGTCAGTATTAGGGAAATCATTCTATCTTTTTTTTCCCACGGAAAGCGCGGAAATAATAGGGAAATCACAGAAATGAAGTAGAATGATTTCGGCGTCCTCATTCCGTGATTTCAATTTTAATTTCCGCGTTTTCCGTGGGAAAAATAACTCCCTTTCGTAACTTTCCCACCAAATTCCGGCCACCTCTATGCAAGCCCCGAAACGCATCTACCTCCTCCTTACCCTCTTCCTTACCTGTTTCGCTTTTTATGCCAATACCCTTTCCAATGACTATTGTCTCGACGACACCATGGTCATCACAGAAAATGCCACTACGCAAAGCGGCTTCGCCGGCATCGTCGACCACTTTTTCCAGGATCAGCTCTACGGCTTCAAGCACACAAAAAGTAAAACTGCCGCCAGTAGCGGTTGGCGACCTCTTTCTATGATGACATTCGCCATGGAAAATGGTCTGTTCGGGAAAAACAAACCGGCCGTGAGTCACTTTTTGAATATTCTTTTTTACGCATTGTGTGTGATTCTCTTCTTCACACTGCTCGAAAAATATTTGCTCAAAGACACCTGGCTAGCTTTTCTTGCAGCCATGTTGTTCGCCATTCACCCTATTCACACAGAGGTAGTAGCTAACATTAAAAGTCGTGATGCTTTGCTGAGTATGATTTTCGTCTTCCTTTCTGTTATTCAGCTTTGGAAATTTCTCTCCGACAAAAAATCCATTCGCCTCCTGTGGTGCTTTCTCTTTTACTTTCTTTCTCTCACATCGAAAGAAGATAGTGCGGCATTTATTCTCGGCGTTCCGGTGATGTTGTATTTCTTTTCAAATCTGAAAACAAAAGACATCATCCGCTATTCGTCTGTCTTTCTTGGGGGAATTATTTTTTATGTCATTGTAAGAAATGCAATCGTCCCGCTCGGAAAATTTCAATCAAATCCGGAAGTGATTAACAATGCCTTCCTGCTCGCAACCGGAACGCAAGCCATAGGCACAAAAATTTATGCACTTCTCCTTGATCTGAAGTTGCTCATTCTTCCGCATCCATTGTGCTTTGATTATTCATACAATCAGATTCCGTATCGCTCAATCGGCGATCCGATGGTGATTGCGTCACTATTGATCTATGCGACATTGCTTTTCATCGCCCTCCGCGGATTAAAGAGCAAAAACATCTTCTCCTTTTCCATTCTGCTTTTTCTATTCACTTTATCTATCGGTAGCAACCTCATCGTCGATATAGGATTGATTCTCGCCGAACGTGTTTTATTCTTCCCATCATTATTCTTCTGCCTTGCTTTGGCCGCGTTGATTTTCAAAGCCGGCGATATTATTTCTTCGAATGGGAAATTGAGCAAACCAACATTTGCGCTTATCATCCTTACGCCACTCACAATAATTGCAGGCGCAATAACCATTTCCCGGAATGCTGACTGGAAAGACGACACCACATTAGCTCTTGCCGACATTACAAAGAGCCCGAATAGCGCCCGCACCAACAGCGCAGCCGGTGCCGCTTATTTACGAATGGCACTCGATCCGAAAGTTTCGAAAGACGAAAAAGACAGCCTGCTCCGCACTACGCTAGTATATATGAATCGTTCGCTTGAACTCTATTCAGAAAACAATGAAGTGTTGCTCAACAGCGGCATTGCCTATAGTGAACTTGGCGATTACTCAAAAGCATCAGAATGCTGGGCAAAAGTAAGAGCGAAAACCCAAACAACTCCAAACTCCGCGGTATCGATAATATCATGGCGAATCGCTATCTGAACGCCGGACTCAATGCCATCAACACTAACAAGATTGATTCAGCCATTTATTTTTACAACAAGGGACTTGAATTTGCTCAGCAAAACGACTCTGCACGTTTAGCTATCTATTATAATTTAGGCGGCGCCTATTTCATGAAACCGGATTACTTCCATGCGCACGAAGCCCTCGGCAATGTGCTGGCCATTGACTCCAATTATCAGAATGCGAGAGTTGGTTATGCGGAGAGCGGGAGGTTGATGCGGAAGTGAATTTTTCTAATTCTCTAATTAGCTGATTAGCTAATATGCTTTACGGAAATTGAAGTGTTCTTAAAAGATATTAATTAAAGGTTGATTATGATTGGCTGCATAAAATTTAATTATGCTTTGACGTTCATATTTGCCTTACTCATGAATCAAAACCATTTGCACTTTTCCGGAAATATTGATTGCTCAAATTAAAATTCCGTAAGTGAACTCCTGAATTATACACAATTTCATTGCCTTCTATCTTACCCAAAAACTCCTTTGAAGTAGAAAATGATTAATTTGAAGATTCTTTTTCCAAACGAACTCAATAGTATTTTCGACTTTACTCAATGCTTGAAATTACAAATGACAAAAATTGTTTTCTTAATCGCTTTCTTCTTTTTGTCTGTTCTTGTACTTGGAGTGCCTCCGGTTAAAATAAAATCAGAAGGAAAAAGTGATGTTCTTGCTATATTCAATACTGTGATCAAATCTTCAGATACCGAATTTCCTGCAAAAATTGAATGGTACTTCAATAAAAAATTCAGCCTGTCTCTTTCCGCCTCCACTGAAACGCTAAAGAACAATATACTCAGCCGCAACTTTAAAAGGCTGGGCACAGAATTCCGCTGGTACTTCAAACAAGACAACTGCCTGTGCTCCTCTCTCTACGCCGGTCCTTTTTTCGACTATAATTACGAAAAGCAAATTTCAAACAACGACTCTGCTTCAATTTACCAGAATTATAAAATACGCTACTTCAACACCGGCGTGATCACCGGCTATCAAATCTATATCACACCACATCTCCTGCTCGATCCTTCTGTAAAATTAGGAATCTTCTTCAGCAAAGAAATCTTTGATTCGGTCTCCGAATATATAATGCAAGATGACAATCACTCCGGCATCCAATTAAAAGTAATCTTAGGTGCCGGCTATCGTTTTTAAATGAGCCGCAGGCTCACAAATTAGCTAATCAGCTAATTGACTAATTAGCTAATTATTATTTCACATCACTACTTTCAAAAAATTCTTCCACGGCTTCCAGTAATAAATATTCCAGCCATTGGCCAGTGATTTCGCCTGCTCTGCCGGAACATTGGCATGTGTCATCGTTACCAAAACATCTGAACCCTGAGCTTCGAAAAGAATGGTAAGCGTTGAATCCACATCGGTTTTCTTCCAGTCCGATGCACGCCACGATTGAACAATCAAACGGTTCCGAATCAACTGCAAATTCTTCCCCGTCGCATATTTTCCATATACGCTAAACTTTGCTCCTTCTCTTTTTGATATCACTGCCTTTCCACCCGTTAGCAACGAATGTCGCTTCGCATCCATATACAATTCATAAAGCACCGAAGGTGTCGTCGACTTAAAAAGAATTTTCTGTGTAATCGTTTTTGTAGAGGCCATTGATCAAGGGGATTAATTCGTTGTGTGAAGATAGTGGTTTTTGGGGTTGAAAGAGCTGGTTCGCTGGTTCGCTGATTAGCTGATTAGCTGATTAGCAAATTAGCTGATTAGCAAATTAGCAGATTAGCTAATTAGCAGATTAGCTAATCAGCCAATTAGCCAATCATTTCTCCACCACCCTAATCTCCACCCTCCTGTTCATCGTTCTGTCAGCCTCAGTGTGTTCCTCGACTAACTTGGGGGAAGCTCCGTAGCCGTGAAAAAGTATTCGCTCGTCATCAATACCATTGTCTCTTAGAAATTGATAAACTGCTTTGGCTCTTCTCATAGACAAATCCCGTGTTCTTGTATCCCAGTCCATTCCGTCTTCGTCGCCTTCAAGACAACAGACAAATCCGGCAATCTGAATTTTCAGCTTTGGATTTTCTTTCATCGTCTTTAACAATAAAGCAAGAGCCGGCTTCGCCTGAGGAAGGAAGATGTGACGACCGCCTTCAAAATTCAAATTCTCAAATTTAAAAGAGTCCCCCGGTTTCATTGAACTAATGTCAATCGTTGAATCGTTTTCAGAAATAATTTTAGGTGCCGGTACATATTCAGGAATATCAGAACCGACCAACTCTCTAACAACCGGCCTTGGATCAACTACGGCCTTCTGAGAAATTATGTATTCAATCACACTTCTCCGATTCAATGATTGCGAATCCTCATCCGACAGTGCACTTAACGGATCGCGTTTGCCAAAGGAAGCTGTTACGATCTCCTCTTTCTTAACTCCGTGCTCAATGAAATAGGCCTTTACACTTTCGCTGCGACGTGCTGCTAATTTATCATTGTACGAATCATTGCCTCTTAAATCACAATGCGACGAAATCCGGATTTGTGAAACCGGATGCGCTGCAAGAAGGCTGTCGAGCGATTTAATCGCATCTTCTCTTAATGTGTATTTGTCGAAATCAAAGTGTATTGTCAGGGAATTACTTGTTTGAGCACCGGCAAGATTTGTAAGGAGGAAGAGAATAAAAAGTGATTTTTTCATTGGTAGGGCTTGTTAGGCCTTAACGAATATAAGGAAATTTTCTTGTGTGAATGATAGATTATTAAAACTGAACCGCGGTTTCCTTCTTAGGCCTTGAATTAAGGAAAGATTTCCCGCTGAATTGCGCTGACAAAAAAATTGAATTCGCAGAATTCTCACTTACAATAAACTGGATAATTTCCAATTAAAAATCTTTATGCTAGCCTGTGTTATGAATTGTTGTGCTTTTTAAAGAACCAGACTTTTAACATGTCTGCGGTGATGATGTATGCTACAACGATCACAATCATTGCCGCTAAATTTTTTACAGGCAATGGTACTAAACCGAAATAGGGTGCATAAGGTAAATATGGTAAAGCCAGTGTAAGAATTAAACCTGCAACACTCAGCAGAAACAAATTCTTCCCCGGCCGGCTCTTGAAAAATTTCTGATGTGTGCGAATAATGAAAAGTATGAACAACTCAGTCAATATTGACTCAACAAACCATCCGGTTTGAAAAGCCGATTCACTTACGCGCAGATAATACAGCAGCACCATAAATGTAATCACGTCAAACAAACTGCTGTGAATACCGAAAATCAACATGTATTTTCTGATGAGTTTGATATTCCACTTTCCGGGTCTGCTTATTTGCTCGTCGTCTACTCTGTCTCCTGCTACACTGAGGTAAGGAAAATCGGTAATGAAATTTGTCAGCAAAATCTGTTTTGGCAACATTGGTAAAAATGGAAGTAGTAAACTCGCAATTGAAACGCTGAACATATTTCCAAACGTTGATCCGGTGTTGATGAAAATATATTTCAATGTATTTGAAAATGTTTTTCTCCCTTCACGAATTCCATCCGCCAATACCATCAGGTCCTTCTCCATTAACACAAAGTCGGCGGTCTCCTTGGCAACATCCACTGCATTCGAAACTGATATTCCAACGTCGGCAGAGTTAATCGCAGATACATCATTAATTCCGTCTCCAATATAGGCTACGGTGAAATTCTTTCTCAATGCTCGAATGATGCTTTCCTTTTGCTGCGGCTCCACTTCGGCGAAAATATCAGTCTCATACACCTTGCGAATCATCGCTTCCGAACTGGTGTCCAGAAGTTCACCTCCTGTCATCACTCTCGGCTCAGCAATGCCGATTGATTGCGCAATTGATCGTGCTACATTTCTGTTGTCTCCGGTGATAATTTTCAACCCTACCTGAAGCTTCTTCAACGCACCAATCGCGTCGGTAATTCCCTCCTTCACCGGGTCACTTAACAAAATCAATCCGGCAAAAACCATTTCACTCTCGTCTGCAACAGTAATTCTATCACCGGAATATTCTTTGTAAGCAACAGCAATTACCCGCATTCCGTTTTCCCCATACGTAGTTGCCCTTTTTACAATTGCATCCTTTGCAGGCCCTAACTCACTCACTACACTATCTGCAGTCCGTATCCTTGTGCAAACTGAAAGTATTTGCTCAAATGCACCTTTGCTGATCAGAAGCTTCTTTCCCTCATCGTTGACTGAAATGCTTAATCGCTTCCGCAGAAAGTCGTAAGGGATTTCACCCAACTTCTCCGGCATTTTCATATCTGCAGTTATGATTTGCTTCAATGCATCATCAATCGGATTGGCATATCCGGTTTCGAAATTTGCATTGATACATGCAAGTCGCTTCACAAATGCATCTTCTTCGCCGGCCGGGTTTACTACACCTGTGATACGAATCACGCCTTCGGTGATCGTTCCGGTTTTATCTGTACAAAGCAGATTGACTTCACCCAAATTCTGAATCGAAGACAACTTCCTCACGATAACTTTCTTCTCTAACATTCGCTTCGCCCCTGCACTCATCGCTATGGTAGTAATTGCAGGCAAAAGCTCGGGCGCCATTCCCACTGCAAGTGCAAGCGCAAACAATGCTGAATCAACAACACCTTTGTGATTAAGAAGATTTACTATCAGAATAAAAATCGAAAGCACCAAAGTGATACGCATCAGAAAATAACCGAAGTCGCGTATGCCTCTTTCAAAAGTCGACTCTACTGTAGTTGCCACACTCTTCTGAATGCTTCCGAAAATTGTCGCGCTGCCGGTTGCAATCACTAAAAAGCTTCCTGTGCCACTGATTACATTAGTTCCCTTCCACACACAATTGCTTCGCTTTGCTAAAGCCGTTTCAGCAGGTAATTTTCCGGATTGCTTGTAAACCGGATACGACTCTCCGGTCAAACTGGCTTCATTCATATGCAACTCATTACCGGAAATCACCAACCCGTCGGCCGGAATCATGTCACCGGCTTTAAGCAATATAACATCGCCTTCAACAACATCATCAGAATAAATCTGCTGCTCTTTCCCGTCGCGCTTCACCGTGCATTTTAATGCAACAAGCGACTGTAATTTTTCTACGACTTTACCTGCATTGCGCTCCTGAAAAAAACCAAGCAGGCTCGATGATGTAAGTATGAAAAGTATAATGATGGCATCAGATGTATCGCCAAGAAAGAAAGATAAAATAACGGCGGCAATTAATAAGAGAGTGAGCGGACTTTTAAACTCATTCAGAAGTAAAATCAGATCTTTTACAAAACCGCTTTGCTTTTTCTTGCGACGATCCGGATTTGCTAAAATCTTCTGTGCCTGTTCATCTGACAGTCCGCCTTCCGAGGATTTAAGCTGAATATACCATTCAGATACACCGGACTCCCAGAAAGTTTTTAAGTCTGCCATGAAAGCATGAAACTATCTTTGTGCAATGAACCCCTGATGAATTATCGACTGTAATACCCTTTTTTGCTAAACACTCTTTGAAAGATTGGTGTCAACAATTGGTGTTGAACTAATTTTATTGAAGGAGTTAAAATCCGCTTAGGGAATACTCCGGCTTCCGTAACCAATTATCATCAGGATAAAGCGCAGTTGAATTCACAGTGTGAATTGCATAAGCCGGGCGCGCCTTTCCACTGGTATTCGGATAAGAAAAATGAGGTAATAATCCGTGTAATACAATACACGTTCCTTTCTTGACTTCAAGTGGAACCATTCCTTCCATTGTCAGCGGGTCGGAATTAATATCAACTAATTCCACTCCTCCGCCATACTTTCTCTTGAATCTTTTCCGGAGTGCAGTTTGATGCCCTCCCGGCTTCGCCCATAAACATCCATTGTCGATGGTTGCATCTTCCAATGCGAACCAAAACCCAATACACGAATCCGGCTCAGTGTAAAGGAATGTAGAGTCCTGATGTAAATCCACTACACCACCGATTTTTGCATGCTTAAATATCAGCATGCTTTGAATCAGATGATAATCATTCATCTTTAATTCAGCACTCAATTGCTTCATCGATAATGATCGGCTGAACTCGCTGAATGTCGGATCCAGATCATGCAAGGCGTGACCGATTTTATTCAGCGTAGAATAAGTGTCTTTATTAATTCGTCCTTCTTCCCCGCTTGTGCCCGGCTCAAAGAAAAAAGAAATTTTATCTCCTGAGTCAAGAAAATATTCATCTGCAGTCTGCGATTGATTCTTTGTATCAAAAACTGACCTGTTTTCTTCCCGTGTAAAATTTGTTGCCAACTCCCGGCTTCGTTCAATTAAGGATTGACACTCCATATCTGATTTAAAACCTTCCAATACAAGAAAGCCATTGCGTTGAAAAGTTGTATGCAATTCATTCATGGGATGAAATTAATAATTTTTCAATCATTCAAATTCTTCTGTAGCCACCCGAATATTCACCCGGAATTCTCGCCTTAATCCTGCCAAAACGCAGTCTGGGCGCGGGATTCCCGACTTTTTACCAAGAAATAAAAGTCGTTGGCCAAAATTCATATATCCTTCTTATCAACAACTTGCTCTCAATCATAAATACTCTGAAATTGTTTCCTACAAGAATCTATTTTATTGTTAATCCTCCTGGGTTAAACGTTTTTAAATTAACAACGGACTTCTTTCTCCCTCAATTGTCCGCTTAGTCTCAATAGCATGAAAACCATATATTCCAAATACCATAAACATGAAACACCAGTTCTACAAAAATGGAAAAGGATTCCTTCTTTCATTGGCGATTGCCATGATTGTATTTTCAGGAACCATCCGCTCATCAAAAGCAGCTAAAGATGAAAACTCTTCCTCAAAGATCGAAGAGTTGCTGAATTATTACAACAAACAAATTTATTTTACTCAAAACGAGGGGCAGTACAACGAAAAGGTTCGCTTCCGAGCCGACTTCCCCCTTGGTCAGGCTATTGTGACCGACGAAGGAATGATCGTTTCGGCATATGATCCTGCATCAGTGGCGGCCCGTGTTCGTGATGGCATTGATCTGGAATCTGAATTGCAGAACGGCGGCGCCTTTCGGCAATCGTCAGGAAACCTCAAAGGCCATACATGGAATATGAATTTCCTGAACAGATCTTCTCTGATGACAATCTCAGGAAAAGAAATGCACTCTGATGATGCAAATTATTTTATCGGCAGAAAGTCTTTCACGGGCATTAAAAGCTATGGTGAAATCTGGTACAACAATGTTTATCCAAATGTCGATGCGCGTTATTATCCTTCTCCGGATGGAACATTAGAATATGATATCATTTGTAAACCGGGCTTCGACAAATCCACTATCGCCATCCGATTCGAAGGAATTGATTTGATCACCGTAAGCGAAAATGGTCATCTCATTCTACACACAAGTATCGGTCAATTGGAGTTTCCGCAACCGGTGGTCTACCAGAAAATCAATGGAGTGCAAAAATCTATTTCCGCAAAGTATGTAGTCACTGATAAAAACATCCTCCATTTTGAGATCGGGGATTTTGATGCTTCACAGCCTCTTGTTATCGATCCGATTGCTTTGCGGTGGGCAACTTGGGTAAACACCGCTTCAACAGGCGACAATCACGGTCATTGTATCTGGGTTGATCCTTCTGACGGAGCCATTTATATGGTCGCACGTGTACAAGGAACTACTGACCAAATCACGCCCGGTGCCTTTCAGCAAAACTCTGCCGGTAACCTTGAAATGATTATCGGAAAATATCTTGAACCAACAAATATTGGTGACAGCGGAAGCAGGATCTGGCAAACCTATATCGGTGGCGATGGTGATGATAATCCATACGCTATGGAACAGGGACCGGATGGGAATCTTTATATCACCGGCTATACTTCCAGCAGTAACTTCCCTCTGCTCGGTGGCTCTGCTTTTACCGGTTCAAGTATCGACGATGGCGGCCAGTCAACCGATAATATTTTTATTATGAAAATTAATAAAAATGGTAACTCCATAAAAAGTTCTGTGATCGGTGGAAATGGCGATGATGGTTCTTTTGACCTCCGGATTAACTCTCTTGGAGATATCGTAATTTGTGGTAATACGGAAAGTACAAACCTTAGCACCCTTCATCCCGGAATCGGTGCATCAAATACAAATCATGGAGGTGTAGATTATATCGTTTTCTCGATCAATCAGGATTTATCAACGTTGAATTGGATCGTCAACAACGGAGGTTCCGGAACGGATCAGGCCACCATTATGGTCTTGAATAAAGATAATAACGATCTCTTTATCGGAGGTTACACTACTTCAAATAACTTTCCAACTCTCAATCCCAGACAGTCAACAATAGGTGGAAGTACCTGCGGATATCTTCAAAAAATGAATGGTGAAGGAAGTCTGACATGGTCATCCTATTTTCAATCGGCAAATACAAAATCCACTTCCATTTTGTGTATGGAATTCAATACCACAAAGTCCGAATTGTACTTCGGAGGTACGACGAGTGGTCTTGCGTCTGCTAACATTTCTGCTTCCGGCGTATATGATAATACTTATAACAACGGAACGAATGATTTCTTCGTCTGCAGAATGGATACCGCTCAGTCTTTCATTTCTTCAACTTATATAGGTGGTAGCAGTAATGAAGTAAACATGATGGGACTCAACACAGATCAGAATAACGATGTGTTTGTTTTTGGTTATACTAATAGTACAAACTTCCCGGTAACTTCCAACCCTAATACTCCGCTGCAATCAAGCAATCAAGGGAACAATGATAAGGTCTTCTTTAAACTGAGTTCTTCTCTTGCCTCATTGATGTTTAGTACGTACTACGGCGGTAGCGGCGATGATTACGACCCTGTTGGCGAACGAGGAATAAAATTTTCTAATTGCAGAATTTATACAATCGTTACATCTAAATCAAATAATATTCCTCTTACAGATGGTGCACTTAATACTTCACGAAGCAGTTCCGGTGTATATGAACCAGGACTTGTGGTTTGGGCAAACCCTCCTGATTTATTAGGAAATTCAATTATTGGAAATCAGGCTATCTGTGCCGGTACCACTCCAAACGATATTACCGGTTCTGTTCCTGCCTATGTCTTGCCAACTATTTCACGTAACGGAACAACTTCTTCCTATCCTGCTCTTGGCTCCGCAGCAACTTATCAGTGGCAAATCAGTACGGACAGTACGATTTGGACAAATATTCCGGGTGCAACTTCACAAAATTTAAGCGGCTCTACGATCGGACCGCTTTTCCAAAAAACATTCTTCCGCCGTATTATCGGTGGTGATGCTTGCATACTGGCAGGTGCTGCCGATCAGGTTGTCACTGTTCGCATCATGAGCGCCGGCGCTTCTGTAACCAATGTGAGTTGCTTCGGAATGAATGATGGTTCAATCACTGCAACTGCCGACGGTGTTGCCCCTTTCACTTTCTCCTGGTCGACCGGAGAAACTTCAGCAACTATATCAGATCTCAGCCCGGGGCCTTATACAGTAACAGTGACTGATAATGTTGGCTGTTCAGCTAGCAATACATTTAATATTACACAGCCTCAACTTGTTGTCGCTGATGCCGGCCCCGACAAATCCTTTACCTGCATAACGAGTTCTCTCACTTTGAACGGCTCTTCAAATATTCAAAATGCTACATTATCATGGACAACACCGGATGGTCATATTGTTTCCTCAACCGCTTCATCGGCTACCGTTGATGCCGTAGGTACATATGTACTCACAGCAACCGATCCTTCATCTAATTGTATTGGCCGCGACACAGCTTATGTGACAATTGCAACTGCAAATACTTCCAGTTCTGCTTCTGTGGCTATTTGCGACAACCAGAGCTATACGCCTCCGGGCGGTACAGCGCAAACATCAGCAGGCACTTATGTAACTCATATTCCAAATGCTGCTGGTTGTGATAGCACGATTACGACGTTTCTGAGTGTAAATCCAACTTACAATACAGATGAATCGCATTCTATCTGTCAGGGTGGTTCGTACCAATTGCCTTGGGGTGGTGCTGCTTCAACTGCAGGTGATTATTCACACACTTACTCTTCGCTCGCAGGTTGTGACAGTATTGCTACCATTCACATTTCTGTAAACCAAGTTTACAATACGGATGAATCTCATTCTATCTGTCAGGGTGGTTCGTACCAATTGCCTTGGGGTGGCGCTGCTTCAACTGCAGGTGATTATTCACATACTTACTCTTCGCTTGCAGGCTGTGACAGTGTTGCTACCATTCACATCTCTATAAACCAAGTTTACAACACTTCGGAATCTCATTCTATCTGTCAGGGTGGTTCGTACCAATTGCCTTGGGGTGGTGCTGCTTCAACTGCAGGTGATTATTCACATACTTATTCTTCGCTCGCAGGATGTGACAGTATTGCTACCATTCACATCTCTTTAAATCAACCTTACAGTTCAAGTGAATCTCACTCCATTTGTCAGGGGTCTTCCTATACTCTGCCATGGGGTGGCAATGTTTCTACCGCTGGAGATTACTCTCATACTTATTCTACTATTGCCGGTTGCGATAGTATTGTAACCATTCATCTCAGCGTTACACAAATGCAGACCTGCAACATCACCGGCAATACCAATCTTTGTCAGGGAAGCACTACTACATTGTGTGCACCGGCCGGGGCTCAATCTTATCTGTGGAGTAATGGCGCAACAACACAATGTATCACCGTGCATTGTGCAGGAACCTTTAGTGTGACTGTTACCTATGCAGGCGGATGTACATCTAATTGCTCTGTATGTGTTCACGAAAAAGCGGTTCCTTGTTGTTCAATTTCCGGAACCACTACTATTTGTCAGGGACATACTACCACCCTTTCTGCTCCTTCCGGTAGTTACACTTATCTCTGGAACACCGGAGCAACAACACGCTCAATTACTGTCAGCACAGGCGGTACTTATTCCGTAACAGTATTTAATGCATATGGATGCAGCAGCACTTGCAACACAACCGTGACCGTTGTACCTTCTCCATCATGTAACATTACTGGGAATACAACAATTTGTCAGGGCCAAAGCACTACACTCTCCGCTCCGTCAGGAAGTGGATATAGTTATCATTGGAGTACCGGTGCTACTACCAGAACCATCTGCGTAAATCGTGCAGGAACTTATTCGGTAACTGTCTCAACGAGTCGTTGTGGTGGCTGTAGCAGCACATGTAGCGTAACCGTTACTGCATTGCCTCGTCCTTCAGTTTGTATCACCGGCAATACAACCATCAGTCAGGGCCATTGTACAACACTCACTGCATCTTCAGGCTACTCCGGCTATCACTGGAATACCGGTGCTACTTCACGAATTATTACGGTTTGCAATGCCGGAACATATTCTGTGACAGTAAGCAATGCAAATGGTTGTACCGCTTCTGCATCAGTTTGTGTCAAATCAAATTGTCATATCCATTGCAGAATGATTGTCAACCCATCTAACGGTAGCGCAGTCGCAGAAGTTGATGGTGGGGTTCCTCCTTATTCATTCGTCTGGGATGGAGATCCTGAAAACAATTCGCCTCTCGCCTCAGTGAAGGAATCCGGCACGGTAACGGTTACTGTGATAGATGCTAACGGCGAAAAAACATCTGCTTCTCATATGGTTATTCTCAACAAACTTGACGCTACCGCTTATCCGAACCCGCTTACTTCTGAAACAAATATTGATTTTATGAATAGCGGAGAAACTCATAACACAACAGTGGAGGTTCTCGATTTAAATGGAAAGCGTATCAGTCTGCTATTTGATGAACCTGCTGAAACAAATAAATCTTACAGAGTGAAATGGGATGCAGCAGATATCGAACCCGGCTTCTATATGTACAGAATCACATGTGCCGATAAAGTAATAATCGGAAAACTGATTTTGGAAAAATAATTCATTATTCAGTTAAACAAAAAAGGCTGTCTTTAATTCAAGGCAGCCTTTTCTTTTATACAAATGGAATATTTTTAGTCTGATTCTTTAGCTAATTATACCCTTCTGAAATCATTATTCGAATATATTTTTTATTCCTCATTCTCAAAATTAACCGGTAAATCCGAAAATCAGATTAATCCCGGTATAAAAAAAGCCCCCAACCCCACACCTCCGCCAATCTCAATCCTGCCTCCCGAACCATATTCCATTCCGCCACTCACCGGGTCCGATGAAAACATCAACGGTGTATCGAAGTCAATGTACTTTACTCTTTCACTGCACATGGCAAGATGCGCCGTGGCAGTGAAACCTAATCGCGACTCTAAAAATCCTCCCAACTGAACTTCGATATTATTTTCTTCCGCAAGTTTCAGAATTTTCATCGCATTATAAATGCCTCCGCTTTTGCCCAACTTTATATTAAACATGTCACAGGCACCGAGCTCAATCAATCTTTCGGCGTCAACCGGAATACAACACGACTCATCGGCCATGATCTTAATCGGACTACGCTTTCTGATTTCCGGCAATTGCATATATAAATGTCGTGAGACAGGCTCTTCGCAATGCTGGATGTTCAACGAAGCAATTTCATTCAAAATATGTATTGCAGAATCTTTTTTCCAGCCTTGATTTGCATCAATCCGGATTGGAATCTCCGGTCCCACGGCTCCACGAATGGATTTCATTCTCCGGATATCTTCCTCCGCTTCTCCGCCTAACTTTACTTTAATGACGGGAAAACCATTTGACTGAATCCTGACTGCATCCGCAGTCATCTTTTCAACGGAATCAATACTGACGGTATAATCGGTGTACAATGTCTTCTTCCTTTCTGCTCCCAAATAGCGAAACAGCGGCAGGCCGGCCTTCTTTGCCGCGATATCATGCATGGCAATATCAAATGCACTCTTGATGGAGGAATTCCCGTAAATGCATCGATCCATCAGGCGAATATTTGCTTCAATGTCATTCGCCTCTTTGCCAATCAGAACTTCGCGCAAAATTCTTCCTACTGATATACATGTTTCACTTGTCTCGCCATGAATGGCTCTGAACGGACTACATTCACCGTAGCCGCGTAAACCTTCTTCGGTTTCAATAATGACAGCTACGTTATCAGCATAATCAAGTCGTCCAAGCGAAATGATAAAAGGTTCCGTTAAAGGAACGTGCAGCGATTTAATATGTATTTCCTTTATCCTCATTAAATAACTTGTGATTCTACGTGTTACTTGTGTTCTTTGTGGTTAAATTATTTAAAACCACATAGTGCACAAGTTACACAAATAACCACGAAGATTATCTGATTTCAATTGACTTTGCAGAAGCTCCTGCTTTTAAGAAGTAAATTCCCGGCGATAATCCTCTCACATTTAATTCAACTTTTACATTGTCGATTTCCTGTGTCAACACTTTTTGACCGATCATAGAATACAATTCAATTGCACCATGAAAGTTCGACCCGGGGAATTCAACGATTAATACTTCATTCGCAGGATTAGGATACACCAGCAACGCCGGCTTATCGTTTTCAGAAATTGAATTGTGAACCACATCATTCACAAAAACCGGTATGTAAGCATGATTTATAGTACCGCCTCCATTTGACACATAGTCAAACGAGAAAAATGCGCGGACAGAATCTGTCAATGGTGAAAAAAAGTGAATGCCGAAATTGTGTGATTCGCCGGGCTGCAAAGTTGTTGCTGTGTCGCCATATGTGAATGATAATTCCGACGGATGTGTAATTTGAATGTTTGAAATGTCGATGGCTACGTTACCGTAATTGACCATCACATAATTGAAGTCAGCGCTTGTGTTGGCTGTAACGTAACCGAAAATAATTGTATCCTGAGTCAGGTCTGCATTGAAATCAGTTGGCGCTACCGAAGTTGAAATAAACGAGTGAATGCGATCAGTGAACTGCGGATAATCAACGAATGGATTACGATTGTGCTGCGCACGCATGATATCACTGTTGCGCTTTTCTTCTACTGCATCAGGTAAAAATGTATTATGCCAGTTTCGCAATGTGGTCTCTTCACTCAGAGTAACATAATTGGAATAGTTTTGATAACGCAACACAAAGTACAACATCGCTCTCGCCGTTCTTCCCTTTTGTACATCTCTTGGCTCGAAAATAGTTCCATTGCTTTTTGAACCTCCGACACTCCAGGTCGGACTGCTTACAACGCCAAACAAATTATCGGCTCGTTCATTGTTTGCATCATTGTCAGTTGGAAACAAGTGATGCAAATCTGAACGCATCGGCTCCTGACTACTGAAGAGTGATTGCGGAAAAGTATGCTCTGTGTTGAAATTATCATTCGTCTGACAATCGGTGCGATCAGTATAGCCTATTGCCTCTCGACCGGTGTAAATACACTCAATCGTATTGACCGAAGCCCCCTGACCGTTTACTTTTTTATTATCAGTAATCATAAACATCGTGTCGCGTCCGATTGTATATCCGAGCGAGAGATAATTATTTCCGGTGATCGTGTGTATGCTTTGCTTCAATGCTTCTTCACTCAAATTCTCCGTCGCATTATAATAGGTGTTTGAATATCGTCCCTGACCTTGTAAATCGACACTGAGATAACCTCGCAGTCCGTCATTCACCACTACCATTTCGGTATTGTGAAAAATATTATGCCTTGGCGAAAACCGAATCCATGTTGTTGCAGAACCGCCCGCAGGAACCGTCAGATAATTATCCGCTGCTGAAAATGCAGGCTCACCATAGATATTGTAAAATCTGAATCCGGTTACATTAATAGCTGCAGCTGTCGGATTGGAAATCGTTAGCGTTAAACTGTCGGGTGCATTTTCATACGCTACACCAAAGTTTAATTGCGAGGCTGACAGTGTTAATCCCTGCGCATTCACCAATGCCGGGAAATAAAAGAAGGCTGCTATGAGCAGCCCCTTGACAAATTTTTGGTTGATAAACATCTTCTTAATTCTCGTTCACTTCAATACTGATAATTTCATCCCCTGCACGAATGGCGTCAATCACTTCCAATCCATCTACCACTTTGCCGAAACATGTATGGTTTCTGTCGAGATGTTTTGTGTTCTGACGATTATGGCAGATGAAAAATTGAGACCCGCCTGTATCACGACCGGCATGAGCCATGCTTAATACACCGCGATCATGGTACTGATTTTCGCCGTTTAATTCGCACTTGATTTTGTAACCCGGTCCGCCTGCTCCGGTTCCATCCGGACATCCTCCCTGAATCACAAAATTCGGAATCACGCGATGAAATGTAAGTCCGTTGTAAAACCCCTTCTTAGCCAGATCAGTGAAATTTTTAACCGTATTAGGTGCATCCTTTTCATAAAATTCGACTTTCATGTCGCCTTTTTCGGTGTGGATAATTGCTGTTTTCATGCGGCAAAGATAATGAATTAGTGAGTAGGAATTAGTAATTAGTGATTAGTTGTTTAGAAGACTTTGAGGCGATGTATGCGTTTTTCGGAAAATGAACACGGGTCAACTGTTCTGCAATCCTCCTGTTCAGATCAACAAATTACTAATTACCAATTACTATTCACTATTAATCAATTACTTCTTCTTAACCACTCTTTTCATCACGATCTCCATCGTCTTAAATTCCTTATCACCCATCATCGTGAACATTTCAATTTTCATTTCATTTGCACTGACAAAAGTGACTGTCTGACGAACATCCACCTCTTTATGCTGCATCGGGTCAGGCATTTTTCCACGACTATCAATTGTCTTTGTGGTTTCATCATACTTTCCGATGAGTAACATCGTTCCTGTTCCCATATTGTCCATCCAGGTTGATTGATAAACGCCAAGCATATTATCATATCCCACTGTACCGATACCTTCGAATGGCATTCCCATCATCACACCTTTGGTAACTGATTTCTGATACCTTCCGCCCAGAATCATTGTTATCGTACATTTGAAGTAGACTCCCAGGTTCGGCACCGGAGCCATCCAAAACGTAACCGTCTCATTCCTCTCCAACTCCCGCTGCAAGCATCTTGTGTACTTGTCCCGGAGTGCTGTAATCCATCCAGGCTTTTTCTTCATCTGAAGGAGGAGCCTGTTGCACCTGTGTTGCTTTCGCAGGCTCTGATTTGGTTTCGCCGCCAACTTTTTGTGTTGCGGCTTTTGCTCTTGTTCATCGTCCTTCTTTGCATTCTGCACATCAGAGTTAATTAACTTTTGCATTTGTTCGTCTTTCTTGTCTTGCGCATTTGCAAAACTTGCCCAACACAAAAAGGCAATGGCTAAAATCCTGTTAGTTTTCATGGGTATGGAATTTTTGATTTTTAAGAGATGAAAGGTATGAAAAACCATTCAATCCGATAAATGTGAATTCAGATAAATCTGAACAATCTTTCACCTGAAGTAAATTCCTTTTAAAAAAACCAAACAGTGTTTCAACCGGAGAAATCCTTTTGTTTTATTTTTCCTTTCGGAAAACTACTTTTACTGCTGATGAAAAACCGTAGCGCCCTACTCTCTTCTCGTATCCGGGATCTATTTCTTTCCGGAAAATGGATCGCCAATACCAATTTTGCCGATCAACTTCAAAATACCAATATCAAAGCAGCAACAACAAAATTCGGAAAGCTGAATACAATTGCCGCTCTTACCTTTCATGTCAACTATTATATTCAGGGCTTGAATGATTTTTTTCAAAACGGAAAACTCGATATACATGACAAATTCAGCTTCGATATGCCGGTGATAAATACCGATAACGATTGGTCTTCTCTGAAAAATGCACTGTTGAAAAATGCAGAATTGTTTGCAATACTCATCGGAAATTTGACAAATGAACAACTGGATTCCGTCTTCGTTCTCGAAAAGTATGGCACGGTGGAAAGAAATATCGAAGCCATGATAGAACATGGATATTATCACCTTGGGCAAATCTCACTTTTGAATAAAATGATTGAAAACCCTGTTTCCCGCTGAGATCACCTTTATTTTTGAAGTTTTTGAAAAGTGGCCAATTTTAACTTTGCTCGTTCCAAACAGGATATGTCGTTTTTCTGCGTTTATTTTATGACAATCTTATCTTTTTATGAAGTTTAATTCTCTGAAAGCCTTAATTGGCGCGGCTTTCAGAGAATATCCATAATTTTAAAGGATGAAAATTCAGATGATGAAGGCTGCACGATTACTGACATTAGTGCTTCTGCATTTTCTTCCATTTATCTCTGCCGCCCAGTCATACAATTGGGCAAATGATATAAAAAGCGAAGGATTTGATGAGGCTTTCGATCTTGTTACCGATGCTTCCGGTAACACTTATGTTGGCGGGCAAATTGAATACCTCGCTGATTTTGGTTTTCCGGTATTATCTATGAATCTCGCCGGAAGACATGACATTTTCATCGCAAAGTATTCGCCCTCCGGTTCGCTGATCTGGGCGAAAAGAGCGGGTGGAAAAGGCGGCGATAAAGTTCAGTCGCTCGCCCTCGATAATTTCGGAAATCTTTTTCTCGTCGGAGAAATCGAAGACAGTGCCTATTTCGAATCCATACTTAAACGCACAATGGGCGACGGTATCAATTCGATGTTCGTTGCTAAATATGATACCAGCGGAAATGTTCAATGGGTAAAAACTGTTGACGCTGCCGATTCACTTCACACACGTGGATACGGTGCCGCCTGCGATGCACAGGGAAATATTTATGCATGCGGCGGAATAAAAGGTGATGTGAGCTTTGAAGGAAATTATCTCTTCTCCTCAGCCGGCGACTACGATGCGTCAGTCTATAAATTCGATACAAACGGTAATTTACTTTGGGCAAAAAAAATGGGCGGCGCTGATAGCGATAAAGCATATGGAATCGCCGTACAGAATAACAACATCTACGTTACGGGGTATTTCGTTGACCGCGCAGGATTCGCCCCGGGTGATTCACTCAATGGAAGAGGTGGTACCGATGCCTTCCTCGCAAAATTTGATTCAAATGGAAATTTGAGCTGGGCTGTTCAGGCAGGCGATACAGGATTCGAACGCGGATGGGATATAATGATTAATGTGAATGGCGATATCGTTATCACAGGTGAAGAAGGCGGATATGCTCAGTTCGGAAATAATTTTATTGTCGGTGCAGGCAATGAAGATATGTTTCTTGCAGCATACGATGCTAATGGAAATAACCGCTGGGCACTTCGCGCCGGTGGTGCAGAAGATGATATTGGCCGAGGCCTGACTCACGATGCCGACGGAAATATTTTTGTCATCGGCGATTTTGCAGGAAGTGCTCAATTCACTCCGCTCACAGTACAGGGAGTTAATTTCGCTGATGTATTTATTGCAGGATATGATTCTACGGGAAGTAACCTGATTCTGCTCGAAACTACCGGCGGACCTGACAATGATCGTGGACGAGGTATCGGTTATTATAACAATAATCTATTTCTGTGTGGCGAATATGTTGACTCCATCAGTTTCGGAAACCATCCTTTAAATGGAGATTCACTACTCGATATTTTTGTCACAAGCCTCTCTCTTATTCCTAACAGTTGCAATGTTTCGATTTCATTGTTAACTCCGGAAGCTTGCAATGGTGATTGTTCTGCGAGTCTACAGGCTGTTGCCTCCGGTCAGCTTCCTGTAACTTATCAATGGAGTTCAGGGCAAAATTCAGATGTAATCACTAATGCCTGTGCAGGAAACTATTCAGTCACCATCACCGATCATGCAGGATGCTCCTCAACAGCTTCTTTCAATATTACAGAACCATTACCGATTCAGATTTCTGCTGTCAGTACAGATGCAACTTGCATTGGTTGCGCTGACGGAAGAATTGATGTCTCTGTCAGTGGCGGTACACCGGCCTATTCTTATTTATGGAATATCGGTGAAATCACTCAGGATCTTTCTATACTTCATGCCGGTAGTTATTCTGAATGCATCACTGATGCAAATGGTTGTGTGGCTTGCGACACCTTTACGGTCAACGACCCATCAACCGGTGTTGATATTGTTCAAACCCACGCAGCGTTTTCAGTCAATCAAAACATTGAGAACAGATCTTTAACAATCCTGAACCTGTTCGCCGGGCATCAGGACTTCTGTGTTTATTCCACCGAAGGAAGATTGATTTCCTCTTTCAGTCTGAGTATCAATGAATCGTTTGAAATCAACACCCTTTCTGCCGGAGCTTATTTCATTGCCGGAAGTCGCTCCAAAAAGCCTTTGCCGCTGATTATTCTTTCAAAATAAAGAATCCAATCTCTTTAAATACTCGATTCCTGAAGTAGAATAAAGAAATTTGCGGGCTTTTACGCCTTCTTTGAACTTTTTGAGAAAAAAATTTTGCGCAAGCAAATACTTGCATATATTTGCAAGCAAATACTTGCCAATTATGGAAGCCCGACGCGATGTGTTTCAGGCCATTGCCGATCCTACACGAAGAGAAATTATCAATCTTCTTGCTCATCAGAGTTTGAATCTGAATTCGATTGCCGAACAATTTGATGTAAGCAGACAAGCCGTGTCACTTCACATCAAGATTCTGACAGAATGTGGTTTGGTCGTCATCAATCAGAAAGGTCGTGAACGATATTGCGAAGCAAAACTGGAGCCCTTGAAAGACGTATCATCGTGGGTAGATCAATACAGAGATATGTGGGCGAAAAGATTTGACGCTCTCGACGAATACCTGGCCAATGTTCAAACAAAGAAAAAGACAACGAGTAGGAAAAAACGCTAGCTTTTAAAATTCAATTCACACAACAACAGCAAAATGAAAAAAAACAAAATCATCTTCTGGACGATCAACATTCTGTTCGCAGGATTCATGCTGATGTCATCCGTTCCCGATGTTCTCCTGACACCGGAGGCAAAAGACTTTATGTCAAAACTCGGCTATCCTGATTACTTCACGCAATTCATTGGCGTAATGAAAATTCTGGGCATCATTGCAATACTCATTCCCGGGTTTAGAAAAATCAAAGAGTGGGCTTATGCAGGTTTGTTCTTTGACTTAGCCGGAGCCATCTACTCAATACTTTTCGCCATGGGATTTTCACCGGGTATTTTTGTTATGCTCCTGCCGATTTTATTTCTCTTTGCCTCTTACTATTATTCTCAGAAATTGAATTACTAAAAGAAAAATATAACAGATGACAGCAACAAAAATTACTGTTGAAGCAACAACAACTGCTTCTCTTCAAACAGCATGGGATAATTACACCAAACCTGAACACATAACTAAATGGAATTTTGCTTCCGATGACTGGCACTGTCCAAGTTCAGAAATTGATCTTCGTGTCGGAGGAAAAATGCGCTCGCGTATGGAAGCAAAAGACGGAAGTTTCGGTTTCGACTTTGAGGCTGAATACACTGAAATTATCCCGCTCAAAAAAATCGTCTACAAAATCGCCGATGGTCGTGAAGCTGCTACCACTTTTTCCGAAGAAAACGGAAAAACAAAAGTAACCACCATCTTCGAAGCTGAAAGCGTAAATTCCGTTGACCTGCAAAAAGGTGGATGGCAGGCGATTTTGAATAATTACGTAAAATATTGTAATGAGATAAGGAAGTAACCTGTAATTAGTGATTAGTGATTAGTAATTAGTGCTTAGTGATTCGCCGGAGAAATGCCAATTACTAATCACTAATTACTTATCACTTCAAACCCCATTTACCCAACACAAAAAGGCTTTTACAAAATTTCCTGCCATACCGGTGTTTTTCTGAGGAAGGTTTAATATATTTCACCAACCAAAAACTTCCCTATGAGATTTTTTACCCTGCTTGCGATCTTCCTGTGCTCTTTCATTATTCTTCTGCACAAAGCTATCTATTCGCCCCAACAACACTTACACCGGAACTACATTAACAACACATTACACTCCTTCGGGATTGATGATGAATGGTTCTCCACCGCAAGGAGCTTCTGATATTTACCTTCAACAGGGTAGCAATATTATTTACACAAACTCTTTTGACCCGATGGCACAGATCTACTCCGGTCTGCCATTCTATTTCTGGTCAGATTCATTATTCACCGATTTCACCATAGCCAACAACGCTGTTCCAGGCTGGTACGATGTACACGTTATTTCATATGATCATGATCCGAATGATCCATGGTGGCCGGCTACTCCAATCGACAATGTTTTAACATCCGGCTTTCTGGTAGCACTACCAGGTGTTGCCCGATCCTTCAAATATTTCTGCCACTTCCATCACCGGCACTTCTGCACAAATCAACTGGTCTTATTCCGCTACTTGCAGACACCTTCCGCATCCGATATAAAACAGCAACATCAGGATATTTTTATCAGGATGTTAATGGTCAAAGTGGTGCAGTAAATACCACTCTAACAGGATTAACTCCGAATACTACCTACTACGTCGACATCAGTACACGTTGTACAGGAATTCCTTCTGCTTACGTTGTACCGGTGTTAACTTTCACCACTTCTTCCACTGCGGCTTCTTGTATTGTTCCTTTCAATGTCAGCAGTTCAGCAGTTACCAATACGTCTGCAACAATCAGCTGGTCGAATCTGATTACAGCAGACAACTTCCTTCTTCGTTACAACATACAGGGAAGTTCATCGTATAGTTATGTTCTTGTTGCCGGTGCGTCATTCTCCACAACACTGAGCGGGCTCCAACCGGGCACCACTTACGAATATCAGGTCAGTTCAATTTGCACAGGAGTAAGCTCGGGCTATAATGCCGTTAATACTTTCACTACGAATACAACAATTGCAAATTGCATTCGCCCTTTCGGACTTTCAGCCGGATCAATTACCAACACTTCTGCAGTACTCAGCTGGACAAACTATGTTGTTTCTGACACATTCCGAATTCGCTACTCAGAACAAGGCTCTATCAATTATTTCTACATCAATTCTATTTCACCTATCCCTCATGCTGCAACTCTTTCAAATCTGCATCCGGGAACAACCTATGATGTGCAGATCAGCTCTGTTTGCAGTGGCGTGAGTACAGCATATAGTGCGGTATATTCGTTCACCACACTTTCTACTCCTGTAAATTGCGCGCGCCCGTTTAGCCTTGCTTCAACAGCAATTACAAATACCGGAGCAACAATTACCTGGTCAAACTTTGTAACGGCCGATACTTTCCGCGTTCGCTACTCTGTATTTGGTTCCGGAAATTATCGATACATCACGCTCAATGGCGCCCTTCCGCATTCTGTAAATTTAACCGGACTTCAGCCTGCAACATCTTACTCTGTTCAGGTCTCTTCAATTTGTTCCGGTGTAAGCAGCGGTTACTCTGCAGCCATTTCATTTGTGACCGCTTCTACTCCGGTGAATTGCGTAATTCCATGGGGACTCTCATCTTCAAACACAACCAACACTGACGCCACTGTAAGCTGGTCGCCATACGTTGCTGCCGACACTTTCCGTATTCGCTATATGGAAATGGGAGGGAATACATTTAGTTACATTGATCAAAACGGTGCAGCAGGAAACAGCGCAACGATTTCCAATCTGCAGGCAAATACAGTTTATCAGTATCAGGTCAGCAGCATCTGCTCCGGCGTGAGCTCGGGTTACAGTGCAACTGCCTTCTTCACTACACTCAGCATTCCGATCGCCTGCGCGCGCCCGCATACGACCTCTACAACAAATATCACTAACAGCTCCGCGCTTCTCCACTGGACAAACATGGTGAGCGCTGACACATTCCGGATTCGATATGCTATTCAGGGAACAACAAATTATACTTACATCAATCAACCGGGCGCTTCAGGATTTAGTTGTCAGTTGAACAACCTGAATCCAAATACTACTTACACTTTCCAGATCAGTTCAATTTGTACCGGAGCAAGCAGCGGATATTCACGTGTAGCAACATTCACTACATCCAATGCACCGGTTGCCTGCGCCATTCCATTTGGGCTTGCGTCTTCGAATATCACCAATAACTCGGCCGATGTAAGCTGGTCGAATCTTGTTACTGCCGACAGCTTCCTGGTGAGATATTACATCCATGGAACAACAAATTATTTCTGGAAACAAATTCCGGGTAACATTGGCAGCGGCACCACTCTCAACGGGCTCACTAATAATACTACCTACGACTGGCAGGTGCGAACTATCTGTAATGGTCAGCCAATTTCAAGCTACTCAACAGTCGCCTCCTTCGGAACTTTACTCCGAACACGTAAACCTGACGATCTTGCTACCCGATTCGAAGTTTATCCAAACCCTGCGCACGACAAATTAAACATCCTATTCACCTGTTCGTCCGACGAACAATCACAAGTGTCGATTCTTGATTTGTCAGGCAGAGTTCTTTACTCCGAAGAACACTCATTCATTGCAGGTGAAAACGATCTTGAATTAATAGTAAACTCTTTCTCTCCGGGAATCTACATCATCCGGGTCACTACAAATAAATCGGTGAATGAAGAGAAATTCATTATCGAATAACAACCTTTGTGTCTTAGTGTCTTAGTGGTGATTTTAAAAATACCACTAAGACACAGACCTTTTTATCCGTGATTTCAATTTCTTTCCGCGATTTCCGTGGGAAATAAATTAGTGCCCCTCCGTAAACTCCTTCCAGCTTTTCGTCCGGTAAACATCATCGCCATAAAAGTGCGCCACAAGTTTTAAAAAGCCCGGATTCATATATGCACCGATGGCGTCAATCACATTCATCTTTTCATCGAGAAACAATGCCGTCGGGAACGAGAAAGAGCCCCGCGTCAGTTCAAAGGCCAGATTATGATACGGAGTCTGATTGAAATTTGCCATAAATGCTTTTCCCTTGTAATACAACGTATCTTTTACTTCCGGATTAAACTCGATCAGATTAAATTTCCCTTTCACATATTCACTCAATGTTGAATCCGTAAACGAAGCCTGTTTCATCACCCGACATGAATTACACCAGCCTTCAGTAAAAAGCAAAATAGTTTTTTTCGATTTTATTGAATCGCCATTGAAATATTTCTGTGGCGTAATCCAGTTCATCTCCTTGTCAAGTTTTGCTGTAGTTGAATCATAGAATGATTTTTCAAACCCTGCTTTAAAGTCATCAAAGTTTGAATTACGAAATGCGTTCTCAAGAGAAAAAATCAACATTGGCTCCAACTTCGGTGTTTCAAGATAACCGCTGGCCAACATGTTCAATCGAAATTCCTTTTTGTCCTTATCGTATCCGTTCAGAAAAAGAGTAGTCGGATACATAAGCTTGTTGTTCAACAATTTTACAGCCAACGGATGTGGTGTTCTTGGTGCTGCCGATGTCGGAAAATATTTTTGACCGAGATATTCAATCGTGTCCTTTCCCTCCGCATCAAACTTCACAGGATAGAAATATGCATTAATATATCCTGCAAGATTCGGATCAGAATAAGTAGTTGCCATCATGCGTTTACACCACCCACACCAGTCGGTATAAAAATCAACCAGTATTGGTCGTGGCTGAGTTTCGTTTTTCTGTAACGCTTCCTGAAACGACATCCATTTTACCAGACTCTTTTCTTCAGCCGGTTGTGCAAATAATGAACTTCCTAAGAGGAGAAAAAGAATGAGGGCTCGCATTTTCATTTGCCAAAGATAAACAAGAGGGTTGCATTCATATGTTATTAGTATGAAGATGCAACCAAATTTTTCGGACAACGAATGTCAATTCTGTATTTCTAAAAAGATCCTCTTTCTGTTCATTAAAATATCCATCGTTTATGGAGTTAGAATCCTGATGGCGTTTTTTGTCCTTTGATTATTTATGATTGCTGTTCGCCGAGGCGAACAGACTTGCATGGGGGAAAAATCAGGGGTTAAATGCAAGAATTAAAACCAACTTCAATAAAGCTTACTGTAACCAAAACAAAGGAGCTGATCCGACATTCAGCCCCCGGGGTGAGCTACGCTCAATAGCGAACAGTCTGATTCCCGGCCCCTGATACCAATTTCACCCCCTTAACTTTGTCAATTATCATTACCGTGATTCGGCTTTTAAGCCCAAAATTGAATCAGCTGGAGCATCTGGTCCATATGGCGGGTTATGCCCAAAAACGAAAATGTTTGACCCTCTTCTTAATTTGCTCCTTAAAAATCCCCACTTTCTAAGATGTGGCGGCCATGCTGAATTTAAGCAAATATGGTCCTTAAAACCTTTTTTTTTAGAAATTTCGACTATAAGGATTTTCAACCCCGATTTCTTGCTAAAAAACGCCCTTCTAAACCGGCTTTTGTCAGCCTTGACCATTGGAACCTCTCTCTGAAGCACCTATATCAGATAAACTACCACAAAAGCTTTGTTTTTAGTCAAAATTTCCCTCTTTTGGGCCGGCCTCCCTTCCATCATTAAGTCGCCTTTTCCCCTCTTTCGCCCTACTCTACAAGCCGATTACCAATAAAAAATGACCTCCGCCCGAGCTAAGGCTATTTTGCATACGTATGAAAAAGTTATTGTTCTCCGCCCTCTTCCTTGCCGCAAGCTCGATCTCTTTCGGACAAAGTTATTTCGACAACACTTATAGTTATGGTATCGGAACATCAGTTTGCCCTCTGACGAATGGCGAATATGTTACCTCTGTAAACTATCCGAATTACGGCTTTCTTCGGATCAACAACGACGGATCAGAACAAAGCTTCACTCCTGTCACATACGCTACCATGCAGTGCATTCGTCAGACACTCGATGGTGGTTTGGTTTTTACAGGAATGAATCTGAATAATCAGAATGCAGTGGTGGTGAAAACAAATGAATTCGGCGATACACTTTGGATGAGAAATTTTCCTCCGTTCGGTTTCGCTGCAACTACTGCAGGAATTACTCTGCTTCCGGATAGTGGCTACATGATCAATATGTCGAGCAATGGTGCGCTCTCGGCAAATCCATATGGACTCATTCGTCTCGACAAAGATGGTAACACCGTCTGGTCGAATTTACTTGGCGATGCAGTGGCCAACATTCATTCATTTACAGTTGATGGAAACTATGTTTATGATGCTTTCACCACTACATACCATGATGAAGTGGATATTATTCGTCTTGCAAAAGTGAATGCAACCAGCGGAAACACTGAATGGACAAGCTTTCTCTTTGATACAACTTATATGTCGGTAGGCTTTCCTTGCTTTTCATACACCGCAAAATCATCTTGTGTTATCAATGGATTAGAAATGATTGTTGCCGGTTCCAAAACACTGAAGGAAGACCCGATGTCAGGTGTTTCGTATCAGTTTCTGTTCAGAACAGATGCGAATGGAAATATTGTGTGGCAAAAAACTTTTTCCGAAGGTGAATTCACACAGGTTATCACAACACGTGATAATGGCTTAATGGTGATTGGAAAGAATGCAAACTCATCTTCATTCCTGATGATGAAACTTAGTCAGAATGGCGACAGCCTTTGGTCTTACTCTTTCAAAAAAGGCGACGATGCTGTTGCAAAGAATGTTGAACAGACTTCTGATAATGGCTATGTGGTTTCAGGATCAGCCTATACTTCATCGAACAACAATTACATGACTTATGTAGTTCGTACGAATGAAAATGGACAAACAGCAGATCTCATCAATTCTAATTTAGCGCCATCGGCCTTGAGTGAAATTAGTCTGTATCCAACGGTATTAACCGACAAGTCTACCCTTCACGTAAATGCTATGACAGCGCTTTCAGGATTGCATGCAGCGCTCTATGATGCGAATGGAAAAGTGGTTCGCCGTTTCAAAATCACTTCTGAGAATACAGAAATCAATCGCGACAATCTTGCTGCCGGTGCCTATATGCTTTCAGTAAGCAATGGGTTTGTTAGCCAGATCGTGGTGCAGTAATGGTTTCATTTTACCACATAGTACACAAGATCCACAAGTGACCACAGAGGAGCTACTGCAAAAGGCCTCTTGTGATTCTCTGTGAACCTTGTGAGCTCTGTGGTAAAACAATCAGTAAGTCTCCTCCACCTCTACCCTCGGCGGAATCAGCTTATACAAAACCGGCGTTACAATCCGCGATAACAATGTCGAACTAATCAACCCTCCAATCAACACTATCGCCAGGGGAGCAATCAACGGATTCGTTGATACAGCAATCGGCATTAAACCGCCAATAGCAGTGAGCGAAGTCAATATGATCGGAAGAAAACGAATTTCACCTGCTTCACGAATTGCATCCTCGAGCGACTTGCCTTCTTTTCGCAATTGATTCGTAAAGTCTACCAGCAGAATCGAGTTCTTCACTTCAATACCTGCCAATGCAATGAGCCCGATGATGGCAACAAATGACAATGAATTTCCCGTCATCCACAATGCCGCCAGTGCGCCTACCATTCCAAGTGGAATTACCGACAAAACAATCAGCGTGCTCTTGAATGTTTTAAATTCCAAAATGAGAATTGCAATGAAAAGGAAAATCGTTACGATGATAATAGTTCCAAATCCTCCAAACGATTCCTGGCGTGATTCATACTCTCCACCCATCTTATAACTGTACCCTTTCGACATATTGAACTTATTCATCTGCCCGATCACATCGTTGATTACATTGTCGGCCAGATAATCTTTGTCCACAAATGCACTCACCGAAACCGTCCGGATCTTATTTTCATGACGAATAATCAGCGGAGAAGATTCCATCTTCAAATCTGCTACCTGCGAAATCGGAATCGCAGTTCCTTGCATGGAATTCACATAGAGATTATCAAAGACTGATAATGTCGGTCGTTCCATCTTAGGCGAGGTGAGAACGATATCATAATCGTCACTGTTTTCGTCTGAAAAATTTCCGACGGTGTAACCGGCTACAGCAAGACGAACAGTTCTGTCAATGTTTACCGTTGGTATTCCCAAACTGCTTGCCTTTTCTTTATTGATATCCACTTTGATGTCTGATTTCAAATTGACTACGGGATTATCCACATACATCGTTCCCTTCGTATTCTTCAGCAATGTTTCGACACGCATTGCAATCGCACGAAGTGTATCTAAATTGTCGCCTTCCAATCTCACTTCAACAGGAGCAACCACCGGCGGACCTTGTTCGAAATTCTTGACTTCAATGCGCGCTGAAGATATACGGCCGAATTTCTCACGCAACGATTCAATAATTTTCAACTTTCTCGCCGGGCTTGTTTCTTCGTTTAGCTGAACAAAAATCTGTGCATAATCACCGCGCTCGTTCTCAGGAATAACATTGTAATAGATTCTCGGATTTCCCTTTCCCACATTTGTAGCATAATACTGTATATCCTTTTCTTCTGCTAAAACTTTCTCCACATATTTCGCAACACTGTCAGTTTGATAAATGTTCGTTTGAAGTGGTGTAATGATATTTACCATAAACTGCGGCTTTTCCGAAGCCGGGAATAAACTGAAACCGATAACCGGCATGAGTTGCAGCGAACCCACAAAGATGATGATAGCAATAATGAGCGTCTTCACCGGATTACGAAGTGCGCGATCCAAAAACGGTGCGTAGGTTCTGTGAATTCCCGCCTTCAAACTTCTTAAAAAGAAATTTCCTTCAGCACTATGATTCTCTTTTAATATTCGGCTCGACAAAAACGGAATAATCGTCAGTGATACAAACATGGAAGCAAGTACGCTGCATATTACCGCTGTTGGCAAACTGCGAATAAAATCTCCCGCACTCTCCGGCATGAAAACAATTGGTAAAAATGCAATGATCAATGTGGCAGTACAACCAATAACAGCTAAACCTATCTGCTTCGTTGCCTTCAACGTTGCATCCATCCGTGAGTATCCATCTCTCATCCATCTTTCAATATTCTCAACAACTACAATGCTATCGTCGACCAATAATCCGAGTGCAACAACAAGCCCTACAATGCTGAGCTGATTCATATTAAAGCCCAGTGCATTTAGCATCACCAATCCGATGGCCAATGAAAGAGGAATGGAAATCATTACAACAACGCTAGCTCTGCTTCCCAATGGAAGAAGTGTAATCAAGACAAGCAAAATCGCGATAAGGAAATCAGTACCAAGGCCACCTAATCTCTTATTTACATTCCGGGCCTGATCGAAGTGTGTTACCATATCGATGTTGGCCGGGAGTGTGGCCCTAAACTTTTCGAGAAGTGGTAAATATTTTTCCTGCGTTTGCGAAATATTAAAACCGGGCTTTTGACATGCGTCGATGAAAATACACCGATGCCCGTTTAGCCGGGTAATGTGCTTGTTCTCTTCGTAATCAAAATGAACATTGGACACATCTTTCAGTAAAACATTTTTCGACCCTGCACTGTAAACAATAGTGTTCTTAATCTCCTCTATCGATTTGTAATTCCCACTGGTCTTAACGTTGAATGATTTCTTACCGGCAATTATACTTCCACCGGGAATATTTGCAATCTCACTTTGCATACTTCCGATCACAGCGTTTACCGGAATGTGCATCTGTGCAAGCTTGTTTAACTCAAGGTCTACACGCACGATTTCATCAGGCAACCCTGCAACTTCCACTTTTTTCAGTTCTTTCAGCTTCTCTAATTCGTCCTGCAGGTTATCAGCATACTTTTTCAATTGCTCTCTTGAAGCGTTTTCAGAAACAAGGGCGATTTGTAAGATGTTCACATCAGAAGGAGAAATCTTCTGAACCTCCATGCTGAAAATGTCAGGCGGAAGCTGACTGCGCATTCCATTCACCTCTCTCACCAGCTCCTGGTATTTGGAATCCACATTGCTTTCATATTTATACTCTACCATCAACACAGCAACGCCATCCTTAATTGTAGTGCGCACGCGCTTGATGTCTTCGAGCTCTGTAATTTTTTTCTCCAGTGGTTCTACAACCAGGTCTTCCATGTCCTGCGGACTGGTACCGGGATAAATTACAATAATTGGAAATTGTGGCGCTTTAATATCCGGATCCTCTGAACGCGGCATATTAAAGAGTGTCGTGACGCCAACCACTATCGCCATGATAAAAATGACAAGCGTGAATTGGTAATTCTTTACTGCGTAGTTTGAAATTTTCATGTCGTCAGTCTGAAAAATAATTATTGTGCTTCAACTCTGATGTTTGATTTATCTGACAAATAAGCACTGCCTGAAACGATGAGGTAGTTAAAACCATCGAGACCACCGTTAATCAACACGTCGCTCTTTTCAATTCGTTCAATCGAAACAGGTACTTTCGCGACTGTCTTTTGATCATTTGTAACAAAAACGAATCCGGTATTACCGTTTCCGTCAAGCAGCGATTCGTATGGAATTCTCCAAAGCGATTCCTTTTTTGAAATTCCAATCTCGGCCTTCCCGAACATTCCGGAAGCAATAATTGCCGATTTAGCATTCTCCAATGTGATTTCAACGGTGAATGATCCCGTCATCATATCCGCACTTTCTGACTTTGAAGTCACCTTTCCTGAAAAAGAATTTCCCTTGTTCGCATCTGAAAAGATTTTCGCAGGATCACCAATGGCAATTCTTGCCCAGTCATGATCGCTTACTGCTACTTTCAACATCCAGCTTCCATTTCCTTTGCTGTTTGTTTGAAGAACAGGCATACCGGAGCCAACTATTTGACCTTCATTCGCCATTTTCTTCAACACCACGCCGTCTCCGGAAGCTCGGATTTCAGAATATGTTTCGTTGAACTGAGCTGCTGCCAATTGCTGCTTGGCCAGATCAAGAGCTGTCTTTGCATTTTGATATTGTTCCAAAGTGGCCACGCTGTCTTTGTACAAATTCTCCGCACGCTGAAAATCTCGTGTTGCCTTTTCAACTCCGAGTCGTGCCTGATTTACTAATGCTGAGATTTCTGTCAGGTCAAGCGTAGCCAATACTTCTCCTTTGTGAAATGAAGCTCCTTCTTTGACAAAAATCTTTTTTACCGGACCGCCGGTTTTAAATGAAAATATCGTTTCGTCGTCGGTCGTAAATTGTCCGCTGGCGCTGATGGTTTCGCTCACGCCTTCTTTGACGATTTCACTAATCTTCACCGGAATTGCTTCTTCTCCTGATGGCACTTTGCTGCTCTCTGCCTTACGTCCGCATCCGATGGCGGTTGCTGCGAGAAGTACTATTGTAAAAACAAAAATCTTTTTCATGCTGTATGTGAATGATGGTTTATCGTTGAGTTTCTCTTTCATAGTTAGCTTGCGCAATGCGCAGATTGTTTTCACTGATCACCCTTTGTATCGAAGCGATTGTGAGTTGATTTCTTGCATCGATGGATTCAATGAAGGAGTTGATTCCTTCTGCATATCCTTTTTGAATTAATCGGTCGTATGACCTGGCCGACTCTTCGGTTTTCAATGACGACTGATATACTTCCAGTGCTGAAATCAAATTGTTCTTTGCTGCGCGTGCTGCCAGAGTCAATTGCTTTGTTGTGCTTTCAGTAAAAAGTTGTTGATTCTTCAGTGCGTTTTCGGCACGCTTTCTCTTAAAAGTGTTTTGGCCGCCGCTGAATAATGGCAGCTCAAAATGTACCCCTGCAAAGTAGTAGCGTGTTTCACTGTTGTATAGCCAGTCAGATGCCTGTGATCCGTAATCCGCATAGGCTGCAATTTTAGGAATGTAATAGGCGGAAGAGAGTTTGCGTGCATTGTCGTATGCTGCTTCTGCATCAGACAACACTTTCAATTCGCTTCGGCGTGTTACACTTGCTTCTTCAGAAATCTCGGATTGAATAAGAGATAGGTCTGTATTAGAGCTTCCTGTTGTATCGATACTACGATTCAAATCTGCGTTTAGCAAAAAGTTGAAATACATCTTTGCATTTTCTGATTGCTGGATGGCGCTTTTCCGTTTTGCTTCCATTTGCTGTAATTCACTTTCGGAACGAATTACATATGCCGGTACGGCCTTTCCATTCGCCGCTAAACGATCGGTGATTCGTTTCCCTTCTCTTGCCAGCTCAGTTGCTTTTTCATAAATCACAATGGCATTAATAGAAGAAATGTAGTTGAAGTATGCTGTTTTAATTTCTTTCGTCAGTTCGGCACGGTAAGCTTCCACTTCCGCCTGCTTCATTTCTGCTTGTGACGACTGTATCTTCTTATTGTAAATAACATCCGTGTTTAATAACGGCATGGATGCCCGAAATTTTACATCATAATAATTGTTCGGGAGAAAATTGATGTCGACATTATCCAGATGCGGAAACGAATTGCTTCCTGTCATCTGATTCAATGTGGTGTAGACCGGATTCAACAAATCACCAACAGGAAATGCAATGCTTCGTCCACCTTCTCCGGATTGATAATCGGCCAGCAACGATACCGAAGGAAGAAACATCGATCTGGCTTCTTTCAGTGAATACATAGCACTCTCTGCGCTGATGTCTTTCTGCTGTAAAACGAGGTTGTTTTTAAGCCCTTCATCCACGTACTTTTCCAGAGCCTGTGAATGACCGGAAAGAGGCAAAAAAGCTATAATAATCAACGATTTAATAGGTTTTCTTAATAGTGTAATCATTCTTTACAGTGTTAAGTATTGTTGTAAAAAAAAATCAACCGGCGTTTTTATCCATCGTATTCATTAACCAGTTGAGGGATTTATACATCGTTGGAATAATCTGATCAGGTTCAACTAACTTTTCGAAACGCTGACGATTGGCTAAAGAAACTAATCCATGCACCATTCCCCAAACCGCCATGGCCATTGTATCGACATCTGCTCTTTTGATCAGATTTTTTTCCATGCACTCCGACAAAATTCCTTTAAGCAAATTCAACGCTGCGCCTCCGCCTTCCCAATCACATCCGGGCATTTCTTTCAGCTTGTCCATTGGAGCAGGAAGAATAAACATCAGGTCGTAAAACTCAGGGTTTTCAAGGCCGAAACGGATGTAATTCTCTCCCATCTTGTGCAAGCGAATCAAAGGGTTGCCGATGTCAAAAATGTCTTTGTTGTACTCGGCCATCTTTTGAAAACCTAAAAGATGCAATTGAAAAAGTATTTCATTCTTGTCTTTGAAATACAAATAAACCGTAGTCGGACTGTATTGAATGATGTCGGCAATCTTTCGGATCGAAACATTCTCGAAGCCTTCCTCCATAAATACTTTCATAGAGGCTTCAAGAATCTGTTGTCTCAGTTCCGCTTTCTGCTTTTCTTTTCTTTCTGTAATGCCCATCTTGTTTCAATGACGGGCCAAATATACTTAACACTGTTAAGTTTTTGCAAGAGGGCTCCCCGAAACATTCCGTAACACGCTGTTATTAAGGCGTTTAATTTTAGATCAAAGGTGCGTTTTAAGCCAAATTCCTCTCAGGATGACTTCCTTTTCGTGAAAATCATGCTGAAGAAAAGTACTACAAATGATGGTAGCCAAATCCAGTAAAATTCGCTTTTGAAGACTTCCAATCCGCGTTGCGTAAAGAATCCTCCGACGCTGATTGGTGAAACACGAACAGGATGAAATGGAAAAAAGTATCGTTGATTACTAAAGGGTGAAAAAAGCGCTACACCTAATCCGCCGTTAGTAAGCATATCAAGCAATGGATGTGAAAGCGTCGACAAGAAGAAGTAAAAAAACAAAGCGGCTTTCGGGCCCGCCTTTTTTTCTTTCGAATAAAATACTCTCATTACGATGATTGCCAGAACAACGCTGAAGAAAATGGAATGTGTAAATCCCCGATGACCAAACGTGCTCCCATACGGAATTCCCATGTGAAAACCGATGGCATCAATATCCGGTAACGCTGCGCAAATAGCTCCGAGCAAAAATAATTTTACCAATTGCTTCGCGGAAAAAAATCGGCCGAAGGAAATGGCGGCGAAGGCGTGGGTGAAGGCAGAAGGCATTTTTAGTAAGTAGTAAGTAGTAAGTGGTAATTAGTAATTAGAAGTGTGTACGGAAATGGGAAGGGGGTGTCATTGAGTAGCTCATGAATTAATTTATTAATGCAAATTTTGTCATTAGGGGGAAGGTGATTTTTCGTTTGGGTTGAGTGCCCCAGGCGGAGTGGATTTCAGTGGCGACGGAGGGGACGGGATCTTTTCCTTCTTTGTTACGATAATTCTGTACAGCTGACCAGGATTGAATGTAACCGATGTATTGCTCTATCGTCCATTCGTCGCGGATGAAAAATTTGGGCGCGGAAATTTCTTCAAATGGAAACGGAAGGAAACGATAACCATCATCAACATACTTTCGCTCAGGATTCCAGTAGGCTTTCATGTCTTCAAGATTGAAGCGATTCATAATCGCATCCAATGCTTCCGATGTCTGAGGTGGTTCATAAGCCCATACTGCCAGCAATGCTCCCGGCTTTGCAACACGACGCACCTCTTTGTAAAATGAATCGAAGTCGAACCAATGAATCGCTGTGCCGACGGTAATCAAATCAAAGCAATGGTCCGGATAGGTTGTTTGCTCGCCTCTGCAAACGGCATAATTCACCTTCGGATTTTTTGTGGCATGCTCAATCTGCTTCGCACTCACATCACTTGCTTCCACAAGCAGAAACTTCTCCGCAAGACGATTAGCGACCTGACCATTTCCCGTTCCGCAATCCCACGCTCTTTCAAAACTCTTCACTTTACTATAAATAAACTCATACAATTCATCCGGATAATGCGGACGAAAGTTGGCATATACGGCTGCTTGCGTGCTGAAGAGGTCTTTGGCGGGTTTCATGGCTTAAAAGTAAGTAGTAAGTAGTAATTAGTAAGTAGTGAATTGTGATTAATTATTGGGCTGTAAAATTATTACTGTATCCAACCTTAATAATAACCCGGTTGATTTTGGGGATTATCTAAAATCTCTTCGGGACATAAAAATAAATAATGTATAATATCGTCCATTTAAAAAACACAAGTAAGATAAGGAAACCGTTCCAGGGATAAAGATTCCATGTCCAGAGAAATCTTGTACAAAAAAGATCCGCTCCTTAACTCCAAATCAACCCCTACTTACTACTTACTAATTACTAATTACTAATCACTAATCACTAATTACTACTTACCTTCAAAGCATGAAATCATTCGGCAAAAACCCCTCAGGCGAGCATTTGAAATCAATTGCACGATCGGCTAACTACAAGAACGGGGCATTTCAGAATCTTTCCGAAACCGTGATGACGCCGGATGAATCGATGATGAGTGTGTCGAGGAAATTCTTTTTCGATCGCACTAAAAAAACGCCTCCCGGAATCGTTCCTTCAGTAAATACTGATTTGAAAAAATTGCCTGTGAGCAACAATCAAATCATATGGTTTGGCCACTCATCGTATCTTCTAATCGTTAATGAAAAGAAAATCCTGGTAGATCCCGTATTCAGCGGTCATGCTTCTCCATTTAGTACGATGGTAAAAGCATTTCCCGGATCCAACATCTTCGACATTGAAGACCTTCCGGAAATTGACCTGCTTCTCATCACTCATGATCATTACGATCACCTCGATTACGGAACAGTTTTAAAGTTAAAGAATTCCACTTGTCCGATATTTACTTCAGCCGGTGTAAGCTCACACTTTCTTTACTGGGGGTTTGATAAAAAACGAATCACTGAATTTGACTGGTGGGAAAGTCATGCCTTCGACAACGACATTCGTTTCACTGCCACTCCGGCCCGACATTTTTCCGGCCGTGGATTAACTAGAGCAAAAACGTTGTGGTCATCATTTGTACTTGAAAGCGGCACTTCAAAAATTTACATCGGCGGTGATTCAGGATATGAATCTCATTTTGCCGAGATCGGAAATAAATTTAATCGCTTCGACCTCGCCTTGCTCGAATGCGGACAATACAATCACATGTGGCGTCATATACATATGATGCCGGAACAAACGGTACAAGCCTCACTTGATCTGAATGCCGACCAACTCATTCCCGTTCACTGGGGAAAATTCTCTCTCGCCCTTCACTCGTGGAACGAACCGGTCAGCCGGGCGCATAAAGAAGCAACGTTAAAATCCACAAACATTCTAAGCCCGAAAATCGGCGAAGCAATTGAAATCGGAAAAACGTACAGGCAGGAGGAATGGTGGGATGGGTCAAGTAAGTAGTAAGTAGTAAGTAGTAAGTAGAGGCATTTCTCTAACTGCTACTTACCACTTACTACTTACTACTTTCTCAAAGAGGCAAAACAATCACAAACTCCGTATACCTCCCCATCTCCGAACCGACTTTAATTTCGCCGCCGTGGGCTTTGATGATGTCGCGGCTGATGCTTAGGCCGAGGCCGGTGCCTTCGCCGCCGGGTTTGGTTGTAAAAAACGGAGTGAAAATATTGGTGATAATATCTTTGGGTATTCCTGTACCATTATCGCGGATAGTAATGACAGCACTTTTTCCGGCTTCAGATTGATTCAGCCTCGTGCTGATCGTGACCTTCGCCGGCATTGTCGGATCAGAATCGTTTTCGCCTTTTCTTGATTTCACCGCGTAGAAAGCATTATTCAGTAAATTCAAAATAACACGGGAGATGTCGAGCTGATTGACTTTCACCTGTGGCAAATCCGGATCATAATGTGTTACCAATTCACAATTAAAGCCGGGATGCTTGGCCCGCATGGCATGAAAGGAAAGATTCAACGTCTCTGCAATCATGGCATTGAGGTCGGTCGGAACCATCTCCCCCTTGCCACCGCGACTATGCATCAGCATTCCTTTTACAATACCATCGGCGCGTTTTCCATGCTGATTGATAATAGAAAGGTTCTTTTTAAGATCATCTGCTATCAGCTTGCGCTCTCCTTCATCTGTTGCACTCAGCAATTCATCTACCAGTTCTGAACTTACTTCTGAAAAATTATTTACGAAGTTCAACGGGTTCTGAATTTCATGCGCAATACCCGAAGTAAGTTGGCCGAGTGAAGCAAGCTTTTCCTGCTCCACAAGTTGCGCCTGCGTCTGCCGGATTCGCTCCAGACTTTCACTTAGCTTTTCACTACTCTTCTTCTTTAAACGGAAACGATTGTATAAAACAAAAATGAGTAACAATAACAGAAGTATACCACCAATATAAAACCGCCTTTCGTTCTCCGCCTTTTCAAGTTGCAGCTTTTGAATTTCTATTTCCTTTTTCTGCAGGTCTTTGTTTCGTTCTCTCTCCAACTTGTCGAGACGACTTCTGTTCTCTTCATTGAAGATAGAATCCTTGTATGCATTTTCCAGTCGCAAAAACTCCAACGCTGCTTTCTTGTTACCCTGCAAATCACTAACGAGCGACATATACTTATAAACTTCCTGCAATCCGGAAAGAAATCCCATGTCGCTGAAGATTGCTTTTGCCTCACTGAGCTTCTCTACCGAAGCCTCCAAAGCCTTTGCTTTACTATTATTAAAAAGCTTTTCCAAGGCGTTTTTATCATCATCCTTTGCTATTTGATAATATATCTCGCCGATGTTACACAGGTTGATGGCCTCTCCTCCGCGGTCTCCCAGCCGTCTGTAGGAAGCAAGTGCCCGGTTATCACATTCCAGTGCCTTTTCAAAATCTTTCTCGGCCAGATAAATGTTTCCAAGATTGCCAATGAAAACCGTCATCGCTGCAGAATCCCGGAGTTCACTTTCAAGTTTGATCGCTTCATTTACAAACATCTTTGCTTTCGGATAATCTCCGATGGCATAGTAAACAAGCGAAATGTTTCCGGTAGCTGTAGCAAAACCCTTTTTATAATGCGCATCTTTAAAAATGCCCATTGCCTTTCGGTAATATTCTAATGCCTTATCATAATCGTGCTGGTTGTCGTAGAGGATACCAATATTACACATACTGGTTGCCGCATCAACTTTCAGGTCATTTTCTTCCCGGATTTTTAATGCCTTGAAATGCTCTTCCAATGCACGGGAAAATTCTGATTTGGTTTGATAATTTATGCCTAAAGTATTGTGCGCCTCGGAAAGTAAACGCTGATTGCCCACTTGTTCGGCAAGCTCAACAGCTTGTTTTCCATAGATCAATCCTGAATCAGGTTCGATGTATGAATAATCGTATGCAATGTCATTGAGTAGGTTTATGCGGTCAGTGTCGTGCTGATTAACCTTCAACCTCATTATCAATGAATCCAATTTCTCGCGGCCGACAGCCTGAGCGAAAAGCCCGGTGCTTGCAGAATGTAAACCCGCACTTAATAAAATAAAAACTATAAACCGTTTCACTTGCAATGTGTGTGAAGGCAAGATAGAAAATTAATGCTTACACGAACTCTTCCGGTTGCAAATTCCCAACATATTTTCAAGTCTGCTTATGCCCCGCTGATACTGACAGAATAAAAGGTCGGGAAAATGCCTGTAATTATTATCTTAGCCGCATGGGCCTTCGATTTGAACGGAAAAAACCTCGTAACCTTTTATTGAGTCTGATTTACCGTACTCAAAAACTTTTACCTCTTTCTACAGAAAAAAAATTCCGGTTATTCCTCGATCTGGAATGGATTTTCGATCGCCTCGCACATGAAACGTCTTTTAAATATTTTAATACGTTGAATCATCCGTTGCGAATTCAGACCAGGAAATTTTTGCTTTCAAGAATTCAACCGGATCATATTATACTTGACCTGGGGTGTCATCATGGCGACATTAGTTACTATATAGCTGAAAAAGCCGGTGAGGTAATCGGTGTCGACCACAATCCGGATGCAATTGCTGCGGCAAATAAAAAATATCAACGAAAAAACCTGACCTTCATTCAAGGTGATGCCTTTGAATATCTTTCCGGAAACAGCAAGAAGTTCGATGTTCTGATTCTTTCACACATCCTTGAACATCTTGACGAACCGGAAGCGTTCCTGAAAAAATTCAAAGTCTTCTTTAAAAATATATTTATAGAAGTGCCGGACTTTGACCGCTATTACCTGAATCACTATAGAAAAGAACTCGGCGTAAAACTTTCATATTCCGATGATGATCACATCTCAGAATTTGATCGCGACGATTTATTTTCTCTGCTGCAAAATTGCGGAATTGAAGTGATCCAGTCTGAATTCCGGCACGGTGTACAACGATACTGGTGCAAGGCCTGATCAGAAATAGATTTTAAAAAGAAACGGTTCGCTCCCCTTCATTGGGCAACGAACCGTTTCTTTTTATAGCAATATTACTGAACAGCTACGATGAAGTCTTTGGCGATTTCATTTTCAGGAAGAATGACGATATGATATAATCCGCTTCCAAACTCTGCAAGATCAAGTTGATAGAGCGTGCGATTGGAAACGAGAAGTCGTCCGGTTGAATCATAGACCTTGACCTCAAAATGCTTTCCGCTTAACTTTTCTTCCGAAATATTAACGATCCCGTTGCTTGGATTCGGGTACACAGAAAAATCTGTTGCCGAAGTTTCCTTCACACCGGTGGAGAGTGTAAAATGATATCCGCTTGAATACACATACACACAATGATTGGCGTCTGTTGTTCGTACTAAATAAATTCCATCTTGTGTCGGGGTGTAAGTTTGCGCTGTCTCTCCTGCTAACTTCTGTCCGTTCATGAACCATTGATATTCGTCAGCTGTACTTGCAGTAAGTACACCGTTGGCTTCAGAAATGGTCGGCGTTGCCGGAGCCGGATTATTGATATAACAGTCGTCGTACTTATATGCTTTTGCAGTACTTCCGGTCAATGTCTTCGACCATACTAGTGTACCTGAAGAATTGTATTCTTTGATATATCCTGAGATGCCCATGTTGATCAATACATCACCATTTGGTAATTGCTGAGAACTTCCTTCATTACTGTTGTATCCTCCAGATGCTTGTCTTTTATTATAGGTTGAAGGCGAATAGGCAGATCCAAGTGTAATCGTATAATTATAGCCGTTAACAGGCGGAGTAAAAAAGTCGGCGCAACTCGCACTCATTGAAATGCCCTGGTTATTATACCCTGCAAGATCATTTTCGTTCGGCAAGCCATATCCTTCTTTAATCCAATGCGCGTCGTGAACGACATTGAAAATTTGCGTACCCGTTGCACCATATGCAGCCGGATTTCCCCAACGATAAAGAATGTCGCCACCTTTTCCGGAATTGCCTCCTGTGTGGCCGGCAGCTTCTGCTGTCGTTGTCGAATGGTCGATGACGTATATTTCATTCAGATAATGTGAACTGATAGCAATTTGATCCAACATTGGATTGTAGTTAACTCCGTTGACATGCATCCAGTCCTTTTTAGCATTGTAATTTATATTAAGCAACTCAGGATGATTGACAATTGACGTCTGATAATTTGCCGAAGTCGGACTCGTATTTTGAACCAGGTGATCCCATGCATGCCACTCCCACACAACAGTTCCGGTGGTTGCACCTGTGGGCTGAACCTCTACTATTTTATCAGGCCACATTGTTCCGCTGAATGTTGTACATCCCGCAGCAGAAACTTCGGCAGATGACTTAGATTCATATGCTATCATCAGCACATTACCGTTTGGCATGGGACAAATATCGTGGTGCGTGCAATACTGAGTGGTTGAATAAACATAATCCCAGAGCAGATTTCCATTGTAATCGTATTTCTGCACTTCTCCTGAAATGGGACCACCGGTAAAGGAATTTCCCGTATGATTCACCGTACGCCACAATTCGCCACCAGGCATCAGATATGTTGAGTAGCAAGTTGACGGAGATCCTGTGTGGCTCCAGGTATGAACTGTGTTTCCGGATGTATCAATCAATTGACTCGTTGTGGAATTCTTCAGGCTATAAAGAATTTTCCCGGGATATTGCTGCGCCGATGCGGCAAACCAAAATAAAATCAAGGTGAATACGGATATCTTTTTCATAAGGCTCTTTGGTTAGTCTGTGTTAGATGTCATTAGATGGAAAAACTTGCGGAAGGATTAAAACTTGACCGGAGGCTGTTGATAGAATTATGTACCTATTAAAAGTTCGTGGTTAATGTCCGGCTCCTTAAGGAAACCGCCTTGGAGGTGAGACAAAATGATACTCTATCGGTTTCTGCGAAAATCCTATTATTTGTCTGCGTATCTCTGCGGGAAACAAATATTGCCAACACCGTCAGAAAATCCCATACCATGGAATACCCAATAATCCTTTTTTGTAATAAACATTTACAACATCGCTGATGGAATGGTTATCATATTCTTCCCTTGTAACAGAAACGCTTTCATCTTCCGATTGGTCACCCCATGCGGCAAGCTTCAGGTAATAGGTTGTGTGTTTTCCCGTGCTCACATATTTGTCTACAATTGTGCTTGTATAGACCAATGCTTCTGAATTGTCGAATGTACAATTTACACTAACGATACTTCCATATCCGTAAGCAAATGAAATCAGGAGAGGGAAGAATAGCCGTGCAGCGTTTGATCCGGATTTGAAATTAAACTCTTCGGAGTCTGCTACAATACTCAGAAAAATAACCAATGAGACAACGGAAATAATTACCCAGGTCATTTCAGAATATTTGTAAATGTTATAATCAATAAGCGCCCGAAGCATTAGTGCAATAGCCGGGAATAAAACGCCAAACGTAATTCCCGGATAAGCGCTTTTTTCATTCATGTCAAGCCTGATTAATCCTTTGAAATAACGAAGAACCACTATTCCTGCCGGAGGCATAATAATTACTGAAATGATTGCAAGGTTATAAGGCCGGGGCATAAAAAAAACCCATGCCAACAGTATTCCGCCAATCCAATTACACACCTTTGCTGCTTTCTTTGCTCTCCGTAAAAAATCGTTCCGCTCTTCGTCTGAAAAACCAAAATTTTGATTTGTCCGAATTTCAATTTCTTCTTCTTCCCGGGATTGATTGTCAAGATCTATAGTGCGCTCACTCAACCAGGAAAGAATTTCTTCTTTACCTGAGATGTACTTGCTGATTTTTATTTTCTTCTTCCCCACGACAGATGATTCAACAATGATGTAATTTTCATCGCCTCTGAAACCACTCATTTCTTCCTTCTCTAACGTCCGGACAGAAAAAATTCCAACTTGAGTAATCCTGTTTTCTTCCAGAATTATTCTTGCCTTTATAGAATCCACCAGACCGAGAAAGAAAATGATGATCATGATTCCGCCAATTGCTGCGACAAATAATGGCGAGTCTTTCGCTGAATGTGATTCCGCCTTTGTGAAAGTTCCGGAGATAATAAGATACAATCCTCCCAAAACTGCAGCGATGCAGAATATTATCATTGCAATCCGTACAAAGGCATTATATCGAAATGTTCTTTGCATAATTAATCTCCTGTTGATTTACTTTTTGCAGACAACAACTATCGATAGAAAATTTTGAAGGAATCCGGTGTTGCCTGAATGATCACAATTATTTATTAATTTTTACAAATATGGTGTTTTATATTTTACGTCTTCAAAAAATCCAAGTGCTAAAACAATGACAACGGTCAGTAAATTTCAGAAATACTTTGGACTTCTGAAAGAAACTACTATATTCACCTATCAAAACTTCAAACCAATGTCACAAACTATCACAGCAGAACACCACTCCAGAATCCGTCAGTGGATTTTGGCGGGTTATGATGCGCATCGGGTAGCAGCGGAACTTAAGGAGGAGGGACACGATGATTCATCCATCGAATTACATGTAAGTGAACACAAAAAAGCACTGCATGCAAAAAAGCAATACCGGGGATTTATCTGGCTTGTAACAGGAGCTGTACTGGGATTTATCAGTTGCGTACTTTCACTGACGAATCCGGTTCCTGAATTGTATTACTACATTCTATACGGACTTACATCAATAGTCGTTCTGATTCTGTGTTACGGATTATACCTTGTATTTGAATAAACACAACTTCATCATAAAATGAAAAGAGGCACCTGAAACTATTCGGTGCCTCTTTTTTTATTCGTTCAATTAATTTTCTGAATCCATTTTAACGATGCCTTCCACCGGCATTTTCCTGAACGGGCTTCTGAGGGTGATTCAACGGAGTCTGAACTTCGTTGTGTCGCTGACCTTGCTGCATGCTTTGCTGTGGACGACGTACCGGTTCCGTTGATGGCGCGTGATGATCAGGACGACTCATTGGTTGTGTTTGCATTTGTTCTCCTCTTCCATGTTGCGTAGCAGGCATTCCCAAAGGCTGCGGACTACGTGACTCCTGATCCATCTTTATTTCTTTCGACGGCTTACGTGTGGGTTGTGTTGGTTGAACCTGTTCGCCTTTATTCGGGCGATTCAAATTGTCATTCTGCTTAACAGGACCTGTCGGACGAACCTGCTCACCTTTATTTGGGCGACTCATATTGTCGTTCTGTTTCACCGGGCCGGTTGGACGAACCTGCTCACCTTTATTCGGACGGCTCGTATTATCATTCTGTTTTACAGGATCGGTCGGACGAACCTGTTCACCAGATTTTGGTTTCGATGGGCGAACATCATTCTTTGGCTGATCTTTCACCGGACGCTGCAATTGATTGTCGCGTACATTTTCCTGCTTTGATGAATTCACAGGCAAACGATCTCCTTTTTTAATTGATCGGGAAGGGCGCGCTTCGTTATTATCTTTTGAAATCGTAGGACGATAAACGTTCACTGTATTATTATTGATCGTTCCCCTCTGTGGGCGCGGACTTTCTGAAATTGAAACCGGACGAACTGTTGTGTTTGCTGTTCTTTCGAAATTCTCACGACGCGGACCGGAGTAATAACCATTGTTATTATAGTTATTACGTTCGTTGATGATTGTGATATTATTTACGTTCGTGATGTACGTATTGTTAGTAATTGAAATACGATTATCATGAGCATAGTAAGAATGACGGTACCAGTCGTGACCCAACATGTAATGTGGTTGTGCAAAACACCAGTAATCGATCGGAACAGAGTAGGAAACGCTGAATGAAAAGCCCGGTCCTACAGGAGCCCAGCCGTAATAATCGCTGTAGCTTCCCCAAACTACCCACGCCGGTGCCCAGTTGTAACCGGGAATCCACATCCATCCATAGTATGGATCCATTACCCAGCTGCCGTAGTGAAACGGTGCCCAGCCCCAGTCGAAGTCAGAAACCCAGAGCCATCCCATTTCGGAATATACCCAGTGTCCGCCGGTATAATAAGGACGGAAATCTCTCACTGCAGTAGGAACCCATGCATATCCGTAACCAGGATAATTTACCCAGCTGCCATAAGGAGAAAGTTGATCATAGAACATTTGGAAACTAACGAATGCCTGCGGAGGCGATGCCATGATGTCTTTTGAAGTTGAAAAGAGTGACATGAAAAACACGGCGATAATGGCGAGTTTACTTTTGATACGTTTCATTGTTTTAACGATTTGTTGTTGCCGGTTTGCAACTATTGTTCCGAAACCTGTTCCGGGCTAGGTTTTAGCTGTGTTTTTTATGAAGAACTTCATAAAAGCACTAAAATACTATCAAAATTGGCCAAAATCTGCTCACCTGTTTTTATCAAAATTATGAAAGAATAAAGCCCTGAAACATAAAACAATCGATTCCTCTTAAAGGATATTATTATTGCCTTAAAGTCCTTTCCTCTTCCCCTATCGTTCAATTCTTTTTATCTCCCCTCTCCCGTATTGCTTCACATCCTTTACTAATGCATTTCCGGAGTAATGAATATACCCTTCACCATAGTGTGAAATTGTAATCGAATTTTCTGCATGCAGATCAATATTTCCTGCTGCCATATTTTTAATCGAAAGGTCTCCTGCTGCCATTTGTGTAGAATCAAAATTTCCTTCGCTCTGATTCTTGATTTCAAGCTTTGCCGTTTTTCCCCTGAGAAGAACATTGCCCTGCGTCTGACTAAGTAATTTTATCGACGGTACATTCAGCCACAATTCCGTATTTCCAATGCTTTGAATTTTTACTTCAAGAGGGTCCTGAAGCGTAATCTCCCTTGCGCACCGGACATCTCCATGATCGTTGCGTACATAAAGTACATTCAGCTGACGAAAAAACACTTTTACCAGGCATGAAGTGAAAACGGGATTCTTGAGTTTTCCTTCTGCAGTGACGAACAATGTTCTGCCTGCATTCATTGCGGAAAAATAGCTGATCAGATTTTCGTCGGCCTCAACTACCACCTTTTCTTCGTCGCCCTGAATCAATTCAATTGCTCCTTTGCACGCAAGATGCAATCGCAAGTACGTGCTCACATTAAATTCTTTCGAAACGATGTTACCGTTTCCTTTTACTTCCATCATTTGTCTTAATTTTTTAAAACTTACCATACCGGATTGTTTAGTCTTCCATTATTTCACACTGATAACCCTGACTCCTGACGAAATTCAAAATCTCTTCTACCGGTACAGGCTCCCAGGCACCGACTACGCGCAAAACTTTGTCGCAATCATCCAGATCAAGGGTGGCAACTATACCCGGCCAATGTCGCCTGATTGCCATAAGTATCTGTTTGCCAGCCAATTTGTGGGGTATATCGGTTTTGAATATCTCTATCATGGTTACCACACTTCGTGATTCATGAAACAAAAATAGTCCCGGGTTCAAAAAACAATGTTATATTAAATGGATTGTTTTTTATATTTACAGGAGTAATGGGCCTTCGCATTATTGATACTAAAGGTGGAATTGCCGACGTGATTCCTTTTTCAGGTTCTGTTCTTAAAGTGATCACGCTTTGTTGTGATCTTCAAACGTCGACCCACAAGCTCGACTTCGGAAAACGATTTATCAAGAAGCCAAAACCTAATCCTCCTTCTGATTTGTTTATTGTTGAAACCTCTCTTCCGGTATTTCAGACCATTGCACTCACAGGAAATGAAGCGTTGCGTGAATTTTATCAAAGTGTCAGAAAAGGTAAAAGCACTCGATTGACGACAAATCCACTGCCGCTGGATTTATCGATGCAACACTGTATTTCATCGATGAGAAATTATACGGGAAGTTCAGAAAACAAAAACACCTTTCTCTTTTCAAAAGTGATCGAGCTGCTTTGGATGCAACAAGAGAATATATTTCGCTCCAGGGAGATGAAAAACTATTTCGTGAAAACAGAATATGACATTGAACGTATCACTTTCGCTCGGGATTATTTGCTTACACATCTTGATGCACCGCCAACGCTTCAGTCGCTAGCATCAATTGCCGGCATTAACGAGTTCAAATTAAAGCATGGCTTCAAAGAGCTCTTTAATCAGCCCGTATTCACATACCTCGCCAACATCCGCCTTGAAATGGCTCAACGTGCTTTACGGGAAAAAAAGAAAACGATCACTCACATCGCTTTCGAGCTTGGTTATGCATCACTGCAGCATTTTAGCAAAGCGTTTAAGGATAAATTTGGTGTTTCTCCACTGAGGTATCGAGGGAATAATTTTCACAAATAGTAAAAGAAATTCTAACTCATAAGTTGTTGTCTACTCTATCATATAGAGTCTTCATTAGTCAGATTTTGAAATTAATAATCAATGAGCCCGGAAATAATGGGAGAAATTTCTGCCGCTTTATTGTAAACCATAAAATGCCCGCCTCCTTCAATCCAATAATCAACCTTTAGTTTATTGCCAGGAAGAACTTTATCGTTGCGGCCATGGATGCGGATGAGATTTTTGAGCGGCACATAACGGCGCCAGTTTAGTATTGCGCCAATTGCCCATTTAGTGAATCGCGGATCGGAGTTTAAACTTAACGTCCTGAACATCTCTCGGTCTTCTTTAGACTCAATTCCAAAATAAGCTGCAAACACTTTAAAAACCTTTGAAGGCCGCATGGCGGGGATCAATTTATACAGACGTGTTTTTCCGGCAAGTCTGTATAGCAATGGGAGTTCGTTGTACGAACCAATGCTTGAAATAAGTACTGTCTTCTCCGGGATGATGACCGACGAAATCTCGACGGCTAACATGCCGCCAAAAGAAAGTCCGATAAGAATGAAGGGTGAATGTTTATCAATTTTTCCGGCCAAACGAAATGCGTAATTCTCCAACGACTCATTTTTCAGCGGCTCTATCCAATCGAGAAAAAAAACATTGACATCCTTTGGAAAGTCTATTTTTTTAAAAACAGATGCATCAGCCCCTAATCCACTTATCAGATATACATTCATATTGCCGAAGGATTCACTTGTCAATTCAACGAAATTATAAGACTTCCTCAAAGAATTCACATAATTAGTAAATTTTGTTTTATATTTAATCGGCCTTTATTACTCATTGTGAAATGAAAAATTCTGATTTGTTTATTAATTCTCTTGAGGATTTTGAATTGGCAGCTCTTAACAAATACAAAGCGAAGAGTTATACGAACGCCGGTATTTCAAAAATAGAAGAGGCTTTAAAGGAAAGAGGGCTTACTCCGGAGAAGGAGGCAAAGTTGTTAGCAGAAACTTCGAAGAAGAAATTCACAGACAAAATTAAACGTTGTTCACGCTGCAAATCCCAAAAAGTTTCTCGTGAACAGGAGGAGAAAGACTTTTTAGGGATAACTTCAAGTTATATGCTTTATTGTAACGTCTGTGGCTTGAGCGAAGAATTTCCGAAAGAAAGTACCCTTGCGAAAATCCTTGAGTTCCTACTCGGCTTTCTCTATTAGTCTTCTCTATACACAAAACCGGAAATTACTTGTTGGTCGTTTACACCATTGTTAAATAAATCAATTTAGATGAAAAGTAATCCAATCAGGAAAATCATAACATCACAACTTGCATTTATGGCAGAAAAACGAATTGCAATAGCTTTATAAATTTTTCAAACCGTTGTGTTCTATTCAATAAACTCTTTCTTCCCAAAACAAAAAAGAATGCCGGACAAATAAATTCATGCCCGGCATTCTCTTATTAAACCCACTAATAAATAATTATAATGCCACTGATATCGTAATCTGCCCGAAAGCAAACAATATTCAATATTCAATTTTCAACATTCAATATTCAATATTCAATCCCCCCCCTACCCTTGCACGGCATCTCGGTTAAACAAATGCATCAAAGCAAAGACAACAATAGCCCCGGAAGCTGAGCCCTCAAACATAATGATGAGCGCTGTTGATGCAGGGCTGAGAAATTGTCCGAATGGTTGCGTCGCCATGATGTATTGCATAAAAGCGTGATCAAATTTCAAATACACGCCGATGAATACGGCAAACATTGCCGACGTAAGTAATGCCGTGAAAAATCCTGTGCCCATTCCCGGCAGATATTCCAGAACATTTTTGTTTTCCATTCGCGTGCGAAGCAAAATATAACGCACACTCATGAACATGATTAAAAAATTGATTACACGCAGCTCGACTATGTATTGAAGACCGAGCAATTTCATTACCGTAAACACTAAGATCATTGCACCGGTAGCTGCTGCAGATACCTTAAACACTAATGTGTTGTTTGCTTCGATTTTCTTTTCAAGAGTTGTCATACCACTTATCTTTTTTATTGGTTCTACTAACACTTTCTGCTCTGAATAAAATCAAGGTGTCTTCTGTGGGGTACTCTGTTATCTACTAATATTTGAATTTCCGAACAATTGAAACAGGATTCGCTACGGCGGATATACCATTCTCTTTTGATTTTTCATTTAGGAATGGTATAAAATCAATCAATGAACGCTGAACTTAAATTTACGGAATAATTTTCTGTCAAAGATGAAAGGGCTGCGGAAAATTGTAAGCTTATTGTAATCTTAGCTTCTCCCTGACGGCACTATCCTTCTATTTGAATCAAAAACGGCTGTGACCTGGCATTATTTAATGAATGGCGGATCGAAATCTATTCTTCATTCAAAGGATAAAATATCCGAGAAAACAAGTGCAAATTAAATAGTGGTGCTTTTTAAGTTTCTGCATTTACTGCCAGATCAAGCTTGTGATTGACTGATGACAGCGTTAAAATCTTCACAACATTTTCTGCGTGATTCAAACTATTTTTCTGCGCTATCTGCGGGAAACAACTCACAAAGATTGCTTTGATAAAAAAAGCACCTCTCTGGCAAAAAGAAATACATCCCGTATTATAATTTTTTAATTTCTCTTCGATGAATTAATGTCGGTTTATCCTTCTCTTCATTTTCTTCTCACTTCGCGGTCTGACATTTGAATCAAATATCCTAAACAATGAAAAAGCTATTATCATTTCTTGCAGCTTCTGCTTTATGTCTGAACCTGCTCGCACAAGCTCCGGCTACTCCGGCTACCGCTCCTGCTCCGGCTAAAACTCAGGCGGCCGCAGCTCCGGCTAAAACAGCACCGGCTCCTAAACCTGAAGCAAAAAAAGAACCGGCTGCAAAAAAACCGGGAGCTACCATGAAAAAAGACGGTACTCCTGATCGTCGCTACAAGCACAATCGCAATTTGAAAAAAGACGGAACTCCTGACAAGCGCTTTAAGGAGAACAAAAAAACCGATGAAAAGAAATAATCAATTTTCATCCGCACATTTAAAAGCTCTGCCTGCAAAAGGCAGGGCTTTTTTCCTTTTAAAATAGTATTCTTAGCAATTTCTTGTGACGCTCTTTTCAGTCGTTTATTATTTCATTCCGTGGTTATCGGGTCGTGGAAATGTTTTCTGTCGTAGATGATAGTTAGGTCTTCTTTTTACCACTAAGGCACAGAGTCACTGAGAATCACTGAGCGTTTCTGAAAATGGCTGAAAGAAAATACGTGCAATTGATTGCGCAGTTGTAGGATAGAAAAGACTTTAATTTTATAATTGTGTAAGTGGAAGTGTAAGTGGAAGTTCAAAGATTTAAAACTTTAAACTTCCACATACACTTCCACTTGCACTCTGCTAGCGGAGAGTTGGGGAAGAATATTTTTCCCACTAAGGAATGGAGGCACTAAGAATCACTTAGGGATTATGAAAAAGTCTGAAAGAAAACACGTGCGGTTGCTGAAAAGAAAAGACTTTAATTTTTTAATTGTGGATGTGGAAGTGGAAGTGGAAGTGGAAGTGGAAGTTTAAATTTTAAATCTTTCAACTTCCACCTACACTTCCACTTACACTCTGCTGCGGAGAGGGCGGGATTCGAACCCGCGATACCCTTTCGAGTATACAAACTTTCCAGGCTTGCTCCTTAAACCACTCGGACACCTCTCCTGTGAGTAAGTAGTAAGTGGTAAGTAGTAAGTGGTTTACTGCCTGCCGATTTCTGCTTACTCCACAATAATATTTTTAATTCAAATCGTTTTTGAATTTCTCTTAAAAAGTAAATCGAATCAGATTTTGTTCTTCCAACCGGTAAGCAGTACAACTTACTACTTACCACTTTCTACTTACTTCTCCGGCCGCAAATATAGCATTCTTCACCCTTCCCGCAATTGGGATTTTTCGGATTTGCGGATGAAATAGAAGAGCATGATTGCTATGATAATACTGATAGCAACACTCAGAAAATCACTCTGCGCGCCGACTTTGTCAGAGATCGATCGTGGTGTGACCGTGGGTGAAAAGATAGGTGAAAAGTACGGCGCCGCCGTTGTTCACGAAATGCCCAGTATCGGTAACCATAGAAAACTTCCACTCCATAAATAGAGATAGCCTAACATCGCTCCTAATAACATGCGCGGAATGAATCCGTAAAACTGCATGTGCAAGGCGCTGAATAAAATCGCCGTCACCCATATTGCCAGATGTGCATTCTTCGACCATTGATGAAATAGCTTCTGTACCACTCCGCGAAAAACCAATTCTTCTCCTAACGCAGGTAAAAATCCTACCATAAATAAATTGAAGAGTAACGACTTCACCGAATGCATTTCTAAAAATTGTTTCGTGATCTTCGCCGCCTTGTCTTCCTGTGCACGCATCCAGTCTTCAAGCGATTTCATGGCGCCGGGTAAATGCATGCTGCTGTTCACTTCGCTGAGAAAATTGATCAGCGGCGTGGCAAGAATCATCAGCAAAATCACATATAGAAAACTAATAGTTTTTTGGGGTTTTATCAAGACCGAGATAGGCCTTCGGATTTCCTCCGAATGTGTACGCAAGAAAAAACGGCGGCAAGACAAATGTTCCGAGCGAAGCAAGTGTCTGCACTATGCGCATGATGTTCAGACTTTGCAAACTGTCACCGTCCATCACTTTTTGCATCTCCTCCACGCTGATCCGTAAACGGATGTCACAATTCCAACGGCGAGTATCGTGAAGGCAGCAGCGGAAATTCGTATCACTCCCACAGTGATCATAAACTTGGAAAAAGGGAGTATTATCGGCCCAGATTGCCTTCATGAGGTATTTGGTTTATTTTTGCACGGCAAATACGGCTTTCGATGGCGCAGTCCAATCATTTCTGCCGTATTTCTGCGATTCTGCTCTGAAAATGGTGAAAATCGGCTCTATAGATCTCGGCGAATTCCCGCTCTTACTCGCTCCCATGGAGGATGTGAGCGACCCGCCGTTCCGTTTTGTCTGCAAACAAAATGGAGCCGATATGATGTATACGGAATTTATCTCAAGCGAAGGACTGATCCGCGACGCCGCAAAAAGCAAAATTAAACTCGACATTTTTGAATATGAACGGCCGATCGGCATTCAACTTTTCGGCGGAGAAATCGGCTCGATGCGCGAAGCGGCACTCATCGCCGAACAGGCACAACCTGATCTGATCGATATCAACTACGGCTGCCCGGTAAAAGCAGTTGCGTGCAAAGGCGCCGGCGCTGCTTTGCTTCAGGATATCCCGAAGATGGTGCGCATGACGGAAGAAATTGTGAAAGCTGTAAAACTTCCGGTCACCGTGAAAACACGATTGGGCTGGGATGAACAAACTAAAAATATTGTTGATGTCGCAGAGCGTTTGCAGGATATCGGCATCAGCGCACTCACTATTCACGGTCGTACGCGCAAGCAGATGTATAAAGGTCCGGCCGACTGGACACTCATCGGCGCTGTGAAAAATAATCCGCGTATACATATTCCGATCTTCGGTAACGGCGATGTTGATTCACCCGAAGTTGCACTCGACATGAAAAACCGTTACGGAGTCGACGGTGTGATGATCGGGCGCGCCAGCATCGGCTATCCGTGGATCTTTAATGAAATCAAGAACTTTTTTTCGACGGGAGCTAAATCTGCTTCACCAACAATTGAACAACGCGTGGAAGTTTGTCGCACGCATCTGCGTAAGTCAATTGAATGGAAAGGACCGAGACTCGGTATTTTTGAAATGCGCAGGCATTATGCAAATTATTTTAAAGGGATTGATCACTTCAAAAGAATTCCGCATGCGCATGGTTACTGCACCAACGGAAGATGAGGTGCTGGTGGTGTTGAATGAGGTGCTGGAGAGATATCAGGGGATTTTGGTGTAAGCTTGTTTTCCGCTGATCTTCTAAGTGGAAACTTGTGTTCCTTGTGTACTTCGTGGTAGAAAAAATTTCCCACGGAAATCACGAAGTAAAATGGAAATCGCGGATAAGCTACGCGCTTGTTCACCTGCTAAATTTTGCTTCAGCAATGCAGCCGCTTACTCGCCTTGTCTTTGTTCTTGCCAGAAGAAACATCGTCTTTGTCACCGCTGCCTCCGTCGTCATGTCGCCTCCGCTGATGACGCCAATGTTTGAAGTCCATTCCCGTTTCGTACTTGGTCTGATTCACAGATCCCCCCGAACACTGCGATACATTCAGCACAATTACACCTTTCTTTATTAGTACTGAAGGCTATTCAAAAACTTTGGTGTAGTCGGTGCGTTGCCGCGCCAAAGTTTCAATGATTAACGCGCTTTCAATCCGGGTGCATGACCAAGTGCATCAATTACATTCGATGTAAGCCCCGGAAATATTTTCAGAATTGCCACGTGCTGATCAAAGCCGTAATGCACTTTCAACTTCTTCTTCGGCTTCGGAAGAATGGCGCTCGAATCGAAGAATGTTTCTCCGCCTCCGCCAGCGCGGATAATTCAACGAATGAAAAGCATCGAACTTACTCGACGTATATTTTTTCGACACGATTACCGCGATAAAGCTGCGAGTTAAAATACACGCACACTTCGGGCACAACGGTTTTCGAAGAAGCAATTTCTATAGATGTAATCAGATTTCGCTTTGCATCGGTACGAATTACACCAAGCGGCAATTGTGATCCGGTAAGAATAACAGGCTTGCCCAGATTCTCCAGCATAAAACTTAACGCTGAAGCCGTGTAAGCCATAGTATCAGTACCATGAAGAATTACGAAACCGTCGTACGATGAGTATTTTTTTCAATAATGCCAGCTATTCGCCCCAGAGTGTGGGCTGAACATTTTGAAGAATCAATCGGACGATAGGAGCTGTGAAAAAGTAAAACAGTTCAGATGTTTGAGTTCCGAGATCTGATCGGTAATTGCTTTGAAGTTAAACAGTACCAGCGTGCGTGTCTTGTGATCCCGAACCATACCGATGGTTCCGCCGGTGTAAATGATGAGCACTTTCTTCTTCATGGCAGGTGAAGGTAGGAAAAGTTGAGGATATGATAAGAGTGTTATTTCCCACGGAAAGGCGCGGAAATTAAATTGAAATCACGGAAATTTACTCTTTTTTATAAACCTCTTGTGATTCTATGTGTGTAACTTATGCTCTTTGTGGTTAAAAAAATCACAAGTAAAAGCATTTTCATAATTGCAAATTGTCCATAATAAATATTTTTCCTATCATTGAATTCTATGAACCACTCATAAAACACCAACATGAAAACAAAATCTTCCCTTTTGAAAAAATTAACCGGCGGACTACTGATTGCCATCACGCTTTTTGTAAGCCTGCACTCAATCGCTGAAGAAATTCTCACCAATCAAAGCGTCATTGCATTGACAGGTGCTAAGATGTCAAAAGACATTATCATCAGCAAAATCGATCAACTTAGACGGTACGATATGTCTTCTAACGGAATCATTGGACTGAAAGACGGTAAAGTGAGCGATCAGGTAGTCATCGTTATGCTAAGTTCGAAGCAATCTTCCTACAGTTACCAATGAAGATGTGATTACAATGAAGAAGGCAAATGTTTCGCAGGATGTAATTCTCAAAAAGATTGAAGTGTCGAAATGCAATTTTAATATGGACACTCAATCTATGATTACATTGAAAGAAGCTAAAGTGAGCGATAAAATCAGACAGCAATGATGTCGGCTCAGGCTGCAGCAGCTTCAGACAACAGAGCTCCTGTGAAAGAAAATCCTACTCCTGATATCAGCAAGTTTACAGAGAATGGAATTTTTCTGGAAGTCGATAACGGAGGAAAAATCTCTTACGAACAACTTGAACCTACTACAACAAATAACACAAAAGGTGGCAGTTACGGTGAGCACGTTGCGAATGGAATGACCTACGGTCTATCAGGTACTACCAACAAAGTTGGTCTGGCAAATACTGAAGCAAATCTTTCCACAAAAGAAATCCGACCGGTATTCTATTTCATTTTCAGCGGCAACCGCAAGGATATGAATAACGTTGCGGAGGAGTTCCGCGACGGCGTTGCAAGTCCAAATGATTTTGTTCTCGTTAAAGCAGATATTCCAAAGAAAGGTCGTCAGATTACAATCGGTCGTCATACTGCTTTTACGAATGAAACAGGTTTCTCCAAAGGAGCCATCCCTTTTAAATTCAAAAAGGTCAGCAATGAAATGTATCGCGTTTACTTCGAACGCGATCTTCCGGCAGGAGAATATGCTTTCTATTACAACAAAGGAAGTGTGCAGGTTGCTTCACTGAAGCTCTATGACTTCTCCGTCAAGAACAACGTGCCAGAAATTAAATAAGAACACCAAAAAGCCCCGCAAGTTGCGGGGCTTTTTTTAAATGAATTTTTATAGGCTCGAATTCTTTCCCTCGGCAAGTAAGTAGTATACAAATGCAGCTCTGAAATTCAAGTGTCAATTCTGCGCAAGCCTATTTTTTGTCAGCGAAATTCTGCGGGAAACAACTATACCCCAAATATCTTCCTGCTATTCTCCGTCGTAACGCGAGCCACTTCCATCACCGAAACCCCCCTTCAACTCAGATAATTTCTCCGCCACCTTTAAAATATATGCGGATCATTGCGCTTACCGCGATATGGAACAGGCATGAATACGTTACGTCGGTTTCCGAAAACAAGATGGTCGAGCGAAATGTTTGCAAGCGACTTGTCAAGCCCGCTGTTTTTGAACGTCACCACTCCTCCTATGCCAAGATAAAATCCCATGTCAATCGCTTTCTTCGCCTGCTCCTCCGTTCCGGTGAAACAGTGAAAAATTCCTGAGGAGCTTCTTTCTTCGTCGTGCAAAGCAGATCGTAAGTAACATCGAATGACTCGCGTGTGTGAATGATGATCGGAAGTTTATAGTCGTTTGCGATTTCAACCTGACGAATAAACGCTTGCTTCTGTTCTTCGAAATGTGTTTTGTCCCAGTAGAGGTCAATGCCCATTTCACCAACAGCGGAAAACTTCCGCTTCGACAGCCATTCTTCAACAATTTTTATCTCTTCTTTCCAGTTGTCCTTCACTGAGCATGGATGCAATCCCATCATAGGGAAAAAATGTCCGGGAAATTCCTTCTCAAGATCAAGCATTGGTGCTATACTCGAACTGTCGATGTTCGGGAGAAAAAAGCGGCTTACGCCGGCAGTAAGTGCGTCATGCATTAGTTGCTCGCGCAAACCGTTGAACTCGTCGGCGTAGAAGTGCGTGTGGGTATCGGTGAGTTGCATGGGGTGAAGATACGGCAGAAATGTGCTTTGAGTTGAGATTGGCCATCCGCCACGGCGGACTTTGCTCAATATCCGAAAGAAATTTGAAATCACAGAGGGAAATAGCTCAGGAAATCTCGTAAACTTGCAAACGGCAACAGAAATACTCTCAATGAAAATCCTCATCATCCGTTTATCCTCAATCGGCGATAGTGCTTACTTCGCCGGTGGTGCGCTGTTTGAAAAAGCAGATGCCGGAGGTGGAAATTCATTTTCTGACGAAGCAGGCGTTTACTGATGTGGTGAAGAATAATCCGTATATCAGCAGAGTTCTCACTTATGAAGATCTTGATTTGGCAACGCTGAGAAAGGAGAACTACGACTTTGTTGTGGATCTGCATCATAACCTCCGTACGGCTAAACTGAAACAACTCCTAAAAAGTCGAAGCGTTTCTTTTCCTAAACTGAACATACAGAAGTGGCTGCTCGTAAATTTCAAGCTCAATTTTCTACCCGACGTCACATCGTTGACCGTTATATGGAAACGGTTGCAAAGTTTAATATCAAAAACGACGACGAAGGGCTTGATTATTCATCACGCCTTCCGACAGGCTCGCTATTCAAAAAATCCCTTCCGGCTTCAAAGAGAAATACATCGCCTGGGTCATCGGCGCTGCTCATGCCACCAAACAATTGCCGCTCGATAAAATGATCAGTATCGGACAGAAACTGAAGACGCCTTTGGTTTTGCTTGGAGGAAAAAACGATACGGCCATTTCTTCAAAACTGAAAGAAGTCCTTGGAGAGAACGCATTCGATGCCTGCGGAAAATTTTCTCTGAACGAATCTGCTGCACTGGTGAAATACTCCTCAGCCGTAATTACGCACGACACAGGCCTGATGCATATTGCCGCTGCTTTCCGTAAAAGAATTATTTCGCTCTGGGGAAATACCGTACCCGAATTTGGAATGTATCCTTACCTGCCTTCAAGGCTGAAAGAAAACAGTACAATTCTCGAAGTACAAAATCTGCGGTGCAGACCTTGTTCTAAAATCGGCTTTGATAAATGTCGAGCGCTTTCGGTGTATGAGAGAGATCGACGAAAGTGTTTTCGTGGGATTTTGAAGAATTGTTTTTCCCACGAGATAGCACGAAATAATATTGAAATCACTGATAGTTACTACGCATCTAGGCAACTGAGCAACAAAGCAACTACTTTGCTGTCATCATCAACTGCCTGATATACTGCACCGGTGAGCTGCCATAGGACAAAGACTTCTCATGGAATTTCTTCAAATCAAACTTATCCCCCAACGCCTTCTTCTGCTCCTCACGCAAATCATAAATCTCCGTGTAGCCGGTGAAGTAACTGCAAAGCTGAACGGACGTAAGTGAAACACGACGCCATTTGTTTTCCGCTTCTGTCTGTTGCTGGAACGCTTCGTTCATCAGCAAATTCATCGCCTGCTCTTTCGTCATTTCGCCGGAGTGAACACTGATGTCGAGTATCGTATTGCATGTGCTGCGCAGATTCCACTTGTAATACATCAGCCACATCTCCGGTTCGTTGTTACCGTAACCGTTTTCAAGCATCATGCGCTCAGAATATACTGCCCAACCTTCAACCATGGCACCGTTGCCTAAAATTGATTTGATAATACTTGGCGACTGATTGCTGTAAATTAATTGTGTGTAGTGTCCGGGAATAGCTTCGTGAATGCTGAGGATTTGTAAAAGGTATTTATTGTATTCACGGAGGTAACTTTCTGCGCGTTCTTTATCCCAACCCGACAAACTGCCGACATTGTAATAGGTGTTTCCGTTTTTATCGTATGGACCGGGAGCAGAAATCGATGCGCCTGCAACACCCGCCATATAATCCGGTTCACGACGAACAACCAATGGCTTGGAAGGATCAAGGTAAATCAGATTTTTGTCCTTGATGAATTGTACCAGAACAGGAATCTGCTTTTCAATTGTTGCCTGGAAGGAATCCGGTTGAACGTGTTCAAGAGACAAACGATCTATTACCATACGGATCAGTTTGAGGGAATCCGATGGTTGCGGTTGTTTGCCCATATACTTTGGCCAGAGCTGAATGGCCAGATCATACATCTTGCCGTGCAATTCCTTCTTGTGCTCAACAGCCTTTTTGTAAATTTCATCAACGCTATATCCCGACTGAATATCGTATTTGAATTTCTGCATGTACAACTCTTTTCCCAAACGGAAAGAACGCGGATGATCGTTCTTCATTGATTTCAAAAAAGCCACGTAATCATTTATCGCTGATACGGCTATCGCTGCACGCTCCTTCATCTGAGCTTTTTCTTCGCCTGAAAGCTTTGATTTTTCAATTGCAGAATTTAAATCACTCGTAAATACACTTGAGCCACCGGCATTTTGTTCAATCGCCAGTTGTGTATGTTCAAGTGTCGGATTTTTGATATTGGCTTTTGCGGCTGCATAATAAGCCGGCACACTTTGCATGCGTAAATTGAAATTGTGCAAACGTGTGTCGAGCGAATCGTAATTGTTATTCAGCATTTCAGAAAAAGAACCGCACACATTGTATTCTGACGGATCCCATTCATACGAACGAAGATCTTTCACAGCCCACTCAATTGAATGAAGTTGGTTTTCGATCAGTATATAATCTGTTTTATTGTTATCGCTGAGCTGATCCTTACTAAAAGTTGCCAGGGAATCAAGATTCGCTTTTGCAAAAGCAAGCTCACTGTTACGCATTGCTTCATCAGGAATCACTAATACACTGTCGTAATTGTGATATCCAACGCCACTTGCCCAGCCCGGATACAATTTCCAAAGCGCATCTACAAAATTGCTTTTGTATGATTCGAATTTCGCATTAACCTCGCCCTGAGCTTTGCTCTGCGACGATTGACTTGAACACGAAATAATTCCGATACTGATAAACGCAAGAAGTAAAATTTTACGCATGACGATCTTTTTTTCAGAGTCGCCAAATGTAGGGAATTGTTTGGGCCTTGAAAGGTTAAAAAGTGTTATGATGGATTACCAATCTCTTTTCCGTGATTTCATTTTCTATTTCAGTGATTTCCGTGGGAAATACCTTCCACTACAACCCTCTGGCCCGAAATTCTCTCCCCCACCCCATTCTTCACCGAAAGAAAATACATTCCTGCCGACAGATCATTCACTGATAAATTTAATTCGCCTGTTACTCCCAACTCCTCAGTGAAACATATCTTCCCTTCTACATTCATCAACTCAGCTACACAGCCTTTCGGAAGATTCGCATAGGCCACCTTTGATATTCCTGTTGACGGATTCGGATAAGCTGAAGAAACAAATGCAACACCTTGCACCGACGAAATTCCTGTCGTATTCGCCACACTTTCTACTTTCAAATCATCAAAATAAAATCCATCGTATTCACTAAATCCATCACTCACGATGACGAAACGAATAAGAATATTTTGCCCGAAGTAATCATTCAGACTGATAGTCTCGTGTACCCATGACAACTGGTATCCATCGTATAACGGTTCGCCAAATGGCTGATAAATGGAACCATCGTGTGTGTAATTTCCACACAATGCTACCCAGCTTGCTCCATTGTCGTTTGAGGCCTGAACCTGTACATAATCAAACATTGACTCCACCTCCCACTTGGCTTCAAATTGCAATGTTGCATCGGCTGCAAGCGGTATTGTTACAGGATTCGCCAATTGGATGATGCTGTAATCATTGGAAGGATAGGTGCTGAATGGCGAATCAGTAATAGACGAAGGCGCACTTGTGTATGATTCCGTTGTTATTCCCCATGTTGTTGACGGCGACCATTGTGATGTCGATGATCCGTCGTCTGTCAATGCTGTTGCCGGTGAACCAAAAATCATGTGAATTGTATCATGCAGAGTGTACAATCCGTTGTCGTTGTTCAGAACAAAATCAACGGCATCGCCTCCGTTGATGGATGAAGAAAGATTGATTGCAATTGAATCCTGAATCAGTTGTAAGAAATTTAAACCGCTGTGAACAATCGGTGATCCTACAGACTGAATGTTTGAAGATAAAGGAGTAATGCTGATCGTGAAAGTTCCCGTCGTATCCATCCCCAATTCCTGAAAATCGAAATGAAACCCGGCATTGGTTGATGTAATGTAAGGCAGCCCCGGAAAATGACACTCACCATATCTTCCCGCTAATCGTGCAAGTGTGAAATTGGCGTGCATGTTCTCCTGGGCAAGCGGAATAATTCTGTCGCTGGTTGGCCAGAAACCATCGTCTTGTTCGCCCACTTCAGGTGTCCATGCATACGTCTTCGGCTTGATAGATTGCTCGCCGTAATACCAGGAATCTGAATCACCATTGACGAGATAGTGTAATGTCTGGTCTGTAGTTCCGGAATGGTAATGATTTTCATTTGTGATTGACCTCGACCAGGTAGTGTATGTAACCGAATCCGGCGTAAGTGTATCCGGCGCAAAGCCCCATGGATTAATCAGATGATTGCCATAAGTATGGTAGTTCAGCGCCAGCTTAAACTGATGAGCACTTACAAAATTGGTGATGGCCTGAACTTCGGGTTCACTCGCCGGAAAGTTTCCGCGGAAAGTTTCATCCGCTCCTGATGGCGATGAGCCGTTATCATCGTATCCCCATACAAAATCGTAATTGCGATTCAGGTCAACACCGAATGTGCCGTCTAAATTATCTCTCCGGTTTTTTCTCCACATGCCTCCGCCACCGGGATTGGTCGTTTGATTGTAGATGTATCCATCCGGATTCAACACAGGTACAAAATACATCTGTGTATTATCTACCAGTGTCTTGACCTCCGGATTCGTGCTGTAATTCTCCAAAAGGTACCACATGTAATAAATCAACTGTGATAATGATTCCGGTTCGCGCGCGTGATGAACAGCTGTGTATAAAACCTCCGGCTCAGTTTCATTCACATTCGGATTGTCAGAAATCTTCAGATAATAAATCGGTCTGTTCTCAATCGTATAAGTTGGATCAATTTCCTGTTTCGCTGTTATTAAGTTCGGATATAAAAGTGTCATTGAATCCACGATCTCCAGAAACTGATCGTAAGTAAAAAATCCTCCCATGGCTCCGAGGTAAAAATGCAATGGAACAGTATATGGGTGCTCATGAGTCGGGCATGTTACTGTTGAAGCGTTGCGGTTTTCTTTCGGAGAATTATTTCTGTTTTGATAATAAGTTGAAACATCTTCTATCAAAACTTCGACACGAAATCCCGCTGCCCGAATTTTCTCCAACTCAACTGTACTAAAGTCTGAAGTAAAACAACAACCCCTTCTGTAATTTCCTTCAGTCAGATCAATTCCGACGCGACCAAGTTCAATTTCAGTCTTTCCATCAAAGTAAATTGTCGCCCGACAATACTTGTCGTTCGCCCAAACAATAACCGGAATAAAAAGAAGGAGGAGTAGGATTTTTTTCATACACAAATATAGTGAGAGTATTCAGTAATCAGCGATCGGTGATCAGAAGAGATCATAGAATTGTAAGAATTTGCCGATCCGGATTGTTTGTTGCTCCATTTAACAACTTACAGCTTTATTCTTCTTTCTAATTCCCTCTCTACTAATTACTACTTACTAATCACTAATTACTCTCCGTGCCATTGGGTACCCCAATTACCCTCATCAAGGCATTTTAAAATGCTGCCTGAAGCCGGATTTTTGATGCTGTTAAAAAAACAAAATCAAATGACCAAAACAATCCACACTTCGCTTGCAGTACTAATGCTGGGCATCAGCTTGTTTTCATCTTGTAAAAAAGACGAAGAAAGTTCTCCCGCTCCGACACCCACAAACACAACTCCAACAGTGAACACTACGCCAAACATTACGGGCGCTGAAGGTGTGCTGGTTGGGGTTCAAACAAAAATGATTCAAACCGTTGCCGGTATCAGTATTCCTTATTACACGGGATCGGGCGTGGCTTCATTCTGGACATCAGCGGGAAGTTATCTCGATGCCGGTGCCATTACTCTCAACACCAACTCTCTTACCAAAAACTCAAGCAACGCTTACTACTTCACACCGGGTGCATCAAGCCCTACGGGAATTGATTTCTCTTCGAATAGCTACAATTGCGATTGGGTAGTTGCCGGAAATTCAGGTAACGGAATTCCTGCAATTAACCGTACCATTACAATGGGCTTTCCTGATCTTGATTCAATTCAGTCAAGCTCTACCATCAGTCTCGGATCGTCGTTCACCCTGCAATGCCCTTCAGTAAGCAATGCCGATTCGGTAATGTTCTTTGTTGCCGGACAAAATGCAACGCTTATGTACATCGGTGCACCGGGAACCAATTCTCACACCTTCAGCTCAAGTGAAATGTCTACACTTGGTACAGGAACAGGAATTCTTGAAATTGTACCATACCGTTACGAGATGCATGTTGAAAGTGGAAAGAATATCTACTATGTAAATGAAACTGCTGTTGTAAAAACTGTCACCTTCAACTAAATTTTTTTCAAAGGCTCTTGTAATAAGGAGACGAAATTCCTGACCCATCTTTGAACCCCGCCAATGGCGGGGTTTTTAGCTTTTATCACATTAATTCTGAGTGGAATATGAATTAATGAAATTAGGGGTATTCATTTCCTGATAATCATTTTACAACCAAACTCTTTTTCTTTTTTTACCGCCTTGCTGAAAGCCTTTACTGTAGCGGCTTTCAGCCACATCTGCGAAATTTAAACAAACCCCAATATCCAATCTTAATTCAGTTATCATGATCAGGAAACTACTCTACATTTTAATTCCTTTCGCTGCACTTGCTGCATTGACTTCTGCGACAATGAGCGACAACGGAAAAGCTGCACGCACCGGTTCTCCGGGTGAAGCAGATTGCACCGATTGCCACGGCGATTTTACGCTTAATTCCGGCGGCGGATCTATTTCAATTTCTGCTCCTGGAATGAGCGGAAATCAATACACTCCGGGACAAACTTACACCATGAGTGTAACAGTTAGCCGCGGCGCAAATTCTTTATTCGGAGTTGGTATTGAAGCGCTCACTTCAACAAATGCAAATGCAGGTACATTGAATATTACAGATGCTGCTTCTACTCAGATTAAATCAGCTACCATTTCGAGTGTGTCTCGCCGAAATATCGTTCACACGCTTGGTGGTGGAGCAGGATCAGGATCGAAAGTATTTAACTTCAGCTGGACAGCCCCTGCTTCAGGAACAGGAAACGTTACCTTCTATTTCGCCGGTGTTGCTGCCAACAGTGATGGAAACGAATCCGGTGATTATGTTTACAGAAGCTCACAAGTGTACACTGAAGTTAGCTGTGCAACACCTGCACAGCCGGGTGCCATTTCAGGTAACGTAGCTCTTTGTTCAGGTGGCTCATCCACCCTGAGCGTCGCTGCTGTTTCAGGTGCAACTTCCTATACGTGGACCCTTCCTTCCGGCTGGACAGGAACATCCACCACTAACAGTATCAATGTAACCGCCGGCGCAGCTTCAGGAAACATCTCTGTTACTGCTAACAATGCTTGCGGAGCTTCTCCTGCTTCAACTGTTGCTGCTACAGGAACAACTTACGCAGTATCCGCTTCAGTTCACGATATGAACTGCCATGGATCAAATAACGGGTCTATCGTTCTTACTCCAAATGGCGGAACAGCTCCATACACTTATTCCTGGGCTCCGTCAGGCGGCTCTTCTGCAACCGCTTCAAATCTTGCAGCCGGTACTTACACTGCTACAATCACTGATGCCAACGGTTGTACAGCTTCTGCTTCTGGCACCGTTTGGGAACCACCGGTACTTGCAATTTCTGCGGGAAGCAATCAGTCTACTTGCGCCGGTAATACATCTGCTTTGACATTAGGCGGTGCTCCTTCAGCAGGCGGCGGTGTTGCGCCTTATACTTATCTGTGGTCGCCTGCAACCGGACTCAGCTCTGCTACTGCTTCGAATCCGACTGTGACTCCATCATCAACCGCTACTTATACATTGACCGTTACCGATGACTATGGTTGTTCTGCAAGTTCTCAGACAACTATCACCGTTAACACTCCAACCACACCAACAGTTACACTCAACGGAAACGGTTTCACACTGGATGCTTCTGCCGCTTCTTCTTATCAGTGGTACCTTAACAGCAATCTTATCGGCGGTGCTACTTCTCAGTCGTACACTCCGACACAGGATGGTTCTTACTCTGTAATGACTACCGATGCAAACGGTTGCTCGGCAACATCCGTTGCTTTCGTTTACACCATCCTCGGTATCGACGGAGCTACTGTTACCGTTTCTGAATTGTATCCGAATCCGGCTTCCGGCTTCATTTCATTCAACTATGAAAATGCAGGCAATGATGCTGTTCTCTACCTTGTTGATATGACCGGCCGTACCGTATTATCTCAAGCTCTTACTACCGGTAAAAACATAGTTGACGTTTCTGCTGTTGCTGAAGGCTCTTACTTCCTGACAACACACAACGGAAAAGAAAACTCTTCAATGCGCGTATTCATCAACCGATAATCCGCACTAAAAAATAGTAGTCAGTTTTAAAGGCGCCCCGAAACGGGCGCTTTTTTTGTTTTAATCTGTTTTATGTTTTTCCAATACTTCAAACTGGGTATTCCACTTCATTGCATAACGGCTTATTTTTCCAAAACCAATTCACCCTCCTATGAAAAAATTACTTCTTCTCGCTTCTGCAATCTGGTTGCTTTTTCTCCTTGCCTGTTCTAACAACAATAAGAATTCAGCAAGTAATGAAAAACCTGCTTATATCAAATTCACCAAACATTACCTGACTGATGATGAAGGCCTGAAAATGCAAGTGTGTTCTTTTCTTGCGCCGGAAGGCTGGACAACCGATGCCACAATTCAGTGGAACCTAAAATCTGTTCAGCTTCCCGCTTCTGCAGAATTGAAAATTACTAAACCCGGTACAAGTGTGAGTATGCAAGGCTTTCCCGATCGCCTTTTTCTTGTCACTGCAGATCCTGATTTCAACGACCAATATCCTGCCGGAAGCAAATTCTTCGCAGCAACAGTTGTGAATACAATTCCGGATGCCGTTGAATTAATTAAAAGTGAAATCATACCGATGTATCGCAAAGTTTCAGGTCTTAAAGTTGTGGAAGAAAAAAACCTTACCGTGGAGGAATCTAATCACATGCGGGCAAAAGAATTCAAGGGCTCAGACAGTAAAAGCGGTGTGGTTAAAATTGAATATAGCGATAACGGTACTCCTGTCGAAGAAACAATCTATGGTACTGTAACACTCTTCCCTCCTGCACAGGGAATGCAATATGCAGCCTTGTCAATGTGCTATGCTTGCAAAGCACCGAAAGGTGAATTGAAAGCAAACATGGGAACTTTTGAAACAGTTTTGAATTCGGTAAAAATGAATCCGAAATGGCTGGCCACTTTTACTAAAATGACACAAATGGTCATGCAACGGGCTTTCAGCAATCCGAATTATTTTAATCAGCCCGGTGGATTTGATGGCGGCGACGGAAATATTGCACAAGGCGGAGATGGTGACAACGATGGCTTCAGCGGTATGTCAGGTGGTAGTGGCGGCGGATTTAATCCGGGGGCCTTGAGCGACTACGTTTCTCAAGCAAGCGCACAGGTTAATGATGGTATCATTCAGACCTACGAGAATCAGCAGGCAGGAAACGACCGCGTGTTTGAAGGCTATAGTGATTATATGCTGGGGTATCAGAATTTCACCGACCCGAATAGCGGTGATGTTTACAAGCTCTCCTCTGATTACAGTAATGCGTGGACGGATAACTCCGGAAGCGTAATCATGAGTAACGATGTGGGTTTTGATCCGAATGTCGGAGGTGGTAGCGGAAGCAGCTGGACGTCGCTCTCTCCGGGAGGAACAACAGTGGCGTCTTCGTCTGGCGACGGTGGGGAGTAATCTGGGCGTTATTAGTTTTTTACCAGAACGTATCGGCTGACTTTCCCGGCACTTTCAATTTTCAAAACATAAATTCCCGGAGCTGTAGTTTCGGGAATTTTTATTTGAGATGGTCCGCATTCAATTTGTGTTCCAAGAATTTCTGCACCGCTTATATTCAACAATGTTGCAATGGCATTTTCATCAGAAGAAATAATGATCTGCGTCGAAAATGGATTTGGATAAACTCTTGTATCACCTGTAGATAGTGCGCCCACTCCCGTCGAAGTTCCGGCAGCAAACTGTGCCAGCATCAACGCCTGCCCTAAACCTTGATTTGAAACAATGGAATCAAACGCTGTTGTATCCGAAACATTTGCACTCAGGAATCCGCTGTCGACTCCGGCAACACAAATATCTTTCACAAAATTCATTGCCGATGCTCCGCCGGTAATTCCCCATCTTGCCACGCCTGACGGGTCAAAGCTGAGTATGCATTGATTTTTTGTTTGACCGCCGGTAATGATCACACCGTTTCCCCAATCAATCGTTCCGTAGGTATTGCCGGTGATATAAATATTGTCATTAGGATCTGCATCAAAGTAGTTTCCGTCTGCAAGCGCAAAGCGGCCAAGCGGCATCGCTGCCGATGGAACTGATTTTCCCCAGAGAAAATTTCCGGTGCTGTCAACACGGGTCAGAAAAAAGTTTGCATTAAACAATGGATTCGGAAAATTAAAACTTCCCCACTGAGTAGAATCCAAAAGACTGCCGCCGAAATAAACATCGCCATTCGAAAGTGCTTGTACGTGCGGCGACTGAAAGGTAATGTCGTGCCCCAGCCTGGTCCACGTGCAAACTCCTGAAGTGTTCAGGCGGGTCAGGAACATCATGTATGTTTCGGGTATGTTGACATTGGTGCCGTTCACATTCATCGTACCTTGTTCTGTGGAACCGGAAATGTACATGTTCCCCGATCCGTCGAATGAAAAACTTTCGCACAAACGCGAATTATCAATATGAACGGAGTCAACATCGTTTCCAATTGCATCTGTTTTTATAAACACATGTCGCAACGAAAGCTGCATGGCAAACCATACGGAGGAATTCTGATCCACCTTGATTGCTGAAATGTTTTGAATTTGCGGATATGTCAGATTGAGATTCCGCTTATAACGCATTGTTCCGTTTGCGCCAAATGAAATAAGGAAATAATTTTCCCATAAACCTCCGTTTGCATTCGTGAGCGAATCATTTGCTCCGATGTAAATAGTTTCAAGGTATGTTCCGCCGATGTAAACATTCCCTGATGCGTCTGCCTCCATTGCATGAACGGCAAGTTTCCCGCTTAGCGGAACCGACCATATCAAATTGCCCTGCACATCATATTGATCAATCATATAGTCTCCCAACAAATCAGGGCTGTATGATGTAATGTAGTTTAAAAATCTCGACACATAAAGATGGTTTCCTCCAATAGAAGCGCGATGACCAACCATTGAACCATTGAACGTATTGTTAACCGGCACCGTCTGCATCCATGATATGTGCTGTGCATTTGCAAATGCTGATACAAGTAAAAAGAGTGCGGAAAGAAGTAGAGAACGAATCATTAGAAAGTAATTAGTGATTAGTAATTAGTAAATAGTGTCTGGTGTATAGTAAAATTAAGAAAAATACTTTTCGGTTTCGGCTTGATCACATACCGGATACCCGTCTTAACACTTTCCCCCTTTAATTATAGAAAAACAGGGGATTTCTTTGAACATAAAGCAGCAAGGCCACATCTTCCCCACCGGACAATAACCTTCCCACAAACCCACTACTTACTACTTACCACTTACTACTTACTCTCAAAAAGTTTTTTCAATTCCGTTGCCTCATCCGGTTTCATCTTCCCGCCAAGAATCAATGCAAGTTGTCTTCTTCTTAAGGCGCCATCATAACGTTGCTTCTCTTCCTCTGTTTCAGGAATGAGCGGAGGAACGTTGATCGGATTTCCCAACTGATCAACGGCAACAAAAGTGTATATGGCTTCATTACATTTCTTGCGCTCACCCGTAGATGCATTCTCCACCCACACATTCATGAAAACTTCCATTGAAGAGGTGAATGCACGTGAAACTTTTGCTTCGATAGTTACGATTTCTCCAAGCTTGATGGGTTGATTAAAAGAAACATTGTTCACTGATGCCGTCACCACTACTCTGCCGCAATGACGATGAGCCGAAATTGCCGAGGCAATATCCATCCAGTGAAGCAGCCTTCCCCCCATCAGATTCCCCAAAGTATTTGTATCGTTCAGGAGAACTAATTCGGTAATTACTGATAACGTTTCTTTCGGTGTCTTTGCTTTGAGCGACATGATGTGTATGAAATTATAATTGAACTATAAGACGGCAAGCGCTGCCCTGAAAATTACTTGATTCTCTTCAGCGTCATTTCACCCACAGGATTAACAATGAGCGGAACTTTTTCAATCGTCACGGAACTGGTGTCAAGACCAAAGGCCCGTTCTTCGGAGAGAGAAACACGTTTGAAAAAGAAATAAAAGTCGAGAATGATTTTTTCGTAGAATGGTAATTCGTTTTCGTAAGAGAGGAATTTCTCCATCACCACGAAACGGAAATCGCCGATGAGGTTTTTTCTTCCAAGAGACTCGTAACGTGAGGTAATGTCGACTTCGAAGTTCTTCACCATGTCTTCTACTACTTTTCGGAACATGAGATTAATTCTTGGTTCGACACGGAACCTAATCGGAAGTCGATGCGGATAATGTTTCCTCTGATCAGCTCTGTCACCTTATACTCCATCGTATACGGCTCGTCCATTACATCGACGTGAACAAACCAATACATATCAGCACGCTTCGGTTGCTTTTGAAGAATGGAATAAATAACCTTCGCCTCTATCTCTTCCGGATTATTCGCGCTGGTCAGATAAACAAGATGTGTAGCGTATTTCGGAATTGAAAAATCATGCGACAAGTCGCGCAGCAGATTCAGATAATCTTTCAGTTTCACAAATTCCACAAACCGGTTTCTGATTCGTCGTGCAGCATACCATCCCCACATTTGTCCGATGATGGCAAATGCAATCAACAAGGTCAGCCAACCTCGTGCGGGAACTTGTCAAGGTTGGCAACGAGGAATGAAATTTCTACAGTGAGGAATAAGATGAGCAAAAGGAATATCAGGAAGAAAAACGCGACGCGAGTAGAGGTAATATGACAAGAGTGTCGTTGTACTAAGCATCGTGATGATAATCGCCAAACCATGGCCACTTCCATGCCTGATGATTCTTTAAAGAACAATGTTACGCCGATACATCCTGCAAGCAACACCCAGTTTACGGATGGCACATACAATTGCCCGCGCATGTCGGTCGGATAAACCACTCTCACCTTCGGCCAGAAGTTCAAACGGATGGCTTCGTTGATAAGGGTAAATGATCCGCTGATCAATGCCTGCGATGCCACAATTGCCGCTGCCGTAGCAATCACGATCCCCGGGATGAGGAACCAGGATGGCATCATTGCAAAGAATGGATTTCTTTCATCGAGTAAATCTCCCTGACGTTGTAAGAGCCATGCTGCCTGACCAAAGTAATTCAGGATAAGTGTCAGCTTTACAAAGATCCAGGTAATTCGAATGTTTTGTCGGCCACAATGCCCGAGATCACTGTATAAAGCTTCTGCTCCTGTGGTACAAAGGAAAACGGCACCGAGCAACCAGAAGCCGTGAGGGTAAACCGTAATCAGATAAAACGCATAGTAAGGATTCAGCGCTTTGAGTACCGAAGGAAATGAAAACAGATTCACCAATCCGATAATTCCAATCATCGAAAACCACATCAGCATCAGTGGTCCGAAAAAATTTCCGACGAATTTTGTTCCGAACTGCTGAATGAAAAACAGTGCAATGAGAATGGAAATTACAATTGGTACAGTAGGAATATCAGGATTGTAAATTCGCAAACCTTCAATGGCTGAGGAGACCGAGATCGGTGGTGTTATAATTCCGTCAGCCAGCAAGGCAGATCCGCCTATAATGGCCGGCCAGATCAGCCAGCGTAATTTTGTTCGACGAATGAGCGCGTATAAGGAGAATATACCACCCTCACCTTTGTTGTCCGCACGAAGCGTCAACATTACATATTTAAAAGTGGTTTGAATGGTCAGCGTCCAGAAAATACAGGAGATTCCTCCAAGACCACGATATCGTTGATGGGCTGTTTCCCGACGATGGCTTTCATTACGTAGAGCGGCGATATACCGATATCTCCGTAAATGATTCCGAGTGTAACCAGCAGCGTGGCTGCCGTAACTTTATGGACGTTGTGCTTACTCAAGCAGGTGAGTTGGTAATGGGCGCACAAAAGTATGAATTAGTAGTACAGCACGCCATTAACACGTGAAACATTTTTGAAACACCTCCCCCATCGGTCGTTCAGAATTAATGGATTACGCTTAATGTTGATTACCTTTGCCGCCCGATGCAAGCCTCGTACGATATTATTGTTGTTGGTGCCGGTCACGCCGGCTGTGAAGCCGCTGCCGCTGCTGCAAATATGGGTTCTCGTGTTCTTCTGATTACGATGAACATGCAAACCATTGCACAGATGTCGTGCAATCCCGCAATGGGTGGCATTGCCAAAGGACAGATTGTTCGTGAAATTGATGCTCTCGGAGGCTATAGCGGAATCGTTTCCGATCGTTCGATGATTCAATTTCGAATGCTGAATCGTTCTAAAGGCCCCGCCATGTGGAGCCCCCGGACTCAAAACGACCGTATGTTATTCGCTGCCGAATGGCGCACAATGCTGGAACAAACACCGAATGTGGATTTCTGGCAGGATATGGTTAACGGTCTGATTGTCAAAGATGGACAAGTTTGCGGAGTGAAAACGTCGATGGGAATTGAATTTCAGGCTAAGGCCGTTGTTCTTACCAACGGAACGTTTTTGAATGGTGTTATACATATCGGTGAAAAACATTTCGGCGGAGGAAGAACAGGGGAAAAAGCTGCAACCGGTATCACTGAACAACTCATCGAACTCGGCTTTCAAAGCGGTCGAATGAAAACGGGGACTCCTCCGCGAATCGACGGTCGCTCACTGGATTACTCTGAAATGGAAGAGCAACACGGCGATGAAATACCGGGCAAATTCAGTTATACAAATACTCCGCAAGTAGAGAAACAACGCTGTTGCTGGATTACTTATACGAATGATCTCGTTCACGAAATTCTGAAAGAGGGCTTTGAAAAATCTCCGATGTTCACAGGGAGAATTCAAGGCGTCGGTCCGCGTTATTGTCCATCGATCGAAGATAAAATCAATCGCTTCGCTGATAAAGAACGTCACCAACTCTTCGTTGAACCGGAAGGCTGGAATACAGTAGAAATCTATGTCAACGGTTTCTCCACTTCGCTACCGGAAGATGTTCAGATGAAAGCATTGCGCGAAATACCGGGCTTTAAGAAAGCTAAAATGTTTCGTCCGGGCTATGCCATTGAGTATGACTACTTTCCGCCACAACAGCTTTCTTCAACGCTGGAAACCAAGCTTATACGAAATCTTTTCTTTGCCGGACAAATCAACGGAACTACGGGATACGAAGAAGCCGCCTGCCAGGGATTGATGGCCGGGATTAGTGCACATCGTTCTATAAATGAATTAGATACGATTGTTTTAAAGCGATCCGAAGCTTATATCGGAGTGCTTATCGACGACCTGGTCACCAAAGGAACAGAAGAACCGTATCGTATGTTTACCTCTCGTGCTGAGTTCAGAACTCTGCTCCGTCAGGACAATGCCGATATTCGCCTTACCCCTCTTGGTCATGAAATTGGTTTGGCCTCAGCCGAACGTATGAATCGGGTGGAACAAAAGATTGCCGGTCGAGACAGCCTTATTGATTTCATCCGAAACTATTCGGTTTCCCCGATTCAAATTAATACTGCACTCGAAAACGCAGGGAGCGAGCCTATTCGTCAAAAACAAAAACTTGCCGGAATTTTACTTCGTCCTCAAATGGAGTTCTCAACGATTGAAGAGCATGTTGCTCCTTTGAGAGACTTCCTGGGCACCTTCCCGGCGGACCTTCGTCCGGAAATTTCTGAACAAGCGGAGATTTCTATGAAATACGAAGGCTATATCGAAAAAGAAACCGAAATTGTGAACCGGTTCGGAAAAATGGAGGAAATCTTCCTTAAAGAAGACTTCAACTACAACCAGCTCACCTCTCTTTCAATGGAAGCTCGCCAAAAACTTTCAAAAATAAAACCCAGAACTCTGGGTCAGGCATCAAGAATTAGCGGAGTCACTCCTGCCGATATTTCCGTGCTAATGGTGTATTTAACCCGCTAATGTTTCACGTGGAACAAAATGGAACTTCTCTCTCACTGCCCTCTCTGCAATGGGCAAATTTTCGAAAAATTTCAGGAATCTAAGGACTTTACTGTCTCTAATGAATTCTTCAGTATCCTAAAGTGCGCTTCCTGCGGACTTCATTTTACTAATCCACGGCCATCTGCTTCAGAAATTGGCCCCTATTACGAGAGTAAAGACTATATAAGCCATACCAATTCAAAGAAGGGCCTTATCAACACCGTTTACCAAATGGTCAGGAATTACTCGCTGAAGAAAAAGGTTGACCTTATCAATTCGCAGTCTGAAAAAGGCAACCTGCTTGACATTGGCTGTGGTACCGGAGAATTCCTGAATGCAGCAAAGAAAAACGGCTGGAGTACTAAAGGAATTGAACCGAACGACAAGGCAAGGGAAATGGGTGTTAAAAACTATTCCCTTGATATTTCACCCGAAAACGCACTTCCGGGATTGAAACCCGGTTCATATGATGTTATTACAATGTGGCATGTACTGGAACATGTACATGAACTGGATAAACGCATCAAAGAACTGCATTCATTATTGAAAAGTGGGGGAGTAGCTGTAATTGCCGTTCCTAATATGAACTCGTACGATGCAAAGACGTATAATAAAGACTGGGCTGCTTATGATGTTCCAAGACACCTCTATCACTTTACACCTTCAGTGATAAAAAAGGCATTTGCCGATCGAGGACTTTCTCACATTTTATCTATGCCAATGAAATTTGATTCTTTCTATGTGTCAATGCTGAGTGAAAAGTACGTACATGGCAAGAATAAACTTGTTTCAGCCTTTCTAACCGGTCTAAAATCAAATAGTGCTGCAAGTGGAGATGCAGAAAAGTACTCCAGCGTAATCTATATATTTAAAAAAGCCTGACCAGTTTCCCAATCAGGCTCTTTTCATGTTAAGCGGGTAATATTATTTCATCCATTCGAATCTAAAAGTAGAGCCTTCTCCATAGGCTGAGTTTACAGAGATCTTTCCATTTTGCTGTTCGACAATCTTCTTGACGATCGAAAGCCCTATTCCGGTGCTTTCGCTCTTGTCTTTTGGTACAAGCGTTTGGAAAATACCGAATATCTTCTCGTGATGCTCCTGCTTTATTCCAATTCCATTATCCTGGACAAAGAATTCAACACGGTCAGGATATTCTTCGTGCCAAACCTTTATCGATTTCTGTTCCTTATCGTTATATTTAATTCCGTTGCAAATAAGATTCTGAAAAACCTCGTGAAGCTTCACCTTTTCAGCACAAACCACCGGTAACGAATCTGATACATTAAAAGTAACGTTAGGTTCCGGGCCAAGCAAGTCTATTATGTTGTTTATCAAGTCTTTAACGTCGATTTCCTCTCTGGTCTCGGCAACGTTTCCCATTCGGGAGTAGTGCAGAATACCATCTATCAAACCTTGCATACGACCTGTACGACTTTTCATCATCGCAATTAGATCAACAATTTCCGGTTTGGGGTTTTCGCCCAATTCTTCCTCAATAAAACCGGCCAGGCTGGTTAGTCCTCTTAATGGAGCCTTCAAATCATGTGAAACTATATATACAAATTCGTCGAGCTGCTTATTTATGGCAAGCAACTTTTCATTCGAACTTTTCAATTCCTTTTGCTGAAGGAAAAGCTTCTCGAAAACATTCACTTTAGCCTTTACGATATTTATATCTAACGGCTTGTGTATATAATCAACCGCTCCTTCTTCATAGCCTTGCATTGTGTACCGCTCGTCTTTGCTGAGTGCAGTAACAAAAATGATGGCAATATCTCTGGTGCGCGAATTCTCCTTCAGCAATCTGGCAACTTCAAAACCATCCATGTCGGGCATCTGAACATCGAGCAGAATCAATGCAACCTCATTCTCAAGAGCAATCTTTAATGCTTCCTGACCACTACCGGCCTTGATAATGTTGCGGCGATCATTCTCCAGCATGCTTTCCAAACTAAGAAGATTCTCCGGACGATCGTCAACCAATAAGATGTTCAGCACCTCGCGTTTTGTCGCTCCTTGCTGTTGATTTTTATCTATAAGAACTCGGGTGCTCATCATAAAAGATTATGCGTGTGAATAACAATATTATGGTGTGAGAGATTTTTCTGTTACCAATTTCCGTGTGATCCTTACAACCTGCACACTTTGCGGTAAATGCGATTTTCTTTGTCAATTGGATAAAGGGTAGGAGAGAGGTGGTTAAATTCCTCCTGAATACCATGAACGAAGTACCCGTAATTCTTCAATTTACCTGCAAATCTTTCAATAATACTCTCTTGTGTTTTCGCAGTGAAATAGATCATCACGTTTCTGCAAAGTATCAAATCGAATTCTCCGTCTTCTTCTTCCTTTGTGATATCCTGACAAAAGAATTTTATTCTGCTTTTCAAACGATCACTGAATACCATTGCGCCTTCCTTATTGGAATAATAACGGCCCATGTTTGCCTGCCCTCCGCCGGCAGAATAATTAAGAGAATACTCCCGCAAGCGTTGTGGCGAAATTGTTCCTCGCTTTGCTTTTTGAATATTGCCCGGATTTATGTCGGAAGCAATAATCTCAGAATTCTCCAGCAAACCGCATTCGTCAAGTAAAATAGCAAGACTATAGGCCTCTTCACCGGTTGAACAACCGGCACTGAGAATTCTGATGGTATTAAATGTTGACAAATACGGAAACACTTGTTGTTTCAAAGCTGCATAGAATGCCGGGTCACGGAACATGGTCGTGTAACGAACCGTCAGACCATCCAATAGTTTCATGTGAAACATATTGTCGGTGGTAAATTTCTGCCTGAATTCCTCAGGTGAAACAATGCGCTCCTCTGCCAGAAGATCCGTCAATCGTCGTTCTATTGTAGCTTTTGAATAACAGGAGAAATCCAGACTCGACTGCTGCACAATAATTTCAAGATAATTTTCAAAAAGTTTCATAATGTGGTGGGGGTGATTTACTCTTTATATAACCATACTCTCATCATAGAGAACAGTGTTTCAATATTTACAGGTTTAGAAATGTAATCTGATGCGCCGCACTGCAGACACTTTTCACGATCACCAATCATTGCCTTCGCTGTAAGCGCAATAATTGGAATAGTCCGGAACATTTCAATGGCGCGGATCTCCTGCATAGCTGTGTATCCATCCATTTCAGGCATCATAATATCCATCAACACTATATCAATCTCGGGATATTTATTCAGTTTCTGCAATGCTTCCCTTCCATTTGTCGCAGGGATTACTGTCATCTTATTGCTCTCCAGTACGCTTGTGAGCGCATAAATATTCCGCATGTCATCGTCGGCAAGAAGTACCTTCTTTCCTTCAAGCATTTTCGTAATTGATTCCGGCATCTCAGGAATAATTTCCTCTTCATCTTCCTCAATGGAATTCAAAAACGATTCTGTTTCTTTCATTAACCGATCCAGAGATTCACCATCTTTTGCAATGATGGCTTCTGAAAGCCCCTTTAGCGTTTCCCCGGTCAACTCATCAATGTCGGTTCCCGTGAATACAATCACCGGAATGTGTTGAATACTCTTTTGACTCTTGATCTCCTGGAGGAAATTACTTCCTTCTTCCGGACCATTTCCTAAATCAAGATCAAGGATAATGCAATCGTAATTATGCTCGGAAAGATTCTTTCTGGCTTCATCTGCATTAGCGGCAATTGTTACATCAATATTTTTATAATTGGTGACCATCAGATTCCTGATAATCTCCTGATGTAATTTAGCGTCTTCAATTACGAGCAAATGCTTTAATTCCTTCTGAAGGTTTTTATCAATAGTTGAAAATGCATCGTCAAGATCACGCTTGTCTAAGGGTTTACGCAGATAAGCTGTAGCTCCAACATCAAGACCTCCTTTTCGTCGCTCTGCCGTAGTCATCAAATGAAGCGGAACTTTACTCAGAGCCACATGTGAGCGAATTTTTGTGAGTACGTCTTCTTTCATGACAACATTCTGCTCCATATCCATGATAATTGCCGAAGGTGTCATTTTCTCCGCGAGAGTATATCCTTCTTCTGCCTGTGTCGCAAGAATAGCTTTGTACTTCCTTTCATGTGCCATGTCAAGCAGCACATGTGCAAAGCTTAAATCTTCCTCTACAATAAGAACAAATTTATCCCCGTTTTTAATTTCCCTTCGGTCATCGTCAGGCATTATAAATTCAGAACGGGATTCAGCAAGTACAAGACCTGTATTATCAATTTCACCCTGCGAAGACGGACTTTGATACTCTTCCGGCAGATATACATAGAAGGTACTTCCTTTGCCCTGTTCACTCACTAATTGCATTTCTCCGCCTAGCATTGAAACCAGCATTTTGCTGATCGACAAACCTAGGCCGGTTCCGCCATATCGGCGACTTGTTGATCCGTCAGCTTGTTGAAATGCTTCAAAGATGAGCGCCTGCTTTTCAGCCGGAATACCAATACCTGTATCTGTTACACTAAATTCGATAATGTTCTTCGCTTTTTGCAGACTCTGACTACCATACAACGTTGCACGGTCAGGGCGTTTTATCTTCAATGTTATTTTACCATTCGATGGTGTAAACTTGAATGCATTACTCAAAAGATTTTTAATGATCTGCTCCAAACGAACACGGTCGGTCACAAAATTATCCGGCAATCCGGCATGTGTTTCTACAGAGAAATCAATTTCCTTCTCATTAGCCAATTCTCCGAAGAGTGATAAAATATCCTTCTTCACAGAAATTAAATTTGTCTCTTCAGGGATAAGCTCAATTTTACCTGCTTCAATCTTAGAAAGATCAAGAATGTCGTTAATGAGCGTAAGTAGATCTGATCCTGATTTGTGAATCACTCTTGCGTATTCTGATTGCTTGTCGCTCAGATTTTTGTCTTTGTTTTCGGCTAATAATTTTGCCAGAATCAAAATGCTATTAAGCGGCGTTCTCAACTCGTGCGACATATTCGCAAGGAATTCCGATTTGTAGCGGTTATTCAACTCGAGCTCTTTCGCTTTTATACTCAGGGCCTCACGTGCCTGCTCAAGAATATCGTTCTTGTGTTGCAACTCGCGGGCTTTGTTTTTCATTTCAAGGTTGGATTGCTTCAACTCTTCTTCGGAAGCCTGTAATAACTTCGATTGATGTGAAAGTTCTTCATTGGTCTGACGTAATTGCTCTTCCTGTAAACTAAGCCTGTCAGCCTGCTTCCTCGTTTCTTCGAGTAATCGCTTCGTGATCGTATTTGCAATCACCGATGAGAATGCCGAACCAATTGTTTCACCAATGCTTCTGATAAAACCAATTTCATACGTCTGAAATGCCGTGAAACCTCCAACTTCAACTGCTCCGTAAATTTTTCCATGGTGCTTCAGCGGGATAATTACAAGGTGCATGGCCGGCATGCTACCTGTACCACTTGAAACCAAACTGAAAGACGCCGGTAGGTTTTCCAGATAGACCATTTCTCCGTCTTTAATAACCTGACCGATTAATCCTTCGCCTACCTCAATAGACTGACGTATTTTTACCCTGTTTTCAAGCGCAAACGAACCGTATAACTTGATCTTGCCTTCACTTTCGGCATCCTCTTTCAAATAGAGTGCACCATGACAGGCTCCAAGGAAACGTACCATGGTTGAAATAATGGCATCACTCAGCTTGTTGATATCATCGGTATTTTCGCGCAGGACCTCATTGATTTTTTCTGTTCGTGAACTTACCCAGTGCCGCTGACGATTTTCTTCATCAGCCGCCTGAAGACTCTGCCGCATTTGAATGAGGGCGTTTCCAAGCTCATCATTTTCACTCAGCGGCTGAAATTCTCCTGTGAGATTCCCTTCCCCGATATTATGCGCAAACTTTGCTGTTACTTTCAGATTTGTTCCAAGGGATTTTACCGCCTCTGTCATTTGACCGATGGCATTCTTTCCCGGTTTCAAATTGATTTCGGGAATTTCTCCCTTACCCATCTGAATAATATAATTCCGAAGTTTCATCGTAGGAACGATGATGTGATTCGACATATAGAATACTGCAACCAAAATCACGACTACAATCAATATCGCAATTCCAAGTAAACTCCACATCAGAAAACGTGAGCTACTACTCATTTCGGCGTGAAGAGCATCGGCGCGTGTTTTTTTCTTCAGAATAACATTATTCAGCTCTGAAATAATATTTGCACTCTGCGGTAATACCTGATTCTCTACCATTTCCTCAGAAGCAAAGCGTTTCACAGGATCTTCGTAATCATCGAAGCTGACCAGTGTATTCATTATTTGCTTTTGAACAACAATGAGCTTGTCAAACTGAGCAAAAACCTCTTTCATTGAATCCACATTGTCTTTGTCTTTCCATTCCATCATCAATGAATTCATGCTTGCCTTCAATTGAGGATATTCAATGTCATGAAGTATTTTTAGTTTTTGTTTTTCCTCCCTGTTGGTTTGAAGGTATACCCAATTCGTAGTGTACATCTTCGACTTTGTAACCAAAAGGTTCATATTCTCCAGTGTCTGCAAAGAAGGAATATCCACCGTCATAATTTTGGCTGTATACTCCTGATTTTTGCTGATATTAATGGAACTGTAAATCGCATTGAATACGGAAATACCGATCACAAGAATGAATACGATATAAATTTCAAGGTCTACTTTGTAGGGTTTATTCTTCATGATGATTATTGCCGTGTGGGTATAGCTAATTCTGTCAATCGGGTCGCTACTTTCAGGTTTGCGGCCTTGATTGCTGTGTGATTTATTTCGAACCTGACTTTATTATCGATGGTAACAAGGTTAATTGCTCCGCCGGAATTTGTTTTCATGTCTTCGGTTACAACCAGTACTCCCTTCGCTGAATACTTTTTCAGGCATTCATCCATTTGTCGGTTTTCCGAATGTGAAATGAAAATAATCTGGCAGTTATTGTTAGCAACTCCGTCCAGATTGTTTATTTCTATCTTTTTTCCATCGCCGGCCCTGTGCAACAACATTTGATTCAGAGCAAGCTCCATGTCATTGTCGCCTACAATGCCAATACGGAATGTTGATCCTGAATTTTCAGAAGGCCATTCTACATACTTCATAAAGTTTAATAGGAACATCGCTTTAACAGAATACTCATTGCCTTCCTGATATCCGATCCGGAAAGCAGAGCCCGTCAGCCAGGTAAAAATTACCAGGCACTTGAAAAAAGGCGATATGACTATTCGTTTAAGCACTTATTTAGTAAACGGCAAAGTATAATTGAGTGATAAATAAAACTCCCTTCCTCCGTAAGGAACAGGGGCGTGATTACCTCTATAAGACTGAATAATAAATGCTCCGGCATCAGTGATGTTTCTGCAACCAAAATTCAGTACGAGGTATTTATGGAGCAATCGCTCTGTAGAAATGTTGATGTCCAGATAAACAGATGGCTTGTATTCCTGAATCACCGGTATCTCGGTGGCATCACTCACGGCATAACGCTTCGACACGTACCTTAAAGAAGGGCAAAGACTAACTTTGTTACTCAAAGGTGCACTGCCTCGCAGTGTAAATTTGTGTTTAGGAAATGCGAGCAGGATGTCGTCAACCCCCGGTACTCCGTAGTTTTCAATAACAGGATGCCCCGAAGTTGTATAGAATGAGTAGGAAGAAACAAGATACCATTTACCGGATTTCAATTTGTATTCCAGCTCAAATCCGCGTGTGCCTGTCGGCGATTCATTCTTGTAATCGTCTTCGCTGTTGTCATTATAAAAATAAATGATCGGGTCTTTTGTTGAAATGTCAAATACGTTGGCTGTGAAGTAAGAGCCCTTTGAAACTTTTACCCCCATTTCTATTTCAATCACATTCGTGCTTTCTGCTTTGATGTCGGGATTGTAGTTGATATTCTCAACAGATGGCGCACGAAATGCCTGACTGAACAAAGTTTTCACGTGAAACTTGTCGCGGATAATGGTAATTCCTGCGCGTGGTACAAACTTGTTTCCGTAATATTCATTACTTGTATACCGGCCGCCCAAAATAAGATTCACGTATTTCATTCTGTATATTGCCTGAGCATAACTTGAGAAATTCCACATCCGGAAGGTTTTACTTCCGTTACTGAAATAAGATGAGTCAAGATTATCTGTTGCCGTCAGCTTTGACCATTGTGATCCGGCTATCACACTTAACTTTGAGGATGGTTCATAGTTGAAGTTAACAAATGCAATACCCTTTGTCAGTGTGGTGTTAAACGGAACATAATCATCATCAGCAAGTGTGCTGCTCAAATTCCATGGTTTGCTATAGTTCAAACGTAGCCCCGGAGTAATTTTTAACCTCGGAAGCGAAAACTCATATTTGATGATGCTTTTAGAATCAAAAAACTTGTTGTCATATGCCCGCAAATAGATCTGCTCGTATCCGTCTCTGTCTTTTGTTGTATAGTTGTCGCACATGGCGATTGCGCTAAGCCCCTTTTTGACAAGCTCAATCTTGAATTGACTATTATATGTTCCCGACTGCGTTGACATATCATAACCATTTCCAAAATTGTCGACATAGCGTTCGCTACTTCTGATAAAATCAGAAACAGATCCCGAAACACCAATTCTGCCATCCGTAATTTTCTTTCCGAATGAAATACTTCCTGATCCACCTGAAAATGCATTTTCAAAAGTTGCTGATGAAGCAGAAACAGAAACACCGTTCAATTCAGGTAATTCGCTGATGATGTTGATTACTGCATACTCAGCATTTCCACCATACATAGCTGAACCGGGACCACGGATAATTTCAATACGCTTAATCAGGCTCACAGGATAATGTCCGCCAAATTGAAGAGTAGAGTAGAGGTCTTCATTCAGCTCAACTCCATCCCAAAGCAAAAGCACCTTGCCTTCATGAGCCCAGTTTCCTCTGACTGCCACTCCAACAACGCCTTCCACATCAAAGCCAAAGTCAAATCCGGGTACAAGCTGTAACACCTGCATCAGATCGGTGGCACCCGCTTTTCTAATCTCGTCCTGTGTAATAACACTGACAATACCGGGCGATTCCCGGTTTGTCATTGGTAAATCAGAAGCAACCGTGACGTTTACATTCATCAATTGCTCAAGCGTCATATCGTAAAATGGAATAGAGTCCGGCTTTTCTCCGTCCGGAACAGCTGCATTTGCAGTGATTCCACCCACCACTAATATGGCGCAAATGATAAATTTTCGCATTTTGCCTTATGAGGATAATAGTCTTTTCCTCTAACTATTATACTCGCTTTTGCAAAAGCAGTATGCGTTTAATGCGCCGTGATTTCTCACGTTGCTTACAACTGTAAGATTTGGATGAAATTTGTTACTCTTTTTAAAGAACCCGGTTGCGATTGTTAAAAAAACTGTCTTAGCGTATGAATCGCGTTACCCAGGAGTGATCGTCCGTTTTGACAATCAGGTAGTATACACCGGGCGCCAAATCTCCAACAGAAATTGTATGATCGCTACCGGATAAATTCTTCTCATGCTTTTCTGAATAAAGCAACTGTCCGATACTATTATAAATATCGAAGGAAATCGAAGAAGAGTAATACTGGCCGAAATTAATATTCAACTCACTGATCACAGGATTCGGGAATACAAAGTATGGAGCATCCGAGTCGGCTTCTTCAATGCCAACTAATGAAATGTGCTGCGCTGCTGAAGTGGCCGTACAACCATTTGCATCCGTAATCATTACCGAGTAATACCCCGAAAGTGTAGCAGTGTAGGATTGCTGTATTGCTCCGCTGATGGCAATGTTGCCGTAATACCATTGATAACCTGCTGCCGGGCCTGTAGTCAGTACATTTCCTGACTGACTAAACGTTGGCACACCGGGAGCAGAATAAACCGTTATAAAACTATTCACCGTCAATGTATCGCTGCCATTAGTATTTGAACAGATTAAGGTCACAGGATATGTTCCCGCTGCAGAATAACAAATGCCTGCTGGATTTTCCTGCGTACTGCTCGATGGTGTTGCTCCCGGAAACTGCCAGTGCCAACTAATTGAGTTTAGCGAGAGGTCGACGAAATTTATACATGAACCTCCGCAAAGGGTAGTGTCACTGCAAACGAAATTCGCCAGTGGTTTTGCAGAACAATTTGCAACATGAATTAATGATGCCTGGGAAAGTGTTGCTGAACACTGTCCGTTCGAAACCGTCAACGACACATCGAAGTTGCCGGTGTTACCATAACATACCTGAGGAGGATTCTGTGCGATAGAAGATGATGGATTTCCTCCGCTAAATGACCAACTGTAAGATGTAATGCCGGTTCCTGACTGATTCGTAAACGTGATGCAGGAGTTCTGACATACTGAAGTCTGTGCTGTAGTAAAGGCAACCTCAGGACTAGGATTTATTGTAATCAAATTCAATTGCGACAAAGATGCCGAACATCCTCCTGCTGCTGATGATGTCAACGTAACCGAATAAGTTCCCGGAGTAGAATAAAGGTGAGAAGGAGATGTTGAATTGGAGGTAAACCCGTCTCCGAAATACCATGTGTAGGAAGACGCACCGGTGGTTGTGTTTGTGAATTGAACCGTGAGAGTGTCACACGCACTTACTGAAGATGTTGTGAAAGCAACGACAGGACGTGCATTCACGGTGACTGAAATTGTTGTATCGTCAGAGCAGGTGCCGTTTGAAGCAGTAAGCTGTACGTTATAGGTGCCGGCAGTAGTGTAAAGATGTGCCGGTGTGATAGACGATGAAGTGCCTCCATCGCCAAATGTCCAGACGTATGAAGTGATCGTGCCACCATTAGCATTTGACAAATTTGTAAAATGCACACTATCGTTCAAACAAACAGTACTTGCACTGAATGAACTGGTCGGGCTGTTATTAACTGTAATATAGGATGACCGAACTAGTGTGTCAGAACAACTTCCCTGCACTGCAATGAGTGTCACTGAATATGTTCCCGCAGCAGAATACGAATGCGATGGAGACAATTGTGTGCTGGTATTACCATCTCCGAAATTCCATGAATAGGCAGGTGAACCTGTAGTAGTGTTGTTGAATGTAATCGCCTGATTTCCGCAAACGGTTGTTGCCGAAGCTGCGAAGGAAACTACCGGACCGGGAGATACAGTGACGGTAATCGTTGTATCGTCGACACAATTAGTTGTTGAAGCAGAAAGATGGACCGTATATGTTCCTGCACTTGAATAGTAGTGAACAGGATTTTGAAGAGCAGAAGAGTTGCCATCACCAAAATTCCATGTCCATGAAACTACAGGATCAACAGATGAGGTGTTGTTAGTGAAATGAACAGAATTACCAATACAAACATTTGATGTACTAAATGATGCAGTGGGTTGGTTGTAAATAGAAATATAATTGGTTCTCGTCAGTGTATCAGCACAACTTCCCTGAGAAGCAATAAGTGAAACGGTATAATTTCCGGCAGCAGAATAGGTGTGAACGGGCGAAGTTTGAGATGATGTTGCCGAACCGTCACCGAAGTTCCACGTGAACACAGGGCTTCCTGTTGTTGAATTGCTGAAAGTGATCGGGCTAAAACCGCATTGAGATAACGACGAAGCACTGAATGAAGCCAGAGGGCCGGGTGATACAGTTACACTAATGGATGTGTCATCCGAACAATGGGCCGTTGATGAAGTTAGCTGAACGGTGTACGTACCGGCGCCGGAATAGTAATGAACAGGATTGATGGTTGAACCGGAGCTGAGATCACCAAAGTCCCAGGCATACGTAGTAATTGGATCAGATGAAGAGCTGAGGTTTGTAAAACGTACACTATCGCCCAAACAAACATTTGCCGTTGAAAAAGAAGACACCGGTTGATTGTAAAGCGAAATATAATTTGTTCGTATTAACGTGTCCGAACAACTTCCTTGTGAAGCTATCAATGTTACAGTATAAGTTCCTGCAGAAGAATACGAGTGCACAGGTGATGTTTGTGCAGATGTTGCCGAACCGTCGCCGAAGTTCCACGTGAATGAAGGGCTTCCTGTTGTTGAATTGCTGAATGTAATCGGACTCAATCCGCATTGAGAAACTGATGAAGCGGTGAACGATGCCAGTGGTCCGGGAGATACAGTTACATTAATCGTTGTGTCATCCGAACAATGTGATGTTGATGCTGTCAGTTGAACCGTATAGGTTCCTGCACTTGAATAATAATGAACAGGGTTACTGATTGCAGAGGTAGTGAGGTCGCCAAAATTCCATGCATAAGCTGCAATCGGATCTGATGAAGAACTCAGGTTCGTAAATCGAACACTGTCGCCCAGACAAACATTGGCTGCAGAAAATGAACTCAGCGGTGAATTATAAACGTTGATGTAAGCCGGTCTGGTCATCGTGTCTGAACAACTTCCTTGTGTCGCAATCAACGTTACATTGTACGTTCCTGCGGTCGTGTATGTATGAGATGGTGTGGCAGAAGAAGAGCCTGTGCTGCCGTCGCCAAAATTCCAGTTGTAAGTCGGAGAACCACTTGTTGTATTCGAGAAGTTAACCGTCAAAGAACCACATCCGCCGGTTGAAGGTGCAGAGAAATTTACAACAGGTCCTGATGTTACACTTACACTCAGCGTTTCAACGTCGGTACAATATGACGTAGATGTAGAAAGTGTAACCGAATAATTTCCTGCAGCTACGTACCAGTGTGCCGGCGAAAGTATTGTCGAACTCCCTCCGTCACCAAAGTTCCACGTGTAACCGGTTATCGGATCACCATTGCCGGTACTTACGTTGGTGAAGTGCACGCTGTCGCCCTGGCAAACACTTGTTGCCGTGAAAGACGAAGTTGGCTGATTGTGTACAGTAAGATAATTGGTCCGGATCAAAGTGTCTCTGCAACTTCCGGTAACAGCGATAAGTGTTACTGTATATGTTCCTGATGTGGTGTAGGTGTGTGTTGGATTTGTCGCTGAAGAAGAGGCGCTTCCATCGCCGAAATTCCAGGTCTAAGTTGGTGATCCGCTCGTGGTATTGGCAAAAGTTACACGAAGGGAATCGCAACCCGACAACACTGGTGCTGTAAATGCTGCCACCGGAGCCGGGTTAACAGTCACTGAAATTGTTGTGTCGTCATTACACGACGAAGAGTTTGCAGTAAGCGTGACTGAAAATGTTCCCGATGTTGCATAGGTGTGTGACGGGCTGTTCGCCGAAGATGTTGCAGAGCCGTCGCCGAAGTTCCACGTGTAACCAGTAATGGTTGTGCCGTTGGCTGTCGACAGATTGGTAAAATTGATCGGATCACCAAGACAGACAGATAACCCCGATGAAAAAGATGCCGTTGGTTTATTGTTCACCGTAATCATATTCGTTACGGTGCCGGTTGAAGTGCAGCTACCATTGGTTGCAGTTACGGTAACAGTATAAATACCGGTTGAGTTGTAGGTATGAGATGGTGGTGTTGAAGAAAAGACACTTGTTCCATCACCAAAATCCCAAACAAATGAACTTGCACCTGTACTGCTGTTCGAAAATGCAACTGTAAGTGGCGCACAACCGCTCAGCGTGGCTGCAGAGAAACTAATTACAGGCACTGCACTGACTGTGACAGTTTGTGTAGCGGAGGAAGTACAACCATTGTTATCGGTTGCAGTGAGTGTCACAGTATAATTTCCTGAAGAAGGATAAGTGAATGAGGGGTTCTGCGATGATGAAGTCGACGAGCCGCTGCCAAAATTCCAGGCCCAGGAAGAAATTGTTCCGGCGCTCGCAGAGGCTGTTCCGGTGAATACTGTAGCAGTTCCTGCACAAACAGAGGTGGCCGTGAAAGATGTTGTTACCGAAGAAACATTTACCACCATTGGTGTGCGGGTTGTACCGGGACAAGTTGAAACGTAATAAGTAACGGGACCTGAAGTAATGACCGGAGTTGTGAATGTCGTTCCGGTTGCAATAACAGATCCTCCTGTTGCCACAGAATACCAGTTGAAAATTGTTCCCGGAGGAACCACGCCTGTTGTTGCGACTGTGAGTGTTGCAGTTTGTCCGCTGCAAACACCGATCGTGTCCGAAACAATATGCATCGTAGAGATCGCTTCATTCGGCAAACCCGATCCGCCTTTTGTGGCTCCGTTGGGTGGAAATTCTGTTAGTCCGTATGAATCGGTTGTTCCGTTATTTCCGCCATTTGCAAAACATGTTATCGCTCCGTTCGATTTGGCAATGTATCCGCCACCGCCACCGCCGCCCGGACCTTCGGCTTCAACGATAAATGCACCAAGTATTTGATTCCCGCCTGCACCACCATTGGCACTGACTAAAATTCCTGAAATTGTACCCATTGCATCAAGTACAACTGTACCGCCTGCACCACCGCCACCCGCTCCATCTTTTCCCGGGCCTGTTGTATTGAATCCGTTTTGTCCATTAGCATTGATCAAACCTGTTCCTGAAATTGTGGAGTAGCATAACATGTAAACCATTCCGCCACCATTACCGCCATTTCCGCCTTCTGCATCATTTTGATCTCCCGCTCCTCCTGCTCCACCGAAGTATAATCGTCCTCCTGTATAATTCAACGGACGACCGCCTCTCCCACCATTATCCCTGCGTTGATCTCCACCCCACGAAGAATTAAATGTTCCCATTGTGAGCGCATTCTGATTACTTGAAGAAAATGAAAAGCCGCCTTCTCCTCCGCCGGAAGATGTACTCGAAGCAAACCCTGAGTAAATAAGATTCCAGGCAGAGGCCCATGATGGAGTTGATACATCCGGATTTCCGCGACCGGTCCAGCTAAGTGAACCGCAATTTCCTCCGCCACCACCGCCTGCATCATGCCCGCTTGCACCGCCTCCGCCATTTGCGGGAGCCCCTTTGCAGTAGCGACCATTCATGCCATCGTAATCTGTTTGTGATCCCGCAATGCTTTCTCCTTTTTCTCCACCGAAGTCGCCGGTGAGGTATCTCCAGTTCAAAACTCCGTAGATAGATTGATTATCGCTTGCCAACGATCCTCCTCGAAAACCTTTTCCGGAAACATCAACAATTCCATTGATCGTTGTTGCACCCTGAACCTCTACAACAACCACTCCGCCCGTAGAACCATTCCATGCAGGAGGAGAAACACTGCTGCCGCCATTGACAGTTAATGTTGTGAAACGCGGAACGCGAATTATTTGCGTTTTTCCGGCTGCTGTGTAATTGTAAGCAAGCGGACATGATAATGTTATCGAAGTTCCCGATGGAACAGAAGCCACTTCAGCAAATTCATGATTTCCGCAATTGTTGTACGATGTAATCGTACCATATGTAGAATCGTCGGCTGTACTGATACTTGCACCTTGAATCTGTATGATGAAAATTAGATCGCCGGCAGAAAGTGCAGAGGAAAAATTCGCAGACAAAGAAGAAGAAGCAACCTGAATCGTTGTTGCTCCCGAAGACGCATCGGTTGTTAATGCAGTGTAATCGTTAACTACTGTTGCAGAAGTGGAAATGGTACGTGCGCCATTTTTGCCAACCTGAGCATGCAGATTAACCCAAAAGAATAAACAAAATAAAACCGGGAAAGCCGTACGAATCCCCGGAGTATGTTTAGGCATCACTTTCGTTTGTCTGATCAGAACAAAAATATGAAATCCACGAGGGATTTTAAAGCTAATTTGTTGAATGGCTATTCCTTACGGGCGAATCTTGCTTTCCGGTGACTAAAGGCTATTCCCAACGGAAAAATCTGACTGCTGCAGCATAGATAATCACCCCCCAAAGTACTAAAACAAGCAATTCGGTGGTTATTCCCGTAAAACCAACCCCTTCAAAAGCCACTTTTCTCAAGGCATCGTTTAAGTAGGTCAATGGCAACGACTTACTGAGCATCCGTATCCAGGCTGGAAACGAGTCTACAGGAAAAAATGTTCCGCTCAGCAGGAACTGAGGCATAGTGAAAATGTTTGCTATCGGCGGAATAACGTTTTCGCTCTTTGCAATACCGGAAATCACAAAGCCGATGCCCATGAAAATCAACAGGCCAAAGGCCGACAAAACAAGCATCTCTGCTACTGTCAGCCAGCCATGAATGAGGGTAAAGCCAAATACAAAGTGTCCGATGAGTATGATGAAGAGCGAGCCCAACAACTGAAACACCAACCGACTGAGCGTTTCTCCAAGAATGATGTATGGTCGACGTATCGGTGTGGCGAAAAAGCGTTTTAAGACAAGCGTTTGTCGCATTGAAAAGAAAACAAACGCTGTTCCGAAAACACCGGCGCTGAGTATTGAAAAACCAAGCTGACCGGGAAGAATGAAATCGATCATTTTGTATTCTCTGCCGGCACTCTCAAGCTGACGCATTTCGGCGGGAGGAGATGCCGATTGCATATGATTTAATTCCTTTTCATCAACATGCTCGGCTATTGCTTTGTAATGAAGAATATTTTGTTTGTCGATAATGTTGGTGAGAATAGAGTTCACAAAAATTCCCTTCTCTGCGGAAGCTTTCGATGTGGTAACAGATACAACTTCTGTACGAGTTCCATTTTCATTTTTAAAAGTAAACCCGACAATAGCGTCAAGCCGGCCTTTGTCAAGTCGCTCCTGCATTTCTTCGGCAGTCAGATTGAAAACCCTGTCTACATTCGGTGTATTCTTGAATAAGGAATAAACCATGCCCGTAGTATCACTGCCTGCATTAATTCCAACTTCGATTGAAATTCTATTTGTCTTTATGAAGCCGAAAACAAAAATGAATATCAATGGAAAAGCCAGGCTAAAAATAACAGCAGATGGATTGCGCATCATCGCGCGGAAACTTGCGCGGGAAATTGCAAACATCGCTGTAAGCTGACTGTAATTTTTTTCTTCTGCCATTTTATTCGTCTCTGTATTCGTAACCTGTCAGAGAGAGAAATACGTCTTCAAGATTCGCTGCACGTACTTCTTTCTTTCTGTTAAAACCTGATGCAATTAAATTATCTATCAAACCAAGCGGAGTGTCAAGCGCAATGATCTTTCCTTTCTCCACAATTGCTACACGATCACACAACACTTCTGCTTCGTCCATGTAGTGTGTTGTAATAACTACAGTTGTTCCCTTTTGTCTGATATCCTTAATCAATTCCCATAGATTTCTTCTTGCCTGAGGATCAAGTCCTGTAGTTGGTTCGTCCAGAAAAACAATTTTGGGCGTGTTGATTAATGTTGTTGCTATTGAAAAGCGTTGCTTTTGTCCGCCTGAAAGTTCTTTGTAACGGGCCTTGCTTCGTGTTTCTAATCCAACGCGGGAAAGGATTTCGTGGTTGTTAATAGTAACATTGTAAAGCCCTGCAAAGAGATCCAAAAGCTCATTAAGCGTCAGCGCAGGATAGTAGTTGGCCGCCTGTAATTGAACGCCAATGACCTGCTTGATAAGGTCTGCATGGCCTTCCAGATTCATCCCGGCAACGATTACCTCGCCGGAAGTTTTTTCCCGTAATGATTCAATTATTTCGAGCGTTGTGGTCTTGCCGGCGCCATTAGGTCCTAATAATCCAAAGATTTCCCCTTCAAATACCGAAAAGCTAATGCCGTCAACGGCCTTGATGTCCTGATAGTGCTTGACGAGGTTTTTTACCTCAATTATCGGCGTGCGGTTCACAAGTCTGATTTGACTGCGAATCTACCTGATTCCTTGAAACGTTCGTGAATGGTAAATTAATTTTACCCCGCTTTTCCTATTAAAAAAGATTCAGGCGGCTCATCAGATTGTCCTTATAGGATTTTCCGATCGGAATCCGGTTTCCGTCAATGATACAGGCGTTTTCTTCCAGTGCATTGATTTTCTCCAACTGCACAATATAGGAACGGTGAACGCGGGCGAAATTCAATTGCGGCAACTTGGCTTCAATATCTTTCATCGAACTGTGCAAGATGAACTGCTCTTTCGAAGACGTTTTAATGATTACGTAGTTGTCAAGGGCTTCAATCCACAAAATATCCTGGAAGTTGACCTTTACAAAACGGGAGTCTTTCTTAACGAAGAAACTATTGTTGGCATAGATGTTCTCAAGGAAGTTGAAAAGATTCTTGTCTGTTCCGGTTTCCTGAACAGCATCTCTGCGGCCCGGCGATGTCATTACAAATGCACAGCCGTTGATCTTATTGTTCACGGTAAGAATCGGGAAAGTATTTACTGATACCTTCTGTTCAGACGCTCCGTTTGAGACCGGAACTTCTGTGTCAGAATCTGTCTTCTGTGTTTCACCAACTACTGTGTGAGCAAGTGTTTTGAAGACCGAACGGGTATCGTTGTTGCAATTCTTCATGGCAATTGCAATGTCCTTGCCCAGGGCTTCCTGTTTAAGACAGCCCGTAAGTGTTTCGGCCATCTTGTTCATGAAGATCACCTTCTCATTGCTGTCGGTGATAATCACTGCAACTTCTATGCTGTCAAGAGCTGCGGCAAAACGATTTCCCTTGTTCTGCATTTCAAGGTCCTTCGTGTATTTGTAAAAAGCAATTTCAATCGCTGTACGAATATCATCTTCTTCAAATGGCTTGATGATGTATCCGTATGGCTCTGTCAACTTTGCTCGCTCTAATGTGTTTTTATCGGAAAAGGCCGTAAGGAAAATAAACGGAATCTGATAGTGCTGGTGAATCTGCTCTGCAACCTGAATACCATCAATTTCGCTACTCTTCAGATTAATGTCAAGCAATACAATATCCGGGTTTAATTTTTCAATCGAGTCGAGTGCTTTTTTTCCGTTTGCAAACGGATCGAAGGCTTCGTAACCAAGTTTTTTAAGAATTCGCTGAATGTCTTTCGCAACGATGATTTCGTCTTCGACAATCATTATTTTCAATGCAGCCATAGTCGGTTAGAGGATTAAAAACTCGAAACTATATTTTTTTTCGGATAATACACTATCCATTGTGGCGAGGATACGTAAAAGTGACCTCGAAGGTTGTTCCTTTTGTGGTAGAAACCTTCAATTCGCCATCTAACTGGCTGGTAAGGGCCTGGATTAATTGCATACCCAACGACTCTGACGTCTCTACCTGAAAGCCGGGTGGCAAACCGATACCGTCGTCGCTGATTCGCAGTCCAGCCTTTTTGCCGTCGCGCATCATTTCTACTTTTATTGTTCCACGTGACTCACCCGGGAAGGCGTATTTATAGGAGTTTGAAACCACTTCGTTAATGAGCAATCCGCATGGCATCGCTGTGTCCATATCCAGACAAAGTTTGTCGCCGGAAATTTCTACATGAATGCGATCCGTTTTATCGCCGTATGATTGATACAGGAATTGACACAGCTTCTCGATGTACTCGGCAAAATTGATCTCGCTTAATTCTTCCGACTGATAAAATTTCTCGTGTACCAGGGCCATTGATCTCACACGATTCTGTCCTTCCTTCACCGCTTTTAATGTATGCTCGTCCTTGATATATCCGCTTTGCAGATTCAACAAACTAATGATGATTTGCAGATTGTTTTTTACACGGTGATGAATCTCCTTCAGTAAAACATCTTTCTCTTTCAATGAAGCTTCAATCTGCTTCTGCATGTTTTTACCAATCGTAATATCGGTATCTACAACCACTAATTTCTTTAGCTGATCAGCCTCGTCATATATTGGTGTAAGTGTTGAAGAAATCCAGATGTTCTTAAGATTGTGCGTGGTGACATTGCTCTCGAAAATTCTCGAGTGTCGCGATGATATCGCATTGCGGATTTCTTCGTCGATGTTTGTATAAACGTTGATTCCGGTCAGCGGCTTGCCTTCAACGGTTTCTTTCGGCATTCCTGTTAATCTGACAAAGCCGTCGTTCACCCACTCGATCTCTCCGGATGATAAAGCAATAAGTACAGCATTATCAGTTCTGCTCGCAACGATTGACAACTTTTCAAGTTCAAGATTCTTTTCCGTTAACTGGCGGGTCTTCACTTCCACCCTTTCCTCAAGCAGTTTTCTAACCCTTCTGAATGTACTGCTGCGCAGTCGGAAATAAATGTAAATAGTCCCCATAAACATCAGGAAACTGATGATTATGAGTGTCACATCTCTCCAAAACGGAGAAGGGGAATAGGCGTCAGTATGTTCCAGTAAAAGCACCACAGAAGCAGCTGAAAGCCACTTCTACTCTGAATTAGCAAAAATGTTCGGCCCTGTTAATTAATACCTGGCACGGGTGTGTCCGTAACCCAAATAAATAATGATGCCGATCGCCATCCAAACTACCAAACGAATCCAGGTATCAAGCGGAAGGCTTGCCATCATACCGAAACAGGTAAGAATTCCAAGCACCGGAACCAGTGGAACCAGCGGTGTTTTAAATGCGCGTGGTGCCTCGGGCTGCGTCTTTCTCATTACCATCACACCAATACAAACAAGTACAAAGGCAAACAGTGTTCCGATACTTGTCATTTCTCCTACCACACGGGCAGGAACGAAAGCGGCAAAGAGACTTACAAAGCCGCAGAACAATAAGTTCGATTTGGCCGGTGTTTTAAACTTCGGATGAACTTTTGAGAAAACAGATGGAAGAAGTCCGTCTTTTGACATAGAGAAAAATACGCGCGACTGTCCTAAGAGCATAACAAGAATTACCGATGAGTAACCGGCAAGAATCGCAAGAATGATTGCCTGTTTTAACCACATGTATGGCGTGTGCTCAATAGCAACAGCAACCGGTGCAATACCATCCTGACCCTGAAACTCTGTGTAGTGAGCCAGCCCTGTCATTACGTGCGCGAAGAGAATATAGAGAACGGTACAAATAGCAAGTGAAACAAGAATGCCGATCGGCATATCGCGTTTGGGATTTTTCGCTTCCTGTGCTGCTGTTGAAACGGCATCAAATCCAATGTAGGCGAAGAAGATGATTCCTGCCGCACGGACAACTCCGCTCCATCCGAAACTACCAAATGAACCCGTGTTTTCAGGAATGTAAGGTGTGTAGTTTGCAGAATTGATAAACTTCCAGCCGAGTCCAATGAAAATAAGCACAACGGCAACCTTCAGTGCAACAATAACTGCATTCACGCGGGAAGATTCGTGTGTTCCGCGCATAAGCAGCATAGACATCAGAACTACAATGAATACAGCGGGCAGATTAATCATTCCATGAACCACGACTCCGTCGGGCCCGGTAATGGAATCCCATGGAGACATAACCATTTGCGCCGGCAAGTGCACATTATAGTGATCAAGAAACTTTACCAGATAACGCGACCAGCTGATTGAAACAGTCGCAGCACCAACTGCATATTCGAGTACAAGATCCCAACCGATAATCCAGGCAACGAAGCGCCCCATAGTTGCATAGGAATAAGTATATGCACTTCCTGCAACAGGAATCATTGACGCAAACTCGGCATAACATAAACCGGCAAAGGCGCAACCAACGGCTGCGATAATGAAAGAAATCGTTACTGCCGGGCCGGCATTATTTGCAGCGGCTCCGCCTGTAATACTAAACAATCCCGCGCCGATAATCGCGCCGATACCCAGAGCAACCAGATTGGTCGCGCCCAGCGTGCGCTTAAGTGTGTGTTCACCGGAATCGTCGGCTTCTTTGAATAGTACTGCCAGTGGCTTTTTTGCAAAGTAGTTTGTCGACATATGTTGGATTTTCTTTCCGTGCAATGTAAAGAAATTTGGTTCAAAACAAAAAACCCGCCTTGCGGCGGGTCGTTAAACTTTCTTATCGATTACTTATTTGGTTCCGGGGGTTCTTCCCTCAAGCTGATCAATCGCTTTCTTAACATTCTTCTGATCGTCCGGCTCGAGTGGGAGGGCCAATTTTTTCTTCAGGTAGAAGAGGGCCTTCTCTTTGTCGTTTTTCAGAATGTAGTAGTAGGCCAGATAGCCATAGGCTTTGATTAACCCGTTCGTATACTTCGAAGCGTTAACAGAATCTGCCTGCGCAAGCGAATCGTATTTTTCGTAGAAAGGCTTAGCCAAACCATTTTCAGATGTGCTGTCGATGTTCGAATTGGTGTTCGCTCTCCACAACCAACCGGTTGCATACTTTGGTTGCATATCATTCAGCGTTTTGAATGCTGAGTCGGCCTGATTAAATTGATTGTTGTAAAAATAACTGCGGCCGATGTTAAAGTAGTCTGTTGCTTTGATGTCTTTCCCGCAGCTAAACTTTTGTTGAAGCGCGAGAATTGCATTTGGATATTGCTTAAGCTTAAACCAGCAGTTTGCAACTTCAGAAAGAAGATCGCATCTGTTCGGATCAAGCGCCAGCGCCTTTTGGAACATTTCAATTGCCATCGAATCCATGTTCATACAAGCCAGCGTCTTTCCATAGAATTCATAGTCTCTCACTTCGCGATGATCAGGAGGAAGGAGATCAAACAGCTTCTTTGCTTTTGCAAGGGCCTTTTCACACTCTTTTAATTCTGTATAATCATAAGTGAAAAGACGGAGCAACAAAAGGTTGTTTGAGTCACAACGCTGCTCTACCTGTAGAAGCTCGCTGATTGACTCAGCATAACTCTTGCTCACATACAGGAACGATGCATAACGAAGTCGTGCACCGCAATTGTTCTTTGAAAGATCGAGATATTTTCTGTACTCCTCTTTCGCCTTCTCAAGCTTACCAAGTTTATATGAAACCTCGCCGAGTTCGCGGTGTGCAGGTGCATAATTCGGATCAATTGTAATTGCGTTCTGGAATTCGAGTGCTGCGCCCTCGTTGTTCGTTGAACGACGGTAAAGACGGCCTTTACTTACAAGCGCGCGCGCAGAATTTTTATTGATGTCAAGCGCCTTATTGTAATATTCGGCAGCAAGTGAGCCGTTGTTGTATTCGGTGTATATGTCGCCGTAAAGAAGATTGATCTCTTCGTTTGCTTTGTCAATAGCAGCGGCTTTGTCGAGAATAGCTTTCGCTTTCTCAAGATCCTTGTTGTTATAATGAATGAGAGCTTCTGCCGACTCGATCAGCACGCGCGGATCTTTTGATGGAGCCTTTGCTACAACTTCGTCGATAATCTTCAGAGCCTCCGCAACATTAGCGGCTGCCTCTTCCAAACGGTTTTTTAATTCGGGATTGTTCGGATCTTTGTCGTGAGCAACTTTTGCTTCGTGAATGTTTGTAGAATTCATTAACAACTTTGCTCTTCCGACTTTTGCAAGCAAGGAGTTGGGGTCCAACAAAGCCGCCTTATCAAAAAGAAGTTTTGCTGAATCCGGATCTCCCGATAAAAGAAGGTTGTCTCCGAAGAAATAATACAGGGCAACGTCGGATGGATTTGTTGAAATCAGCCTTTTGTAAAAATCAGACGCTGCTTCGTATTGTTCGTTGTCGGTTAGTTTGCGTGCCTCCTGAACAGACTGAGCAGATCCGAAATAAACGGTACTCATCAGAAGAGCACAAAGGGCAATTACTTTTTTCATATTCATTTATTGATTTACCTGAATGAGGCGTACCGGCATGGTTGCGGGAAGCAAACCCATCATACGAATCATTCGCTGGCCTTTATCTCCGGCCACAAAAGACGCAAAGCCTGTGCCAAGACCGTTGCGGCCTTCGCGGTTAATAATCATTACCTCTCTGGTGAACGGATAATTGTGGAGCGCAATATACGCCTGAAAAGGCTGATAATAATCGCCCCGGTTACCCAAACTGTCAGTTTGAGAAACACCAATAACCTTGATTTTGCTCAAAAATGTCCTTGCTGTCGGATCATCCCGGTCGCTGATCCAATTCATTCCGATTACCCCAATGGCCCCCTTGGTTTTGCTCACATATTCAACTACTTCAGCATTGGAGTTCGTTGCATAACTGTTTGGCGGCAACGATTTCTGACCCAAAAACCGCTCTTTCAAATAACGGGCATTTGCAGAACCACTGCGATCATAAACAATTCGGATGGAATCTTTCAATGATGATTTTCCGAGAGAGTTCCACGTGGAAATTGTTCCACTGATTATGGACTCAACCTGTTCCATTGTAAGGTTGGTGTCGGGATTTTCGGGATTCACAATTAATGCAATGGCGTCTTCGGCAATCTTTAAGGGGCGAGGAATAATTTTGTGGCTTTCGAAATATGACTTTTCATCAGCGGTCAGCGCGCGGCCGGTAATCGCCAGACGAACAGTATCATTGGTCATCAACTGATTGAAAAGCTCCGATTCAGGAAGATAGCGAACGTTGATCTTCGCATACTTGTATATCTCCATGAATGTGTCGATTTGAACCTGAACAAGTGGCTGGTAAGATTCATCGGCAAGGATCAGAATTTCTCCGGAAGTGGGAGTATCGTCATAGCTGTCGTGCTGCGACCCGCTTCTTCCGCAGGAAAAGAAGACAACAGTGAGAGCAAAAATGGCAATTTTAGAAAGGAATTTCATTTAATGCGTTAGTTATTACGCATGCGCAATTTAATAATTCTATATACAGCGTATGCTATTAAAACCCCGCCGAGAACATAACGGTTCTGATCTGTGAGTCCGGGAATGTGCCAGAAAAAAAGGATGATTCCACCTGCGGCATACATACACGCCATCAAGATGTTCAGTAGGTATGATATGCGCTCAGCGGAGGATTTCCGCTTCGACATGCGTCTGCTTTTCAATACAAACTTACAGGCAAAGTGTGAACTGCACCTGCACTTCACGACCGTTCTGACGACCCCGGCTTCCAGTCTGGCAGCGAACGAACAACGCGAAGCGCTTCTTCGTCACAACCGCCGCCAATTCCACGAACGATTTTCGCATCGTGAACCTTGCCGTCTTTACCAACCACAAACTGAACAAACACACGGCCGGTAATGCCGTTTTCTTTTGCCATTTGAGGGTATTTGATGTTACTGCTGATATACTGAAGCAATTTATCGTCGCCTCCCGGGAAAACCGGCATTTCTTCTACAACTGTAAACACTTTTCCTTCATCAGGATCTGCAACAACTGGATCCGGAGGCAATTCCAGTGGAATTCTTTCTCCTCCTGAGTAACGGTTGATACTGCTACGTCTTTGGTTTCTTCCTGTGTCGAGTGCTCCTGAGCTTCTTCGTCCTTCACAACTTTCGGTGGAGTAAACTTGATGGTTTGCTGTACCGGCGGAGGGGGAATTACAGGAGGAGGAGGAGGAGTTGTTTTGTCAATAGGAGGGGGCTCAGCAAGAGTAATGGCCTCAGTTACTTTGGCTTTGTTCTCTTCCATCTTTTTGGACAGATAAATGATTGCCATAGGTGTAACCACGGCAAGTGTAAGACCGGCAATGGAAACCAGCAACGCAGTAACAACGCGCTTCTGATACTTCGTTCTTAAAACAAAGGCTCCGTATTCTTTATTGCGGTTTTCGAAAGTAATCGAATCCTCTCGGGTTGACCGCATTTGGACCAATCAAGTAAGCTCATTTACTCCTGATTATTGAGTGTTTTTAATTAACTCCTTTTCAGAGTCTGATAAATCAACGATTGCATAACGGGCGACGTTGCAGACAAGCATTTCGTCGAGTATGTCAACCAGGTTTTTATACTTTGATGTTTCGTCCGGTTTGATCAAAACGATCAGACCTTTCTTTTCAGCAGCTTTAACCCAAGCCTTATGTTGTTTGATAACTTTTCTTGTCTTCAATCAATCCACGCTTTACAGAGTCTTCAACCATCTTCACCTGATCGTAAACCAATTTGTTCTTTTCAAGGAGAACCTTGTGAATGCTTGCGGCACCGTTTTCAGAAAAATCGGCGATCGTAGTTTGCGGGGTTTGAGAAGGGTCATCCATTCCCATGTACCAGATAATTCTACTGTTCCTGGTAAGCAGGAGGAAAGCGTCTGAGAAGCGGGAACCTTGGTGCGTTGTTCCTCGGTAATATCCTTTTCCTTCACGGGCATGGTGATGTCCATGATTTTGGGTTTGGAAAAGTCGGTGAGATTGAAAACGTAAGGAGAAGGAACGCAAAGGTCAACCATTGGGGTCATGTCGATGCGGAGCTCGATTAATTTTTGGCGCGGACCTTGTGTTTGCCCCCTTTATCGGAGCTCTTCCTGCTGTTGTACTTCTGCCATTTGGTAGACCGTTTTGCCGGAAAATAGCGGCTGCTGGTTTAATTATTTAGCCGGATTGTACGGTCCCGCTTCAAGATTTGTAATCAGAGCGAAACGGTTGGCTTTATTATCCTGCAGAATAGAAATAACACGTTTGATTGTTGGAATATCGGCATCGCGATCGCCTTTGATGGCGAGACTGTGATGCGGTGCCGCTTTACGAGCCGAGTTTACCCAAATTGCCAACTCATTATTGGTTGAATCAATTGGAATTCCCGGTGTCTCAAGATTCATCTTTTTGCGTCCGTCATCGTCGGCATCAAGCGGCTTTCAGCTTATTCATCGGCATTCTGTAACAGGGGCGAGAACGGCAAAGCGTTGTTCTTTTCGCGTCAAATGTTTGCTGGAATTGCTCGCCGACTTTGTTGAGGATGTTTCACGCAATTGTTGTCCTTCGACATTGAAGAACACGCGACCCTTGCCGTCAACAGTAAGCATGATTACACCTTTATCCGGAAGCGGAATGTCGCTCACTGACGATGGCTGATCAACGATTACGGGTTCATCCGGGCGAAATTTGCAGTTAACATAAAGAATGTAACTTAACAAAAACGCGAGGTCAACCATCGGCGTCATGTCGAGAGTGAGGGACTTTTTTAGGTACTTTCAATTTTTTTGGCATCGCTTTGTTAAAAATAGAGTTGACTAATTCACGAATTCCATAAAGGAATGTGTGTTTAATTAAGCACTTGTAGCGTGAAGCGAATGACTGAACGATGCTATAACCGGCTTCATCAATACCGTAAGTGATGTTGTCGATACGGCTGGTGAAGAAGTTGTACATGGCGATAGCAATTGCTGAAGTACCGATACCGAGAGCGGTATTGTTAAGGGCCTCAGAGATACCGGTTGAAAGAGCTACGGCGTCAGGAGCACCTGTAGTTGCGAGAGCAGAGAAGGCGCGGATCATACCGATAACCGTTCCAAGAAGTCCGAGGAGTGTAGCGATAGAAGCAATTGTAGAGATAATAACGAGATTTTTAGAAAGCATCGGAAGCTCAAGTGTTGTAGCTTCTTCGAGCTCTTCTCGAATGGCAAGAATTTTATCACTTTATCGAGGTCTTTGTCGTTTTCCATCTGACGGTAAGCGTCGATACCTGCGTTTACAACGTTTGCAATAGATCCGCGCCGTTTAGTATTCCCTGCTTTTGCGCCATTGAGGTCGCCATTTGCCATCAGTGTACGGATGCGGCCGATGAAGCCATTGATAAAGTCTTCGTACCTTTTGATTTACCTATAGTGATAATGCGCTCACTCTTTGAGAACGTTAGAACGGTAATGAATGCACCAATTGTGAATAGGAACGAGGAAGCCAAATTCCTTGTACATCGTAGCGAATGTGATTAGGAAGTGGATTTTTTTCAGGATCTCCACCTTCGAAGCCTGAAGGATCACCCATGACAAATTTCCAGATCAAGAATCCGATAACGATTGCAATAGGAATAACTAAAATTGCAAGAATGGCCTGGATGCCTCCGCCTTCGATGATGTGAGTTGCTCGCGATATAATACTGTTTGTTGGTTTTGGATTTTTAAAGAATGAAAGCAACGTTGGAATTCCACAAAAAATTCCCAATCCGGTTATTTTTCGGGACGACAATAAATAGGAAATTCTGTGTACCTAAAACGAATAGGGGGCGATTTAACCGATCCGTGACATTTGCCGCCTTTTATTCAGAAATCAGATTAGGTTTCAGATTTCCTCCGTTTTTTCGGGTCGTTTTATCTATAGGAAGTTCAACGACAAGGCCTGGCATCAAACCAAGAACAAGGGCGATGATCATAGCGGTAATGAGCATCCATATTAAATGCGGGTTTCGATTGAATCTGAACTGCGTCTCCGCCGCGGAACAGAGCTATAATCAGTCGGAAGTAATAGAAAAACGCCAATCAGCGATCCTGTTATTGCAATGATTACCAGCGGTGTAAGACCATTCTTGCATGGCCGACACAAAGATGTAGTATTTGGCAAAGAAGCCAGCTGTTTGAGGAATCTCGGCTAATGACAAAACGGAAATAACAACCATTACGGCCAGGAATGGATTCTTCCGCGCCAAACCGTAAATATTCTATGCTTTCGTTACCGGTGGAGGAGCTTATGATCAGCAGCACGGCAAACGGATGCAGGAAGACGCGCTATAGGCAATAGCATAAAACAATAATGAGTTTCCCGCCGAACCATGCATGGCAAGAATACAATTAACATATAGCCGGCGTGCGATACTGAATATGCCAGCATGGCGTTTAACATTCGTCTGATATACTGCAGTAATGTTTCCTACCAGAATCGTAGCGGCAGCGATCACGTACAGGGTCGTATGCCACATTTGGTGAAACAGGAGAGAAGCAGAATGAACAGGCGGAAAAAAGCGGCAGTGGCGGCTGGTTCAACAACCGTCGACATGAAACTGGTAACAACCTGCTGGTGATCCCTGATACACATCGTGCCCAGAAAATGAAATTGCACGGCTGAACTCAGCGCCATGGCAACGAGAATCAACAGGACGCCGGCATGTGCCATCCCACGAGCCCGCCTGAAGTGATACGGTGTCGCTATCTGATCGAGATGAAATGAGCCTGTGGCGCCATAGACGTAGAGCAACACCAAAGAGGAGAAATCCGTGGCAAATGATCCCATCAGGAAATACTTCAACGTGCTGCTTCATTAGACGAAAGGTTGGTTTTACGCTACTACCGGCGAGAATGATGCTGAAGTGGAAAGAATTTCTATTCCAAGAAAGAGCATGAGCAGATTATTAAACGACGTCATTAAAACGGCACCGGTAAGTGCAAATACTATCAGAGAGAAGTGATCGCTTTTTGAGTTTTCACTGGAGAAAAATCCTGAAGACATGGAAAACCAAAGCAATGTTGTGGCAATCATCGTAATTGAAAACGCCAATGAATAGTTGTCAACGAGCATCATATTGTTATGATACATGGTGTTCGTGTTCCAGTCAAAAACAGCGGCGCCGATAGCGGCAATCAGTCCGAGCACAACGAGTGGAAGCAGAATTTTCCTGACACGGAAAATTTCTGAAAACATTCCTAACAAGCCAATCGATGTAAGTACAACTAAGGTTTTCAAGCGAAGCGAATTATTTCATTGAAACGGAAACGTGCTCCAGTGATTGACGGAGCGCATCAACCGAAGGCCCGGCAATGTCGAGCAACGGTTTCGGATAAATTCCAATCCAGAATATCATTATGACAATCGGAATAAGCACCGCTTTTTCCGACAAGTGAAGTCCGGCAAAATGCTCGGCTTTTGAATTGCTTTCGCCAAGAGCTATTTTTCTATATGCATTGAGCATGTAAATGGCTCCAAGTATGATGGTAAGTCCGGCGAAGGCGGCAAGTATTGCATTGTATTGATAAACTCCGTTGATCAACAAAAACTCTCCGACGAAACCATTGGTCAATGGCAAAGCAACGGAGGCAAGCATGATGATCATAAAATACGTGGCAAAACCGGGCGCCGTAGTGCGGAGGCCTCCGAGCTGATCCATTTGGCGTGAGCCGGTGCGCAAATCAATCATGTCGCAGATGAAGAATAGTCCCACAACATTAATTCCATGACTAAGCATCTGCATCACACTCCCGTGAAGCCCCTGCATAGTAAGACTGAAAACACCGGCAGAGATTAGCCCGACGTGAGCAATGGAAGAATAGGCAATCAGTCGTTTGAAATCTTTTTGTACCCAGGCAATAAGTGAAGCATAAACAATTCCGATGACAGAAAGAATCATCGCCATCGTGCCCCATTCTGCAACACCTGCGGGTACCACAGGAAGCAGCCAGCGAATTACTCCGTATACACCCATTTTCAGCATTATACCGGAGAGCAACATTGTGCCCGGTGCAGGAGCGTCAGTATATGTATCGGGTTGCCAGGTGTGGAATGGAAATACCGGCATCTTAATGGCGAAAGCCAGGAAAAGCATCCAGAATAAAATTCCTTGTTGCTTTGATGTAAGTTGCAGATCATAGAACGCCTGCATGTCAAAGGTGTGCGCCCCCGGTGTGTGTAACCAGAGATAGATCAATGCAACGAGCATCAATAAACTACCGGCGAGAGTGTAGATGAAGAACTTCAGGGTAATTTTGAGTCTGTTTTCTCCCCCCCACATCAAACAAATCAGATAGATCGGGATAAGCGCCAATTCCCAGAAGATGTAAAACAAGAATGCATCAAGAGAAACGAAAACACCGATGAGGGCAAATTGCATCATCAGAATTAATCCGTAGAAGAGCCCCGGTGATTTGTATTCGCGACGGAAAGAAGAAAGAATAATCAGCGGAACCAGAAATGTGGTGAGAAGAACCAGCAACAAGCTGATGCCGTCCATGCCGACTTTGAAAGAAATGCCCAGTTGAGGAATCCAGCTTTGACTAAACATAAACTGTGTGCCATTCTCCGGAACGAACCGAAAATAAAAACACACGGAGTATGCAAACTCAAGAATGGCGGCCGCCAAAGCAATCTTCTTCGCCTGCGCTCCGGAAAAAACAACGACTAATGCTGCCACCAATGGCAGAAATATTAATGCTGATAACATTTCAATATGTCGCTACCCGCCACGGCGGGCGCATTTTACATGAGAAGGTTGAAGAACAATATTGCAATGATGCCGAACACCATGGCGAAAATGTAGAAGCCTACGTTTCCGTCCTGGGCCAGGCGAAGTGTTCTAGAACCGCCGGTTACAATTTTATTGATAGAGTTTACAAGTCCGTCGATTACTTTAACATCAACAACTTTGTAAAACATTTCACTCAAAATATGGAGGGGACGAACAATGATGGCATTGTATAATTCGTCAATATAAAACTTGTGATAAGATGCACGCTCCAGTGCAGATCTTTGGGCGTCGGTTGCCGGTGGAACATGGCCTCCGGAATAACGCTTGTTCAACACGGCCATCAAAAGAACAAGAACAACAACAGATGTTGCCATTAATGCTATTTCAAATGTATGTGATGCTTCGCCGCGAGGGAATGTTACTACAGGAGCAAGGAATTCGTTCAGAAGATGTTTTCCACCGAAAATTTCAGGCACTCCGAGTAAACCGCCAACGGCAGAAAGAACAGCAAGAATCATCAGCGGTGTTGTCATTACGGCAGGAGACTCGTGCAAATGATGCTCCTGATCGTGTGTACCTCTGAATTTTCCGAAGAAGGTAAGATAGAAAAGACGCAACATGTAAATTGCCGTAAGAACGGAGGTAATCGCAAGCACCACAAAGGCTACGCTGTTTTCCATCCATACTTTTGCGAGAATTTCATCCTTGGAGAAGAACGCCGCAAATGGAGGAAGGCCGATAATGGCGAGCGTTCCGATCATGAAAACGAAGTAGGTAATTTTCAGCTTGCCTTTTAGTCCGCCCATTTTGCGAATGTCCTGTTCCCCGCCCATTGCATGTATTACGCTTCCCGCAGCCAGGAAGAGCAGAGCCTTGAAAAACGCATGTGTAGTTACATGGAAGAGCGCCGTTGAATATGCTCCGACGCCAAGCGCAACGAACATATACCCCAATTGCGATACGGTTGAATAAGCAAGCACTTTCTTGATGTCGGTTTGCGTGAGCGCAATGGCTGCGCTGAAAATTGCTGTTGCGGCGCCGATCATTGTGATGATGCTGAGCGTAAACGGAGCGAGCGTGTAAAGCACATTCGATCGGATAACCATATAGATACCCGCCGTTACCATCGTGGCTGCATGGATGAGGGCAGACACCGGAGTCGGACCCGCCATAGCATCAGGAAGCCAGGTGTAGAGAGGAATCTGAGCACTCTTTCCCATGGCACCCACGAACAAAAGGAGGGTGATTGCAATGATAACCGGTTGATTCACAGGGAATGCTCCGGCAAGAGGGAAAATCGTATCGAATGATGTGGATCCAAATGTGATGTAGATCAGAATGATGCCAAGGAGAAAACCAAGGTCACCGATTCTGTTCATTATGAATGCTTTGTTGGCAGCGTGATTGTACTCGGTGTTTTTAAACCAAAAGCCGATGAGCAGGTAGGAACACAGGCCGACCCCCTCCCAGCCGGTGAAGAGGACAATATAGTTGGAGCCCAGCACCAACAGCAACATGAAGAAAATGAAGAGGTTGAGATATGAAAAGAACCGGGTAAAAGCCGGATCGTCGTGCATGTAGCCGATGGAGTAAATATGAATAAGGAAGCCTACACCGGTAACAATGAGCAACATTACCAGACTTAACTGGTCAATAAGGAAGGAGAATGACACATTGAGTGTACCGGAATTGATCCAGTCGAACAGATTCACCGTGGTCGCCTTGCCGTCGAACGACAAGAAGATGCCACAGGAAATAATGAATGAGGCCAGAACCATTAATGAGGCTAAGTAGCCTGCGGCGGTTTTGGGCAGAACATTTTTACCGAAACCGGTAATGAGAAATCCGAGGAGAGGGAAAAACGGAATTAACCACGCCAACTGAGTCATGCGTTCCTGTTATTGATGGTGACCGGAATGTGATTCCGATGCGTACCTGATTTTGCCGGGGCACTTTGCCCGGGGCAGGCGGACAAAAGTAAAACTTCTGTTGATATGAACAATCGGACGCGCTCGTGAAAGATCATCATTCGTCGGGGATAAGCATAAAAAACCCCGGATCGACCGGGGCGAATTGAATCTCTTTTAATGACTTTTCGCAGTATTTTTTGTGGATTTTTCCTTGCCTGCTTTTTCAAAAACGGTTTTTCTTTTAACCGCCTTCTCGTCAAAGCTCACTTTTTCAGTGGCATAGCCGGCATACCCTTCTTCATTATAAGCCGACATAAAAACGTCAAGATCAAGATTGTTATCTACTGAAATCTTCTCGAGCTTCCGGTAATACTGACCGATTTGTTCTAAGTCTTTTTTCTGCTCTTTCGACAGCGACATGGTCTAATGGGTTTTTTAGGTTACAACAAATTTAACCGAATTCAAAGGTGTAAGGTTGCGCTGTTTGTAGAAGCAGAATAGGTGTTATGAACGGGGGGTGTTGATAACGGAAGTGTTGAATTTATGACAGGGGATTTTATGGGCGGGTGTGATGAGTTCAAAATTCTGAATTCAGAATTCTGAAAATCTTTTGTTTAGAGGTGGGGGCAACAAAGTATGGGGGCGGGGCCTTCTTCTTTGGATGTAACTCGAATGTGCTATTCTGAATTCAGAGTTTAGAATTCAGAATTAATTTCAAAAACCTACTCCGATTCCGACTGTAAGTGTTGGAAGATCGGGAAAGTTATAAGATGATTTGAAAAGCTTTGTGAGGCGAAGGGCTGCGTTGAGATAAAAATGGTTTCGGCCTAATTCTGCATAGGCATCTGCCTGAAAGTTGTTGAAATAGATGAGACCGCTGATTTCGGTTTTTGCGTTTCCGGTCGGGACTTTGTATTTACGGATATCGCTTGCAGAGAAGGCATATTTCGCTTTCACACCGATCTCAAGATAGGCTCCGATAATGTTGCCGCGGTTAGGATCAAAATTGAAACGATTAAAATAACCAAGTGTTCCGTAATTGATGTCCAGTCGTTGTGCATCATATCGATTAGTGTCGGGGAAAACTTTCGTGTCGTTCTGCTTCAGCTTGTATTCCGCATATTCATAGCCGATCGTCCAGCCCATTGAATAAACGGAACCGATTTTATATTTTATTCTGAAGCCGATTGGCGTGTTCAACGAAAGCCCGTACATGATTCCTGCGCCCTTGTTGTCGGGTGACACAGGAAATCCGATTCCGACGTAAAACGATGTATGCGTCTTTGAATTCGGTCCGCGATCAACAAGAATTTCGTTGCCCGGATCTTTTCTCAAAACAACCGTCTGTGCATCGGCAATCAGCGGAAGCGAAAGAAAAATTATCAGAGCTGCCTTTATTAATACATTTTTCTTAGTGCGGTTCATCTGTTGTGGTTTCGGGAATCGTTAGTGTTGTGGTGTAACCTTCGAAGTGTATGGTAAGAATGTCGCCCGGTGAATAGTCTCCAAAATCAATGTCCATCATTTCTTTCTGTCCGGCCAGAATCACTTCATAAAATTTCAGCACGCCATCTTTGCTTTCGTCTTTGAAATACATATTTCTCACAGGAGAATAGCCAAGCATTTTTTCATCGCCCGTATGCGCATATTTGTCGCGCAACACCACCTTGGCTTGTGTGTTCACCACAACTAAATCAAATGTGGGTTCCTTAATTGTGTCTTTGTGATTTACAAAAAATCCGGCCTGAGGAATGCCGAAGCCGTGAGCATAATCAAAATAGGGATAGAGGTGCGCTGATTTTTCCAACTCAAAAAACAATTCCATATTCGACCAGTTTCGGTGTGCCTGCCATGCACAGGCGGCAAAGCCGGCAATGAGCGGTGTGGAGAATGATGTGCCGTCGACTATTTTCAAATCGTTGTCAATCGCCGCAACAATGTGGGCCGGAGCCGAGATGTTGGGTTTCATTCTTCCGTCAGCAGTTGGTCCGTAGGAGCTGAAATAGATATGATAGTCGGTGTACGGATCTGTTCCTCCAATACAAAGTACGCTGTCGGCGTCAGCTGGAACAACGACTTTCTCCCAGGCTGATGTGGCTTCGTTACCGGCTGCATTGACAACCAGGATTCCTTTTGCCGCAGCAATGGTTGCTGCCCGGGAAAGCCGGCTTTTTCCGTTAAGGTCTTTGTTGAAATAAAAATCAACCGTGTAACCCAGCGACGAGCTGATGATGTCGGCTCCGTTTTTATCGGCCCACTCCGCAGCTGCAATCCAGGCGTCTTCTTCAGAACGTGTTTCTAAAAACGCACTCTCTGTTTTTGCAAGAAGAAATGTTGCTCCGGGAGCAAGGCCCATCGGAACACCATTGTTTATTCCGGCAATGCACGACAGTACTGCCGTGCCGTGCCAGAATCCATGATAAACGTTTTCATTCTTTCGTTTAAAATCATAGGTGGCCTTAATGAGGTTATTGTTGAAAAGGTGCGCAAGGCTATTCATTCTTTTCAAATACGGAAAACCACAATCAAAAACGGCAATGCATATACCCTTTCCGTTATAACCTGCATTTTTGAAAACGTCTGCCTGAAGCCGGGAGGTCTGATAGTCCAGCAAACCGGCCACGTCTTCCTTTGCAGAGGAAGGAAGCGGAGCAAGAGCGGGGTGAACTTCGACTGAAACAATCGGTTCGATGGATTTAACAAAAGGCAGTTGTTGAATTTGCAACAACTCTTCGTTGGTGCAAAATACTGTCATGCCATTAAACCAGCGGCTGATGTAGGCTGTGGAATCAGCAAGCGATGAAACAATTTCTGAATAGTGCGGATTAACCGGAAAGTCAAGGCTGTCGCAAAGAGGAATTCCTGTTCTGTTGCGGCGGTCAATGGCGCCTTGATCAAAATATGTCTGCGGATTAAATTCGCTTCCGTTTTTGTCGGTAAAAAAAACCCAGTATTTATCGGCCGCTGTTGTTTTCGCTGCTTGTATCAAAAGCAGAAAGAACAACGGCAACGCCATGCCTTTGCGCATCAGAATTATTTTTCAGGAAAAACTCTCGTCCACTTCAGAATATTTACCACTCGCGTACCTTCTTCGTATGAATCGCCGAGCTTCGCGCGGAGGTAGTCGTCGGGGAATGTGTAAGTGTATTCCATTTCCCCGCGTTTACTGATAACAGCACTGGTCTTTGAATATGATTTGGTGAGCGGAAAATAGTTTCGGTAGAGATAAACGCCCTTTACGTCGGTAGTAGAAAACTCCACATCATACGGCTCGCCCGATAAATTGTAAGAGAGGTATTTTCCCTCTTTCAGAATAATGGCCACTTTGGCTCCTTTCGGATGCTCTTCAACATCGTACAGTGTGTCATAATGGTAATATTCAAGCGTAGTCGACACCTGCCAGATTCCTTCAATCTGATCGAGGCTGTCTGCGTGTTGCGCAAAATAATTGCGGAAGGCCTCTTCCGTATAGAACGACTGACCGGAGGCGCGGGCTGCAATAAACAGGAGGATTAACAGTGAGAGTTTTTTCACAGGATCAAAAATAAGACATGATCAATCAGCAAGAACTTAACGAAAGCGGTGTTATCAACATTTTATCCGGGTAAAATGTTATTTTCCGGGATCGGGCATGATGCGGTCGGGGCGATTGGCAAGATTCCAGGCAGTGAGGAAAATCAATTTTGCCCGCTTGCGCAACAGGTCGTAATCAATCTTCTCGGGGGTATCCGTTGTAGAATGATAATCTTCGTGCGTTCCATTAAAAAAGAAGGCGATGGGAATATGGTTTTTAGCAAAGTTATAATGATCACTGCGCTGGTAAAAACGATTCGGGTCTTCGGGATTATCATAAGTGTAATCCAAAATCAGTGTATCATTTGCCTTATTAATACTGTCGATTGCAGCATAAAGTGCATGACTGATTTTATCTGAACCAATTACATACAGGTAGTTTTTGTTTTTCAAACTATCATACTTTTCATCGGTACGGCCAATCATATCAATATTCAGATCTGCCACTGTCATATTCAATGGCCAAAGCGGATGTTTCACGTAGAACGATGAGCCCAGCAAGCCCTTCTCTTCTCCGCTCACATGCAGAAAAAGCAGTGTTCTCTTCGGGCGATATCCACTGTTGGCGGCTTCTTTAAAGACGCGCGCCAACTCAAGTACGGCTGATGTTCCGCTGGCATTATCGTCTGCTCCGTAATAAATCAAACTATCGCGTTTCCCCAGATGATCGTAGTGGGCAGAAATAATGATGGCCTCTTCAGATTTATCGGTACCCGGGATCTCGGCAAGAATATTTGTTCCGAGCAGAGTTCCGTTTGCCGAAGTCATTCCAAGGTAAATGCTTGTTTCAAATTCTTTGGCGGTGCTCTTCCTTTTCTTTTGCGCTTTTAGAAGTGAACGATGATAAACCGATTTTTTCTCCCAGGGCAACATCCGCTCGGCCATATGATCGTTTACGAAAACAACAGGAAAAGAAAGTGTGTTGATCTGTTGTAATAACCCCGGATTTGTATTCAATAACTGTATTGCATTATACACGGTATCGACCTGTAAGAAAAGAATGGCGGGGTGAGAGTCAATTACATTTTGAATAACGGCGAGAATGGATTTTTCGTCGAGTCGCTGATCGTGGTAGAAAACCTTGCCGTCTTTCCACTTCGGACCAGAAAGGCAAACAAGCAATGCTTTTCCGGTGATATCAATATTCGAAAAATCGTTGTACGAAGCGTCTTTTATTCCGAAGCCGGCAAAGGTGACGTGATCAAGATTAAAAACGGTGTCCTGCTTTGAGAGGTGATAATAGTTTTCGTAGTAGATAAAATTCTCATCGTTCACCGTCATCCGGTAAGAACCATTTGCCTTGATATTTAAAGAGTGTAATTGTGACTGCGTCTTTATGCCGCGGTATTCATATATTGATTTCAGATAGGCCGCTGCTCTTCTTTGTCCTGCTCTTCCGGTTTCGCGACCCATGAGTGAATCGGATGCTAAAAAGTTCAGCGTTTTATGAATAGTATCTGCGTTCAGCATCCCGGCAAATTGATTTGCCGGTGATTGCGCTGAGGATCTGTTTAAAAAGAAAAGTGAGCTTAATAAAAGTGCAAACGCTCCTTTTAACATACAGCAATTTTATCGACGCGTGTTTGATGGCGGCCACCTTCGAATGGTGTAGCTAAAAATGTGTGAACGAATTGCTTTGCTTCGTCTTCGGAGATAAATCGGGCAGGCAGACAAAGTACATTGGCGTTGTTGTGTTGCCGGGCCAGAGCAGCGATTTCATTTTTCCAGGCAATTGCGGCGCGGATCGTCTGGTGTTTATTCGCAGTAATGGCCACACCATTGGCTGATCCGCAGAATAAAAAGCCCAGCTCGTATTCGCTTTTTTCTATTGCCGTGGCAAGCGGGTGAACAAAGTCCGGATAGTCAACTGATTGTTCGGATGAAGTCCCGTAATCACGCACTTCATAACCCTCTTTGGTTAGCATTTCGCGGATCATTTCTTTGTACCGGAAACCGGCATGATCACAACCTACTGCAATTCTTGGCTTTATCATCGTTTTTCACATTCAAATGACTGATAACAAAGGTACTTAAATTGTTTTCAACAGTCGTACATTTGTCATAAATATAGGATTGAAAATAAAGGTGATGCAAGATGGCTTATTAACAGTAATTTTGTGGACGAAGGAAAAAACGGTGGTTAAGTAGTAAGAAGATTTTCTTGCTTTGTTCATAAGATAAACGCCTTATGAATAGTTTGATTGAAGTCAAGGAAAAGATAGTATTTGCCTCCTTGAAATTACAAACAGAAAACAGCATGCTATTCACCGTCGACTCCTGATCAAAATATCCACCGACCATTAATGAACAGGGTGTTAATAACGAAGCGATGGATTTATAAACCAACCAATTGAAAATACAGAGGCTGTTCATTATTCCTGTTCTTTCGTGTGAAAAGCGAAAGTCAAATTAATCGACCTCTTCTTACGAACAGAATGAACAGGATAATAATAGTAGTAGATTTTATTAATTTATAAATTAATATATTATATATATAATATGATGTTGAATGAAAAGGATCAGTTGGAGCGCGTGAATAAATTTGGCTGGCTGGAGATGGAAGTTGATCCGACTGTTGATTTATTCGAAGAAATCGCCAGATTAAAAAAGGAGAAGAATGCTATTCTGCTTGCCCATTATTATCAGGATGCAGATATTCAGGATGTTGCGGATTATATTGGCGATAGTTTAGGCCTTGCACAGGAAGCTGAGAAAACAAAAGCTTCGATGATACTTTTTGCCGGTGTTCATTTCATGGCGGAGACTGCCAAGATCTTAAACCCCGATAAGAAGGTGGTTTTACCCGATCTGAGAGCCGGATGTTCATTAGCCGATAGCTGCCCCCCAAAAGAATTTGCTGCATTTAAAGCGAAGCATCCGGGCCATACGGTGATTTCGTATATCAACTGTTCGGCAGAAATTAAAGCACTGAGCGACATCATCTGCACTTCTTCAAATGCAATGGCAATTGTGAACAGCATTCCAAAAGATCAACCGATCATTTTTGCGCCTGATAAAAATCTTGGAAGATATATTGCCGAAAAAACCGGACGTCCAATGGTTTTGTGGAATGGCGCGTGTATGGTTCATGAAATTTTCTCTCTTGAAAAAATTACCCGTCTCAAAGAAACACATCCGAATGCAAAATTAATTGCGCACCCGGAATGTGAAGAACCTATTCTGAAACTGGCTGATTTTATCGGATCTACAACAGGTTTATTGAATTATACTCAAAAGTCGGCCGATAAGGAATTCATCGTTGCAACTGAAACAGGTATTCTGCATCAGATGATTAAGGCTTCGCCGGACAAAACCTTTATTCCGGCTCCTCCGAATAATGCCTGTGCCTGTAACGATTGTCCGCATATGAAGTTAAACACGCTTGAGAAAGTTTATCTTTGTTTGAAGTATGAAAAGCCTGAATTGGTGATGGATGAAAATATTCGCTTGCAGGCTTTGAAGCCAATTAAAAGGATGCTTGAAATTTCTAAGCAATATGGTTTGTAAAAACAGAATCTGTTTACTGCTCATTTTTTTCTTCTGTGGATTTAGTATTGCTAAACTTCAGGCCCAGGATGATAAATCTGTTAATCCAAATGGATACAACAAATTCTATTATCCGAATGGTGTTGTTTCCAGTGAAGGATTTTTGAAGAATGGTAAACCGGATGGTTACTGGAAAAGTTATTTTGAAAGCGGCAGACTAAAATCAGAAGGAAATCGTGTTGATCAAAAACTCGACAGTCTTTGGAAGTTTTACAACGACAGCGGAACGGTTACGGCAGAATATAATTACAAGGACGGCCTGAAAAACGGTATTCAAAAAGTTTATTACGAAACCGGAATTCTTCAGATGGAAGAAACCGATTCAATGAGTATCCGCAATGGAATTACAAGGTTGTATGATCAGAATGGAAAATTGCAAAAAGTAATTCCGTATAAAAACGGTGTTGAAGATGGTTTGGTGAAAGAGTATCGTGAAGACGGAACATTGATCACTGTTACAAAATTTAAAACAGGTTATTTTCAGAAAGAAGATAAAATTAATCGTGTTGATAAAAATGGTTTGAAGCAAGGGCTCTATCGCGAATACTACCCGACAGATGTTGTAAAAAGTGAAGGCGCGTATAAGGACGATAAGAAGGATGGTTTTTTTAAAGAGTATTCTGAAGACGGAAGAGTAGTGAAAAAAGAAGAATGGAAGAATGGCGTTTTAATTCCATCACTTGCGATTGAAGAAGAAAAATTTGAAGTCAAAAGAAATTATTATCCAAGTGGAGCAACAAAAATCGTTGGCACCTACAAAAAAGGAATGCCGGAAGGAGTTTTCCGGTATTTTGATGAAAGCGGAAATATTGACAGCGCCAAAGTTTTCTCAAAAGGAAAACTTCTTAGAGTAGGGCGAATGGATAATTACGGAAAAGAACAGGGCGAGTGGAAAGAATACTACGAAACCGGACAACTTCGTGCTATTGGAAATTATGTTGACGGACAGCGCGACGGCGTTTGGAAGTTTGACTATGAAAACGATTCATTAGAACAAACCGGCGCCTACAAAAAAGGAAAACCTACCGGACCGTGGAAGTGGTATTATGCCGATGGAAAAATTCGTCGCGAAGAAAGTTATACTGATGGTAAAGAGCAGGGGGAAATGACGGAATACAACAACGACGGCGAAGTGATGGCACATGGAAATTATGTTGACGGGAAGCAGGATGGTGATTGGAAATACAGCATCGGCGAATATGTTGCAGAAGGGAAATTTGTTGAAGGAAAAGAAGACGGAGTGTGGAAGCAGTATTTTCGCGACGGAAAATTAGCTTTTGAAGGAGAATATCTCGAAGGTCAGGAAACCGGCACACATAAATTTTACTGGCCCAACGGAAAGCTCCGCGAAATAAGAAATTACCGTCTGGGTTTACCCGACGGACTTTGGATTGTTTACGATGAAAATGGTGCCGAGGTGTTGAAAGAAACCTATTCTTCCGGAGACTCGAAGAAGTTGGAGTCGGAGCCTACTCCTGAGGGGAATTAGCTAATTGGCTAATTAGCTAATTAGCTGATGTGCTAATGTGGTTGACCGCATGCTATTTATATGGTAATTAGTGATTAGTAATTAGTGATTAGTTAATTGGGTGGCGTACTTTTATTGAACTAATTACCAATTTGGAATTAGCTAATTAGCTAATTGGCTGATGTGCTAATGTGGTTGACCTGCGGTCAAGGGAACTAGTTGATTAGTTAATTGGGTGGCGTACTTTTATTGAACTAATTACCAATTACTACTTACTAATTACTTTTTCATTGAATCTGTTTATTAATTCTGTCAAAGCTGCCCCCGTTTCACGGTCTTTGATACTGCCATCAGAAGTGATGTGAGTTTTTATGTGTGGAATGTGCAGCTGTGTTTCACGTGTCACATTTGCTTCAATGATGGTTAATGTTTCAAGAAGAGAGGCGTGTGCTTTTTCTCCGAGCGTGGAGGCCGTGATCAATGCGGTGGGTTTGTGATTGAATTCGCACGACGAAACGGTCCAGTCGATGGCGTTTTTTAATGTGCCGGGAACTCCCATGGCATATTCAGGAGTGCAAATCAAAATTCCGTCAGCGTTAGTAAGCAGTTGTCTGAATTTTTTGACAACCTCCGGAGCGGAATCTAAATCCTTGTCAAGGTCAGGATTGAAATGTGGTAGTTCGTCGATAGAGTCATAAATGATCACATCAAAGTAGTCTTTACTCAAATCAGCAAAGATTCGGATCAGTGTGAGATTTACCGATTCCTTTCGGGTGCTTCCGCAGATGGCGACAATTCTTTTTTTCAATGCGGCTTAGTTACCCGATGATTAATTTCCCTGTTTTGAATGTGCCGGAAGTACTAACAATTTTCAGTATGTATGTTCCGGAAGAGAGTGAACCCTTTTCGAAAGTGAAAGATGATGAAGCCGGTTTCATACTTTGAATTAAGCGCCCCGACAAATCATATAACTCTAAGCGGTCACCACTTGTCAATCCGGAAATTATTGATCGGCTTGTTACCGGATTCGGATAAATAAAAACTTCTGAAGCGTTTGTTGCTTCATGAATGCTGTTATTACCGGAAGAATTCATGAAACGTGCAATACCCACGTCATTGTTGACGCCACCAAATATTTTGCCTGCGGCAACGACTTTGTAATCTGATTGCAGAGCGATGCTATTAATTTCATTCGGACCCTGACTGAAATATATATTTGAAACGCCGTTGACGCCGAAAGTGGTGTCAAGACTTCCGTCGGGCAGATAACGCCAGAGTGTGAATGGACGCGGGTCCAGCCAGTCCAGTCCGGAAGCACCGCCGACAATTATATTTCCATCCGGCAAGCACTTAACATCATTACCTACGTCGTAAGAAGTGTCATTGTAAGTGACTAATCCATTCGTTCCGAAAGTAGGATCCGGAGTTCCGGTGCTGTCGTATTTAAGAAGGATCATATCAAGCGTCAGCGTCGTTGGAAGCGTCGTGAAGCCGGCAACAAAAATATTTCCGTTTACATCCTGATCAATTCCAAAGCAATCATCCACACCGCCATTGACGGAGGTTCTTACGATTCCATTTATGCCAAAGGTTGAATCGAGTGTTCCGTCTTGCTTGGCACGAACGATCATCACATCGTAATCACTAAAACCCATGTTTACATTTTGCCAGTGACCGGAGGCAAGAATTTTTCCGTCGGGTTGAATTTTTAATCCGGTTAATTCATTGTCAATATCCACCCCCGGAATGAACAACACTCCATTTGTACCAAAAGCAGAATCAAGAAAACCATCTTCAGTAAATCTTATGATTGCAGGGTTGTTGAAATAATTCACGCTGTCAGTAATGGTTCCGGAAACAATAATTTTTCCGTCATCCTGCACCGTCATCGCCTGCGTAAGATCATCGAAATTTGCAAATGAGACAACCGTGTAACCGTTTGTTCCAAGGTTGAATCAATCGTACCGTTATCATTCAGTCGGAGCACGAGAAAGTCATAATAACCCATGACAAGGCTTGCCAAACCCGCAACTACAATTTTTCCATCTGTACGGATGTAGCTTTGAATTCCATAAGCTTCGTTGGTTTGGCTAAAAGTAAAAATGCCGTTTGTACCAAAATTATTATCCGGCGTGCCGTCATCGTTCAGTCGAATCACCTTTAACTCGCCGGTGAATGCGGGTGTTAAAGCAACTCCGGTTGCAACTATTTTTCCGTCAGCTTGGATTTTCACGTCGTTCAGATTATCCTGACCACCAAAGTCGGCAGTAAACAGCGCTGTGTTCGCATTGAAAGCCGAGTCGAGATCGCCGTCGCGCTGAGCGCGAGATGTCAGAGAGAATAAGAAAAGGATAAGCGATAGCAACGCTACCTTGTTCGCAGGAAATTGTTTTGTCATCATTGCCTAAAAGTACAAAAGAAGTTCACGGTGCTGCGGTCGTGTTTCAATTGTTATTGACAGCGATTCCGCCTTGTTTTAGTAAGTGTTTCTTCTGCGGTACCCGGTTCGCATTATTGTAGAACGGGTTTCCCGCAGACTTCCGCTGACAAAAAAGCACGAATGCTCAAAATGGATTCCCGAAACAGAAGAAAGCTGCCGAAGCTTTATCGTTTCTTTTTTTTGCGGTGGTAGCTGTTGCCGCCGCGGAAAACTTTCGGAGCCTTTTTGATTTTTTGTTCTTCACCATCTTCACCGATTCGGGCTACAATGCGGAAATCTATTTGCTTTCTTAAAAGATCGCAACGCACAACCTGAATTCTTACCAGGTCTCCCAAAGTATATTTTCTTTTTGTACGTGAGCCGATGACGCAGAAGCTTGTGTCGTCAAATTCATAAAAATCATCATCAAGGTCGCGGAGGCGTATCATGCCCTCACATTTGTTTTCGATAATCTCCACGTATAAGCCCCACTCCGTAACGCCGCTGATGACGCCGTCAAACTCTTCGCCAAGTCGTTCCTGTAAATATTCTACCTGTTTGTACTTAATCGACGCACGCTCTGCTTCGGAAGCTTTTATTTCCATGTTCGTGGAATGCTTGCATTGTTCTTCCAACAAAACCTGTTCTACACCGTGACCGCCGGCCAGATAAAATTCCAGCAGTCGGTGAACCAACACATCAGGATAACGACGAATCGGAGAGGTGAAGTGTGTGTAATAATCAAAGGCCAGACCGTAATGGCCAATATTTTCCGTCGTGTAAATTGCTTTTGACATCGTCCTGATCGCAAGCTGCTCGAGTACGTTCTGTTCTTTTTTGCCGTGCAGATCTTTCATCAAACCGTTCATCGACGATGCGATTTCGCGATCGCTGCCAAGTTTGAGTTTGTAGCCCCAGCGCGAAGCGAAGTTGGCGAAGTTCTCCAGCTTTTCACTCACAGGTGAATCGTGTACACGATAAACGAATGGTTTAGTCTCTACACGAATGGTTTCTTCTTCCTTGCCCTTTTTCTTTTTTCCTTCCGAAACGATGTGGTGTTTCTTCCCTACAAATTCGGCAACGGAACGATTAGCAAGCAACATGAACTCTTCTATAAGCTTGTTTGCATCTTTACTTTCTTTCAGATAAACACCAAGTGGTTTTCCTTTCTCGTCTAACTTGAAACGCACCTCAACTTTTTCAAATGCAATTGCGCCGTCTTTGAATCTATCCTTGCGAAGAATTTTAGCGAGCCGATCCATTGTAAGAATCTCTTCTTTCAGCGGTCCGACACCGGTTTCAATTACAGACTGGGCGTCTTCATAAGCAAATCGCTGAATGGAATGAATGATCGTTTTTCCAAACCACGATTTTTTAACAACAGCATTATCATCCATTTCAAAGACTGCAGAAAAGCACAACTTGTCTTCATTAGGACGAAGCGAACAAACACCGTTCGATAATTTTTCCGGAAGCATTGGAATAACGCGGTCGACGAGATAAACAGATGTGGCACGATTGTATGCTTCTTTGTCGAGCTGTGTTGCCGGCCGTACGAAATGAGACACATCTGCAATGTGTACACCGATTTCCCAATTTCCGTTATTCAGCTTGCGAATAGAAAGCGCATCATCAAAATCTTTTGCATCAACCGGATCAATAGTAAAAGTAGTGATGCCACGGAAGTCGCGGCGTTTTTTAATCTCTTCTTCCGGAATTTCAAAAGGAATTTTTCCCGCCTCATCTTCTACTCTTGGGGGAAACTCGAGTGGAAAACCGTATTCGGAGAGAATAGAATTCATTTCTACATCGTTCTCTCCCGGCCAGCCGAGCAAACGTGTAATCTTCCCGATGGGGTTTTTCGCACCCTTCGGCCAGTCAACGATTTCAGCAATTACCTTTTGTCCGTGCTGCGCCGCGTTGAGTTGGTTTTGAGGAATGAAAATGTCCACGAGCATCTTCGTGCTGTCGGGAATAACAAAGGCATACTTTCCCGTGATCTGAACGCTTCCTACAAATTCGGTTTTAGCACGATCGATAATCTCTACGACCTCGCCCTCGAGACGCTGATTACGGTGACGGGCATATAGGTAAACTTTTACCCTGTCGCCATGCAAAGCGTTTTTCACATTGCGCGGTGAGATGTAGATATCGTCTTCATTGTTTTCACTTAAAAGATAAGCAGCACCGGTAGATGTAATATCGATCACACCTTCAAGGTATGCGTGTTTCGGCTTCAGCTGAAATTTACCGCGATCCGTCTCGATGATTTCGCCCTTATCCTGTAACTCCGCCAAAAGAAAAATGATTTCCTTTTTGAGTTCAGACGCCATATCGCTGACGGAAACCTCTTCGCCATATGTTTCACGTGCAAAATCGTGTACGGCGGGTTTCAGCAAACTGGTAAGCTGCTTATAATTGAAAGTTTTATTGGGGTGCCGGTTAAAAGCCTTGTATAATTCAGTCATCAAAAACTGTTTCGCCGGATCTTCTTTATGTTTATCCTTTTTGCTCATTGCCTCATGCCGGGACGCCGGCGTCATTTCTTATTATCGTGTGAAGCTAAAAGTAGCAGACGGCCGCGCTATTAAAACATGCTTAAAAAAAAATTATGCAGTTATTAAGTTGATAATTTTAGACTTAAAATGAAGGTGGATGAGTCAATAACTATGTGCAAAAACCGTTTCATAACTTTTAGAAAGCTCAAAGGGGCGCTTCGGGTACAATCTTAATTTTACGACGACTATCACACGCTTTAAAAACAAGACAATGGAAAATCAAAATCAGGAGCAGGGAAAAAACAAAAGTACGATATGGATTGTGCTTTTGATCCTGTCAGCCATTCTGAACATTTATCAATGGCGAAATCATTCTACCTCAGTAAACAATTATGAACAACGCGTTGATACGCTCATCGTTGAGCGTGTAAATGTGGAGAAAGAGTTGGCAGACACAAAATCCGAGCTGGAAAAATACCGTGGCATTTCTGCAAACCTTGACAGCCTCCTGAATGAAGCGCAGGCGAAGATTGACGAGCAGGGCAAGAAAATCAAGAGCCTTGGCTCCAGTGAGAAGAACATGAAAATTCTTAACGAGAAGCTCAAACAACAGCTTGCCGACCTTCAGCAGTTGCGCGATGAGTATCTTGGTCGTATCGACTCATTGCTGATGGCCAATAAACAATTGGTTACAGAAAAAGAACAACTCTCCAGCAATGTAGAAACGCTTTCGAAGAATCTCGAGAGCACGGTGGCTACGGCTTCGGTGTTGAAATCAGAATATATCAAAGTGCAATCCTTCAAACGCCGGGGCAGCGGTAAGTATGTTGAGACGGCCCTTGCTAAACGCACCCATAAACTCAGCGTCTGCTTTGACGTGTTGGACAACAAAATTGCCAAGCCGGGACAGAAAGCGGTTTATCTGAAAATCACTGAACCGGGAGGAAAGTCTGTTGGCAACCGCAGCACAGGATCAAGTTCTTTCCGTACTGCAGCGGGAGAAGAGGTGATGTATGCAGCAACGAAAAACATCGACTTCAACGGATCAAAACAAAATGTTTGTCTTGACTACGAAGAGCAAGAAGACAAGATGTTTCCTCCGGGAACCTACCTCATCGAAGTTTATATTGATGGCAGCCTTAGTGGCGCGGGAAGTTATGTGTTGAGGTAAGAAAAGAAATTAGAGAGTATGAAAGCCATCCTGCGGGGTGGCTTTTTTTGTTAAGCCAAATGCCAGAAGTCAAAAGCCATAAATGGTTGGTGGGTTTTAACTCGCAACAGTTCCGTAGTGGAGCATCAGGACTAACGAGCAAATTAAAATCGATAGCCAGAGAATTACTCCCTGAAGGAGGGGGCGAGGGCCGACGGCGCGGATGTTTTTCATAGAGATGCCCATGCCGATCAGGAAAAGAGTTACGCTGAAGGCGAGTTTGGAAACGTAGAGAATTCCTTTCGAAATAGTTTCAGGAATGTGTGCGTACGTGTTGATCAGCGAAGCGATGACGAAAAATAAAATGAACCACGGAAATGCCGAAGCAGAGCTTTTCTTTTTAAAAACAACTGCTGTGAGAAGGGCGATTGGAATGATCCATAGTGCTCGCGCAAGTTTCACGGTGGTTGCAATCATCAGTGATTCGTTTCCGTAGTGAGATGCAGAACCAACAACGGAACTGGTATCATGAATAGCAATAGCTGACCAGATGCCAAACTGTTGCTGTGTCATGTGAAAATAGTGTCCGATTGGCGGAAAAATAAAAAGCGCAATAGCGTTGAGAATAAATACAGTTCCGATAGAAACGGAAATTTCTTTTTCATCAGCCTCCAGCACCTGACTAACGGCAGCGATGGCGCTTCCTCCGCAGATAGCAGTGCCTACACTGATCAGGTATGATATCACACGGTCAACTTTCAGAAATCTACCGAGGACGAAACCAAGACCTATTGCTGCAGAGATGGTGAGCAGCGTGAAAACAAATCCGTCTTTTCCCGCAGCTACAACAGCAGTGAAATTCATTCCGAAACCAAGACCAACGACAGCACCCTGAAGCAAATATTTAGTGACGGGTTTAGTTTGTTTGGAATATGGATTGCCGGTGATCACACCAATCAGCAGGCCCAACACCAGGGCATATGATGGTTGTAAATTGAAAATGATGATCAGCGCCAAAAAGAGAAAAAAGGCAATTACACCGATGCTTTTTCGCCAATTCGTGTTATTCTCTACTTTTTCTGAGGCCATTGCAGGGCGACAAGATCGGAAAATGAGGCATTGTGCGAAATCGCAGCAAAAATTGATTATCAAGTTTTCATCGTCAATCTGATTTGAATATGGCCTATATTTGTTTACTAAATCATAACGATATGTACGTACATCAACTTTACACCAACTGCCTCGCGGAAGCGGCATATTATATTGAAGCGAACGGTGAAGCTGCAATTGTAGACCCCATTCGTGAAATCGGTGAATATCTGGAGATGGCTAAGTCGCGAAATGCGAAAATCAAATATGTATTTGAAACGCACTTTCATGCCGACTTTGTAAGCGGACATATTGATCTTGCAAAAGCAACGGGAGCGAAAATTGTTTTCGGCCCCGGAGCAGAGACGGGATACGAAACATATACTGCAAAAGACGGAGAAGAATTCAAGCTGGGCGATTGCACAATTCGCGCTATTCATACACCCGGACACACACCGGAGTCTACTTGTTATTTATTGCTTGATAATTCTTATCAGGAATATTGTGTGTTCACCGGAGATACACTTTTTGTTGGCGATGTTGGTCGCCCTGATTTACTCGACGGAAAAATGAGCAGCGAAGAACTTGCAGGAATGCTGTATGATTCACTGAACAAAAAAATAAAAACACTTCCTGATGAAGTCATCGTTTATCCTGCACACGGTCCCGGTTCTTCTTGCGGAAAAAATCTTGGCAAGGAAACCTGGAGTTCAATTGGTCAGCAGAAAAAACTGAACTACGCACTTCAGGATATGACACGCGAACAATTCATTGCTGCTGTCACCGAAGGCCTCACAGCACCACCGGCCTATTTCTTTAAGGACGCTATGATTAATAAAAAAGGATACGAATCGCTGGACGACGTAATGTCTCGTAATCGTCGCGCTCTTACACCGGCCGAAGTAGAGACCGAACAAAAAAACGGAGCCCTCATTCTTGACACGCGAATTCCTGATGATTTCGAAAAAGGATTTATTCCCGGCTCAATCAATGTTGGCCTGAACGGAATGTTCGCCATCTGGGTAGGAACGGTTATCGATATTTCAAAACCATTGGTTGTTGTTTGTGATGAAGGAAAAGAAGAAGAGTCGATTCTTCGATTAGCACGTGTGGGTTACGACAATGTGAAAGGATATATTGGCGGAGGAATTTCAGCCTGGAAAAACGCAGGAAAAAAAGTCGACACAATTACTTCGATTGAACCATTCCAGTTGGTAGAGCACTCGCAAAGTGGTAAAAGAATTCTTGATGTAAGAAAAATTTCTGAAGCAGAAGGCGGTCACGTGGTAAATGCTACCGTGATTCCTCTGAATGAACTCACCACAAATACAGGAACGCTGAAAAAAGATGAACCGGTTTATGTTCATTGTGCGGGAGGTTATCGTTCGATGATTGCCGCATCGATGTTGCGCGCTAAGGGGTTTGAAAAGGTATATAATGTTCATCACGGCTGGAGTAAGATTAAAGACAGCGGCGTGTTGATCAAAACCGGAATGCCGGCATCAAATTAAATTTGCTTAGGAAAAGCAAATCGCTTTTCCGTTAGGCGTCGTTTCAAAAAAGTTAATTGCTTAAATAAAGGCAGAGTGATCCGCTTAGTAGACTTTTATGCTGACTGGTGTGAGCCGTGCAAGTGGCTGGAGCCGATTTTGGACGAAATGAAAAAGCATTTCGGAGAAAAGATTATTTTTGAAAAAGTAAACATCGACGAGCAGCCCGAACTGGCTGCATCGTTGCACATTCTCAGTGTTCCTACATTAATTCTTTACAAGGACGACCGTGAGATTTGGAGAAAGAGGGGATTTGATATTGCAACTAAGATGATTGCGGAGGTGGAGAATTTGGTTTCCCACTGAAATCACGGAAATTAAAATTTGAAATCACAGAATTGGGTTCCCGCAGACGGTCGCGGAAAAAAATAGACGATCGCAGAAAAACATTCACCTTGGTTATAACCAATCTTTGGAGAGCCCCGCCGCCCGTTGAGAATAGCTAGTCAAGTCCGATGCAACTTTCTAATGAAACACCTTTGAACATGGAAGAAGAAGAGATCACAAAACTTTTGTTTTCGCGGTGAAGGTTTGTCCACGTGCTCCGGTCGCGATCATAAATGAAAAACTCATTTAAGCCAGACATCTCCATGAGATTTTGAGCAGTATGGATGAATTTACCAACTTCTTCGTGCTCGCACACTTCTATCGCCATTAGAGGTGAAAGATTGGTTTTGTCATAAACTATAACATCGGGCTCATTCTCATCGCCGGCTTTTATGTTGCCCTCATAAACGACATCAAATTTATTTCTATCCAGGAGATGTGACAGACTGTGCGTGATATGTCTTGAAAGGAATTTTTTCGAAGCGGCAATATTGTTCGTCCACCTTTTTGTTAGTGTTTCCATTATAATGTGCTTTGAACCGTTTTAAATTAATTGTTTATTGATTATTGAATGGCAACAAGAGCCGAATTGTTTTCAGAAAAATCGTGGTCATTGTAAATTTTCGATGGTAGCCGAAGAGAAATTTTCTTTGGCTTTTTATAATCAAAATCGACGATGCCGAATAGGATTGCGTCTTCTGCATATCCGCGGTTTTCGTAGATTCTTTTTTCTGTTCGTCGTTGCATCTGTGTAGAGGCGGCTTTCCTGAAAAACATAGTGGTTTTGTTGTAAAGGTAGGTGGCCTTTAGTGGTCGGGTGTTAAGGGGGTGTTATGGATTTGTGGTGAGAGGATTAATAAATACCACTAAGCCACTAAGGCACGAAGATTCACGGAGAAGACGGGCTCGCAAATTCTGTGATTTGAATTTTTAATTTCTGTGATTTCCGAGGGAACCCAAAACTTTCAGAAATTGCACCCATGAAGACACTCATTTTCATCCGTCACGGAAAATCAGATTGAGTATGGAAAACAACCTGATATTGATCGCCCGCTTAATCCACGTGATATACTGATGCACACTGAATGGGAGCATTGCTTTTTCAGAAAACGGGTGCTGCGTGATTATTTCCAGTCCCGCGATTCGCGCAATTTCTTACAGCATTGATTTTCTCCGACGAGATGAAATATTCAAATGCCGAAATAAAAATCAATCCGTCGCTCTATGAAACCGGAGAGAAAGAATATCCGAAAGCTGCCCCCAGAAATTGACGATTCTTTTAATACTGCACTCATCTTCGGCCACAATCCAACCATCAGTAACATCTACTCTCACTTCGCCAGAAAAACTCGAAGAGTTTCCTACTTGTGCCATTTTATCCTTTCAGTTCCGCCGGCACCGGAGAGCTTTCCAAAGAAAATACAAAAGCGGCGGAGGTTATGCGGCCGGTTGAAATTAGCTAATTAGCTGATTGGCTAATCAGCTAATTCACCCTATCCGATTGTCCGTTTTTTGAAATTTATCCATTCTTTGGGCCGGAATGAATCAATGCTTACAAACCATCATTATCAAATTAGCTAATCAGCTAATTAGCTAATTCCCCAATTCGGAATGTTCGTTTTTTGAAATTTATCCATTCTTTTGGGCCGAATGAATCAATGCTTACAAACCATCATTATCAAATTAGCTAATCAGCTAATTAGCTAATTCCCCCAATTCGGAATGTTCGTTTTTGAAATTTATCCATTCTTTTGGGCCGGAATGAATCAATGCTTACAAACCATCATTATCAAATTAGCTGATTAGCTAATTCACCCAATTCGGATTGTTCATTTTTGAAATTTATCCATTCTTTTGGGTCAGAATGAATCAATGCTTACAAACCATCATTATCAAATTAGCTAATCAGCTAATTGGTTCGTGCGTTAAGTTATTATTAAATAAAACCAAAGTCATTGTGTATTACCGGGAAAAAGAGAACATTTCAGGCTGAAACTATATTATGAAAAAGACTGAAATCAAAGAATTACGCAGGGTTTTGGAGGGGGCGATGGTGAAAGCGTTGCCCCTGGGCGATGCGGCTGCGTCGAAAGCGGTATTAAAAGCAATTCGTGTAGCAGCGAAAGAAATTGTACGAAAATTCTCCAAACAGAAAGCGAAAAAAGCCGTTAAGAAAGTAGTGGTAAAGGTTGCTAAAAGGAGCAGAAAAAAATCTGTTAAATAAGCGATACTCTTTGCCATTGAACGTTGTATGAAAAAAAAGGATTTACTTTTTGTGAACCGCGACTTGAGCTGGCTTTCATTTAATGCCCGCGTGTTACAGGAAGCAGCCGATCCAACCGTGCCTTTGATGGAGCGATTGAGATTTCTTGGCATCTATAGCAACAATCGTGATGAGTTTTTTAAAGTTCGCGTGGCAACCATTCGGCGAATGATGAAGTTCGGGAAGCGTGGAAAAGAAATTATTGGTGCCGATCCGAAGGAACTTCTCGACGATATTCAAAAGACAGTTTCTTCACAACAGAAAAAATTTGACGAATTATTTTCCGGTATCATCAAAGAATTGGAAAAGGAGAATTTATTTTTCCTGAACGACAGACAGCTCAATCCTGTTCAGGAGCTTTTCGTAAGGGAATATTTTCACGAAAACGTTTATCCACTTCTTGTGCCGATTATGATTGATACGGCGCCGCATTTTCCATATCTCAAAGACAGAATGATTTATCTCGCTGTCAAAATGAAGATGAATCCGAAAGCGGATAAGAGGACCAAGTTTGCTCTGATTGAAATCCCCACCGATGTTTTGCCGAGAATAGTTGTACTTCCAACTCCGACAGAGAGAAAAAACATCATCTTACTCGAAGACATCATCCGTTTTTGCCTGAATGACATTTTTGGAATTTTTGACTACGAAACAATCGAAGGCTATACCATTAAAATGACTCGCGATGCAGAACTGGACATCGAGAGTGACATATCAAAAAGCTGGATTGAAAAAGTATCAAAAAGTGTGAAGCAACGAAAGAAGGGCGACCCGGTGAGAATAACCTATGATGAAAGAATCCCCGCCGACCTCCTTGATTTCATTCTGAAAAAATTAAAACTCAAAGACAAAGACTATCTGACGGCGGGTGGAAAATATCACAACATCAAAGACTTTATCGGATTTCCAAAAATCGGAAGAAAAGAGTTGTGGTACAAAATTCCAAATCCTCTCGAACACCCTGACCTGACTAAGCAGAAAAGCTTGTTCAATGTGATTCGAAAGAAAGATGTGCTGCTGGCCTATCCGTATCAGTCGTTTTTGCACATCATCGATTTATTAAGGGAAGCCTCGATTGACCCGAAAGTAACTTCAATTAAAATTACACTCTATCGCGCTTCAACGAACAGCAGTATTATTAATGCACTCATCAACGCCGTGCGAAACGGAAAGCATGTGACAGCAGTAGTTGAATTACAAGCCCGCTTCGACGAAGAGACAAATATTTATTATGCCGACAAACTTCAGGAGGCAGGAGCGGAGGTAATTTTCGGTGTGCCGGGTTTAAAAGTACACAGCAAGCTTTTTCTGATTATCAGAAAAGAAGACGAAAAGACAGTTCATTATGCACATATTGGCACCGGAAACTTTAACGAGAAGACAGCCAAAGTGTATTGTGACCATGCATTGCTGACCTGCGATAAGAGAATTACGAAAGAGGTTGAAAAACTATTTGAGTTTTATCACGACAATTATAAAACCGGTCATTACAAGCATCTGATCGTATCGCCATTTAATACAAGAAAGAGATTTGTTCATTACATCAATCACGAAATTGACAATGCGCTGGCAGGAAAAGACGCCTGGATAATTTTGAAGATGAACAGTCTGGTAGATGTTGATATGATTACAAAGCTGTACGAAGCAAGCAATGCCGGAGTAAAAATTAAACTGATTGTTCGCGGCGTTTGTTCTGTTGTTCCCGGAGTGAAAGGCATGAGTGAAAACATCGAGGCCATTAGCATCGTTGACAAATTCCTTGAACACAGCCGGATTCTTGTTTTTTGTAACGGAGGAAATGAGAGGTATTATCTCTCCAGCGGCGACTGGATGAACCGTAATCTCGACTTCCGTTCTGAGGTTGCCGTTCCTGTTTATGACATCCGCCTTCAGGCACAACTTCTGGAATATCTGATGATGCAATTCCGGGATAACACTAAAGCCCGCGTTATCCAAAAAGGAAAGAACAACGAATATAAATCCCGGGAAGGCAAGCCATACCGATCACAGGATGAAATTTACAAATGGTTTGCATCAATGAAGCCGTTTTCCGCTACGCTTAAAAAGGAAGATGCATTGAAGGCTTTCAACACAGGCACCTTGAAAGATAGTCAGGCTGTTAAAAAGTCGTCGACAAACTGAGCGTACTTTTGGTAATGGACGGAAAAAACAAAATTCTGAAATACGCTGCCATTGATATCGGTTCAAATGCCGTGCGGCTTTTGCTTTGCAATGCTGCCGAGGAGCATGGTGTTGTCCATTTCAAGAAGGGCGAGCTGGATCAGAATTCCATTACGTCTGTGAAGATGTTTTTAAAAGCGGAAAAATTCTGAAAGAGAAATCACAACGCTTCATCAAAACAATGCACGCCTTTAAGCTCTTGATCGATGTATTCGATCCTGTTGCCTATCGCGCCTGCGCTACTGCGTCGATGCGCGAAGCTGAAAACGGACAAGAGCTTGTTTCCTACATAAAGAGTCTTTGCGGTTTGAATATTGAAATCATTTCAGGCAAGGAAGAAGCAGAGTTGATTTACAGCAATCACGTTGAAGAGCTTCTTGATCACAATCGTGCTTATCTGTACATTGATGTAGGTGGAGGCAGTACGGAACTTACACTGTTTGATAAACAAGTAGTAATTGCTTCAAAGTCGTTTGATGTGGGAACACTTCGTTGGATCAGCGGAAATGTGAGTCGCGAATTGTGGGAGGAAATGAAAGCATGGGTGAAGAAACAAACAGATGGTCACGGAGAAATTACGGCAATTGGTTCCGGTGGAAACATCAATAAGATTTTCAAAATGATCGGACGCAAGGATAAGCCGCTGGCGTATGACAAGCTGAAAGAACTTTATGCGGGGATGAAAGCACTTGATCTTGATGACAGAATGGAAATCTTCGGATTGAATCCGGATCGTGCAGATGTGATTGTGCCTGCGGCGAAGATTTACCTTGGTATGATGAAAGCTGCAGCGATAAAGGAGATCATTGTTCCGCAGATTGGTTTGTCGGATGGGATTGTGCATCAACTGCATCAGGAATTTGTGAAGAGTTCGGTGGCGTGATTGTATTTCCCACCCGCCACGGCGAGGCAAGCTTAAATCGCGGAAATTTAATTTGAAATCACGGAAGGCGGCCTCGCTTAGTGTTTGCCGGTTTGGTGAAAAGAAATCCGGATCGATTTGTATTTTTGGGAAATTAATAGTTGAGAGATGACGAAAATAAAACGCCTGCCGGAATTGCCTTCATTGCTTCAAATGGAAAATGAAGAAGTTGCTTTAATGGAGCTGGATACTTTTTTGAATGAGATATCCATGTATGGCGATAATTTGCAGGAGCTGAGTGATGCGCAACGGACGATTTTTCTGAATGTCGCACTTGAAAGAGAAATTAATAACGGCGGATTCAATCAGTACTTTTTTAATTCAGCGGGAGACTATGCGTACCAAACCATAGATTCATTACGCGAGGTTGGTGCATATACAATGGCCGACATTCTTCAGGAGGCAATTAATCTTTTTCCCAATGGAGAGCTTCCGGAAGACCAATTTGAACGGCAGGAGGTTTTGGAAGAAATAGCGAACCGCCTCAGAAAATGGTTCGAGCTTGATGACAGGTTTCTTGCCTATCCGGAAAATCTGCTGGAATTGAATACGGATTTTATACGAGCGAACACAGATCAGTTTTGATTTTTCTATTCAATAACTATCATCTTTAACGCCAAGCGCTATCATCTTGCAAGCAACGAGGTTTAGATTCTTCCCGCCACATTTAACACCGAATTTTCCGCAAGAATTTCGAGCAGAATTAATCGGGGCAACACAGTTACATAATATTTAATGTATAACCTGTTTTTTTGCCCGAAGCTAAGCTACAGGAAAAGTACAATCTCCGGAGGCTGAAACGGGGATTTTCCGGCTCATTGTCAGACTATTCCGGTCTTCAAACCTGACAAAACGCAGAAAACCCCAACTTTTTCCCGCCATCAGCCTGATTTTGTTGGCGAAAAGAGGTTCTAATATATGGCAAAGCCTCGCGGAATTGTGCAGTTTTTCGGGGATTTTTAGTACATTGTATGCCCCAAATTGGGCGAAGTGTGTCCGGTAATGGGAAAAACTGTAGCAGGAGAACACGAATTCGGCGTCAAAAACATAAATGGTTAACACACAACCGTTGAAGTGAAAAGCGTATTCACTGTGCGGCTAAATTGTCAAGCATGTTAAAAAAGCTATCCATTTTTATCTTTTCTTTTTCTCTCGCAGGACTTATTGGAAAGTCTTTGCTATGCTCTTAATGATTTTGGTTCAGCAGCGAATGGAAGCTACGGAGCTGCCGGAACGTGGAAAATGGAATGGTTCGTCGGGTTGTTGCAGGCGGAATTCCCACTAAAACAGACAACGTTTTTATTCGCCGAACAACGGTGACAACACCTCTACTGACCGTACTATTCAAAGACACTAACGGTTGAGGCTACAGGAAAATTATACCTGAAACGTTGTTGCTACAAACGTTTATGTGCTTGCTTATGGTGACATCGTTTGTGACGAACGATTGGCAACGGAGCTACATTCGACGGTATCAGTTTTGAACAGAAAGTGTTTGTAATGCAAGCGAACAGGAACATTTGACGTGTCGTATCAGTAAGCGAACAGGCGACAATGTATTCAAAACTTGTAATTGGTCGTGATATCAATCTTCGTTTTGCCTCCAGTTCTCAACCCAGATTTATAATGCGGCAGCATCTTCTGTCACTACACCAACATGTTTCGATGTTATAATCAATGCAGGTGCTACCTTGAATCTTCACAGCAACGGATCAACGTCGTTGGTAATGCGGCAATTGATGGTATTGATGGTTCTGGTGCATATAATGGTTCAGGTAGTTTTGATATATATGGAACTATGATAGTTTCTGGCACAAACTTATCTTTTCCACCAATAACACCGGAACTACTTTTGCTTGTAATACCACAGCGGGTTCTAATTCTGTTACTTGTGCCTCGACGGCTTCTTTGGTTGTTGGTTCAACAATATGGACAGGAATATATAGCAACTGCTTTCCAGCCGGTACATATATTACCTCAATAGTAAATGCAAATAACATTTTTTAGTTTCAAATAATGCTCTTACTGGAGTAGCATTATCTGGAGCTAATTCCGCATACGTTGGAGGCTCGTGCTTTTGGTATATACGCAATGGTGAATTCTAAGAACAGCACAAGCTACTACTTCAAACTTCACAGCAACAGCTAGCACCACTTCTGGTACGAATACATTTACAATCACAATAAACACGTCAGCAATTACAATTGAAGTGTAATTTCGATCAGGAATCTCGCCTAATACAACCATCACTAGTGCCACTATCACCAGCTCAACAGCAACAACCAATACTTATAGTATTGTTATAAGTACAAGCTTCACTTTAACAACCGCATCAAATTCAATTTCATTCGGCGGCGAACTGCTGGTCATATGCTAAAAGTTGCAACTGGCGGTTTATTTGAAGTAACGGGAACTAGTGGATTTAACGCAAACTTTACAACCAACAACTCCACGTATGATTTTCAAAACGGTAGCTACGCAGAATATTCTAGCCCTGGAAATCAAAATGTACCATATGTGCCCATCTCTTCTTGCTCTGCGTTTGGATCTAGTTCTAACTCTTACGGTTATCTAAAGATTTCGGAGGGGGAACTAAAACCATACTTCCGTGCTACGCCAGCATTCAAAATCGCGAATGATCTAAATATTGTTAATACATCAGAACTCCACATTCAATTGTAATAATATTTTTATCTGGATGACCGGGGGGAAATTGGTATAATTATAATCAATCAGGTTTACTGAGGGGGTTGGAACTGTTCAGTTTATGGGAAGCGCAGTTCAAACGATCAACACCACCGGTGGAGAAAGATTTTATTCACCAATCCGGCGCAAAAGTCGGCGCATCTTATCTTCAGTTTAATTGTCCGGTGAATGTGATCTTCCGATTAACATGGTCAACAGACGGACCGGTGTTTTTGAATGGGAATCGTCTGACAATGGAGTCGGCGCTCACAACAGCATTCAGTGGATACAATGCATTACGATATATCATTTCCGGAAACGGTTGACAATTCATCAATTGTTCAATGGAATATTGAAAACCACGGCATCGGCATTGAATTACTCGATTCCTTTGAAAGCCGGGAGCTCCGGATCATATCCCTTTCTTACATACGGTCTTGCAAGTGGTGTCACCGTCGGAAATCTTTCTGTTGCTACCTATGGCACACTGGCGAATAATTTGCCGTGGCCAATTTCACCTTATGCGGTTTTGAATCGAACAGCACAACAGGATTGCTGCTCGATAATCGTGATGCAACGGTTGACTGCTTCGGGAAATTGATGTGACAGCCGCAACGGCGCCGTCGGCTGATGTAACATTTACATATGCACCATCTGAACTTCCGATTGTGCCTTTCAACAATGCAGCATTGATGGAGGCACAGTGGTATAGTAAGAGTATTGACAAGTGGCAACCGGCTTCAGCAGGACAAACTAAAATCGACTTACTACACTACGGTGCCCGGATTGAATACCTATGGCGCCTGGACATTAGCGGCACTCACTTCCGCCATTGCTGATCAAACTGCTTTCTTTCAATGCCCGAAAGAATGATGACGTTGTCGATTTAACCTGGACAACAGAGACGGAAGTGAATAATAACTACTTCACTCTCGAAAGAAGTGCTGATGGTTTTGAGTTTTCAAATTGCACTGTTCCCGGTGCAGGTAACAGCACTCAGGAATTAAATTACGCACGAACAGATTACAACTCCTCTCTGGAGTATCCTATTACCGTCTTAAACAAACAGATTATATCGACACTTTTCACAGCAACACCGTTGCCGTTCGATTTACCAACTCCGATAAAACTTTGTGAGCGTTGGACCAATTCCGGCTCCGCGACTATGTGAAATTGACCACATCGGGCGAAGAGAAATATCAGCTGTACCTATTCAGCCTGACGGCCGATTGGTGAAGGAATTTGCTGAAAATGAACCCGGCATCAGTACGCTTGACATCTCCGATGCAGCCCCGGGAACATACATTCTCTGCGCGGTTTCAGGCACATGACCAGCGTTATTTGCGAATAATCAAAGAATAATTACCTTGCGGAAAGCCTTGTCAACAGAGGCTTTCAGGCAATTGATATAAGAATTAGTTAAAGGGGAGTTCACACTACAGTAAAGACAAATCAGAAGATTTGCCATTAATGTTGTTGTGAAAATTTGACTAGCCATTCTTATATATAAACACGAAACTAACTTAAACAAACCAATACATGTTACACGTATTACGTAATCGAGCTTGTTTTGCCATTTTAAAACAAGCCTGCAAAGGGCTTTTGGCCTTGTTGTTCACAGTGTCAGTGTTTTCAAGCGCATCTGCGCAGATCAACATGACCACAAGCGGAAACTATACCCAAAATTTTGATGCTCTCATTTCGACCGGTACAGGAACCTGGACAGACAATAGTACAATCGCAAACTGGTATGCACAGCGTACAGGTAATGGAACTACTATTGTTGCTGATGCGGGCACCAATACAGGAGGAAACCTGTACAGTTATGGAGTAGCGTCTTCAACAGACAGAGCTCTTGGTTCGTTAGGTTCCGGAAATGCAGCCGCAGGAAGCTTTGCTTATGGTGTATTGTTAAGAAACACCTCCGGTACTACAATTTCAACGATTACAGTAAGCTATACTTTGGAGCAATGGAGGAATTCGGCCACTGCAGGTCAGGCTGTGAGCTTCTTTTATAAAACCAGCAGTTCACCAATCTCCGCTCTTAATCCTAATTCAAATGCAACATGGACAGCATTTGCAGGACTGAATTTAACTTCGCCGGTTACCGGTGGAACAGCAGGGGCTCTTGTTGGAAATACTGCCGGCAATAAGGTGTCCTTATCCAATATCACGCTTACAGGACTCTCACTTGCAAACAATGATTACATAATGCTGAAGTGGGACGACCCGGATCACACAGGTACTGATCATGGAATGGGCATTGATGATGTTACTATTACGTGGACGGTACCATCTCTTGTGACTGCAACACTTTCTTCAATAACACAGCCAACCGGATCAATTACGCAAGGTACAACGGATGCCGTTTTATCCGGCTTTTCACTTTCTGCAACATCCAGTGTTGATTTTTCTTCAGTAACAGTTACCGGTTCCGGTACCGCCACATCAACAGACATTACTTCTGTTCGGATTTTCAGAGATAATAATGGCGATGGTTTGATTAACGGAGCAGATGCATCAGTATCCGGTAGCGGAATCGCTTACGGCGGATCAATGACTTTCACAATTAGTGGCGAAACGGGAATTACAACAGCAAGAAATTATCTGGTTGTTGCCAATGTTGAAACTTCGGGCATCTGACAGCTGGTCATACCGTGACTGCAAGCGTGGCCTCAGGAGCATTTGTTACTACTGCCGGATCAAATACAGGATCATCCACAGGTAAGCAGAACGATTGCCGCCATTGCGCCAACCAAACTGGCAAATCACTAATATCAACCCTTCTTCTCTCCGTTCACGAACACTCCATTCAGTGTAACGGTGACAACAAGATTTAAACGGTGTAGCATCAAATGTTACTTCTAACACCGATGTTCTTTTAACACTCAGCGTTGGAGTCGGCACGCTTTCCGGTACGCTCACCGGTACAATTACTGCCGGAACAAATCAGGTTGTAATTTCGGGGGCACTCTATAATACTGCCGAGTCAGGTGTGGTGATCAATGCCTCAAGAACCTCCGGTGATGTACTGAGCGCTTCAAACAGTTCACCCTTTAATGTAACAGTAAATGTTTCTCGACGATTACAGTTCTGGATCACTTTCCGCATTCAGCACAACCGCAGGCACTCCAAGGCATTAACCAGTCGTACTCTGTTTCGGGATCAAATTTATCAGGCGATATCGTTATTGTTCCGCCGGCACCATTTGAAATATCTTTGACAGGCACCTCAGGCTGGGTTGACAATTCAGGAAATATTACCCTTACTCAATCCGGCGGCTCCGTTGCGCTGACAACTATTTATGTTCGGTTTAATCCATCAACAGGCGGAACATCCACAGGTTCGATCACACATACCAGTGCCTCTTCCAATAACCCTTCTCAAAGCGTTTCCGGTTTAGCGTTGTTTGCAGAACCAACAGCTCAATCAACAATTAGCTTTGGTGCAGTGAGCAGCAATTCCATTGATGTAAACTTTGGCGGTGGAAATGGTACAAGCAGAATAGTGATGGCTTATACCAGCCCTGTTACATTTGTGCCGACTGATGGCGTCGCTCTCACCGGTGTTAATGCAAATTATGCTTCGGCAAGTGATCAGGGCGGTGGAAATAAAGCGGTTTATGACGGAACAGGAAACACCGTTACTGTTACCGGATTAGCTGCTTCGACACTATACTATTTTGCAGTTTATGAATATAACGGAACAGGAACACTTATTAATTATTACACTGTATCACCGGGGACCGGATCAAAATCAACAGTTGCGGCAGAGCCGACAACCGCTTCGACGGTAACGAGCCCTCGAATTAAAGGAGACCTCTTTGACTTAACAATGTCGGGTGGAAGCGGACCGAATCGTATCGTTGTTGTAAATGCAGGCAACCCGATCACATTCGTTCCTGTTGATGGAACAACTTATTCCGGGGTCAATGCTGATTTCTCACTTGCGACAGATCAGGGTAGTGGAGATAAAATTGTTTACAGTGGATCAGGTGCGGCTGTTACTGTAACCGGCTTAACGCAAGGCGTATCTTATCGTGTACGCGTTTACGAATTGAACGGAACCGGTATTACAACTAATTATCTTACTTCCTCTTTTGGAAGCGCGACCGTGACTACACCATCAAGCCTAAGCTATGTTTCCGGTACTTACACCCAGACATTCGATGGTTTGCCTGCTTCGGGTACATTTGGCTTCACAGGATTTGGTCAGGGACCATACTTTCTTTCAACACCTCCGGTTAATTCAACGGGGTTGACAGGATGGCAATTTTATAATCAGGTAGCAGCGGGTAATGTTGGCCTTGTCGTAGATGCGGGTACCAGCAATTCCGGAGCAACAATGAGTTATGGTACAAGCGGAAATTCAGATCGCGCACTTGGCTCTCTTGCTTCGGGCTCAGTTATACCAACGATGGGATTGGTGCTTCAAAATGATGGGGCTGTTCCTTTATCTGTTGTTACAATTTCCTTTACAAATGAACAATGGAGATCAGGAGCCAATGCGGTTACAAATCATATTTTATTTGAATACAGCCTCAATGGAACGGATATCGCAACGGGTACATTTACTCCTGTAAGTGCTCTTGATTTGAATTCAATTGTTACCAGTAATGCAACCGGATTTTCGGTTAACGGAAATTTACCTGCAAATCAGGTTAGCGTTTCCTATACATTTACTCTGAATGGAAACTGGCTACCGGGACAAAAACTCGTTTTACGATGGAAAGATGCAAACGAAGCCAACAGCGATGATGGACTGGCAGTCGATAATTTCTCCTTCCAGGCCCTTCCTCCATCTGCTCCAACTGTTCAGGAAAGCCTGATCAGCTTCAGTACTGTACTTACAAATACAATTACACTGAGCTGGGTTCCGGGTGACGGAACATCGCGCGTGGTGAAGATGAGTGATTCAAATACTTTCACCGATCCGACTGACGGAAGTACGTACTCGGGTTCTGTAAACACAGTATATTCCGGTTCCGGACAGCAATTTATTTATGATGGCACAGGAAGTGGTCCGGTAACAATTACCAACCTTACTCCAAATACAACTTATTATTTCCGTGCTTATGGATACAACGGATCGGGTGTTGCCACAAAATATCTGACAACAACAGCTACCGATAATCCAAACAGCACAACAACAGCACCAATCACATTCCCTACACAAATTGTAGTGTTGAATGTTAACAATGGCGCGGATGTAATTTTCAATCAGCCATTCACAGTTAAAGTTCAGGCACAGGATAACCTTGGCAGTCCTCAGCCGGTGAGCTCAAATACAACGGTAAGTCTTTCTATTAATACCAACAGCACGGGAGGAAGCCTTGCCGGCGGTAATGTGACCGGAGTTATGGCAGCAGGAACCGATACACTTACTATTACCGGAGTCATTTATGACACTCCGGATCCGTTTGTAATTCTTGATGCAAGCGCCAGCGGATTGATTACCGGTTTTTCAAACAACTTTGCTGTATATGATGTAGCATCATTCCTCTCCTTCTCCAGTGTTCCACTGAATGGAATCCTTAACTCACCTGTAGATCCGATTCAGGTTCTTGCCCTGCGTCCGGATGCAACAGTAGACAATTCCTATAATGGATCAGTAACACTTTCGCTCTTCAGCGGACCGGGAAATATGACAGGAACACTGACAGTAAATTGTGTTAACGGTGTTGCTACATTTACAAACGTTCAATTTGATCAGGTAGGTAACTATACGATTGAAGCCACTTCCGGCACATTGGCATCTGCGATCAGTTCTAATATCCTTATCAATCCTGCTCCTGCCTTAGTTGAATTGGTGGTTCCAAAATATTTTGGTTCAAAGACCACGGGGTCTGCCAATACTGCACGCACACCGATTGCCGTATGTTTCCGCCTCGACAATCTTGCACCGAACACAACATATAATCTCGGATTTGGTTTAGCTCTTTCTTCTGAAAGCGCAACAACTCTTGGTGCCGGTTCAATTTACAATGGCATATCATTCAGCGGTCAATCGCGCGTTAATGCGTTTACTACTGATGCAAACGGTAGTTCCGGACCTGTTTGGGTATTATTCCAACCATCAGGAAATTCCACTCGCTTTGCTGCAGGAACACAACATACTATTCGTGTAGCATATTCAACCGGAACCGTAGGGCTTACTGCGAATTTCGCAGGAACAAAAACCCTTACAGCGCTTGATATGCAATCTACTGCAGTGAGCACAGCAACGAATGATGATGGTGCATTTATCACCGGAGCGTTCAGTGCCTGCGTAGGAGGAAAATACATTCTCATTTACGATAATACAACTGGCAGCGGAGATCCTTTATATGCTTATCAGTCCAGTCCGCTTACAACCGGCCAGCTTACACAAACAGACCTTCCAACATCTGTTGATAATATTTATCAAGGACTTGGTTCTGCCGGCACATTCGCCGGAGTTATTCCGGCTTCGAGCACATCGACAACGGGTGTTCTTCGCGTTGAAGCCAGAAATAGTGATAATACGATTGCAATTGCCCAAACCGATGCCGATGGTATCTGGCCAAGCGGTGCAAACACCACGACAGCAACACGACACTCTGTAGTTGCCCTTACTTCCGGCGATGCAAACCTTTCAACGGTTTCACTTTCTCTCTCCGGAATTAATCATGTAAGTTGTAACGGAGGATCAAATGGATCAATCACAGCCAATGCAACAAGTACATTCGGAATTACTTCTTACTTGTGGTCGCCGGGCGGAGCAACTACAGCTACAGTCTCCGGTCTTGTTGCCGGAACTTATTCAGTTGTAGTAACCGATGGAAATGGTTGTACCGCTTCCGCCTCTACAACATTAACTCAACCAACTGCCATTAACATTGTAGGTCAGGTAACAAACACAAATTGCTCAGGCGGAAACAATGGTGCAGTCGATATTACAGTATCCGGTGGAACCCCGGGCTATACCTACAGCTGGAGCAACGGCCCGACAACGGAAGACATTACCGGACTCGGAGTTGGTTCGTATACGGTTATCGTTAGCGACGCAAATGGCTGCACTGCCAGTTCAACATTCTCAGTTGTTGCTCAAAGCAGTGGCTCTTCTGTGACAGCAACAGCAACCCCATCTTCAATTTGTCAGGGACAATCATCTACTCTTGATGCAACAGGAGCCTCAACATATACCTGGTCTCCATCTGCAACACTGAGTTCTTCAACAGGAACGCCGGTAACTGCAACTCCGGCTTCAACAACAACTTACACCGTAAGCGCTGTTGATGGTTTCGGATGTCAGTCTATCACAACTGTGACAGTTACAGTTAATCCGGTTCCGACAACGGGTGTGTCCCCAACATCTTCAACTATCTGCGAGGGAAGTTCGGTTACTCTTACAGCTTCAGGTGCAACAACCTACTCTTGGTCGCCGTCGACCGGTTTGAATGCAACTACCGGAGTCTCGGTTATTGCTTCACCGACAACAACAACCTCTTATGTTGTAGTAGGAAGCACAGCGGCAGGTTGTACCTCCAGTGCAACGACAACAATTACCGTGAACAGTGTTGCCGCACCAACAGCGGTTTCACCGGTAACATATTGTCAGGGAGCCACAGCATCACCGCTTTCGCAACACCAACTTCAGGAAATTCACTGTGGTGGTATACAGTTCCAACAGGAGGCAATGCAGCTTCAACTGCACCAACACCTTCAACTGCGGTTGCGGGAACAACTACTTATTATGTATCTCAACAGGCAAGTGTTCCGATGAGCATTGCGATCAATGGATATAATGACAACACAACACCGGATGATTTTACATTCGTAGCATTGAGTAAAATTCCTGCGGGAACCACGATCTACTTTACTGATAACGGATGGACAGGAACAGGCTTCCGTGGCGTAAGTGCAACAAGTGCGAAAGGAAACGAAGACGTTTGTCGTTGGGTAGCTGTGAATACTATCGCAGCAGGAACGGTTATTAAGAGTTATGTGAGTACTGCCGATTATACCTGGACTTTCTCCGGCGCCATCTCCTGTTCAACTTGTACGGGAACAAACAACTATGCACAACTTTCGATTTCAACTACCGGTGATCAGATTTATGCCTTCACTACTACGGTGACAGATAATCCGTTGAATGCAACAGCACAACAAATCCACCTCTATGTATTTGATGATACAAATGGATTTGAAGCTTCTACAAGTGCTTCAACCGGAGCAATTCCACCGGGGCTTACTTCCGGCGTAAATGCCAACACATTCAATGCGCAATCGTCAAACTATCTTGATTTGATTAATGATGGTGCAACAAGAACTGTTTCTCAGTGGCAGACATATATTTCTGCATTGTCACATTATACAGTTGGTACAGGAACAAATCCGGGCTTGCCTTCAACCAGTTTAAATGTTGATCTGGGTTGTGAAAGTCCGCGCACGGCTGTTGTTGTTAATGTAAATGCAGCACCGGTTGTTTCTGCAACAAGCACACCTATTGCATGTAACGGTGGTTCGAGCACGGTTACAGTTTCCGCTACAGGCGGAACGGCCCCTTATACAGGCACAGGTTCATTCACTGTGAATGCAGGTACATATAATTATACAGTAACAGACAATAACGGATGTTCCGGTTCTACAGGCATAACAGTTACACAGCCAACGCAGTTGACTGTTACAGCAACACCGGGAGCGCCTATTGCATGTTTCGGCGGAACAACAACAGTTACTGTGGCTGCAAGTGGAGGCACAGCGCCTTACACAGGTGAAGGTGTGTTCACCGTTGGTGCGGGATCATTTTCTTACACTGTAACCGATGCCAATGGATGTACTGCCACAGCGAGTGGAAGTATAACAGCCCCTTCGCAAATTATTGTAAGCATTAGTGCAACACCTATTGCTTGTCCGGGAGGATCTTCAACGGTTACTGTTTCGGCGACAGGAGGTACCGGAGCATACACGGGACCAGGAACGTTTACAGTTACCGCTGGAACCTATTCCTATACAGTTACTGATGCGAACGGATGTACAGGAAGCAATTCAATAACGGTTAACGACCCTGCTTCTATTCAAATTTCAGGGTTTAATCCTAGTTCTGCTTGCCCCGGTTCAACTGTAACAATTAATGGATCAAACTTAAATCTGGTTACATCTATTGACTTCAATGGAACTTCTGCTACATTTGTATTAATCAACAGTTCAGAAATTCAGGTTACCGTACCTGCGGGAGCAACAACAGGAACAATCAATCTCAATAATCCTCCTTGCTCTTCAAAGTTAGTACTTCAACGTTTACTGTCACCAGCTGCGGCGGAGGAATGACGTTGAATCTTAAGGCTTTATTTACAAGGTTATTATATTGGTGGCGGGGCAATGACTGGTGATTTTTAATCAAGGAGTATTCGAGCAACGGGTGGCGAAACTATTACCATCATGCGTAGAGTTGCATGACGAAAAACACATTCGCTCTTGCAGATCAAACAAAAGGAATGTTGATGACTGACGGAACTTGCAATGTTACATTTAATGTGGCTACTGGACGGAAACTATTATGTTGCTGTTCGTCACAGAAATAGCGTATTGACATGGTCTGCCTCACCGGTAGCTCTTTTCAACCTCGACACTCTGCTCTTATGGATTTCTCGACAGACCCTTTGCAATCTCATGTCCGGTTTGGCTGTCAGATTTAAGCGATGGAATTTATTCGATTTTCACCGGAGCATAAATCAAGATGAGATTTGCTGACCTCTTTGATTATCCGGATCTTGATAATGACAACTTCAATTTTGTCAGCGGGGTGTATGCTACCACCGACTTAAATGGAGATGGATTTGTTGATTTATTTGATTATCCGGCGCTAGACATGAATAATTATAACTTCGTTTCTTCTGTTCATCCATAAAACAATCATCCCAAAATAAACACGCAATGAAAAGAATGCTCCTCCCAACCAAACGACACATCTTGATCATCGGTGTGTTTTACATGATGCTGATGTTCTTCGGCATCGGAGTGAATCACATTACAGTTTCTCTTGGCAACTGTAATGCTACGCCAGACTCTATTTCATTTGATTATTTCATTCTACATGATGGTACATCAACGGCAACTACTATGTTGTATTCGGCAGCGGCATTCCGCTTAAATTATCCGAGTACAATATATACCGTTCCGTTTGGTATTAGTTATGTTACGGGAACATGTGACCCGAATATCAGCGCAAATTTTGCTGTACAATCGGCCTCGGGGTTCAATGTGGCTGTTAATACAGTTACACATTTATTGAGCTTAACAATGGGTTCCGGAGCACAATTGCCTGCGGCCAATGCGCCTGCGGTAGCCAAAAACGGCCCCCCAATTAAAATCGGTAGATTCAGAATTACGCCGACTACTGCTACAAAATTTCCTCTTGGGGCTACAGTGGCAATAACTTTTGCGACATCGGGGAATGGAGGAACTTTTTATATTGATGGCGGCCCGACTGTCACAGGTTTAAACCTTGCTGCAAACGTAACGCTTGGCTCAGTTTGCAGCCCTGTTGTAACAGGCACTGCTTGTAATCTGACCGCTTCTATTCAGTCGTTTGTAGATGTAACTTGCAATGGTGCAAACAACGGAACGGCAACAGCAACGTTCGCCGGAACGCCAACAGGAACTGTTTCATATTCATGGAATACCGTCCCTGCACAAACGGGAGCTACAGCAACAGGTTTGAGTGCCGGGTACATATACTGTAACTGCAACCGATCAGGTGTCTTTGCTCAGCAACAGCAACCGTAACGATCAGCCAACCGGCCCCTCAAACGGTGACTGAAACAGTAAGTAATTGTAACAGCTTTACGTGGCCGGTGAATGGTTCAACCTACACCTCCAGCGGAACCTATACTGCTGATGTGGTGGAATTGGGATGTAATGTTCATCATGTTCTGAATTTAACAATCACAACCGGAACAACAAATACTACCACAGCCGCAGCCTGTGACTCATATACATGGTCGGTAAACAATGTAACTTATACTAGCAGTGGTACATATACATTTACTTCCGGTTGCAATACGGAAATTCTTAATCTAACAATTACTCCAAGCACGACAAATACTTCATCGGCATCTGCCTGTGATTCTTATACATGGTCTGTTAATGGAACTACTTATACCTCTAGCGGTACTTATACATCAACCACCGGTTGTCATACAGAGGTGTTAAACCTTACCATTACACCAAGTACAAACAATACAACCTCGGCTTCTGCCTGTGATTCATACACCTGGTCGGTAAACGGTACTACATACACAGCAAGTGGCACCTATACTTCAGTAACCGGTTGTCATACAGAAACACTTGTTCTAACAATTACTCCAAGCACGACCAATACAACATCGGCTTCTGCTTGTGATTCTTATACATGGGCTGTCAACGGAACCACTTATACAGCCAGTGGAACGTATTCATCTACTACCGGTTGTCATACAGAAGTTCTGAACCTTACCATTACAGAGAGTACATCAAATACAACAACAGTTGCTGTTTGTAACTCTTATACATGGGCGGTGAATGGAACCACTTATACTTCAAGCGGAACATACACTTCAACAACAGGTTGTCATACAGAAATTCTGAACCTGACCATTATTCCGAACACAAACAATACAACTACACTTACTGCTTGTGATTCTTACACATGGCCAATCAATGGACAAACTTATACAGCAAGCGGCACTTACACCTCTGTAACTGCTTGTAATACCGAAACACTTGTCCTGACGATTGTAACAAGTACTTCAAATACTACCAATGCTTCAGCATGTGATTCATATACATGGGCTGTGAATGGTACTACTTACACATCAAGCGGAACTTATACATCTGTTAGCGGTTGTCATACAGAAATTCTTAATCTGACAATCACACCGAGCACATCGAATACTACCACGGCTTCTGCGTGTGATTCATATGCATGGTCAGTAAACGAAACAGTGTACACCGCAAGTGGTACATATACGTATACAGTTGGCTGCCATACAGAAATACTGGTGTTGACAATTACTCCAAGTACAACAAATACATCATCAGCATCGGCTTGTGATTCGTATACATGGGCAGTGAATGGAACAACCTATACTGCAAGCGGTACTTATTCTTCAACTACAGGTTGCCATACTGAAGTGCTGAATCTGACGATCACACCTAGCACTTCGAATACTACGAATGCTACGGCTTGCGGATCTTATACATGGGCAGTGAACGGAACGACCTATACAGCTTCAGGAACGTATACATCAACAACCGGTTGCCATACTGAAATCCTGAATCTGATTATTACTTCAGGTACAACAAATACTACAACTGCATCAGCTTGTGATTCTTATACATGGTCAGTTAACGGTACTACATACACATCAAGTGGTACATATACTGTGACCGATGGTTGTAATACAGAAATTCTGAATCTGACAATTACAACAAGTACAACTAACACAACTTCTGCATCAGCTTGTGATTCTTACACATGGGCAGTTAACGGCACTACTTATACTGCAAGTGGTACATACACATCAACTACCGGTTGTCATACAGAGGTTCTGAACCTGACAATCACACCAAGCACATCGAACACTACTAATGCATCAGCTTGTGACTCATACACGTGGTCAGTGAATGGTACAACGTATACAGCTTCAGGAACGTATACATCAACTACCGGTTGTCATACAGAAACCCTGAACCTTACTATCACACCAAGCACAACGAATACTACAAATGCATCGGCTTGTGATTCGTACACATGGGCAGTAAATGGTACAACGTATACAGCAAGCGGTACTTATACTTCAACAACCGGCTGTCATACAGAAGTTCTGAACCTGACTATTACGCCAAGCACTAATCATACAACGACTCAATCGGCATGTGATTCTTACACATGGTCAGTTAATGGCAATACTTATACTGAAAGTGGTACGTACACTTTTGTTACTGCTTGTAATACTGAAACACTCGTGTTGACAATTACACCAAGCTCTTCGAACACTACGAATGCTTCAGCTTGTAATTCGTACACATGGGCGGTGAACGGACAGACGTATACATCATCAGGAACCTATACTTCTACTACAGGTTGTCATACTGAAATTCTGAACCTGACCGTGAATCCAACTCCGGCTACTCCGGTTGTAACTGTTCACAACAATTGTGATGCAACTACTACATTGTCTACAGCTGCAGCAGGTTCATTGCTGTGGAGTAACAGTTCAACAGCTTCAAGCATCACTGTAAGCGTTGCAGGTACATATACAGTAACTGCAACAGTGAATGGTTGTACATCATCAGCAGGTGTCGGTATTGCTTCTCCGGTTGCAGTACTTTCCGGTAGTTTCACATCAGGAACAATCTCTTGTTTCGGCGGAACAACAACAGTAAACATTACAGCAACCGGTGGTACGCCTTCTTACACAGGAACCGGCTCATTCACTCAGGCTGCCAATACAACTGTTTATCCTATCAGCGATGCCAACGGTTGTACTACTTCTGTTTCTGTAACATTGACTCAACCGGCAAAAGTTCAGGGTACTGTTTCTACTACAGCGTCAAGCTGTGCAACGAATGATGGTACTGCAACAGTTACTCCAAGCGGTGGTACAGGATCATACTCTTATCTGTGGTCACCGGGTGGTCAGACGGGAAGTACAGCAACAAACCTCGGCGCAGGTAACTATACAGTAACTATCACTGATGGTAACGGATGTACAGGTACAGCTACCGGAACCGTTGCCGGTGCAGGTGGATCACTTGGGGCTCCGGGCGCTATCAGCGGACCAACCGGTGCTTGTCGTAACTCTTCAGGCGTTGTCTTTTCTGTAGCTCCGGTTGCAGGTGCAACATCATATACATGGCAACTTCCTACAGGAGCAACAGGCTCTTCAACTACAAATAGCATCACTGTTGCATTCAATGGTACATACGCAGGTGGATTTATCTGTGTAGCTGCTGCTAATGGTTGCGGTACCGGCCCTCAAACTTGTATGAGCATCCCTGTAATCACTACTTATGCTTCTCAACCGGCTCCTATTACCGGCTCACAAATTATCTGCGGCCCTGGTACTTATACCTTCTCAACTACTGCAGCGAATGCAACAAGCTATACATGGTCAGTAACGGGTACAGGCGTATTCATTGCAAACGGTCAGGGAACCAATACTGTTCAGGTTACTGTTCCGGCTACTTTTGGACAAGGTTCAATTCAGGTATATGCCTCTAACTGCTACGGTAACTCACCGGTTCGCGGTATGACAATCACAGGAACACCTGTACACTCTAACGCTCTAATCGGTCCGGGCTATGTATGTCCGAATACAAACGGAGTTGCTTATACTATCGGTGTTGTTCCGGGAGTATCCGGTTATTTATGGTCAATTACCGGTGACGCAACGATTGCAACATCGAACAATGGAAATGCAACAATCAACTTTGGTCCGGCATGGACTGACGGAATTGTGAGCGTAACTGTATTCAACACTTGCGGATCTTTCACAAGAACATACACAGTTCGTTCAACACCTGTTCAACCGGGAAGTATTTCCGGTCCGGGTACAGCACTCTGCGGACAAAGCAATGTGACTTATTCTATTGCCGCAGTTGCCGGAGCATTCACTTATCAATGGACTGTTCCTGCAGGTGTTACTGTTGTAAATACTACAGGAACATCAATCACTGTTAACTTTACAGCAGCCTTTACCGGTTCAGGTAACATCTGTGTTTCAGGTGTCAACAACTGCGGTCCTGGTGTTGCTCGTTGTTATGCAGTTACCGCTCGTCCTGCTCCTCCTGTGGTAACAGGTCCTCCGGCTGTATGTAAATCTGCTACTGCTGTAGGATATTCAGTTGCTCCTGTCGCCGGTGCTACTTCTTATCTCTGGGGCGTAACCGGTGGTGCTTCTATTTCACCTTCCGGAACATCTGCAACAGTTAACTTCAGCACAGCACTTAGTTCGAATGTAACTGTTAAGGCAAATGCCGTAAACTTCTGCGGTTCGAGTCAACCTGCCGGTCAGCTCGTGGCAGTAAACTTCTCTTGCCGTACAGCAAGTGATGAAGCTACCACTACTGAATTTGGAATGTATCCGAATCCGGCTTCTGACAAAGCAACTGTAAGCTTCAATGCTTCAAAGGATGGAAAATATAGCCTGAAAGTAACCGACCTTCTTGGCAATGTAGTATACAGCGATGTAATTACTGCAAGCGAAGGATCGAATACATCTGAATTCAGCGTTCGCGATTTTGCTAAAGGTGTTTATGTAGTAAGCCTGAGTGATGTCGACGGAGCGGTTCAGTCAACACGATTGATTGTTCAGTAATAGATATTTTCTCGTCTAACCAAAAGAGGGCACTTCGAAAGGGGTGCCCTTTTTTAGTAAGTAGTAATTAGTAAGTAGTAATTAGAGGTTTAGTATGTGATGATTGGGAATTCTAATTTGGCGATTAGGAATCAGAGGTTTTCATATGTGATGATTAGGGACTCTAATTTGGCGATTGAGAATTAGAGAGGATGAAGGGATTTTTGGGATGGGTGTTTCGGAGAATTTTATTTGATAAGAAATACGGGAAACGATAAAATAGAATTAAGATCCGAACTAGAATCGCTGATGTCAAATGCTAATCACTAATCACTAATCACTAATTACTAATCACTAATCACCAATATGGCCCGTTATAACCCATCCTGCTTTTTTCCAGATAAATGTTAATTAAATGCAAAATCGGTTTGGAATAATGAGGTGAATTATACCTTTGTGTACGCCAACACCTAAATCACATGAAAAAAGCACTTAAAATTATTGGAGTCTTGTTGCTCCTTGTCGTCTTGTTTGCCGTCGGGGGCATAATTTATCTGAATTCCGCTTTTCCTAAAGTCGGGGCGGCAAAGGAAATTAAAGTTGAAATTACACCGGAACGATTGGCCAGAGGGGAGTACCTGGCGAAAAATGTTTCGGGATGTGTCGACTGTCATTCTATGCGCGACTGGTCGCTTTACGGAGGTCCGCGCATTCCGGGAACCGAAGGAAAAGGCGGAGAAAAATTCGACAAAGCACTTGCCGGAATTCCCGGTGTCGTTTATCCGAGAAACATTACTCCGGCCGGAATTGGCGACTGGACAGATGGCGAATTACTGCGCATGATAACTACCGGTGTCAATAAGAAGGGAGAAGCAATGTTTCCAATTATGCCTTATATGCATTATAGAAACATGTCTCAGGAAGACTTATATTCGATCATCGCCTATATCCGCAGCCTGAAACCGATTGAAAATAAAATCCCGGACAGAACGCTTGAATTCCCGATGAATCTCATTGTAAAAACAATTCCCGAACCGCAACCGGAATCATTTCCGTCGATCCCTTCTAAATCCGACACGATTGCCTACGGTCAGTATATGACAAATGCGGCGACCTGTTTCGATTGTCATACCAAGCTTGAAAAAGGGAAAGTAATTCCGGGAACAGAATTTTCGGGTGGAATGACATTCTGCATGAATGGAAATTGTGTAACTTCTGCAAACATTACTCCGGATAATGAAACAGGCATTGGCCTGCTGAGCAAAGAAGATTTTTTAAACAAGTTCCGTTTTTATCGTGACTCAGCAGCAAACAAAATTCCTGTTGTTGACGGAAAACAAACTGCCATGCCATGGCAATTCTACTGCGGGATGACTGACGAAGACCTTGGAGCCATTTACGCATACCTTCGTACCGTCCCGGCAGTGAAGCATAAGGTGGAGAAGTTTACAAAACAATAATTAATTGTAATTAGTAATTAGTAATTAGTAATCAGTAATCAGTAATCAGTAATCAGTAATCATCGCATACTACTTACCACTTACTACTTACTAATTACTAATTTATGTTTCCCGACTCTGCCATCACTGATACAAGTTACTAAATAGATTCCGGAAACCAGATTTTCCGTGGAGATTAATTCGATTTCGTTTCGTGCGCGTGTCTCCATTACTAACGCTCCATTTGCATTGTAAATTCTGATGATATCTGATTTATTTATACCTGAAATTTTGATGTATTCGCATGCAGGATTTGGCGAAAGTCGAATTCTGCCTGAATTCAACTGATTTTCTGCAAGGTTAATACCATTGATGCTTCCGTTTCTGTCGGTTCGAACGAGGTAAAAATCATAGCCGGTTGTTGAAAGCAGGTCTTTCGATCCGCAAAAAGCAAAACCATTTGAAAGAGTGATGACGGAATTATTACTTTCTGAATTTAATTGTCCATAGTTTTTTGTCCACACTAAATTTCCATTGTTATCTCCTCTGTAGAGCATTGCCTGCATGCTCGAACCAATTTGCAGATCTCCTCCGAATACAAATCCCGAATCCGGAATCACACTAAAAGCAAAATTCTTTTCGGGATCGTATAGATAAATTGGATCGTTGAATGTTTTTGTCCAGAGTGTATCCCAGCTATCGTCCAATCGCAACACCCAGATATCGTATCCTGAAGAACTATATCCTGTCTTTGCCGAAACAAGATACCCTCCCTGTGTGAGATGTTCGACGGAATTGATCGATTCAACGCTTGAAGCTTTGTCGTAAATATGAAAGTCCATCAGGCTGCCTACGGGATCAAATTCATAAATGATTCCACGGAAATCTCCGTTCAGATATGAGCCTGCGAACAGATAAGCGCCGTCATAATTCTGCCTGCAATATTGTACGAACGAATTTCCTGATGACGGTATCTGATTGCTCCATTCTGCATTTCCCGATGAGTCCAGTTTTTTGCATTCTCCTTTTCCCCAGCCGCTGTCGTATTGCCATCCGCCGCAGATGATGCTTCCGTCATTGTTTTCCCAAATGCATTGCATACGATCATTGCCGTTGTGATAGAATATTTTTGTCCAGAGTGTGTCACCATTTGCATCCAGACGCAGTACCCACCAGTCGGCTTGAGTGGGGGCATTCAGCGAGAGTGAATATGTTGTTGCAGCAATAAGATATCCGCCGTCTGCAGTTGTTACAATGGAAGCCGGAAAATCATTGGCTCCGTTTCCTCCGTATGTTTTTGTCCATAATGAATCACCAAGTGAATCAGTTTTCGTGATTGCAATATCAGTGTAATTGGTCAACGCTTCACTTTCACGCCCTGCTATCACAAATCCGTTGTCCGTCGACCTGCATAAAACAATACCTTCCTGATAAGAATTTCCTCCCCAGTTTTTTTCAAAAGTGGGTTGAGCACCTGCAAAAAGTGCTGCAAAAAAGAAGGTGAGAAAACTGATAATTGATGCTCCCGAAGTTCCGTCATTCGCAACTGCCCAACCGTTATTTGTATCAACAAAATAAATGGATTCAATTTGTTCGCAGGTGCCGGTTTGTGTTGTCCAATTAACGCCGCCATCGTCGGTGTGAAGAATAATTCCTGTACAAATGTCTCCTCGCCAACCCATCCTGTTTCCTCATTCAGAAAAAAATACAGAGAGAAAGTAATTTGAAGGATCGGAATGTAACAGCGTCCAGTTTTGTCATCTTCAGTTCCATAAATTTTCCCACCTGCAGCAAAAGTTGCTGTTACAAAATACCCTGTTTGCTCCGAAGGGGTGAATTTCTTCGATGCTTTCTGTAGAATTCGAAATCATATCCACCCATTGCGCCTGTGTGGTGCCACGAGAAAATGGAAACAACAATAGAAATTTTCTCATGGGACGAATATAGAATTAACGCAAACGAGAAAGAGTGAGCAAAATCATCTGACCGATAGCCTGAAATAATTTGTTGATACTTTTAAACGCAATTACGTTGAGTGGCGTACCGGAAGCCGATCACTGAATCACGACCCGTACAATCTTCATCCCTATCGAAGAGCTAAGCTGTGAAGAGTACAGCCGGAAGAAACTTCGAACCGAAGAATTCCATCGGAAGGAAATGCGTTTTCCCGAACTGCAAATTTGCCATCAAGTTATGAGAGACCACGTATCATAAATCAGCATTTCGTCGGAAATACGAATTTCATGAATGGCAGGATTTGGAAAAAATTTTGGAGCCCCTAAATATGGATCAGCTATTATAACCGGATTGTTGCTTAAACGATAAAGCACAAGATCGCTATTCCAAGGGGATAAAGCTGAAGCCTTCGCCATGTAGAATATGTTTTGATCATTATACCGGCTTAAGAAAACGTGAGTAGAGTGTTCGTTGTCAGGTAAAATTAGGTACTGTTGTAGTACGAGTGTAGAATCAAAGCGCATATATACATAGACGTAACGCTGCAGGATTGTGTCGACGAAATGCGCAGCAACGGATACAGTACCATTTAAATCCACGACAGGGTCATAACAACTTATGTATTCGGTTGCGCCCATCCATGATTGATGTAACAACTGACATCAGCCGATGAAAAGCAACGCAGGTCAATTGAAGCGAGTCGAAAGAGCAGAATCCAAGCTTTCCTCTGCCGTAACATAAAGTGAATTTCCCACGAGTTGAAAACCTTTAGGACGAATGGAATACAATGTTGATTGGGTCGTTGCCCAACGAAAATTCAGTGCCGTGTCTATGCAAATAATTTCGTATACCAGATTGGGCCAGCTAAACGGACCAGGTTGCTTGGTTTCCAAAAGAAAAATAAGACTATCGGTTATGATTTTATCGACAATCAAATTTGTATTGGCATTATTGATCGGGAAAGAGTTTAAATAATTTCCATTAGTATCAAATTTAAAGTGCAGTATGATAAGGCTGGCCTGCTACATATGTTGTTGCGTTAATGTAGAGAAATCCATTCTTGTAATCAACACCATTCTGAAGCTTCCGATTGCAGGAATATCCATATTATACACTCGCAAGCCGGCAGGAGTATACTTAGTCAGATTGCCGCAAAGAATAAGGCGCTTGAAACTGCATCGGACCCACATAATAATTGTCGGAGTCGTCCACACAAATTGAATTACCGAATCGAATCCATGTCCGGAGACCGTCGATGGTATCTGACCACGGAGGGTGCCCGAAGCAGAATATTTGACAACAAGTATATCCGAATAGGTAGAGGAGCTGAATTGTTCCCCCGTGATAAGCAGATTTCCACGGTGATCAATAACAGCATCTTTAACCGTTTCATCATAATTCCCCGGAGCAGAAAACACTTTTTGCCACAACTGGTTGCCACTTGTATCTAATTTGGTAATAAGCAGATCAGTCTTTGAATTACCCTGCGTTATTCGTGTTCCGATTGAATAAACCCCGGCAGTGGCAGTGTCACTAAGTAATATTCGATTCTCTTTTTGGCTATGTGACCATCATCAATCGTGCGTCGCCATGTAAGATTAAGCTGTGCATTGGAAATATGCGAGAAAAAAAATAAAATGGAAAGCAGTGTAAAGAAACGGATCACAAGCAGGGTGTTTGGTATAAATATAACAATTATCAAGGTACTTGAAAGGTGCGAACATAATTTATCGGAGTTGGAAATCATAGAAGGCTTAATTTTTCCCCAGATCATAATTCGGACCCTGTCGGGAATAATAGAAGTGGGAGGGTGGTACAGCCGGTTCAGTTATTATTAATACGCTTTCGGCCAGTTTCATTCGGCCCTGCCTTTGGAATCCGGTATTTTTCGAATCTGTGAAAATCCTTACTGCGTTAATGGGATTTCTGGGTTTCTGTGTTTTCGAAAGTTCGGCACAGAACATTTGTCCTCAGGGAAATTTTGAAACATACTCGACATTGCCGTCGAATTATGCTCAGATCTGCTATGCTTCAGGCTGGCTAAATCCGAATAATTCATGTTCACTGATTCCGGGAACGGGAAGCCCCGATTACTACAGCTTATTAGGCAGCGGCGGGGCTAAGGCACCAACAACATGGTGGGCAACGGTTTCACCGCATGGAGGAAACGGGTTCATTGGTTACAGCTTTCGGTACAGTTCGGCTAACTACAGGGAGTATGCCTACACAACTTTGGTCACCCATAGTTCCGGGTGCACTCTATCAGGTTTGGATCACGAATGGAGTTAGCACATTGCATTACTGGGGCAGCAATAACATTGGTTGCTATTTTTCTACTGCAGTATCACAAACGCTGGGTTCCGCCAATTACTTCTGTGATTCTCAAGGTGAAACAACCTCTGTCATCTATTCTACTACCTGGACACAGGTAACATTTCAATTCGTTCCTGCTGCTGCGTATACATATCTGACTATTGGAAATTTTCACAACGATGCAGCTACGTCAAAGACATTGGCCGGTCCGAATAATCCAAGCAGTTACGGCGCATATTACTATCTCGATGATGTGACTGTTCAAATGATTTCACCTTTGCCGGTAGAGTTGATTTCCTTTTCCGGAAAAAACAATCATGGTAAGAATGATTTGAGCTGGACAACAGCAAGCGAAATCAATAACGATCATTTCGATGTAGAGCGAAGTCGCGATGCAATAAATTTCGAAACGATTGGTCGTGTGATTGGAAATGGAAATTCAACTACGATCATCGATTATGCATTTACGGATGAACAACCATTGCCCGGGAAAAATTATTATCGGTTGAATCAATTTGATTATGATGGTTCAACAACTTTCACCTCGACTATTGTTTTGAATAATGAAAGCCGGGCTTTTGATTTTCTCGGATTTAGCATCGGTTCAGGCAGCGCAGAAGGGCAGTTGATGCTGAACATGCCCGAAGCCGGAGAGGTTAAATTAAGCATTTATTCAACGCAGGGAAGTTTGATCACTCTACAGCATTTCCACGCCGTCGCCGGATATCAAATTTTGCCTGTTCACTTTGATCAAATTCCTTCCCACGGAATGTACTTTTCCCGTTTAGAAAGTGATGGAGGAGAGGCCGTAAAAAAGATCGAATTCTGATCAAAAGCCCAACCGGTCAATTATCGTGAGTACCTATGTAATGAGCTTCAACCGTATACTATGTCTTGAAAATAAACGATTTACAAGCGCAGACGATGATGATCAAATTTGCCCCCTATTTTTTCGCCCAAAAGCTTGGAAAATCCATTGAATTCATTACTTTTGCCGTCCCTTTAAACACTCTGAATTCTGAGTGCTTTAGTTCGCCAGACGGCGAATGGCATGAGCCGGACCGATAATGTTTTCCCTGTAAAACCAACAAGGAAAACAGTATTCCTCCTTAGCTCAGCTGGTTAGAGCATCTGACTGTTAATCAGAGGGTCCCTGGTTCGAGCCCAGGAGGGGGAGCGTGAACAGTGCGAGTGAAGCAGTGTGGGTGAACAGTAAAACAACTGGTCACTCGCACTGTTTCTGTTTTAAGGCATTACAACTCCCTTGTATAATTTCTCTAACGGTTCACTGTTTCTTTTTCACCGCTCTCTTTTCACTCCCACTGTTTCTCCGACTGTTCACTATTTAACCTACTGTTCACTTCCACTGTTTCTCCCACTGTTCACTATTTAACATGCTGTTCACTTGCACTGTTTCTCCCACTGTTCACACTCTCCGTTTCTTCCACTCTCCAGTCTTTCCAATTCTACAATATAAGTTCCTTAATATATAGTTTGTATTAATACCACGAAGGTTCAGATCTTTGCCCAATGGAATTCAAAGATCTAATTGTATATCAAAAAGCTTTGTTTGTTTATGCAGAGATAGACTTAAAAATTCTTTCAATGAAGGATGTTGACCGTGCGCTTAAAGATCAACTGAGACGGGCTTCACTCAGTATTGTACTTAACATCGCAGAGGGTAGCAGTCGATTTAGTGCTGCTGACAGGAAGAATTTTTTTGTCATTTCATGCGGCTCTGCGTTTGAATGTGCCGCTATTCCGGACCTGATCGGAATTTCTTTGAATAAAAGGTTCCCGGAAATCGATCAGACGTTGGTAGAGATTTCAAAGATTTTATTTAAGATGATTACGACATTAAAAAACGCAATCCGGTAGCATTTCATTCCGCCCCTCTAAAAACAATCGAATATTACTATTTGAATCCTGTCAAGTCAAGGCGTCAGCACTACTAATAGTTCAGTAAATTGAGAAGTAAAAAAATAATGCTTCAAACTAAAAAATTTGCAATTCACTTTTATTGTATGTGAAGAAAATACAAAACGGAGAGAAGCAGCAACCGGATTTCTGCTTCTCTCCGTTTTTATGATATAAACCCCGCAGGCTTTGAAATTACTTTTGCTTCACTACTTTGATTGAACTTGAGTCTGAATTGTTTTTTGAACGGACGCTTATGAAGTAAATGCCATTCGCCAGACTTTCGATTACCGAATTTGGAATCTTTAACTCTTCCTGATTGGAATTCGTTTTTGTGCTGAAGATTGTACGACCCAAATAATCCGTCATTGTGACAAAGCGCTCTTCCGGATTGTTCTTTTGAAAATGTAAAATCAAATTGTCAGAGAATGGATTTGGGCCTACAGAAATATTTTCTGCAGTAGACAAATGTTCTTCTAAGCCTAATGCATTGTCAACACAAAGATGAAGCACCGGATGTACGGCGCTGTCAGG